>NZ_LXST01000004.1:0-143580 GCF_001648535.1 Eikenella sp. NML99-0057 | reverse complement strand
TTTCTGCGTATAGACCCGCCAGAGAAACTTGGCGTTTTGTGCCGCTAATCTCATGCAAGGAGAGAGCAACGAAACCGATAGGCACAAAAAATGTGCACTGACGGGGCAGATATCCGCTTGTGATTTAGTAGTGAGATCATCATAATTGTTGGGCAGATGGAAGTCAATATTATCAAGGACTACTTATGGAAAATCTCAGCCAAATCTTGCAAGCCGCATATAAAATCCTAGCTGACATGCCAGGGAAACAAGGCCATGTATCTGATATTGCTATTGAAGCTGTCAGGATAAATCACAATATGGGAATGGATGCTGACACATTCAGCAACAAACTATCATCAGCGCTTGCTGCCCATGTGAAAAAGAAAGACGCCGTTTTTACTAAGGTTGCCAGTAAAAAAGATGCGAAAGGGAAGGTTGTTTCCTACAAGCGTGGCGTGTACCGTCTGAAGAAACTGAGAGTAGCCAACCCTACAGAACAAAACATTGCTCCGCCTGTGGATTCTGCCTTTTTAGGCAAAGCTGGCGAGCTAGCGGTGATGAGCGAGCTATTATTCTGGGGCTTTAATGCATCGTTAATGGTAGTGGATAAAGGGATTGATATTGTCGCATCAAAAGAAAACGTTTATTACCATATCCAAGTGAAAACATCTCAGCCGCGTGCCAATGGCAGTTTTGGTTTCAGTATCAACCAAAAATCTTTTGAAACCAACCACAGCGGCAATACCTATTATGTATTCGCCTTGCGCGAACTCACTAAAACATCCTTTGCCGTTATTCCGAGCAGCCACATTACTACGCTTAAAAACCGAGGTATCATCAAAGGTCAAGATTCACTATCTATCAGCATCTCAATTTTAGATAAAGGGAAGCAGTATCTATTGAACAACAAAGATGATATTTCTACATTTATCAATAACTTTGGACAAATTAAATAGAGGGTATCATGAAAAAGTATATATTTATAGTGCTACTGATTGGAATGGCTGCTTTTGCTCAGGCACAAACTAATAGATGGAAGCCAATCTATACTGATGACAAAGGAACAACAACATATATTGACACTAGAACGGCAAGTAGAAATGGGGTCTGGTCAATCCTTGTAGGCAATAATAGTAATTACAATCCCAATGAAAATACAGGCGGCAGTTATGCAAAAATACATATGCGTATCAAATGCAGGCAGCGCCAATTTGCTACAACTTTTTTTGCTTTCTATGATGAAGAACAAGGGGAAAGAGTTTTGCGTAATCAAGGCAATACAGCTATTTTTCATGATGTAATTCCAGATTCTGAAGCAGAAAGAATGTTGGAGTATATTTGCCGCCGTTATCGCTAACTATCCCAACAAAAAAGGTAGCCTGCGCCGCCCTTTATTCCCGCCTTGCCTAAGCATAGCCGCTGAACGCCTCCGTCACATCCGTATTGCCGGCAGCCCGGCTCACCTTCTGCACCGCATCCGCCGCCTGGCCGGCCATCTCCAGCTGCTGCGCCTGCTGTTGCTGTTGCGCCCGCTGCTCGCGCACCGCCTGCACCTGCTCATCCGGCAGCATGATGGATTGATCCACGCCCAAGGCCGAAGCGTACACATCCGTCAAGCGGTCGGCATCGATCTTGTCCAACACCTCCGGCTTGAACTGCGCCACCCCGCCCACGGTCGAAATGAAGCGGTCGATGCTGTTGGTAGCCACCGCCTGCTGCGCCTGCGCCAGCATCGATACCAGCTGGATATCGATATCCACGTCCGCCAGTTCTTCCGGCGGCGGCAGCATCTGCGCTTCCTGCATAAAGTCGAAGGTGGTTTCAATCAGCGGATCGAGTAACTCGTTCTGCAAACGCTCCAATACCGGCCCCAGCATCAGCAGTTTTTCCTCATGCCGTTCCGCCACCTCCGTGGCCGTCATGTTCGGATTCTGCTGATTGCTCAACATCAGGAACAAATCCGCATAAAAGGTGCTGCGGATGCGCCCGCGCACGTCCTGAATATCCTGCAACAGGTGGTTTAAATCCAGCTGCACTTCATACAGCGGGCGGATGCCTGCCTGCGAGCCGGCGGAATCGGTGTACATAATCCCGCCGGGCAGTCTGTCCACATCCCGATATTTCAGGCTGGTCGGCACTTGCAGCGGCGGGTTGGTCTTGTAGTCGATACCCTGCGCCTTGCGCAGCTGCTCGTGCTGCAGCTGCTTAATATCGCCCAATGCCTCCATGCCCGGGCTGTGGCCGTAAATATCCCCGCCCGATACCGTCCAGCGCGGGCAGAGTGCCGGGAAACGCCTAAAACCGCCCTCGCGCAGCACCTCGTTTTCCCCCGCCCCTTTTTCCAAATACACCGAACGCCACGGCATATTCAGCGCATCACGGCGCGAAGCATCCCGCTCCAAGCGCGGCTCGACGGCATGGATGATGTTTACCCAGTCATCATACCGCCCATTGTCATAGCAGCGGCGCAGGGCAGGGCTGCAATTGTCGTAGCCGAATTCGCGCACCGTCTCCGCCACCGTCTTCTGGAACTCACGATACAGCGTATCCACCTCGCCTTTCCAGTTGGTCGCCACCGCATATTCCCCCACCGTCAGCGGGTAGTGGTGCAGCACATCATCGAAGTCCGGCAGGATGATGCTGGCCGCCGTGCCGAACGCCCCCAGCTCCTCATACATCGCATGCAGGGCACGGTAAGTATTTGAGCGCTGGAAGACGGTGTGCATCAGCTTAGTCGTCTGGTCGAGCCACAACTTCACCGGCTGGTGCTGCATCAAGCCGCCATCCTCAATCGCCAGCTTAAACCAAGGCCGTGCCGGCGAAGTCATGCCGCTCATCATCCCCGCCGCCAAGATGCGCAGCGCCTGCGTGCCGGTGCTGTCGTAAATCTCATTGAAGCGCTTATCGCCGCGATTGCGTTCATCTGCCAAAAAACGCCCCGAACGCGGCAGCAGATGGCGGGAAATATCGCGCCAATGATCATCCCAAGAGGCACGCTCCTTCTTCAGGTCGGCATGCCGCTTCAGGATGCGTTTGCGTAAAGTCGTGTCCATGTCTTACCCCAAGAGAGAGGTTTTGCCCAACAGGCCCTGCCTGCCCAGTTTCAGCTTGTCGTTTCCAACCCCTTCCGAGCCGGTCAGCATGGTGCTGCCCACCCCGCCCCCGTCCTGTTGCGCCGCCTGCAGCAAGCCTGCCGTGTTGGCCTTCTTGCTGTTGGCCTTATTGAAATCGCGCTCCGCCTGCAAAGCCTGCTCCTTCGCCTGCTTTTCCGCCTGTGCTTGCGCTTGGCTTTGTTTCTTGGCCGCACGCTCGCCGGAGTAAATCGAATAACTGGTTCCCACTGCCGCTGCTACGGCGGCGATCACTGGTGCTGCTGGCATCGTCTCTATCCTTTCGTCAGTTGCCGTAAATAAACCACATCCTCACGGCGGCAACGCCGCGCAAGTATGCCTTCAAAACTGCTGCCCGGCTTGGCATGCCAGGCCACATAAGCCGCGCCACGCCGCGCCGCCTCCTGCTCAATCGTCCGCACCAGGCGCAAGCCTGCCGTCCCCGCCCGATATGCCGGCAGTAAAAACAACGCGTCATGCTGGCACATCAGGCAGTCATAATGCAGATGGCGCAACAGGAACGCCGAGCAGTAGCCCACCAGCTCACCGTCAGCAAACGCCCCGGCAAACAACAGATTCCCCGCTGCCGCCACCGCCTGATACAGCTCACGGTTCAAGCTCACCTGCCCGGCCCATGCCGCCTCCGTTTCCGAGCGGTGCGCCTCGGCCAGATGCCGTTCAATCCAATCCATATGGCGCAAGCCGTCATCTGTCCGCACATCAAGCATAAGGGTTGTACTCCATCACTTTTCTATTACCGCCTGCCGCGCGCAAGCTGTCGATTTTCGGCGTATCCAACAGCGCCAGGCAGTAGGCGCTCGCATAGTCCGGCGAGCGGCCGATTTTCGCCACAATCTCCTCACGGCTCGCCACATAGATTTCCGCGCCGGACAGCTTCCAGGTCGGCGCGCACAAATCCGCCAGCAGGCGCGAATCCGGCGGCAGGGCAATGCCCGTATTGTTGGCCAGGTCGAGCGCCTCGCGCATCCGCCACCACAGCTGCGAGCGCAGATTGCGGAAGCCCAAGCGCCCCGACTTATCCCGCGCGGTCGATTTCTCCGCCACATTCACCCCGATCACCTGCTGCCGTGCCTCGGTCAGAAAATCAAACGGCGCGCTGCCCACCCCGATCACATCAATATGGATCGGCGCACGGTTGCGCAAAGCCGCCATCACCAAGCCCGCCGTAGCCGGCCCGTCCGGCGTTCGGCTGCCCGGATACACCAGCGGCCGGTCAAACCACATCCCATGCCGCCGCGCCAATACCGTCTCATCCTTACCGCCGCGCGCCACATCCACCCCCAGGCTGTCCATCTCCGGCAGCTTGTCCAAAGGCTTCCAGCGCGCCATCGCCGCCTCCGCCCATGCCGTCGGGACAACCTGCCACGGATCGTCCTCAATCCCCGCGCTGAAATCCCCGTTCAGCATCTGCGAGCGCAGCGGCTCGGGCAGCGATTGCAGCGTATTCACATAGCCCGTGCCCATCAGATACGGGTTATCCGTTACCCGGCTGGGGATAAACGTGCGGGCCAAAGGCTTCACCACCTCTTCCGGTTTGAAAGCCCCGCGCTCGAACTCATACACCGGCACCCCGCCAGCCAACACAAATTCCCGACCGTCATCCACCCACACATCCTTCCCATCCACACTGGCCGCATAGCGGATTTCCCCACCCACCGCCGGATTAGGAAACTTCTTATCCAGCCACGGCGCAAAGAAATCCACGATCCAACGCCCCTCCACCGTGGTCGGCGGATTAAAGGTCAAGAGCGCCTGGCATTTCTGATTCGGGTCGGTCGAACGCAGCCAGCCCAGCAAGGCCCGCACCTGAATTTCCAAGAAATTCGCCGCCTCGTCGAATATCAGCAAATCGTGCGGCCGCCCCTGATACTTCTTTTGCCCTGGTCATTAACCGTAGCTGGAGAAATAAATTCATTGATTCTTGCCGCGACAGCATCAATGCATTGGTCATCAATCTCTTGCAGTTCCTCGCGCCATTTCATCAGCATTTCCAACTGCTCACGCCGCTGGTTCAGCTCATCCAGCATGGCTTTCTGCTTTTGAATCACAGAGTGATCGTCCAGCGTCCGATGCTTCTTACCCTGATTGCAGTCCCGGCACAAAGTAATCAGATTCATGATGTCGTTATCGCCACCATTGCTGACCGGATTAATATAGTCTATTTCCAACACCACATCAGGTGCAGCTTTGCCACAATACTGACAAGTAAAGGAATCTCGCTTTAAAACTTCAAACCTAAGTTTTTTTGTTATCGATTTGCGCTTGCTTTGCATGGCTTTATTTGTCATAATCAAGTCTCCTTGAAAAGGGAATTTCTTCATACGACTTTTGCCCGCCACGCTCCGGCGGGCTTTTTTTCACTCCCACCATTCCCGAAACTGCCGAAACCAAGCAGCCTTGACCGGCACATAAATCCGTTGCATGATTTGCCCGTCATAACGCGCATTGGCCGCAGCCCCCAGTTTCTCCCTAGCTTCCTCCGGGCTGTCCGCCCAAATGCTCAATGACCACGTCCTGCCTTTGAAACGGTAGGAGAACGTGTATTCGTTTTTTCGCATAATCCATAGGAGTTCCTTATATGTATTTTGAAATATATAGAGATGCCCGTAATGAATGGCGCTGGCGGTTAAAAGCCGGTAATCATGAAATCATTGCCGTCAGCTCCGAAGGCTACGCATCCAAACAAAGTTGTTCCCATTCGATAGACTTAGTTAAATCCACTACTGCTAACACCCAGGTTAAAGAAGTGTGATTTTCCAGCCCGCCTTAGCGGGCTTTCTTTTGCCCATCTGTCCGGGCTGCCAAGCGTCTTTCCGCTTTGCCCGCCGTGGCAGAATGGCTGCCTCTCACAACCACCCACCACGAAAGGTAAAATCATGGCCCGCTACCTACTAATCAGCTACGATCTGAAGAAACCAGGGAGAGACTACTCCGGACTAACCAACGTCATTAAAGTCATTGGGGGAATTAGCACCACTCATTTACTGGAATCCGCTTGGTTGGTTTCTTCCAAAGACAGTACTTGCTCAATCTCTTGTCTTTCCTTCATCTTCTTTCCTTTCCTCAAAAATATTTGCGACCGTCATCTATCCGCCTGGCAGCCAAAATATTCAGCCGAGATACGGCACATCAGCCGGTACTCTTCGGCATTCACCACCACGGCATCTTCATCCACTACCTTGCCGCCACAGGCAGCAATCATTCGCGCGGCCTTCAATAGCCCGCGTTCATCAGACTTCCACCGGCTCACGGTGGCATCATCCACACCAAGCATCAGCGCTATTTCGTGCTGTGATTTGTCCGCAAGCATCCTCAAAACAGTAGCTTGCACCTTGTGGGATTTTGTTATCACTTCTACTGATAATTCAGTCATGGCCTAGCCCCAAAGATTTTCTTGTACTCTTTAGGGAATTTGGTTTTCAGATAATTGTTTTGTGCCAACGGGATACCGTTCTTTTTCCATTGGGATACCGCCCCTTTGGAAATGCCACACAAGCCGGCAACTTTGGATGTGCCGCCTAGTAGTTCAATAAACTCGATATGTTTCATTTTCTTCTTTCATCTTAGAAAACTTACCTAAAGTATAGGATACTAAACATATAAAAGTCAAGTACCCTAAACAATATTTAGTTTAGACTGCTAAACAATCAGATAGGATATTGATATGAACACGCTTAAAGATAGATTGGAAGAGTTGATGGCCGAGCATGGTTTAACCACGCAGCAGCAACTCGCAGACTTCGCCGGAGTATCAAAAGGACTGGTTGGACAATGGTTTAACGGAAGTACGGGGCTAGGCGCGAAGCCGTTATTGGCCTTCGGAAAGAAAACCCGCTTCTCTACCCAATGGCTGGCAGATGGCACGGGCGAAAAATATCAGCCAGACTCTACCGGCAAACCGATAGAATCAAACGCGACCGCTTTCGCCATGGTAGAAACATGGCAGGACGGCACACCGCTCAATAATGCAGAGTGTGAAGTGCCATTCCTGAAAGAAGTGCGCTTATCTGCCGGCTCCGGTGCATTTGAAGCGTCCGACTTCAACGGCTATAAGCTGCGCTTTCACAAATCCACCCTGCACCGCAAAGGCATCAACCCTAAAGACGTAGTATGTGTATCTGCCGATGGCAACAGCATGGAGCCGGTATTCCCTGATGGCGCTACGTTAGGCGTAGACACCAGCCAAAAGCACATTAAGGACGGCAAGATTTACGCCATCAATCATGACGGCTGGCTACGCACCAAAATCCTTTACCGCCTGCCAGGCAATAGAATCCGTATCCATAGCTACAATGAAGATGAGCACCCGAACGAAGAAGTCGATGCATCCGATATTCAAATAATAGGCCGCGTGTTCTGGTGGAGCGTGTTGGATTGAAATGGATATTTAACTTATGGCTAAAGACTTAATTTCAGCTCTACAAGATTGTCAAACCATCATTAAAAATAACCCTGTCAGTATTTATAACGAAGACTTTATCAAACCTGCCTATTTAGTGTGTATGGCAGCTTATCTGTACAAACATAAGACGCCCACACACTTTTTTAATGTGGACGACTCTCGAATGAACTATCTAATAACAATTGGATTTTTCAACAAGGTATGGGGGATTAATGATACTTGGGACAGGCCGAATCTAGGGAAAAGCTACTCTTTATTGACTATGCTTGACTGTGAAGAATCTGTTGATAGTGCCACTACACAGATAGGCAGTTGCATCAATGTGATGGGGGATGGAGAGAACAGGGCAGCCATCTCCCCTTTGATTGATGCTATTGGTGAAGTACACGATAACGTGTGGTCACATGGAAAATCCACCGGCTTCTCGATGGCGCAAAAATACAACAAATGGATTGAGTTCGCTCTGGCAGATTGTGGGAGTGGGTTTCTGAAGGAGTTAAACCGTGTTGGTATTCAAATAGATAATCACGAAGATGCTATTGAGTGGTGCATCAAAAAAGGGAACTCATCCAAGACTATCAAACCAAAAGACGACTGGGCGCAACAATTGCCGCCAGACGTAATAGGCAATCCTATGGGAAGCCTTGCCAAGTATAGCAGTGGGAACAATCATGCAGGCTTAGGTCTACCTCGATTTATTGATGTGGTGGAAAGTTTTGGTGGAGAGTTAACCATAATCACAGGTAATGCCGAGTTGTCAATATCAAATTTTCAGAATAGAATAAAACGCATCAGACCCTGTCCCCAAGACCTATTTTGGGATGGGGTAATTATCCAATGCAGATTGCAGACTAGTAATCTAAACCAAATCACAACACCGTCTGCTAATGCAGAAATTGCAGATATATTAGATACATTAATAGGTTAAATTAAAGGAGGCTGACATGGAAAGAATTATCCACTTGCCAAGTGGCAGTCTTGCTTCCCGCCGAGCTGCCATCCCAATCCGAGACCAAATTATTAAAGCTTTTGAGAACCCAGCCGTTAGCAGAATTATAATTGACCTGCAAGGTGTTGATGTTATCTCTGGCTCTTTTGCTGATGAAAGCATTGCCATCTTGGTAAAAATCTACGGATGGGACAAGGTTAAAAATAAACTCCGCTTGCGAAACGGAAACGGCATTACAGAAAGGAACATTGCCGAAGCTATCCTAATTCGTAGGCAAGCGGAGGACGCTGAACAGCATCAAGAAATGATGCAGCACGCTTTCGCTTAATTAATTCAACCACAGCCCGCCCAGCGCGGGCTTTTCTTTTGCCCGCCAAAAAACCGCCCGCAGGCGGTTGTGTCTATTATCCGATCAAGGCAGCCGGAGCCAAGGGCATCTCCACCCCTAGCGCCCGGGTAATCTTCAATACCGTATCAAAACGCGGCTTGCTGTTGCCGGACAGGGTTTTATACAGGCTTTCCCGGCCCAGCCCGGTTTGCGCGGCCAGCTCGCTAATCCCCTTGGCTCGCGCCACGTCTCCCAGCGCGGCGATAAATTCGTCCGCATCCCCGTCTTCCAGCACAGAAGAAAGATAGGCCGCAATCATTTCCTCGCTGTCCAAGTATTCGGCTATATCAAATTTTTGCATTTTCATTTACCGCTCCTTCAATTCAAATATGGCGAATTCGCCGTAATTAAAAGTCAGGCAGGCAGTGCTTCCCGCACCTGCCTTTCCACCGCCTGCACAATCAAATCATTCAGCGAGGTATGTTGTCGTGCCGCCATCGCGGCTGCCTGCCGGTGCAGTTCCGCCCCCAGCCGCACGTTCAGGCTGCCCTTATAAGGCTTCTCCGGCGGGATCCCTTCTTCGGCACACATCTCCAAGTATTCGTCCACCGCCTGCTCGAACATCGCCTTCACTTCGGCCAAGGTCTCCCCGCCATAGCCCAGCACGCTGCGGATATGCAGCACCCGCCCGTGCAGGCAGTCGTCTTCTTTGCTGTATTGCACCGTGCCTTCGTAGCCTTTATAGCTCAATAAATCATTCATCATCCATCACTCCAATTTTACGCAAGCCCTCAATCACGTCTTGCAGTTGGTAACGCTTCAAAATCTTGCCCGGGTGCGGTTCGTGCAGCGTAACCGCAATCCCCGTTTCCCGATGCAGAAACTTCCTACCCGAGCCGCTGCCCTTGTGCAGCACAAACCCGTGTTTGTTCATCACGGCAGTCAGCTCGCCCCAAGTGAAATCACGCGGCAGGCTCAACAGCCGTGCCAGCAGTTTTTCCGCCTTGCCCATTATTTTGCCTTTGTTTGCTATATGCAACTATTTTACAGTTGCAATAAGATTTAAGCAATCCCAACCGTAAACCCGTAGCCGACTGTTGCCGCCAAGTGCGGCTTTTTTGTTGCCCGCGAAAAAATAAATTCTGTTTCAAATCAAAGGAAAGTATAGTTTCCTATACTACACCCCAACGAAGCACAACACCGCTTCACCGCCACCCTCAAGCAGCAGTCAGGCCGGAGGGGAACTGGGGCAACAGACAGGCCGGGATGCCGCCGCCCCTATCAACGGTAAGTGAATGTTTAACGTAACCATTTCTAAGAGATGGTTTTATTAAACATTCACTGTGATTGAAGGAGAGAGCAATCATGTACACCATCCAGCCAAACTACGATGGCATGTTAGCCGCCTACTTGGACGAAATCAGCGCGGCACAGGACGAAGAGAGCAGGCAAGAAGCCGAAGCCCTGCGGCTGGAGAAAGAATACCGCAGCGCCATCATCCGTGAATGGGCGGAAGTATCCATCAGAGATGGCGAGGAGAACTACGACCTCAACGACCAAGCCACATGGGAAATGGCAGCGTAATTGTGCTGCCATCTCTCTGCCTTTTTCTTTCGATTGCCCATTTCTCTGCTCCTTTTCGGGATGCTGTCTAGGCTGTCAGAACAGCAGTTTTCTCAATGCAGCAGATGTGGCTGCCGTGGCGGTAGGATGCGGCCATATCAAACAGAGAGGCCTTGCGCTCCGGATAGCTCATACCGCTGCCAATTAGGACAGCGTTGCAGACTTCTAGACGTGTCAGCAGGGTTATCCCATCCTATCTATTAACTCGTAATGCTCCAATCCATCATAATCATTAATTAGAGTATAAATTTCATTAACTGCAAGAAAAGCCGACATGTCTTTTTCTGTTGTTTTTATATTATCTCCCAAAAAAATAGTAAATCACTCATTATCAATGATTTTTCAAGAGGGAACCCTGCTCGCTCTTTAAAGTTTTTGCATAACAATATGTAATCATTATGTATTTTTGAAATTTCTAAGTTTGTTAATTTATCAAAGTATTCTGACAGTACAGTGTAGACAGTATCTAAGTTTAGATACGCTACTTTATGATGTTTATCTAAATTTTTTAAATAACTATAATCAGTATTTGGCATAAATTACCCATGCCTCCTGTTGAAAAATGTTGAAGCTCAAAATACTAAGTTTTACTAAATGCGCTATACCTTATCGCTATCTGCACAATACAGCGTTATACGGCATTAGGCTGGATTAAGGATAATGCGAAGCGAAATAAAACACCAGCCCGCCTGCTGGTGTTTTGTTTTTCAGGTAGCCCCATCTGTTGCAATCAAGGCTTTGGCTTGGCGGTATCGCTCCCGCAGATAGTCTGAATACCATTGCATCATCTCCCGCCGCTCGGCCAGATACTCCGCCCGGTTGTGGGCGGCTCTAATCCGGTTGCTTTCTTCATGCGCTAACTGGCGTTCTATGGCATCTGGGTTGTAGCCCTGTTCGTTCAGGATGCTGCTTGCCAAACTGCGGAAGCCGTGCGGGGTGGCTATGCCTTTGTAGCCTAGGCGCTCAATGATGCAGGTTAGGGTGGCATCGCTGATAAAGCCGGTGGTTTTGGTGCGGCTGGGAAATAGATAGGGAGTATTGCCGGTTAGGCCGTGCAGTTCCCGCAGTAGCTCCAGCACCCAATCGGAAAGCGGCACGGTGTGCGGCGGTTTGGGGGCGGTCTTCTCGTGCTTCATTCGTTCGGCGGGAATTACCCATTGCGCCGCTGCAAAATTTACTTCTGCCCATTGTCCGCCGCGTAGTTCGGTATTACGTACAAACACCAGCATCAGCAGTAATAGGGCGATTTTATTTGCCGGTTCAATCTCGGCCAGTATCAGGCGGCGATAAAACTCTGTCAGTTCTTCACGCGGTAGGGCTGCACGGTTTTTGGGCGGTTGCTTGGCAATGTATTTGCGCAATGCACGGGCGGGGTTGCGGTCGGTTACTTCCAGCATGGCCGCATAATCGAAAACTGCGCCTATCCATTCCCTTACTTTTTCGGCTGTGTTGCTCACGCCCCGCGCTGTGATACGGTCTAAAACTTATTTGATTTGCCCTACCGTGATGCTATCTATCGGTATTTCTCCAATCAGCGGAAAAACATCGGTTTCAAAATAGCGCATGATGCGCTCTGCATGGTTTGGCTTCCAGCGGTGTAGATTGTCGGTGTGCCAGCGGCGGGTAGTGGCGGCAAAAGTATTCAGTAAAGCAGCCTGCCTTTCCTGCTTGGCCTGTTGCTTGGCGGCAGCGGGGTCTTGCCCGCCTGAAAGCAGGTGGCGGGCGTTTTCGGCAGCTTGCCGGGCTTCGGATAGGGAAACGGCAGGATACTTGCCGATAGTCAGCGTTTTTTCCTTGCCGTCGATACGGTATTTCAGGCGGAAGATTTTGCCGCCTGCCGGGGTAATTTCCAGATACAGGCCGCTGCCGTCAAACAGTTTGGATTTCTTTCCTGTGCCGGTAGGTTTTGCGTTCTTGATTTGGCGGTCGTTTAGGGGCATTCTGGGGGTATATTTTTGAGGGTATTTTCTGGACGCCCCCA
Source organism: Eikenella sp. NML99-0057 (assembly GCF_001648535.1). Lineage (NCBI taxonomy): Bacteria > Pseudomonadati > Pseudomonadota > Betaproteobacteria > Neisseriales > Neisseriaceae > Eikenella > Eikenella sp. NML99-0057. The sequence goes on along the minus strand of NZ_LXST01000004.1, from coordinate 131,184 downwards.
ATCATACCCCCACAAAAGGGGCAATTCAATTAGACGGCATTAGACGGGATTAGCTGAATAGGGAAGGGGAAAGGATAGATTGAATCAGCCTGAAATCCTTGCCTGTCTTGAATTTGACTGATTGCATTGGATGGTATTAGACGTAAAAACAGCCCGAAAATTTGGGCTGTTTTGTGAAGATGGTGCGGACGGAGAGACTCGAACTCTCACACCTCTCGGCGCCAGAACCTAAATCTGGTGCGTCTACCAATTTCGCCACGTCCGCGGGAAAGGCGGCATTATACTGCAATATGCCGGTTTGGCAAGATGCTGTTTGAAATCGGATTATATTGTGGAATAACGAATCAACCGACACCGATACAGCTTTGGCCTGCCCTGCATGAAAAAATGTGCAGCCGCCCTACTCTTTTTCTTCGGGCTTCGGCCGCCACAACACCAGCTGTTTGCCGATGTGCTGCACCAGTTCGGCGCCGGTGGCGGCACAGAGGGCTTCGGCAATGGCGATGCGCTCCTGCCTGTCGTCGCCGGCCACTTGCACTTTAATCAGCTCGCGAGCGGTGAGGCGGGTGTCGGTTTCTTTGATAACAGCCTCAGTGAGCCCTTGTTTGCCGATGAGCACGGTGGGGCGCAGTTGGTGGGCTTGTTGTTTGAAGCAGTGGATGTCTTCGTTGCTGAGTGTTGCCATTTTATTGATTGGTATTTGCTAAGTGATTGGAATTGGAAAAGGCTACCTGAAAATGCCGAACGGGCTTTCAGGTAGCCTGTTTCAGAAAGATAGACACTTAAGCAGCCACGCTTTCAAAACGGCGGGCGGCTTCGTCCCAGTTTACTACTTGCCAGAAGGCTTTGATGTAGTCGGGGCGACGGTTTTGGAATTTCAGGTAGTAGGCGTGTTCCCACACATCCAAGCCAATAATCGGGTAGCCGGACACACCGGATACGGCCTGTCCCATCAGCGGGGAGTCTTGGTTGGCAGTGGAAACGGCTTTGAGCTTGCCGTTTTCATATACCAGCCAGGCCCAACCAGAGCCAAAACGGGTAGCAGCAGCTTTTTCAAACTCGGCCTGGAAAGCTTCCACGCTGCCGAAATCACGCTCGATGGCGGCTTTGAGCTTGCCTTGCAGAGTGGTACCGGTTTTCAGGATTTGCCAAAACAGGCTGTGGTTGGCGTGGCCACCGGCATTGTTACGCAGAGGAGTACGCACGTTTTCGGGCAACTCGGCAAGGCGGGCAATCAGCTCTTCGGCGGACAGTTTTTCCCACTCGGGCAGTTTGGCCAACACGGCATTGGCATTATTTACATAGGCCTGATGGTGCTTGCTGTGGTGGATTTCCATGGTTTGCGTATCGAAATGTGGCTCCAGCGCGTCATAAGCATAGGGTAGTTCGGGCAGTTGGTATGCCATATTTGTTTCCTTTTTCAGATGTGTTTTGCATAGCTGAAGCAATTATTTCTTCCTGCTACGTTGACTCGCCTTGTTAGGAAGAAATAATTGCTTCAGCTACAAGGGTGGCAATGATAAGTGTTATCCCCTGGCAATTCAAGGTTTTTTACAGCCTTCCATAATAGGGGTGATACGGCTTTGACTCGCCTTGCCGTACTATTTATACCATCTACAGCTCGCCACCTTGTCTCATCCCTATTGGGAACGACTACACAAGATGGAAGTTTACCTGAAACTTTCAGGTAGCCTTCCCCTTCCCTGCCCTTAATCCCTTAGCCGCTGCAAAATCCTGTTCCACAGGCCGCGCAGCAGGTCGATGTCTTCGCGGCTGGGAGAGGCGCGATCGAAGAGGCTGTGCAGGCGGCGCATCATGCGTTCTTGGTTGTGGCGGTTGGCAAAGCCGGTTTGCTCAATGATTTGCTCCAAGTGGTCCACCATGCCGCGTGTTTGGCTTTGTGTAGCGGGCGTATGTGCCTGTTGCAGCTGGCTCATGCCGATGCCGGTTTGGCTGAAAATTTCGTAGCACACCACTTGCACGGCCTGGGCGAGGTTGAGCGAGAAATAGGCGGGATTGCCGCTGATGGTGAGCAGACGGTTGCAGTGCTGCACTTCGTCGATGTTCAGGCCGAAGGTTTCGTTGCCGAATACGAGGGCTACCTGAAAACCTTGCTGCGCGGCCTGTAATAGCTCGGGCACGAGTTCGCGCGGGGTGTGTAGTGGGGCGGAGAGTTCGCGGCGGCGGCTGGTGAGGGCGCAGCTCAATACGGTGTCGGCCAGCGCTTCATCCAAGGTGGCCACAATTCGCGCCTGCTCCAGCACGTCGCGCGCGCCGGAAGCGAGGATGAAGCTTTCTTCCGGCAGTCGGAACGCGGCAGCCTGGGCAGCATCGAAAGTAGGCGGCTCGGGGGTCATCGGCGTGGCCATCAGGTTGGGTGCGACCAGGGTGAGGCGGCTCAAGCCCATGGTTTTCATGGCGCGGGCGGCGGCGCCGATGTTGCCGGGATGGCTGGTGCGGGTGAGCACCACGTGGATGTGGCGCAGATAGTCGGGAACGGTGGGGGTGTCTGTCATATCAATCGGTTTCAGCGGCGATCAAAGCACGGCTTCCTTGCTAGCGGCATTGGCTGGCTTGGTTGGAAGAGTTGTACGGGCAATGATTAAGCGTTATTTTGGGCATTCAAGGCATTTTGTGCTGAGTGGGTAGGCTCATGATTCAAAGCGTTTGTCGGAACGCAAATTTTCCGGCCGCAGCGTTTTCCCTTCCAGCCAGCCGTTGCGAACCTGGGTTTGCTGGTCGAAATAGGAATAGTAGGGCTTGATGTCGAGCAGCGGGCTGCCGTTGAGCATATCTACGCCTTTGAACTGCACGATATTCCCGACCACGCTTTCCACGCGCACAATCGACATGCCGATACGGTTTGGCCGTTTGGGCGAGCGGGTGGCGAAAATGCCGTGCGGTAGCGTGTCCATAAACGGTACTACCTCCAGCTGATAGCCGGATATTTTATGCAGCAAGAACAGCAGGATGATATGCGAGAAGCCGTCTAAATCCTTTAAGCCGGGCGCAAATTTTTCATCCAGCACGGCTTTGCCGCGTGTATCGGCCAGCACAGACGGCTGTATCGGCATATCGGCGATGTCGTTAAACGGCGTTTCGAGGTAGCCGATGGGTTGAAGTGTAATCTCCATATGTCATCAATCGGTTTCGGCCATCTGGGCTTCACGCAGCGGCAAAGACAAACGATGTTTATGCTTCGGCTCGATGCCGCGAAACAGTGCGGCCAGTGCGGCGTGGTCGGCGGCCATGTCGGCGGTGGGGGTAAATAGCGGCAGGAAGCGCACTTCGCGCCGCCCGTAGTCGATCGCCACCGGCAATACCGGCACACCGGCGCCGCGGGCAATCCGCCAGTAACCGCTTTTCCATTTGGGCGCGGCGTGGCGCGTGCCTTCCGGCGAGATGCCGAGAAACAGCTGCTCGCTGCGGCGGAAGGCGGCCACGGCTTCGTCCACCACGCCGCCGGCGCGTTCCCTATCCAGCGGCATCACGCCCGCCCAGCGCAAAAACGCCGCCAAACCGGGCACGGCAAACAGGCTTTTCTTGCCGAAGATGCTCATTTTCAAATCCAAAGCCAGCAGAGCAGGCAGCACATACAGCCCGTCGAAATTCGATGTGTGCGGTACGGCCACCACCACGCATTTGGCTACATCCGGCACGCTGCCTGCGACGCGCCAGCCCAGCAGCCGGAGTAAAGCGGTCGCCACACGGCGGCTGATTCCGCCGTCCCGGCGCGGCACTTGCGGCGGCAGCGGCATCATGCGTTGTCCTTTTCTGCCAAAATCCTCGCCACGGTATCCACAATCACCTGCGTTTGCGGATCGATTTCCACATTCACCCGCTCGCCGGCGCGGCGGCTGCCAAACAGCGTACGGTTCAGGGTTTCGGGGATTAGGTGTACATTGAATTCGCTGTCGCTTACCGTGCCGATGGTGAGGCTGCAGCCGTCCAGCCCGATGAATCCTTTAGGGAAAACATAGCCTTTCAGGTTTTCAGGTAGCCTAAACCACACGGTGCGGTTCAGCCCGTTCGCTTCGATGCGGCTGATTTCGGCAGTGGCTGTGATGTGGCCGCTCATGCTGTGGCCGCCGATTTCGTCGCCGAAGCGGGCGGCGCGCTCGATGTTTACCTTGTCGCCCGGCTGCAATGCGCCCAGATTGGTTTTGGCCAGCGTTTCGCCCATCAGGTCGAAATCCGCCGCGCCGTTTTCGTGTACGCGGGTGATGGTGAGGCAGCAGCCGTTGTGCGCCACCGATGCGCCCACGCGCAAATCGGCATCCGCGCCCTCGGGCAGGCGCACGGTGTGGCTGCGGAAATCGGGCGCACGCTGATCTATGGCCAGCACTTCGCCTAAGCCTTGTACGATTCCTGTAAACATGGTTTCTCCTTGATTATATTGGTTTTGCAACGGAATAAAGGCTACCTGAAAAATGCCAAGCCCGGTTTTTCAGGTAGCCTTTCCTCAACGCACTTCCTGCCGCCTAATCAACCAGGCAGCGGCAAGGGCAAACACTGTGCCGGGCAGGATGGCGGCGCCGAAGGGCGGCATGCTGGAGAGTTGGGCGACATAGCCGGAGAGCAGGCCGGCGAAGTGGAAGGCGAGGCCCAGGCAGATGCCGAGGAACAGGCGCACGCCGATGTTGCCGTGGCGCGAGCTTTGCGGGGTGAAGGCGAGTGCCACCAAGGCCATCACCGTGCAAATCAGCGGGTAGAGCAGCTTGCGCCACCAGGCGGTGGCATAGGCGGCGGTTTGCTGGCCGTTGCTTTGCAGGTGGTCGATATACATTTTCAGGCTGCGAGCCGACATTTGGTCGGTGTCCACCAAAAGTACGCCGAGCAGCTCCACGCCCACGTCGCTTGGCCATTCGGCGCTGGCCAGCCGTTCGGTTTGGGTGCGATCGGCGGCAATATGGGTACGCGCCACTTGTTTGAGCGTCCAAGTGCCGTTGCTGTTGACGCGGCCTTCGGCGGCCTGCCAGGCGGATTCCAGTGCGGCGTGTTGGTTGTAGCGGTAGATGCGGATGCCGAGCAGGCGACCGTCGGGCAACATTTCGCGCACGTTGATGTTGTCGCTGCCCTGCCGAAACCACAGGCCGCTGCCGCCCAGGCTTACGGTTTGCTGCACGGCGTGCAGGCGCAGCCGCTCGGCGCGTTGTTCCATATAGGGGGCAACCCATTCGCCCAACGCCACGCCGATCAGCCCGGCCAGCAAACCCACCGAGGCCACGGTGGCAATGATGCGCTTGAGCGAAGTGCCGCTGGTGCGGATAACCGTCCATTCGCTGGCGGAGGCGAGCTGGCTCAAGGCGGCCAGGCAGCCGATGAGCACAGCCAGCGGCAGCAGGGTATACATGTACCCGAACAGGCGCATGCCCACATACAGAATCAGGGTGAGCACGGTGTAGTTGCCGTTGCCCACGTCGTCCACGGCATTAATCACTTCAAAAAACGAAAACAGCGCCACTAAGGCCATAAGCGCGTAGAGCGTGGCCGTGCCCAAACGGCGGATCAGATAACGGGTGAGCAGTTTCATGCCGGCTTGCCTCCTAAGGCCAGGCGCAAGGCCTGCCAAAATGGCCGTGAAGGCTGGCTGCGTACACGCAGCAGTAATACGGCTAGCATCAGCATCAAGAGATGCGGCACAATCAAACCCGGCCACAGCGGAATCTTGCCGCTGCTGATGCCATCGCGCACCAGCGTGAGGCCGTTCTGATAGAGCAGAAACATGCCGATGGCGATTAAGAGGCTGTAGCTGCGGCCGCTGCGGTTATCCATATATGAAAGTGGTAGCGCCAACAGCGCCAAAATCAGCACGCTCACCGGCATGGTGATACGCCACATTAATTCGCCGCGCAACTCTGGGTTGGTATTGCCCCACAGTTTGGCGGTGGGCACGGTGCGGCGGTGAATATCGCGCTGCACCAGCTTGGGCGCGGTGCCCACCACCAAATGCAGCCGCTCAAACGATACTTCGTCGTAATCCGCCATACCGGGTGTGCCGCTGTAGCGGCGGCCGTTAAACAATTCCAGCGTACGCTTATTGCCTGCTTCGGCAAAACGGCCGCGCTCGGCGGTAATCAGCGTGTCGCGCCCCTGCACGTTTTGCTCGCGGATAAACAGATTGGCTGCATCACCACTGCCCGCATCGAATTTTTCCACAAAATACACGCGCGGTGTGTTGCTGCCGAATTCCTGAAACACCCCCGGGCGCACCATGGAAGTATCCTGCCGCTGCTTTAGCACCTCGGCAAACTCGTGGCTACGCGCATCCGCCCACGGCATCACCAGCATCGACACCAGCGCCGTGAGCAGGGCGAAAGGCACGGCAAAAGCCATCAGCGGCTTAATCCAGCCGCAGAGGGAGAGGCCGGAAGAAAGCCAAACTGTCATTTCGCTGTCGCGCCAATAGCGGGAAAATACCGTGAGCGCGCTGATGTAGGCCGTGAGGATGAGCACGATGGGCATCAGCGCCACCGTCCAAAACGCCACCAGCGTGGCCACTGCATCCGCCGCCACCTTGCCGCCGGCTGCGCCGCCCAACAGTTTCACCGCCTGCACCACCACCAGCGTAGCCAAGAGCAGTACGAATACGCCCACCGCCGTTTGCGACACTTCTTTAATAAATTTTCTTTGATAAACCATATCGTTCCGTAGTTGTGCCGATTTCAGGTGGTCTGAAGCACATTCTTTCATACAAGGCGAACCACTGTTGTAAAAAGAAATTAAGTGCTTTAGCTATATAATAAAGAAACGGCACGGATTGTACGGCAGAAGGCCACTGCCTGTCATACCGTGCGCTGCAAAGCCGTAATCTTGATTTCCACTTTCCAGCCTGCATCTGCTAATGCGGCTTGTACGCAGGCGCGGGCGGGGGCTTTGCCAGGGGCTACCCAGGCATCCCAAACACGGTTCATGCCCGCGTAGTCGGCCATATCGGGCAAATAGATTACCGCTTCGCAGATATGTGCCTTGTCTGAGCCGCAGTCGGCCAGAATCCGGTCGATTTGCGCAAGCACATCGGCGGTTTGCGCTTCGATATCGGCTTCGGGGTTGGCAGGTACTTGGCCAGAGAGGAAAACGAAACCGTTGGCTATCACAGCTTCAGAATAGCGTGCGGCGGGGAGATGGTGGCAGATAGTCATGGCAAATCCTTTCTTTGGAGGAGTGGGAGAAACGGGGGGAAGGCTACCTGAAATTTTTAATTTCGTTGAACCTCATGCTTTCAGGTAGCCCGTAGGCTGGGTATGAGTGCCCGACTTATTGCGGCTGCGGCTTGGACAGAAATTCCAACAAAATCATAGATATTTGCACTGCAGCTCATCATAACCAGCATTTTATAAACATTTGCTGGCGGCTATACAACGTGCTGACATCCCAGTTTATCAACGCAACCCATAAAAACAAAACTGCTGCACCAATCACTTCAACAAAATCGACTCGGGAAATCCAGCCGTTTTGAAACCATAGGTAAAAAGCCATCAACCACACCTCCAGCGGGCCACCTAATAGTGCGCGAACAATCGGCACCCGCCATGGGTAAGGAGGTTTGGCGGAAACTGCTTCTTGCGGTTTGTTTTGTTCCATTTCCATTGACCTTTCTGTATCACTGTGAGGCTACCTGAAATGTTAGCTCCGCAGAAACTCAGCTGCCTTTGGAAACCTCGTTTTCAGGTAACCTCATCCACGCAATAACAAAGGCTACCTGAAAACACCGGCCGTAGCGTTATATTTCACTTCACCAAATTCATTTTTTCAGGTAGCCTCCAAACTACCCCCAAGCTACCTGAAAGCGTAAGCTTCGGCGCAGCTAAAATAATGTCTTGGCGCAGCCAAGGCTGAATCTCTGCAAAAACAAACCATCCCATGCTCCCCGCCCTCTACCGCCTGCTTACCCGCCTCCTCGGCCGCCCGCTGGCCCGCCACCTGCTCGCCAAGCGCAGCCGCCGCTCTCCCGACTATCTGCTGCATCAAGGCGAGCGTTTCGGCAAGCCGCTGGATAATCCCGTGCAACACGCCATTTGGGTGCACGCCGTGTCCGTGGGCGAAACCCGTGCTGCCGTGCCGCTGGTGCAGGCTTTGCGCCGCCGTTTTCCCGATGCCCCGCTGCTGCTCACGCAAATGACGCCCACCGGCCGCGCCACCGCCGAGAGCCTGTTTCCCGATGCCCAATGCCGCTACCTGCCCTACGACCACCCGGCTTGGACAGCCGCCTTCCTCGCCCAGCATAAGCCGCGTTTCGGCATCATCATGGAAACCGAAATCTGGCCAAACCTGCTGGCCGCCTGCCGCGCGGCCAATCTGCCCGTGTTCCTGGCCAACGCCCGCCTCTCCAAGCAATCCGCGCAGGGCTACCGCCGCTGGCCGTCCCTGTTCGCCCCCGCCCTGCAATCCTTCCGACGCGTGCTCGCCCAAACCGAAGCCGATGCCGAACGCCTGCGCGGCATCGGTGCGGGAAACGTGCTGGTGTGCGGCAACACCAAATACGACATCGCCCCGCCCGCAGCCATGCGCGAGTTGGCCGCGGCATTTAAGCAACGCATCGGCAGCCGCCCCGTTGTGGTGTGCGCCAGCACGCGTTTTCATCAAAACCAAGACGAAGCGCTGCTGCTGCTGCAAGAGTGGCGGCAGTATCAAGGCGATGCGCTTTTAGTAATCGTACCGCGCCATCCCGAACGCTTCGATGTCGTGGCCGAAGGCGCGGCGGCGCTCGGCCTGCGCGTGCAGCGGCGCAGCGACGAAGCCGCCGTGCGCCCCGAAACGCAAGTGTGGCTGGGCGACAGCATGGGCGAGCTGTTCGCCTACTATCTGGCCGCCGATCTGGCCTTTGTGGGCGGCAGCCTGGTGGACACCGGCTGCCAAAACATCATCGAACCCATCGCCTGCGGCAAACCCGCCCTGTTCGGCTATTCCACCTACAACTTCGCCGCCGCCTGCGCGGGCGCATTGGCTGCCGGCGCCGCGCTTCAGGTAGCCACTCCCGCCGAATGGTATGCCGCCGTACAACGCTGGCTGGCCAACCCCGCCGAACGCGAACGCTTCTCCGCCCAAGCCGCCGGTTTTATCCAAGCCCACCAAGGCGCGAGCGAGCGGATTGCCGAAGCCATATGCACGGCCTTGGATGAGGTTACCTGAAAACGAGGTTTCCGAAGGAAGCCGGGTTTCTACAAAGCTAAAATGTGAGCTTCAACGCCGTTCAAACGGGCAACGCAAATTTCTGCACAACCAAACATCCAGCCAAGCCAAAACTTTGTAGCGGCAGCTTGGTCGAATGGCGCGCTAATCGAAGCGGATGGTGTAGCGCACTTCACCGCCCACAGAGTCAGTGCCCACGCGGCTGATGGCCTGTAGAGTGCTGTTGATCTGCCAGATCAGCTTCACGGCCTGGTTAGCGCTGGTTACGCTGTATTCGTAGCCCAGATAGAGCTCGTTGGTGATGCGCTTGCCGAAGGTGATGACTTGTTCGGCGGGGTTGAGCTCGCCGGTTTGGGTGTTGCGGGTGCGGCGGGTGGTCATGCCGAAGTCGTCGAGGAGGCCGATTTTGTCGTTGATGTTGCCGGCCAGGAAGGCGCCGGCGGCGGCGGCCACGGTGGCTTCGTCGCTTTCGTTGCCGCTGCTGGCACGGCCGAGGATGAGCCAGGAGAGTTTGTCTTTGTCGCTCATCGGCTCGTTGGAGACGAGGCTCACGCGCGGGTTGTCGAGGCTGCCGAGCACTTCCACGCCGGCGCCCACGGGAGAGTATTTGCGGGTGGCGCGCAGGTTGAGGTTGGGCGAGGCGATGGGGCCGACGAAGGAGATGTGGCCTTTATTGATGACGAGGTCTTGGCCGTAGGCTTTGTATTGGCCGCGCACGATGTTTACGGTGCCCACGGCGCGCACGTTCTCTTTGGGTTTGGCGCTGAGAGTGAGCTTGCCGCCGAGCAACACATCCAGCCCTTGGCCGCTGAAGCGGAAGTTGTCGTTCAAGTCGAGGGTGAGGTTCATCTCGATGGGGGTGGCGGTGCTGGTGTCGGCGGGTTTTTCTTCGCCGAGCACCACCACGTCGTCATCGAGCCCGGGCATGCTGGATTTTTGGAAGCCGAAGTGGCCGCTATCCACTTTGAGCTCGCCGTTGAGCGCCATGCCGCGCCCGGGGTTGTAGAGCAGTTGGCTGTTGCCGCTGAGGGTGAGCTTGCGGTTGGGGTTGTCGAGGATGGGGTAGCGGGTGAACTGGGCGTTTACGTCTACATCGGGGGTGGTGCCGGTGAGGTTGACGCGGCCTTTAAGTTCGACGCTGCCGTCTTTGCGGGTGAATTTGAGCGAGTCGATTACCCAGTCGCGGCCTTGGAAGCGGGAGCTGAGGCTGCCGTTATCCAAAATCACGCCGGTGTTGCGGTCGCGGTAGTAGAGGTTTTTGCCGGTGGCGGTGCCGTTGAGGCGGGGCTCGCCCACGTTGCCGGACACGGTGGTGTCGATGGCGAGCGCGCCTTTGGCACTCATGCCGCCGGGCAGGAGGTTGCGGATGGCGTCGAGCTCGGGGATGTCGAGTTTCAGGTAGCCATTGATCGGAGCTTGGCTGATGGCGTTGCCAAACTGCTGGCTCACGGCCACGGAGGCGTCGAGCGTGCCGTAGCGGGTTTTGCCGGTGAGGCGGTTGTCGATGCGGCCGCTTTGGAAGCGGGTGTCGAGCACGAGGTTGCTCAAGCCCAGCGCCTGCTGGCGATAGGGGATAACCACGTCGCCGGATTGCTGGGTGAGTTTCAGGTAGCCTGTGGCATCGCGGCTGTAGCGCAAGTCCCAATCGCCGGCCACCACGAGCTGCAGCTTGACAGATTTGTCGTCTTTGCCCAGGCCGATCAGGTTGTCCAGCTCTTGCAGGTGCAGGTTGGTGGCGTTGCCTTTGCTGCTGATGCCGCTTTGTTTTTCCCACACGAAATTGTGCAGGTTGAGGCTGCCGCCCATGGCTGCCCAGCGGGCGTTGTCGAGACGCACGCGTTTGGCGCCGGCTTCGATTTGGATGGGGTTGAGCAGCTTGAGGTTGAAGGCGCCGCCGATGTCGAGCTGGCCGATGCGGCCGTTCCACTGCTGTTCGTTGTTCAGCCCGCCGTTGGCGGCCAGATTGAGACGGAAGGGCTTGCCGCTGAGGCTGAGGCTGCTGTTGCCGGTGATGCTGTGGCTTTTGCCGCTGCCGTTGGCGTTGAGGTTGATGTTGTCGATTTGGGTGCTGCCGATGTGGATTTTCCGGCCGTCGAGCTTGATGTTGAGCGGCTGGTTGAGGTCGGGCGAGCCTTTGAGGTCGAAATCGAGGTGGTCGATGCGCACGGCGTTTTGCACGGCAAGGCTGTCGGCGTGGCCGTGCAGGTCGGCAGTAAGCTTGGCGGGGGCGCCGGAGAGGAAACCTTGGGCTTTCAGGTAGCCCGTGAGGCCGAAGCCGAAGAGATTGAGGTTGGGCGCGTCGATGTCGAGATTAAGGCGGTCGCCTGCCTTACCGAAGCTGCCGTCGGCGTGGATGCGGTTGCGGCCGAGCAAAAGGTGGAGGTCGGCTTTGGGCAGGTGGTCGTTTTGATAGCGCAAATCGGCCTTACCGGCGAGGGGGGCGCCGGAGAGCTGGCTGTTTTGCCAATCGAGCAGGAGGTGCAAATCGGGGGTTTGGCCGAGGCTGCCGTCGAGCTTCACGCTGCCGTTCACGCTGCCTTGCGGCAAATCGGCCAGCACGGCGGCGGGGTTGAAGCGGGTGCTGTTAACGCGGGCGGTGATTTTGCGGCCTTGGAAGAGCTCGAGCAGGGCTTCGCCTTGCATTTCGCCGCCGTTTTCGGGGGTGATTTTCACTTGTTGCAGACTGATGCTGCGCTGGCGGTTGGTTTTGTCGGTGAGCAGCTGGAAGGTGCCGCTGGTGGCGGTTTGGCCGGCTTTAAGCTGCCAATCGGCCTGCGGGCTGCCGAGGCTACCTGAAAGCTTGATGTCGCCGTCTAGGCTGAGGTCGAGCTTTTGTTTGAGGATGTCTTGCAGTTTGAATTGCTGCACGGCGGCATCTACGGCCATGTTTTGGTTGGCGCTGTCGATGTTGCCGTTGAAAGTGATGCGGCCGCCGGCGGCCAGCTCGGTATCGACATTGTCCAGATGCAGTTTGCCGCTGGTGTCCACTTTGAGTTTGCCGTTGATGCCGGCTACGGGGATGCCGTTGCCGTTGATGGGCGCGGGGGCTTGGTTGCGCACTTCGAGCAGGCCGGCGAGGGTATCGGCTTCTTCGGCGGGATTGAGCGCGAGGTTGAACACCAAATCGGCAGTGGGCAGGGAGGGATCGAACCATGCGGGGTTGATTTGACGGCCGTCGATGTTGAGGTTGACGATTTTGCGGTTGAGCAGCGGCTCGAAGGGACGCAGTTTACCGTTTACGGCAAAGTGGGAATCACCGTTGTCCAGCTGGACGAGCAGCTCGGGGTTTTGCAGGCTGCCGTTCATGGCCACGGCGCTGTCGGCCTGTTTGCCGTCCAGCTCGCCGCTGCCCACGATTTGGCCGTCGAGCTTGAAGGGGGTGGCGGTGTTGAGTGTGGTACTACCGCTGAAATTATGCCAGGGCAGGCGCAGGGAAACGATGTTGAGCTTGTGGTTTTGGTGGTCGAACTGGTAGCTGACCGCGCCGGATTCCACCACCGGGTTGTTGCTTTTGCCCAGCAGGATGCGGCCGACTTCGATTTTCTCGATCTGTACGCCCAAGGGCAAATCCACGCTTTCAGGTAGCTTCATCGGCGGGCGGTCTTCTTTGGGCGGGATGGGTTTGCTGATGATTCGGATATCGCCGGCGGCCAGGCGGTTGACGTGCAGCTGCCGGTGCCACAATTCATTAGGCTGCCATTGCAGCGCCACGCTGCTGATGTCTAAATCGGTACCCTCGGTGGCTACCTGAATGCCGCTGCCTTGAAAGCCGCGCCACAGGCTGCCGTTCAATTCCTTCACGCTGATGTTCACACCGAACCAGGAGGGGATTTTGGTGATGCCGAAGCGCAGGCCGGATTCGGTGCCCACCAGCCACACCACGGCTGCCACCAGAAGCGTGAGCAGCAGCAAAAAGGCGGAAAGCAGGCGGCGCAGCCAGCGGCGGCGCGGCTTCTTCGGCGGAGTGTTGCCGGCAGCGGCTTCATTTTCAGCTTCGGGCGGCAGGGTGTCGGAATCAACGGGTAGGGCGGTGTCGGTCATTTAGAATCGGGTTCCCAGGCTGATGTGCCAGCGCAGTTTGCGGTCTTGGTGGCCGTAGGCCAAATCGAAGGAGAAGGGGGCAATCGGGCTAAACCAGCGCAGGCCGACGCCGCTGCCGTGATGCCAGTTCATGTTGGTGAAGTTGTGGCTCACCGAGCCCATATCGTGAAACAGCGCCAACGCGAAGTTTTTGCCGATTGGTTTTTGATATTCGAAGCTGGCCACGGCCAAGGCGCGGTCAGGCAGCACGGAATTATTCGGGCCTTTCAGGCCGATACTGTCTTGCTCATAGCCGCGCACGCTGTTGGCACCGCCGCTGCGGAATAGTAATACGGAGGGCACATCCAAATCTTGGTTGGAATGGGTGTAGCCCAGTTCGCCGCGTGCGATGAAGGTGCCGATGTTTTTGTGTTCTTCAGGCGTGAAATAGTAGCCGGCGCGGCCGTGCACACGCTGCACTACGGCGGAAGAGCCGAGCGAGCCGACGGTGGCGCCTACCTTGCCTTCCAAATAATAGCCGTTGGCCGGACGCAGCAGGGTTTCGATATTTTGGCGGCTCCAGGCGGCGGTGAGCATCAGCACATTGCTACGGCCAAAGTCGGGGCCGCCTACAACGCGGCGTGATTCGGTGATGTATTCCAGCCCGAAGCGCGCCTCGATGCCGTCGCGGTCGCGCACGCGCCAGATGCCGGATTGGAGGGTGTTTTTATCTAGCTTCTGCGTGGTGGAGCTGTTGTAGGCGATGTTGCCTGTCCAATACCAGCCGTTGCTGTTGCGCGGTTGGCTCAGGCCGATGCTGGCGCTTTGTTCGTAGTGGTTTACGTCGGTGGCGCCGGCAAACACATAGCCTCGGTTGAACACGTTGTAGTGTTCATAGCCCAGGCGGATGCCGGGGCCGTCTTTGGAGTCGTAGCGCAGGCCGATATCGAATTTCTGGCGCGGCACTTCGCTCACCGACACCAATAGCGGCACGTGGTCGTCCACCATTTTGGAGAAATCGGCCTCCACCTGCGCGCGGCTGTAGTGGCTGTCTTGTTCCAGTGCCTGTTGGTAATCCAGGATTTTATCGAAATCGTAGGGTTCGCCGGGCTTAAACTGTGCCATACCGGTAATCACCGAGGCAGGGTAACGCTCGTTGCCGCTCACTTGAATATCGCCGAAATACACCGGCTGTTTGCTGTCTACGCTCACAGAGAGCACGGCTTGGCTGGTTTGCGGGTTGATGGTGGCGCGGCTCTCGGTGAGCGAGGCCAGCGGATACTTATAGCGGCGCACGGCGGAGAGCACCGCGTCTTTGCTGCTGCTCCATTCACTGTTCACAAACGGCTGGCCCACCGGCAAGGCCCAGTTGGCTATGGCGCGTTTGTAGTAGTTGGCCAGTTTGGCGTCTTCCAACACTTTACCCACAATCGACACTTCCACATTACTCACCCGCGTGCGCGGCCCGGGTTTTATCGTGATGCGCCAACCGCGGCCATGCGGGGCTACCTGAATATCGGCGCGGAAATAGCCTTGCGAACGCACAATCTGTTTGATTTCGTCCGGCGCTTCCTCGGCCAGAAACTGCATTTGTTCATAATCAATATCCGCGTCCGGCTCGGTTTGGCGGTTGATAATAGAAAGATGCTCGCGCAAAAGTGCGGCCAAATCGGCAGGCGCATTGATGGAAATGGGGAAAGGCAGTTTGTCCGGATTGGCCGTGGTGGGCTGTTCGATCGATTCTTTTTCTTTATTTTTCTGCACCGAATTGGTAGCCGCCTCTCCTGCCTTGCCGTCGGCACGGGCGGGCAGGCTCAGCAGCAAGGCGGCAATTACGGCAAAGGGAAACAGAGGGGTTTTCATGGGCAATCTGCAATCGGTAAACATCAAGCCGGTGTGTGTGTGCGGCAAACTGCCGCATATTAGCATTTTTGCCTTACGTTTTATAGTAAAGGCAGGCAAAAGAAAGCCAGCCGGCTAAGGCTACCTGAAAGGGATGGTTGAGTTTGATTATCCAAACGGTCTGTTATTGTGTGTTTCAGGTAGCCTCTCCTCTATCTGCTCAAAGGCTACCTGAAAAACTCGCTCTCCCCGCCACAGGCAGCTTGTGCAGGCAGTTGCTGTTGGTAAATATTTGTGCTGATACGTTCGTTTCTGTTAAACTGGGCTCCTTTTTTTTCACCCGGAACCATAGCTGAAGCGAGCCGATACACTAGAAAACAATGGGCTTTAGCTATAACAATCACACAATCTAGGGATTCGTATGCAAAACAACACTCAAAGGAAAAGCCCGTTCGGCCTTTTCAGCAGCCTGGGGCTGGTAACGCAGATTGCCATCGGCCTCGTGCTCGGCATTTTGGTAGGCGTACTGGCGCGCAACACCACTGCCGCCGGGGCGGTGGTGGAAGTAGGCGTGATTTTGGGCAGCCTGTTTGTGGGCGCGCTCAAAGCTGTGGCGCCGATTTTGGTGTTTGCTCTGGTAACCTCCGCCATCTCGCAGCACCGTAGCGGCAACCCCACCAATATCCGCCCGATTTTGGTGCTGTATCTGGTGAGCACGTTTGCTGCCTCGGTAGTGGCCGTGGGTGCGAGCTTCCTGTTCCCCTCGCAGCTGCTGCTCAGCGGCGTGGAAGCGGCCAGCAATGAAGCGCCCACCAGCATTGGCGAAGTGATGCGCCACCTGCTGATGAACCTGGTTTCCAATCCGATTCAGGCACTGGCCAATGCCAACTACATCGGCATCCTCGCCTGGGCGTTGGTGCTCGGTACGGCTTTCCGCCAAGCTAGCGAGCAAACCCGCACACTGATCAACGACGTGGCCGAAGCCATTTCCAAAGTGGTGCGCGGCATCATCCGCTTTGCCCCCTTGGGCATTTTCGGGCTGGCGTTGGTTACCATCGTGAAAGAAGGTTTCGACAAACTGGGCTTCTACCTGCACCTGTTGGCCGTATTGCTGGGCGCGATGCTGTTTGTGGCACTGGTGGTGAACCCCATCATCGTGTTCGCCCAAACCCGCCGCAACCCTTTCCCACTGGTGTTTACCTGCCTGCACGAAAGCGGCGTAACCGCCTTCTTTACCCGTTCTTCCGCTGCCAACATTCCCGTGAATATGGCTTTGGCGAAAAAACTCGGTTTGCATGAAGACACCTATTCCGTATCCATCCCGCTGGGTGCTTCCATCAACATGGCTGGTGCCGCCATCACTATTACTGTACTCACCTTGGCCGCGGTGCACACCTTGGGCATCACTGTGGATTTCTGGACGGCTCTGCTCTTAAGCGCGATTGCCGCCATCGGCGCCTGCGGTGCATCTGGCGTGGCCGGCGGCTCGCTGCTGCTGATTCCCATGGCCTGCAGCCTGTTCAACATCCCCAACGACATCGCCATGCAGGTGGTGGGGGTGGGCTTCATCATCGGCGTGATTCAAGACTCTGCCGAAACCGCCCTTAATTCCTCCACCGACGTGCTTTTTACCGCTGCCGTGGATCAGTCAAACAAACGCTGATTGTTTGGATTAAGAGCTAAAAGAAAGGCTACCTGAAGATTTTCAGGTAGCCTTTCCCATCTATCTGCCGCAAACCTATAACTCACTACCGCGCGGATGGGTTTGCCAAACGCTGTGTTCAGCTTCCAGGGCGTGTTGCAGTATTTCTTTTGCTGCTTCAGGCCGCAGGTGGCCGCAGAGGAAGATATCGATGGCGGCGAAACCGTGTTCGGGCCAGGTGTGGATGCTGAGGTGGGATTCGGCCAAGAGCAGTACGCCGGTTACACCACCTTCGCCACCAAAGGTGTGGAAACGGCTTTCGAGTACGGTGGCGCCGATGTGGTGGGCGGTGTGCTCCAATGCGGTTTTCAGGTAGCCTTCGTTGCGCAGCAATTCAGGCGGGCAGCCGTATAAATCAAGCAGGCCATGGCTGCCGGGGCTGTGGCTCATTTATGCCATCCAGAAGAATAGCCACCACCCACGCGCGAGCCGTTGTAGGAACGGTTGCTGCCGCTGCTGCCCATGAAGCTGTAGTTGTAAAAGGTGCTGACCAGCATAGCTATGATGCTGAAAATCAAATAAGTATTTCTCGACATTTTGTTTCACTCATCTTCATCGTCGTCATCGCCACTGAACACATTGCCGCGTTTGCCCAGAAAATACAGCACCATCACCGACAGCATGGCGGCAAGGGATACATCTTCTTCTGAAGCCAGCATATTCAACCACGCCGGCACGTTGATGATGACAAACACTATTATAAGCAGCAGCATCAGTCCGTTCGACGGACGGTCCGCATGCATATTGGTGCTGTATTGCGGAGTATCGTTCTCGATACCGAACCAGCTAAACACGGTACGGTAGGGAACGGTGGTGCTTTGGCTCCAGGCGGCTTCGTGCCGGTTGCATTCGGCGCAGAGTTTGCCGTTGCTGTTGAGGCGGTAGTCGCTGTAGAAATCCACATCACCTTGGCGGATGTGCCAGTAAAACGCGCCGGCAGCGAAAACCACGCGGCCGCCATAATCGTAGAGTTTGGGTAGGCCTTGCGGCTGGAACAAATCGCCATACAGGCGCGGCCACACATTGAGCGTTTCCGACACGCTCCATTCACCGTCACCGCTTTCCACCAGCCACATAAAGCCGGCCTGCGGCTCGAAGAGCAGGTATTCCGTCCAACGCCCGACGGGCACGATGCCGAGCGGCTTTTGGCCGAACATCAGGTTGAACGCATCTTCCGGCTCCAGTTCGTCTTTACGCACCGCGCCGATGAGGGTGTAGGTGCGGTTGTTAATGCGGGCTTCCGAGCCGATTTTCAGGGTGAACGCATCGGCCTGCGCATCGCGCCTATTATTGGCTTCTAGCAATTCCAGCTTGCCTTCTGCCGCATCCAGACCGCTGCCGCAGCTGGGGCAGAGGATGGAAGGCGTGAGGCCGGTAATCCATTGAACGGGCGAGCCGCAGTTCGGGCAACTTTCGGCCTGGCGTGTGCCTTTTAGCCGACCTGCGCTATCGGCCACCTGCTCGCTGCTACGGATGTTGGCGAGTTGTAAGTCGGCCAGCCTCACTCCCTGCCCGATAAAGATTTCGGGCGGCGATTCGGCATAATCCAGTGTGAGGAAGGCTTGCTCGCAGCGCCAGTCGGCTACTTGGTTCTTCATCTGCGGCGGCACGGCAAAAGGCAGCTCGCCCTGTGCGGCAGCCTGCTCCAGCACAATATCACGCACGTCGGCAGCCCAGAAGCGTTTGCTGTGATACACCAAGTTGCTGCGGCCGGCCACTAAGCTGGAAAAATCGGGGATTTCCTGCAAGGGCTCGGCAGCGGGCAGGGTGAATACGTATTGGTCGTCCGATTCGGAGAGCCAACCGTTGCTGCCGTCGTCAAACTGCACATACCACTCATTCCACATGCCGGCATCGTATTTAGCCTGCAGGCGGCCGATGATGGAAAACGGGCGGTTGGCGAATGTGCCGGTCGTGCCGATTTGCAGCGGGCTAAAGTCTTCCAAAAGGGCAGAATCGCGGCCGCTGTTGATAATGTCTTCGCCCTGGTACACCAAGAGGCTGTGGCAGAAGCCGCACACCAGCGTAACCACCGTGGCCGAATGCGCGTGCACGGGCGCGCCGCAGCTGGGGCAGTCGGTTTTAAAGAAGGGTTCGCTCATGATGGGTTCTTCCTAAGGGGCGGGCGGTTTGGCGGCAAATTTAGCGGCAATCTCGGCGGCTGTTAAATCGAAGCCGTCGCACAAGGGGGCGGCATCTTGGCCTGCAATGCCGGCAACGGTTTTCAGGTAGTCTGCAAACTCCAGAAAGACAGGCTGGTTTTGCGGCGTCAGGCAGAAAATGCCGTTGATTTGGTGCGAATCGCGGAGGCGGCTCACCACGGCGCTGAACGCATCCCAATCGGCGGCAGCCTGCTCCGGCGCAACGGCCTGCAAGTCGGCAATGGTTTGCAATTCCTTTGCAAAATCGAGAATGGTGGGCCGGCTTTGCAGATGTTTGGCGATGACTTGTACGGGGTTTGTGGTTGGCATGATGGTGGGATTTGGCTTTCAGGTAGCCTCAGCTGATCAACCAATCAGCTGTTTGAGCACTTCGGCTTTGGCCTTCTCGTAGTCTTCGGCGGAAATCAGGTTGCCGTCGAGCAGGGTTTTGAGTTTGGCCAGCTTGGCTTGCGGGTCTTCGGCGGCGGGTGCTGCCGGGGCGGCAGGCTGGGCGGCTGGAGTGGGCGCGGTTTGGGCGGGCTGTTGGGGCTGCATCATGCCGCCCATCGCGCCGGCCATGGCCTGGCCGATACCGGCGCCCACGCCGAGTCCGGCACTGATGCCGGCGATGCCGCCTTCGTTTTGCGCGGCCATCGGAATGGCGGTGGCGGTTTGGTATTGGGTGAATTTACCCATATCGCCGATGATGCCCATCGACATTTTGCTATCCAGCGCTTTTTGTACGTTTTCGGGCAGGCTCACGCTTTCCACGGTGAAGTTTTCCAGCGTGAGGCCGAGTTTGGCAAACTCGGGCAGCAGCAGTTCGTTCATTTTCTGCGACAGCAGCACTTGGTTGGCGGCCATATCGAGGAAGGGGATGCCGGAGGTGCCGAAGGCAGCGGCCAGCTGGGTCATGGCGAGGTTGCGCAGCTGCTGTTCGAGCTGCTCGCCGCTGTAGGAGGCGCCCACGCCGGTAACTTCGCGGAAGAAGGCGGCGGGATCGCTGATGCGGTAGGCATACATGCCGAAGGAGCGCAGCTGGATCACGCCGAAATCAGCATCGCGCACGGTAACTGGCTGGGAAGTGCCCCAGCGGCGGGCGAGTTGCTGGCGGGTGTTGAAGAAGTAAACGTCGGATTTGAAGGGCGACTGGAATAATTTATCCCAGTTTTTCAGGTTGGTGAGGATAGGCAGGGTTTGGGTGGTGAGCGTGTAGCGGCCGGGCTGGAACACGTCGGCGGCTTTGCCTTCGTCCACAAACAGGGCGGCCTGCGCTTCGCGCACGGTGAGACTGGCGCCGTTTTGGATTTCCTGGTCGGCCACGGGGAAGCGCCACATCAGCAGCCCTTCTTCGGGATTCGGCCATTCGATAACGTCGATAAACTGCTTCTTGATGAAATTGCCCAGCATGGGGATTCCTTTCTTGATTAGGATAAGGGGAAGGCTACCTGAAAACGAGGTTTCCGCAGGAAGCTAAGTTTCTGCGAAGCTAAAATGGGACAAATTTCTGTGAAACGAAATTTCAGGTAGCCTGTTGTGCATGCGTTATTACGCCAAACAGGCGGCGTTGAGCAGCCCCACCGCCACGGAAATCACGGCACAGAGCGTGCCCACGGCCACGTTATTGCCGGCCAGCTCGGCAGCGGAATCAGGCACGAGGCGGGTGGCGGCGAAATACACCACAATCTGAATCGCCGCAGCAGCCCAACCCCAAAGCACGAAATCCAAAAGCCCGACACTGTGGGCGATGCTGGAGGCCAAAGGCAGGCAGAAGCCGATGAGCGCGCCACCGAAGGAAAGGGCGCAGGCCAGGTTGCCGTTTTTAATCAGCTTCAATTCGTCGGCCGGGGTGATGCGCAGATACACGGCGGCGAACAGTGCGGTCATGCCCAGGCCCACGGCCAGGTATTGAAGGTACGACAGATATTGTTGCAGGGAAATGCTCATGGGTTGCCTTTGTAATCAGGGTGGGAAGAAGGCCGCCACAGCGGCGATATGCGGCTGATTATGCCATACAAATGCCGGTTGTTCATCCTGCTTTGCCGTTTATTTATGAGGCTTGTGAGGTTTGCGGCAGCTGGCTAATTTTCAGGTAGCCTTTACCATTCGCTACCGAGTATCTTTTTGCTGGCTCCTGTAAGAAGCCCGATGAAAAAAGGCATGGCTTTAGCTATATAATTCAGCCCATCATCAAGGCTACCTGAAACATGAAACCCGACCGCACCCTAATCATCTCCGTCTTCATCGTAGCCAGCTGCGGGCTGGCGTATGAACTCATCATTGCCGCGCTGGCCAGCTATTTGCTGGGCGACAGCATTTTGCAGTTTTCCTCCATCATCGGTCTCTACCTCTTCGCCATGGGCATCGGCGCGCACCTCACCAAATACATCCGCGATGAAGACGCGCTTTCGCGCTTTATCGAAATCGAATTGCTGGTGGGCATCCTCGGCGGGGTGTCGGCCTTGGTGTTGTTTGTGGTGTTCGGGCTGGCTGCCGCGCCGTTCCGCACGCTGCTGTATGCGCTGGTGCTGGTGGTGGGCATCGTGGTGGGCATGGAAATCCCGCTGGTGATGCGCGTGCTGAACCGGCGGCAGGCCGATTTTAAAGACCTGGTGGCCAAAGTGCTCACCTTCGACTACCTGGGCGCGCTGGCCGTGTCGCTGCTGTTCCCGCTGGTGCTCGCGCCCCGGCTGGGCATGGCGCGTTCCGCCCTGCTGTTCGGCCTGCTCAACGCCGCCGTGGCCGTGCTCACCGCCCGCGCCTTCAAAGCAGAGCTGCCGCGCTACCGCGCCATCCAGCTGCGCGGCGTCATCGTGCTGGCCTGCCTGCTGGCCGCCTTCGCCGCCGCCAACCGCATCACCTTTCTGGCCGAACAAAGCTATTTCGGCGACCCGGTGGTATACGAAAGCCATTCGCCCTACCAGCGCCTGGTGATCACCAAATGGCACGACGACCTGCGCCTCTACATCAACGGCAACCTGCAATTCTCCTCGCGCGACGAAGCCCGCTACCACGAAGCCCTCGTACTGCCCGCCATGCAGATGGTGGGCGGGCAGGCGCAAAACGTGCTGATTTTGGGCGGCGGCGACGGCCTGGCCGCGCGCGAAGTGCTGAAATACCCGCAAGTGAAGGGCATCACCCTGGTCGACCTCGACCCGCAAATGACCAGCACCTTCCGCACCTCCGCCAAATTAAGCCGCCTCAACGCCGGCTCGCTCGCCAGCCCCAAAGTGCGCGTGGTGAACGACGACGCCGCCAAATGGCTGGAACAGGCGCAGGAAAAGTTCAATGTCATCATCATCGACCTGCCCGACCCCTCCAACTTCTCGCTGGGCAAGCTCTATTCCGTGCCCATGTATCGGCTGGTGGCGCGGCATCTCGCGCCCGGCGGCAAGATCGTGGTGCAATCCACCTCGCCCTATTTCGCCCCGAACGCCTATTGGTCGGTGGTGGCCACGCTGGAGGCCGCCGGGCTCGCCACCGCGCCCTATCATGTGTATGTGCCCTCCTTCGGCGAATGGGGCTTCGTGCTGGCCGCCCGCGAGCCCGATTTCCCCGTGCCCGCGCAATTCAGCGTGCCCACCCGCTTTCTAAACGCCGACACCGCCGCCGAAATGTTCCGCTTCCCGCCCGATATGGCGCGCCGCGATGTGCAGCCAAATTATTTGAACACACAGATTCTGGTGCATTATTTCGAGCAGGATTGGCGCAATGTGATACGGTGAGAAAAGGCTACCTGAAACTTTCAGGTAGCCTTTCCCAACCGCTCAAACAAAACGGCCTGATTAAGTATACCTTTATCGAGCGAATGCGGGATTTGCCTGCTGCAAACCGTGTATTGATTTCCCTATGTCCAGCCCCACCTGTTCTTTGTATTTGCAGCCGCAACACCTCTGCCCTACGGCTTTCAGCAAGCCCTAGCCTCGCGTTCAGCTCAAGAGGTGCCTCCTAATTTTATCCATTCCACAAAATATCCAACATATGAGTGCCAACCAGAAAACCTACTACGACATCCTCGGCGTAGCCAAAGATGCCAGCCTGGCCGACATCAAAAAGGCCTACCGCAAGCTGGTGCGCCAATACCATCCCGACATCAGCAAAGACTCCGATGCCGACCAAAAAACCAGCGAAATCAACCTCGCCTACAACACCCTGAAAGACGAGGCCAACCGCGCCGAATACGATGAAATGCTGGCCAACCCCTTCGGCCGCGCCGGCAGTGCCCACGGCGGCGCGGGCGGTTTCGACCCCGGCCAAGACTTCGGGCAATACTACCACTTCGACAGCAGCCGCTTCGGTGAAGGCCAGCCCTTCGGCAGCGGTGACTTCCGCTTTGACGACATCTTCTCCGCCTTCGGCCACGCCGGTGCAGGCCGCCAGCGCCAAACCGGCCCCCTTCCCGGCGAAGACCAGCACGCCGAGCTGGCGATCGACCTCGCCGCAGCCTACACCGGCGGCGAACGCTCGCTCAGCCTAGATATGCCCACCATCGGCGCGGGCGGCCAAATGGCCTACGAACGCAAAACCCTGCAGGTGAAAATCCCCAAAGGCATCAGCGAAGGCCAGCAAATCCGACTGCGCGGCCAAGGCCTGCCCGGCTTCAACGGCGGCGCAAACGGCGACCTCTATTTAAAAATCCGCTTCCGCGAAAGCGACACGCTGTATGTGAAAAACCGCAAAGACGTGTACCAGCGCATCGATGTGATGCCCTGGGTGGCCGCGCTCGGCGGCAAAACCGCTATCGACACGCCCGCCGGCAAACTCAACATCAATATTCCCGCCAACAGCCGCAGCGGCCAAAACCTGCGCCTCAAAGGCAAAGGCATTCCCGCCAAAGAAGCCGGCGACCTCTACCTCATCATCAACATCACTCTGCCGGAAACCATGAGCGAAGCCGACCGTGCAGCCTGGCAGCAGCTGGCCGAGCATTACGGCGTGAAAGGATAAACCATGAACCGCGAACAAGATATTCAGCTCACCTTCAACGAAATTGTGCGCGCCTGCGACGGCGATGCCGATTGGGTGGTCAACGTAATCGAGGAAGAAATCATTTCCGTGCAGGGCAGCCCGCGCGAGGCCGGTTTCAGCGGCTGGCAGCTCGCCCGTATCCGCCGCGCCCGCCGCATCAGCCGCGACTTCGAAGCCAGTGTGCCCGCCACTGCGCTAATCCTGCAACTGCTGGATGAACTGGAAACTCTGCGTAAAGGCCGTTTGGAGGATTCAAACCGAGCTTTGCCGCTGTAATGTCGCTAAGTAAAAAGGCTACCTGAAACTTTCAGGTAGCCTTTTTCGTTTTAGCGAATCTCTTCGCCGAACACTTCGCGCCACAGTGCGACCACTTGTTCGTAGTGTTTGCGCAGGGTGTCGTCCACTTGCACCGCGCCCGCGCCGTGCAGCTGCTGGCGGTGTTGCACTTGGCGGTAGTGGCGGTAGGCGGCGGCGGTGCGCGCGGCGGCATCTTGGCTGAGCAGGCCGCGGCGGGCGGCCATATTGAGCAGGGCGATGTTGCCGTAGTTTTCCAGTAGCTCAGGATACTGCCGGGCATGGAGCAGCACGAAGAATTGCACGATGAATTCCACGTCCACCACGCCGCCGCGGGCGTATTTCACGTTGTCTTCGCGGGCGGGGTGGGTGGGCAGCATTTTGCTGCGCATTTGGGCGATTTCCTGCCGCAGCGGGTTTGCTTCGCGCGGTAGGCTGAGGATTTGGCGGCGGACGGTTTCAAACTTGCGCCCCACTTCGGGGCTGCCGGTCACGAAACGGGCGCGGCTGAGGGCTTGGTGCTCCCAAATCCAGGCGTTTTCGTGCTGGTATTTGGCGAAGGCTTCGAGGCTGTGGGCTTGGAAGCCGCTGTCGCCGTTGGGGCGCAGGCGCAGGTCGGTTTGGTAGAGGCTGCCGGCGCCGGTGCTGCCGGAGAGCCAGGTGGTGAGACGGCGGGCATATTTGCTGTAGATGTCGGCGGCTTCGGGCGCGCTGTCGTCATACAGATACACCAAATCCAAATCGGAGCCGTAGGCCAGCTCTTTGCCGCCGAGCTTGCCGTAGCCGATGATGGCGAAGCGGGGGATGGAGCGGTGGGTTTTGGGCATGGCCTGCCACACCTGCCACATGGTGTGTTCGAGCAGGATGTCGGCCAGGTAGGAGAGCTGGTCGCTCAGGGCTTCGAGCGGCCAGCGGCCGGCCAAATCCTGCACGGCCAGGCGGAAGGTTTGGGCGTGTTTGAAGCGGCGCAGCACGTCCATTTTGGCTTCGGGGTCGCCGGCGGTTTGGAGGCTACCTGAAAGTGCGCCGATGAATTGCGGCCAGTTGGGGTGTTCCATTAATTGTGCCGACAATAATTCGTCCAGCAGCACGGGGTGTTGCTGCAAATATTCGGCCAGCCAGGGGCTTTGCGCCATGAGTTCGGCCACTTGGGCGAGCGCGGCGGGGTATTCCTGCAAAAAGGCGAGGTAGGCGGAGCGGCGGCTGATGCTGTCGAGAAAGTCGAGCAGGCGCGGCAGGGCGGCTTCGGGGCGGCTGCTTTCGGCGGCGGCAGCCACTACGCGCGGCAGCACGGCGTCGAAACGCTGCTGGGCGCGGGCAGACAAATGCCGGTAGCGGCTGCTGCTGCGGATGTGCGCCAGCCGCTCGGCGGCTTCGGCTGCGTTGGCAAAGCCCAAGTCGGCCAGCTGCGCCGCCCATTCGGCGGCTTCGGCGTCGTCTTGCCACAGCCCGGCCAGCGGCTGTTCGGCTTCGCTGTCGTTCTCTTCGGGGCTGCTTAAGGTTTGGTTGAATTGGGTGCTTACCTGGGCGCGTTGTGCGTTGAGGCTACCTGAAAATTCTTCGTAATCGGCAAAGCCCATGCTTTCGGCCAACAGCTGCTGCTGTTCGGGGTTTTCAGGTAGCGTTTGGGTTTGCTGGTCGTCCCAGTATTGCAGGCGGTGTTCGAGGCGGCGCAGGAAGCGGTAGGCTTCGAGCAGCTGGGCGGCAGCTTCGGGCGCGAGGATGCCGGCTTCGGCCAGTGCGGCCAGCGTTTCCTGCGTGCCTTTGAGCTGGAGGCTGCGGTTTTGCCCGCCGCGAATCATCTGGAATACCTGCGCGATAAATTCCACCTCGCGGATGCCGCCAGCGCCGAGCTTGATGTTGCCGGCCATGCCTTTTTTGCTCACTTCACTGCGGATTTGGCGGTGCAGCCCGCGCAGGGCTTCGTAGGCGCCGTAGTCCAGATATTTGCGGAACACGAAAGGCTGCACCACGCTGCGGATGCCGTTGGCGTGCGGCGTGACCACGCGGCCTTTGCACCAGGCATAACGCTCCCACTCGCGCCCCTGCGCCACCAAATACTGCTCCAGCGCGGTTTCGCTCAACACCAGCGCGCCGCTGTCGCCGTCGGGGCGCAGGCGCATATCGATGCGGAACACTTGGCCGTCGGCGGTGATGTCGTTCAACAGCGCAATCAGCTTCTGCCCCACCTTGGTGAAAAACTCCTGATTGCTGCGGCTGCGCCGCCCGTCGGTTTCGCCCGATTCGGGATAGACAAAAATCAAATCCAAATCAGACGATACGTTTAATTCAAACCCGCCCGCCTTGCCCATGGCCACCACGCTCAAATGCTGCGCCGCGCCGCTATAGCGGCCGATGGGCGTGCCGTAGAGCGCGGTGTAGTGCGCCTCGGCAAAAGCGAGCGCGGTGTTCACCGCAAAATCGGCCAAATGCGTGATGGAAGCCGTTACCTCCGAAAGCTCGGCCGCGCCGCACAAATCGCGCACCATAATCTGCGCCAGCACATAACGGCGCAACAGCCGCAACTGGCGCGCCAATTCGGCCTCATCCGCCGCTGCCGCGATGTCTGCCCACGGCGCGAAGCCGGCCAAATCCTGCGGCTGCAAAGGCTGCGCGAGCATAGGCTGCAAACGTGCAACATCGATTTGCCCGCCATCCAGCTGGCGCGACAGCCAAAGGGAAAAACGGCGGGCGTGGGCAATCATATCGGCAGGCATGGGGATTCCTTGTGTGCGGAGGGTATAAATCAAACGGGCAGATTATAGGCTACCTGAAGCTTTCAGGTAGCCTTAGATTGAGTAGATTAAGAATGGAGGGGCAGATTCGGCATGGCTGCCCGCTAAAACAGGCTTTCCTGCCGGGCGTTGGTTTCCGGTGTTTCGGGCTGCGCCAGCATATAGGCGCGCACGAAGTTGAAGAAGTCTTCGCTGATTTCAAAATGGCCATAGCGCAGCCGGGCGGCATATTTTTTCCATTCCGGATGCGTGCGGATAAGCGCTATCGGACATTCGCGCCGGGTTTCGGCATAGGCCACGTTGCGGCGGAAGGGGATAAAGCTTGCGCTCATCTGAAACGGGTAGGCCTGGTCGTCGGTAATCTGCCCGAGAGCGGTGAAGGCTTGCAGTTTGTCGTGGCCGTCCAAGCGGATTTTCGGGCTGTAGTAGAGCAGCCAGTCGCCGCGTTGCATACGGTTGAGCGGCGCGGCTTTGCCGTGGCACACTTGGCAAAAGCCACCTGCCACGCCGCGCAGGACGTGCTCTTTGGAAACCGTGCCGATCCAGTATTTCATGGGTGTCCTTTTTCAGATGGGTTTCAGGTAGCCCTTAGGCTGTTGGCAGAAGGCTACCTGAAAATTTATTTTGACGGTTTGGGTAGGAATACCGATAACACGAAAGCCGCCGCCGCGCCGCAACACAAAAATATCCAGTCATCAGCCGAACCAAAAATGCCGAACATGACGGCCTGACAGATGACCGACAGTAGGGCGCCTGCTGCCGTAACGGCAGCGATGCCGGGCAGGTTGCGCTTCAGGCGCAGCAGCATAGACAAGAGGCCGGTGAGGAAGGCGGGAATGCCGCCTACCGGGTAGCTGAATAGAGTGGCAATAGGAATCAGCCGGAAAGCCTGCTGCGAATTGGGGTCGGATAGGCCGATCAGCAATAACACCGCGCCCAAGGGCGGGCCGAACAGGCTGCAAACAATCAGCACCCGCCCCGAATACGGCGGTTGGAGGCGGAATTATTGAGATGATCTTGTTTGGGCTCTTCTAACATAATTTCCTCGGCAGGCTACCTGAAAGCGCAGCTTCAACGCAGTTAAAACCGCGTGCGTGCATTCCGCACACACCCTTATCCATGCGGGCTACGCTTGCTGAAATGATGTTTGGGCGCAGGTCGGATTCTTGAATCCGCCATTCCCAATCGATTAAAATCACTAAATAGTTTTCCACCCTAGCAAAAGGAGTTTACCATGCCCCAACTGCAAAGCGCCCTATCGCATGTTTCCCTCGGCACGAATCAATTCGAGCAGGCCGCCGCCTTTTATGATGCCGTGCTCTCCCCGTTGGGCATCCGCCGCGTGCTGGATTTGAGCGAACACCGCGCCATCGCCTATGGTCGCGCCTTCCCTGAATTCTGGATTCAGGCACCGCACGACGGGCAGCCCGCGCAAACCGCCAACGGCGTGCACATCGCCTTTTTGGCAGAAAACAACGCACAAGTGGACGCCTTCTACGCTGCCGCCCTCGCCCACGGCGCGAGGCCCGACGGCGCGCTCGGCAAACGCCCGCACTACGGCGACGCCTACTATGGCTGCTTCGTGCGCGATTTGGACGGGCACAAAATCGAAGCAATGGCTTGGAACGAATAGATTCGGCGGAGAGAGAGTCTACCTGAAATTTTCAGGTAGCCTTTTTCCCCTCGGCAGTAAGCATAGGTCGGATACTGGTTATCCGGCAAACCTGCAACGCTGCCATTATTACCCGTTATCGCCATGCCTGAAATGTCGGGTTCAAGAATCCGACTTGCGGCTGCTTCGTCCAAACCTTTTTCAGGTAGCCTTTCCCTGCCCGCCATGCCGCTATTTGCTCGGCGCAGCGGGCTTTTTCTCGGCTTCGGGCGTGTCGCTGGGCGGGAAGAACAGGCTTTTGGGTTTTTGTTTCACCAGCGAGATGGTGCTGCCGATGATTTGCAGCGGGTTGTCCAGCACGGCGTCGCGCGAGCGCAGGGCCACCCACAGGGTGATGGAGAAGCTCACCAGCAGGTTCACCGCGCCGATGAGCAGCACCATCAATAAATGGGCGGCGAAGGAGAAGAAGCCGATGTCGCCGCTCACGGCGGCGTAGCCCAGGTTGGCGGAGGAGAAGGCAACGTGGCGGATGTCGAGCGGCAGGCCGGTGAGATGGCCGAGGTAGCCGGTCATGCCGAGGAGCCAGCCGAAACAGAAGTTACCCATGATGGCGCCGTAGTGGTTGTGGATGTAATCGGCCAAACGCTGCCGCCAGGCGGCGGGCAGGATGCGTTTGAGCAGGGGGTGTTCGCGCAGGCGCAGTTTGAGGTTGAGGTAGTCGGCGCGGTTGTCGAAGAAGCCGGCGATGATGCCGGAGCAAAACAGCCACACGCCGGCGATGGCGGCAAACAAGAGCGCGGGGGTGCTGAACACGGCGAGGGATTTGAGCTGGTAGGCGGTGGTGGCTGTATCCAGCAGGGGGCTGCCGAAATGGTGGGCGAAGGCGTGGCTGATGAAAACGGCAAGCAGCACAGACACGATGACGTTGCCAAACACGGCCACGCCCTGCGAGCGGATTACGTCAATCAATAACTGGGCGAGCTTCTGGTTCACAGCGCGGCCGCTGCTGCTGCGTTCCACGGCTTGGGCGAAGCGGGCAGCGGTCATGGCGGGCTGTTTGGTGGCCACGGTGAAGTGCAGCATGTGGATGAACACGAAGCCGATGCCGTAGTTGAGGCTGGCGAGCACGGCGTGGTAGAGGTGGCCGCCGGGCAGGCTGCCGATGTGGATTTTGAGCAGTGCCATCAGGGCGATGAGCACGCCGCCGCCGGCTGCGGAGCGCAGCATGCCCCAGTATTCGCTGCGGTTGCGGGTGATGTAGTGTTCACCGTGGCGGCTGGAGTTTTGGCTGATGCTGCGGGCGAGCATTTTCACGTTGCTGCGCCACAGGGGCATGATGCGCCGCTGCGCCACCACGGCCACGGCGATTTCGTTGGCTAGAAGCAGGGTGCGCAAAAGGCTTTGGGTGCGGGTGCGCGCGGCAAACAGCGCCATGAGCCGTTCCATGCGGGTGAGGGTTTGCTGGAGGCGTTGCAACAGGTGCGCCACGGCCATGGAGGAGCCGGCACCGGCACCGGTGCCTTTGCGTTGCAGGCGTTCGATGAGGGTGCGGCATTGCGCTAGCATCACGTCTAAATGGCCGGCATCATAGGTGGTGCGGGAGCCGGGCTGGCGGCTGCGTTGGAAGTCGAGCCAGTCGGACACTTCGCGCATCAGGCTGACGAAGGGCGAATCCACATCGAGCAATCTGGGCTCGAGACGGATGAGGTCGTGATCGAGGTCTTCGGCGGCCACCCATATGGAGAGCATTTCCACGGCATACAGGCTTTCGTCGCGCAGGTGGCGGCCGCACATTTCGCGAACGGCGGGCTCGGTTTGCCGTTGGATGGTGCTGAGGAGGCGCAGCCAGGCGGAAAGCGGGATGGCGGCGAGCCATTCGCCGTCGTTGCTGCCGCAAAACAGCAGCGCGAGCACGTCGCGCAGGTCGTTGCAGTCTTTGTAGGCGGGATTGATGTGCTCGTAGAGGCGGTGGCGGAATTCGTGGCCGAAGCCGGAGCGAGAGAAGATGCCGATGGTGATCAGGGTGGGATACACGCGCACGCTGGAGAGCCAGCGGCACAACAGGGTGGCGATGGTTTTGCCTTCGCCGCCCTCTTGCCGCAAATGGCGGCACAAGATGCCTAAGCACACCGGCGCACCCGCCGCGCCGCCCTGCCGCAGCCAAGTCACCACTGCCTGCAACACGCGCAACGCATTGCCTTCGGCGGCGGCACGGCTGATGGTTTCAGGTAGCGTGTGTTGGGGTTTGCGTGTGAACATGGGCTTCCTTTTTGTTGCTCTGGCCAGAGTCGGCAGCGGATGTGCGAAAAACTGCGGCCACCTTTTCAGGTAGCCTCACGAAAAAAGGGGGAGCGATTGTAACAGATTGCCGTTTGGGGCAAAAAGGGCGGGCTGGGAAGTGGGAAGATATAGGGTGGGCTGAAGATTGATTGGCAAAGGGTTTCCGGTTTTCAGGTAGCCTCATGGCATGATTAAAGGCTACCTGAAACTTTATGCCAAAGGGGCTGCGGTTTATCGGAGCCTTTGGTTTTTCAGGTAGCCTTTATCGGTATGGCATCAGGCTACCTGAAAAATGGTTTTAGGGCTTTCAGGTAGCCTTTGGCTGTTAATGACTCTTGGCTTTGAATTCCTGCAAATGCCGGCTGCCGGCCAGCCAGGCGCCGGCCATGCCCAGGCCGCACACCACGGCGATAATCACGGCCATTTCCCAGCCGTGGAAGAAGCGCCAGTCTAAGTTCAGGCCGTAGGGGCTGAAAATACGGTCTACCAGCGGGCGGGTACTGCGCATCAGCCAGCTGCACAGCACCAGGCTCAAGGCGGAAGACAGCACGCCCTGCCATAAGGCCTGATAGAGGAAGGGGCGGCGGATGAAGGAAGCGGGCGCGCCCAACAGCTTGGTGATTTCGATTTCTTCGCGCCGGCTGAGAATTTGCAGGCGGCTGGTGTTATACGCCACCAACACCAGCGCCGCGCCCAGCGTGATCACTAAGAAGCGGAACACCTGATGCACGAATTCGTTGATTTGGAACAGGGTTTGCATCCATTCGGCATCCATCTGCACGCTCTCGGCCTTGGGCAGCGCGGCCAAATCGGCCCGCAGGGCGGTTTGCTCTTCGGGGATGGCGCCGTCTTTGGGCGTGATCACGAAGGCATCGGGCAGCGGGTTGGCATCGAGCATCGACACCAAATCCTGCCCCTGAAACGCCTGCTGCAGCTCGGCCATGCCCTGTTGTTTGCTCACGTATTCGGCTTTTTCGATGCGGCTGTCTTCCGCCAGCTTGGCGCGGATGGCGGCGATGTCGGCCTCGGCGGCTTCGGGCGTGAGGTAGATCGTCATCTGCGGGGCTTGGTTGAGCCGGCCGAGCACTTCAGTGCTGCTTTGCACGCCCAAATAGAGCATCAGCGGCAAGGTCATAGCGGCGGCCAGCATCAGCAGCACCATCAATGTGCCCAAGGGCTGGCGCACGAGGCGGGCAAAGGCCTGGCAGGCGGCTTCCAAATGCAGAGATAGATAGTGTTTCATGCGGCAAACCTGCCTTCCTGCAAACGCAAAATGCGGTGGCCGTAGTCGGCCATCAGGGTTTCGTCGTGGGCGGCCACGATGACGGTAGTGCCGGCTTCGTGGAAGGTTTTGAAGAGTTCCATGATATCGAGCGCGTAGGCGCGGTCGAGGTTGGCGGAGGGCTCGTCGGCAATCAAGAGGCCGGGCTGGTGCACCACGGCACGGGCAATGCACAGGCGCTGCTGCTCGCCGCCGGACAGGGTAATCGGATCGGCCGTTTCACGCCCGCCCAAGCCCACTTTTTCAATGGCGATGCGGGCGCGTTTTTCGGCAGTTGCGCGGTCGTAGCCGATGATGCGCAGCGGCAGCAATACGTTTTGCAGCACGTTGCGGTCGAACAGGATTTTGTGGTCTTGAAACACCAGGCCGATGTGCTGGCGCAGATAGCCCAGGCGGCTGTCGTTGAGCGTGCCGAGGTCTTGGTTGTTCATCCACACTTTGCCGGAGGTGGGCTTGGTGATGCCGGCAATCAGCTTGAGCACGGTGGATTTGCCCGCGCCGGAATGCCCGGCCACGAAAATCATCTCGCCTTTGCTGATTTTGAAGCTGACGTTTTGCAGGGCGTGGAAGCCGCCGGGATAGGTTTTGGAAACTTGTTCGAAACGGATCATGATGTGAGGTTTGGAGTGAATGGGTTTCAGGTAGCCTTTTGGAAAACGCCGTTTGAGGCTACCTGAAACGGGGGCTACCTGAAAACAGCCTGCAGATTATACGGCAATTCCCGCCCGCCCAACACCAAGCGGCGGCGCAGAAATGGTATCATCCGCGCTTTATTATCTTGGAAGAGCTGCCATGACTGCCTGGCCCACCCCCGATTTCGAACGCAAAATCTGCCCGCCCGAAGCGCTGGCCGAGAAATTGGCCGAGCTGCCGCGCCCATTGGTGTTCACCAACGGCTGCTTCGACATCCTGCACCGCGGCCACGTTACCTACCTCGCCCAAGCCCGAGCGCTTGGCGCGGTGATGGTGCTCGCGCTCAATACCGACGCTTCCGTGCGCCGGCTGGGCAAAGGCAGCGACCGCCCCATCAACCCGCTGGCCAACCGCGCCGCCGTGGCTGCTTCGCTGGCGAGCGTGGATTTGGTTACCTGGTTCGACAGCGATACCCCGGCCGAACTCATCGAATTGGTGCGCCCCGATATCTTGGTGAAAGGCGGCGACTGGCTACCTGAAAACATCGTCGGCGCCGCCGAAACCCTGGCGCGCGGCGGCAAAGTGTATTCCATCCCCTTCCTGCACCAAACCTCCACCACCCAAACCCTGGCCAAAATCCGTGCCGTGGGGCAAGGCTCATGATGCAGGCCGTACACTGGCAGCTGCTGGCCACCTTGGCAGATGGCCAACCGCACCACGTTACCGAGTTGGCGCGCCGCGTAGGCCGCAAGCCGCCGCAGCTCAACGCGCTCTGGCAGCAAGTGCCGCCACACATCCGCGGCTTACTGCGCCAGCAAGACGGCCGCTGGCGGTTGGTGCGCCCCCTGGCGATTTTGGACAATGCCTTTTTGCAACAGCAGGCCGCAACCGCCGGCTGGCAGGCCGAACTGTTGCACGAACACCCCTCCAGCAACAGCTACCTCATCGCTCAAGCCAAAGCAGGCAGCCCTATCCACCGCCGCATCGCGTTTGTACACGATCAAACCCAAGGCCGCGGCCGCCAGGGGCGCAGTTGGCAGAGCCGCATCGGCGAATGCCTGATGTTCAGCGCCGGCTGGTGCTTTTCCCGCCCGCCGGCCGAACTAGGCGGCCTCACGCTCGCCGCTGTGCTGGCCTGCTGTCGCGTGCTGCGCGATTTGGGCGTGCCCGCGCAGATTAAATGGCCGAATGATTTGGTCATCGGCGGTGAAAAGCTTGGCGGCATCCTCACCGAAACCGTGCGCTGCAACGGCCAAACCGCTGTCGTGATCGGCATTGGCATCAATTTCGTGCAGCCCAAAGCCGTGGCCGATGCAGAGGCCGTGCAGGGCAGCGCACCCCACATCGCCGTGAGCCGTCTCACCGAACGCCTGCTGCCCGAGCTGGCGAGCACTTTCGAGCAGTTCGACCGCGAAGGCCTCACCCCCTTCCTCTCGGGTTACCATGCCTGCCACCGCGACCAAAACCAGCCCGTGCGCCTGCTGCGCGATGGGCAAAACCTGCTGCAAGGCACGGCCTTGGGTGTGGATGAGGGCGGTGCGTTGCGGATTCGCGATGCCGAAGGCACGGAGCATCATGTGGTGAGCGGCGAAATCAGCTTGCGCCCGCTGCACAATCAAAATGCCGTAGTACCCGATGACAAGCAAAGCAAAATACTGCTGCTCGATGCCGGTAACAGCAAGCTCAAATGGGCATGGGTGGAAAACGGCCGCATCACGGCGGCAGATAAAGCCGCCTATTGGAATCTCGAGCCGCTCGCCCACAGCTGGCGGCAGCACGGCGGCGAACACGTGCGCATCATCGGCTCAGCAGTGTGCGGCGAAGCCAAACAACAGGCCGTGACCGAACAGCTCGGCCGCAAGCCGGAGTGGCTCGGCTCGATGCCGCAGGCCTTGGGCATCCGCAACCACTACCGCCGCGTGAACGAACACGGTGCCGACCGCTGGTTCAACATCCTCGGCAGCCGCCTCTTCACCGAGCACGCCTGCGTGGTGGTGAGCTGCGGCACTGCCGTAACCATCGACGCCCTCACCGCCGACAATCATTACTTGGGCGGCAGCATCATGCCCGGCTTCAACCTGATGAAAGAGGCGATGGCGCAACACACAGCCAACCTCAACCGCCCCGCTGGCCGCGCCTACCCCTTCGGCACCACCACCGCCAACGCCATGGCCGGCGGCATGCTCGATGCCATATGCGGCGCGGTTTTGTTGATGCACACCCGCCTGCAGCAGAAACACCCTGGCCAAACCGTGGCCGTGATTATCACCGGCGGCGGTGCCGCCAAAGTAAAACAAGGGCTACCTGAACAATTTGCTTTGGACAACCCCATTCAAATTGTGGATAATCTTGTGCTTCACGGATTACTCAACTGGGCTGCACAAACATGAAGTGGCTGTTTGCTGTTTTGGTGGCATTAAACATCATCGTCTTCGGCGGGATGCTGGTAACGCGCATGGCGCAACAACAGCAGCCCGCGCCTGTTGTGCAGCCACAACAGCCGCAGCCCACCACCGTAGTGGTGCACGCCGCGCCCGCCCAGCACGCTGCACCGCAGCAAACGGCCACACCCGTGCTGCCGGTGGATGCCAACCGCCCCCGTACTGCACCTGCTGCCCCCGGACGCTCCAACACCCCGGCCAAACCCGCCGGCGAAGCCCAGCCCAAGCCCACCCCCGAAAGCGGTATCCGCGCACCCAACACCGCCTGCACCGCCGTGGCCGTGTTGCCGGAAGACGACTACCACCGCATTAAAGGCCTGCTCGCCCGCTGGCCGCACGCTGCCACCCGCGTAGTGGAGCGCCGCCGCGATTCCGGCCGACCCCAGCGCGGCAGCGAACGCTACCAAGTGAGCGTAACCATTGAAGGTGACGTGCAGGAATTCACCGCCAAAGTGCGTTCGCAGGGTTTCCGTAACGCCAGCGTCGCCGGCGGCCGCATGAGCCTCGGCTCGTTTAGCAGCGAACAGCAGGCCGAGCAAACCGCCGCCAGAGCCCGCCAAGCCGGCCTCAATCCGCAAATCATCCGTACCGGTTCAAGCGGCGGCGAACAATCTGCCGAATTGGGCGAATCCAAAATGCAGATAACGTTTATGAACGTAGACGATAACGCTGCCGCCGGTATCAGCAGCGTTATCAGCCGCTACTCCCACCTACGCCGTGCCCCTTGTCGTAGATAAACGATTTGAGCGAATAAGCAAAAGGCTACCTGAAATTTCAGGTAGCCTTTAAGCATATTGGCAACCAGGGCGGCATAGATACGCAAATCAGACCCATAAAGCTCAAACGAACAATGCGAGTTGCTGCGAAGCTAAATTCAAAAGGCGCGAAATTTAAAATATTGGCCTAACAATGCTGAGCTGCAATAGCTGCGCGGTAAAGCAACGTTGCCCCGCGCCGCCGTTTTGAGGCTACCTGAAATTTTTCAGGTAGCCTTTCCCTTCACCGCCACGCCCTGCTAAAACGAACGTCCAAACTGGATAAACACGTTGCCTTTGCGGTAGGGGTAGAAGAAGTGGCTGCTGTTTACGCGCTGCCAGGTGGCCACCAGCTGCGGGGTAATGCCGGCGAACTGGAGCTTGCGGTGAGAGAGCGAGAGGCTGGCGGTAAGCTCGTGGTCACGGCGAGTGATGCGGAATAGGTCGGGGGCGTCGTAGCTGCGGTGGCCGGCGCTGATTTGGGCGGAGGTGGTGAGCCCCCAGCCCCATTGTTGCGTCCAGCCCAGGCGCAGGCCTTTGCGGGTATAGGATTCGCTGTTGTCGGCGGCGGTTTTGCGCAGCCAGTCGAGGCCGAAGCTGAAATATTGGGTGGGGCTTCGCACGAAAAGCCAAGTGCCGGAAGCGGTGTAGCTGTCGCCGTCGAGCCAGCGGCGGCGGTCGTGGCGCTGCTCGCCTATTTCAAGCGCACTCAATATTTTATGGCGCGGGGTGAGCCAATATTGCCATTCGGCACGTACGCCGACTTCGCGCGAGTATTTGTGTGTGCCATACCAGCGGCGTTCGTAATAGGGGGTAACGGCGGCTTCGGCACGGGCGGTTTTATAGGCGGGGCCGCTGCTGAAGCGGGCGATTTGGTCGTCGTATTTGTGGTTGTTCCAATAGAATTTGCCGTAGTCATCGAGACTGAGCCGCCAGTAGAGGTTGCCGTGTACGTTCCAGTCGCGATCGGCGTTGAGGCGGTAGGCGAAGCCTTGGGCGGATTCAGGCTCGGGCAGCGTCCACACACCGCGCGGGGTGCGGATTTCGCGCTCGCGGCCGGCGTTGTTTACATTGCTGTCGCTGATGAAGTTTACGCTGCCGCCGAAGCTCCAGCGGTCGCGTTTGCGCAGGGCTTCGAGGTATTGCCCGGCAATCTGTTGCAGCTCGGGCGCGAGATTGGGGGTTTGGCGGAAATGTTCGAACTCTTGCCGCGCATCTTTGTCGGCACGGTTTTCAAACAGGCTCTGCGCCAGCGAAAGGCGCACGGGTGGGATGTCGGGGTCGGCTGCTAATACGGCGCGGTAGAGGCCGATGGCGTGTTGGTAGTCGCCCTCGGCGCGAGCAATCAGCGCCTGTGCCAAAGCCACCAGCAGCGCATCGTGCGGCCCGGGCAGTTCAAGATAAATCGGCAGCAACAGCGCCGCGCCTTCGGCATTGTGGGTGAGCACGGCATAGCTGAGCGCCTGTTGCAGCATCTCGGGGCGTTGCAGCAGCTCTTCGCGGCTCATTTGCAGGCGCCTGTCGGGCGGCGCGGCGGGTGTGGGCGGGGTTTCTGCCTGCGGCGCGGCAGCAGGTGTGATGTCGAAACCGGTATCCGGCTCGGTTGCCAGCCTATCTTCCGGCGGCGCGGCCAAGGCCACCTGAAAAGGCAACAGCAGCAGGCAGGCAACCACCAGCCAAGGCTTTCTCTGTATGCTCATTAAACGCTTTCCTTGAGGCAAATCCATAAAACGGGCGGATTATAGCGGATTCAGTATGCCCGCCAAACCTAAACCAACATTCGTAAAGCACAGAAAACTATAACGATTACACTCTTCCACAGTAGGTTTTGTAGAAAAAATGGCGAATTTTCATTCTATTTTCAAGCAGGTTAGCTGCTTTATCTCAACCATTCACGTCCTCTTTAATGCACTTTATATCCCAAAAAAGAACATAACTCTTAATTGCCAAAATTAACCAACAAGCTTGTCGCTATCACGCTATAAATTCCAAATATTTTAATATTCACCCATATTTCCTACCAAGAGGCGTGCTATACTGTCTCTGCTTTAAGCAGTGTTCCCTGAAAAATGAAAGGATTTCGCCATGAAAAAACATCACACTCTTTACATCATGATTACAGCCCTCGCTTTGGGAGGCTGCGGCAGCGCCGGCAACTCGCTGGCCAATGCGATTACTGATCCGCTTACGCCGCGAGAAGGCGGCTATCGCCAACTGAATAATATTGGCTCGGATGAATTTACTCAAAGAGGCCTGCTGCCTGGGGAGGCATCAAAAATCCAGATTACAGACGACCAATTCATTGGCACTCCCAACCACCAGAGAGAGTACTCTGGCAACGACGCAATCCCTCTCGGCCACAAACGGCAGAATGCCTTTACCGCCCTGCCCTATGTTTTGAAAAATGCTGCCAATCAAGAACTGGAACGCGGTGTTTTGGAAATTTATAAACAATCCTATTCCGCCGTGGTGGGTGCACAACTGCACAGCAGAACCCAGCCCGGCCACCAAGCCACTCCATCCAGCGATTTCTATGTTCGCTCCATCCAAGGCGAATTTACCCGTACCTTGCCTACCCAAGGCATCATCAACTATAAAGGCCGGGCAATGGCAGGTTCGGATAACCGCGGCGGCAGTTTAAATTATCAGATTGATTATGGTAGCAGAAGAGGCCGCGGCTCGATTACCGGCCTAACCGGTTATGGCAATATCGATCTGGCAGACGCACCTATTACCCAAAACCCGCACGGCCACAATGTGATTAACGGCACGGCCAATTCCGCCACACATGGCGCCGGTAATTATCAGCTCGGCATTTTCGGCCCGCAGGCCAATGAAATTGCTGGTAAAGCACATTTCAACAATCACTCGAACAAGGAAGTCGGCTTCGCCGGCGGACGTGTAAATTAAATCTGCTTGAACCGGTGGCTGATAGATTTCTACCCATGCGTTTTTTTCGGTTTCCCAACAAAAACGCGCCAACCCATAACGGCAAAACACAGCCATCGCAAATTGCAAAAGGCTACCTGAAAACTTTCAGGTAGCCTTTCCTTTCCTACATCTGACATAGCACAAGGCATTCAACCGTTTTGCACTCCTACAGCACCCGGACTGACGGCATCGACAGCTTTGCAGCTGTGCACAGCAATATAGCCCATGGTTTTGGCCGGGTCGTTGAAGGTGCGGTACATCCGTTTGAAGGCGGCGCGGTTTTCGGCTTTGAGCGCGTTTTTCACGATTTGGAAGGCGCGCCGCCAGCCTTCGTCGTAAATCAGGCCTTTGGGCGAAAGCAGGGTCATGCCGCCGCTGATGGTGGTGATGTTGCTGAAGCCGCTGCGGTGGAAAAGATCGGTCCAGGCGCTTTCGGTGAGCGGGGTAACTTTCACTTGGATGGTGTCGCGCAGGCGTTCCACGGCTTCTTCAGTGTTGTGCTCGCTCACCACCACATCGTGCGTGAGCAACACGCCGCCGGGTTTGAGCACGCGGAAGTATTCGGCCACGGCCATTTCTTTGTTGGCCAACGGCAGCATAGTGAGCATGGCTTCGTTGATGACGACATCGAAGCTGTTGTCGGGGAAGGGCAGCTCGGTGGCGTTGGCGTGCTGCACCTGCACCAGGTGTTCCAGCCCGGCGGCACGGATGTTTTGCCGGGCTTTCTCCAGCGCGTTTTCGTCCAAATCCACGCCGGTGATGTGGCAGCCGAAGCGCTGCGCCAGCCCCACGGCGGTGGTGCCCATATTGCAGGCCACTTCCAGCACCTGCGTATCGGGGGCGAAGCGGGTTTGGTTGATCAGCCATTCGGTAGCGAAACGGCCGCCGGGGCGCAGGCGGGTTTTGCCGAGGCGGGCGAGGAAATGATGGCCGGTTTGGTCTTTCTTCATAAGATTCTCCTATGCGGATGCGGTGAGCGGGGCTGCCGCGCCAAAGGGCTTGCGTGTGTCATGACCACGCAAATGATTTCCGAAAGGCTACCTGAAAAACAGGCGGCGGTTTCAGCCACACGCGCTGATGCGGTGCGGCTGGCGGCAGCTTGGGAAAACGGAAAAGTGGTTTGAAGCGCCGATGAATGATGATGTTGTTTTATGTGGCGCGGAGGTGGTTATACTGCAAAAGCGTGCTCGCGGCAAGCGGCTGGCTACCTGAATAAAGAAAGGCTACCTGAAACGCCCTATCGGGATTTCAGGTAGCCTTTTGTGCGTTTGGCTGCCTCCTTAGTCGAACAAATCGTTTTTCAAATCGCGTAGTTTGTCCATAAACGATTTCTGGCGCGGGGTTTGGGCGCGGTCGAGGCCGGTGGAAATTTTTTCAAACTCTTCCAGCAATTCGCGCTGGCGCTCGGTGAGGTTGACCGGAGTTTCCACCACGATGTGGCAATACAGATCGCCAATAGAGGAAGAGCGCAGCGACTTCATGCCTTTGCCTTTCACGCGCATGCGGCGGCCGGTTTGGGTTTCTTTCGGGATATTCAGCTTCACGCGGCCGTTGAGCGTGGGCACCTCCACTTCGCCGCCCAGCGCGGCGATGGTGAAGCTCACGGGCAATTCGCAATGCAGATCCAGCCCGTTGCGCTCGAAGATTTCGTGGCGGCGGATGTGCACCACCACATACAAATCGCCGGCGGGCGCGCCGTGCGAGCCGGGCTCGCCCTCGCCGGAGAGGCGGATGGGCTGCTCGTTCTCGATGCCGGCGGGGATGTTCACATCCAGAGTTTTGCGGCTCTTCACGCGGCCTGCACCGTGGCATTTAACGCACGGCTCTTTGATTTCACGGCCGGAGCCGCCACAGGTGGGGCAGGTTTGCTGCAATTGGAAAATGGCCTGGCGCACGTGCACCACGCCGGAACCGTGGCAGGTGGAACAGGTGGTGGCAGAAGTGCCGGGTTTGGCGCCGGAGCCGTGGCAGATGTCGCACTCTTCGTGCGAAGGGATGGTGATGCGTTTTTTGCTGCCGGCTGCGGCTTCTTCCAGCGTGATTTCAATATCGTAGCGCAGGTCTTTGCCTTGGAAGTTCTGCTGACGCGCGCCGCCTCCGCCGCCGAACATCTGACTGAAAATGTCGCCGAAATCGAAGCCGGCTGCGCCGCCGAAACCGCCAAAGCCGCCGGCATTGCCGTCTACGCCGGCCTGGCCGAATTGGTCATAGCGGCTGCGTTTTTCGCGGTCGGAAAGGATTTCGTAGGCTTTTTGGATGATTTTGAATTTCTCTTCCGCTTCCTTATTATCGGGGTTGCGGTCGGGATGGTATTTCATCGCCAGCTTGCGGTAGGCCTTTTTGATTTCGTCGTCGGAAGCATCGCGGGAGACGCCGAGGGTTTGATAATAGTCTTGATCGCTCATGGTTGCTAATGGGTAAATAAACGGTTTGCCGCGCAAGATTAGGGCAGGAGCGGGAAAAACAAGCTCTATGGCAGATTAACTTTGCTTCCACCCGCCGGCGTTGCAGCGTGTGAATCCGCTGCACCACCCCGCCCGCACAAATTCACCCGTTTTAGCTATCGCGGGAAACGGGATTTTCAGGTAGCCTTAGCGGCTTCCGCAGCTATGTAAAGAAAAGAAACGCCATGCCCAACACCATCTATCTGGCCTCGGCCAGCCCGCGCCGCCGCGAAATTCTGGTTTCATTAGGTTTCCAGCCCGTGCTGCTGACGGCGGAAACCGACGAAACGGCGCAGCCGGGCGAGGCGGTGGTGGATTATGTGGCGCGGATGGCACGGCAGAAAAACGCGGCAGCACGCCGGCTGGCGGCGCAACGCGGCCTTGCCTTGGCACAGCCGCTGTTGAGCGCCGACACGGTGGTGGCGCTGGACAATGCCATTTTGGGCAAACCGCGCGATGCGGCGCACGCCCGCGAGCTGCTGGAAAGCCTTTCCGGGCGCGAACACCAAGTGTGGACGGCGGTATGCGTATCGCTCGGCGGCCAAACGCTGGAAACGGCACAGCGCAGCGATGTGAGGTTTAAAGAACTGAGCGCGCAGGAAATCGCGGCCTATATTGCCAGCGGCGAACCGCTGGATAAAGCGGGTGCATACGGCATCCAAGGCATTGGCGGCGTGTTTGTGGCGCACCTTTCCGGCAGCTTCAGCGGCGTGATGGGGCTGCCCGTGTTTGAAACCGTGCAGCTGCTGCGCCAATTGGGCGCGCCCGTGCCGCCGTTTGCCGAGGCTACCTGAAAACGTATTGCCGCATGATTTAAGGGCTACCTGAAAAGCCTGCCGTTTTTCAGGTAGCCTTCCCCGTTTAACCCCTCCCCCTACAAACCAATAATCGACACATCATGAATCTGCTTTCCAAAAACCATCCCGTTTGGGGCATGGCCTTCCGCCCCTTCTACCCGCTGACCGCCCTCTACGGTACGCTTTCCATCCTGCTGTGGAGCTTCGGCTATCAAGGCACGGCCGCGCTGCCCAATTATTTCTGGCATGCCCACGAAATGATTTGGGGCTATGCCGGCGCGGTGGTAGTGGCTTTCCTGCTCACGGCAGTGACCACTTGGACGAAACAGCCACGCACTTGGGTACGCCTCCATGCCGCTGGCGTTTTGGCTGATGGCGGCAGCCGCCTTGCCGCAGGCCACCACGGCGATGCTGATGTATCTGCACCCGGCAAGCCCACCAGCCCGGCTTGTAGCTCTTTTACCGCCTCGCTGCTGCCCTACACTTGGTACTACCTGCATTGGCTGACCGCACCGATGGTAGACGGCAAGAAAAGTCGAGTTGCAGGCTACCTGAAACCGCCAACTCAATGATGGCTGCTGCCGATCTCGAAGGTTAGCGTGGCATAGGCAGTCAGCTGGTCGCATACAGCCTGATCGGCGAAATCGGTTTTGTGCACCACGCGCACTTTCCAGCTGCCTTGGCGCAGCGGAATGTGCTCACCATGCCGTCGGCGCGGGTGGTGCCGGAGAACGCCTGTGGTTCGAGGCGGTGTGATTTATCGACCGGATCGCGGTGGGAGAAGCCATCAAACGTGGCCACCACCGTAGCATCCGGTAGCGGCTCGCCACGGAACAACACCCGCACCGGCAACACTTTATCCACGCGCACGTTGGCCGGGTTTTGCAACGGCACAATCTCCAG
This sequence comes from Eikenella sp. NML99-0057, assembly GCF_001648535.1. NCBI lineage: Bacteria > Pseudomonadati > Pseudomonadota > Betaproteobacteria > Neisseriales > Neisseriaceae > Eikenella > Eikenella sp. NML99-0057. The sequence continues at coordinate 88,272 of NZ_LXST01000004.1, read as the reverse complement.
CAAATCACCCACCAGCCGGCTGATCAGCTCCTTACTCGCGCTCTCGTGCCCTATGTTCACCACCGCTTTGCCAAACATACTGGTTTGCTCGCAATAAGTGGCATCTTTCATCTGCGTCAGGTTCTGCCACCGCACGCGGCATTTCAAACTGATAATTATGCTGCCCGCGCCGCATCAAATCGATTTTGCCCTGTGGCGTGAGCAATTGCAGTGGCTTGGGAAACAGCAACAAACGGTCGGCAGTAATCGGCCCCAACTCGGGATAGTGCCCATAGCTCAGTTCGGCCTTCAACACCCCGCCGCCATGCGTGTGCGCAGCATTCATCCACACCTCATGACCGTGCGCGGCCACTGATAAGCCGGCCAACAGCACGGTAGACAATGAACGGCGAAAATAAAAACTCCTTTGCAGATTGTTTGCACAAATTGGATGTTATACCATAACCATTTCATCCAAAAAACATATATAACAAAAGCACTTATTTCTTCTTATGGCATTAGCTCGCCTATTCGGGAAAAATCGCCCAGCCCTGTCGCCGCCCTTCCCGAGCAGCACAGCTTACGTGTAAGATGCGCAACAGCCTCCTTACCATATCGACATTCATTACCATGCAAGGCAAACCAGACTGGAAACGATACCGGCAGCAGCTGCAGGCAAAACTGCAAGCCCTGCGGCAAAAACAGCAAGCTAAGCCGAACGCCCGGCCATCCAAATGGCGGGGAAACTTGCGCGCTCAGTGGCAGAAACTGCGGGGAAAACTGCGTACCCTGCCACAGCAAGTGCGTGAAAAACCGCAGCTGTTGGCCGTAGCCGCCGTAGTGGCCGGCTGCCTGCTGCTCGCCTTCGGGCTCTTGGCAGGCGGCAGCCGCAAACATCCTGCCCCCGCCGCTGAGACTGCGGCTTCACAGGCCTCGGCATCGGCCGCAGGCAGCGCATCCGGCATCGAAACAGCTACTGTGTCGGTTGAGCTGGTTACTCCCGAAGTGTCGGACGGCAATACCGAAGACGACCCGCTCACTGCTGCTGAAGCCAACCCCGAACCGGAGCACGCCCTGCCGCCCACCACTGCCGACTACATGAACCCCGTGTGCGAAACCTATTTCCAACGCGCCCGCGCCTGCTTCCGCCAAGCCCCCGACGGCCAGGCCGATGCACTGTTGCAATCGCTAGAAGCCACACGCGGCGACCTCTCGCAATTAGATGCCGAAGGCTGTGAAGTGGTGAGCCGGCAGTTTGAAGAAATGGTGCAGCAGATGGATTGCGAACAAAAAGCCGCAGACAGCAAGCCGGCTAATACCAACCCGCCGCCAGCCAAGCCCGCCGAAGCCAAACCGCAAGCTGCTTCGGCAGTGCATAAGCGCTGAAGCAAAATGATCAAAAGGCTACCTGAAATACTTGATTGGCTTTTCAGGTAGCCTTTTACACAGTTCGTATAGCTAAGGTACTTCACTGCATACTGCGCTGGCTCACTTTGCCGTACTAGCCGTGCTGTCTGCGGCTTGCTGCCTGGTATGAATCAATAATTGCCCCAGCTATAGCAGGCTACCTGAAAACCTAACCCCCATCAGCCAGCCAAGCCACCCGACCACGAAAAAGGCTGAAACCGCTTATTACGGTTTCAGCCTTTTGCTTTTCAGGTAGCCTTATTCGGCTTCATCCACCTGCTCGTTCACTTGCGCCTCGTGATGCGCCTGCCACTGCGCACGGCGGCTGCGGTGGTAAGTGAGGCCGGTACCGGCCGGAATCAGGCGGCCGACAATAACGTTTTCCTTCAGACCGCGCAGGTCGTCTTTCTTGCCCATGATGGCGGCTTCGGTAAGCACGCGGGTAGTTTCCTGGAAGGAGGCCGCGGAAATGAAGCTGTCGGTAGAGAGCGAAGCCTTGGTGATACCCAGCAGGATATTGTCGAAGCGTGCCGGTTCTTTGCCTTCGGCAACGGCGCGTTCGTTGGCCTGCATTACGTCGCCACGCTCCACCTGCTCGCCGGTGATGAAACCGGTTTCGCCGGCGTCGGCAATGTTCACGCGGCGCAGCATCTGGCGGATGATCACTTCGATGTGCTTATCGGAAATGCGCACACCTTGCAGGCGGTATACTTCTTGCACTTCCTGCACGATGTAGCGTGCCAGCGCTTCGATGCCTTGCAGGCGCAGAATGTCGTGCGGGTCAACCGAGCCGTCCACGATAATCTCGCCGCGATTCACCACTTGGCCGTCGTGCACCAGAATCTGTTTCTCTTTGGAAATCAGAGTTTCGTGTGCCGCACCCTCCAAATCAGTAATCACCAGGCGCTGTTTGCCTTTGGTTTCTTTACCGAAAGACACCGTGCCGGTTACTTCGGCCAGCATGCCGGCATCTTTGGGCACGCGGGCTTCAAACAGCTCGGCCACACGTGGCAGGCCACCAGTAATGTCGCGGGTTTTGGAAGAGGCCTGCGGGATACGCGCCAGTACGTCGCCCTTGCCCACTTCCTGATCTTCGCGCACGGTAATCACCGCACCCACGGGAAAGGCCATGGAAACAGGAGTTTCAGTGCCGGGCATAGTTACCTCTTCGCCGTTCCCATCCAACAGTTTCACGGTGGGGCGCAGCAGCTTGCTGGTGCTGGTGCGGCGTTTACCATCGATCACCACCAAAGTGGAGAGGCCGGTGATTTCGTCAGTTTGACGGGTAACGGTTACGCCTTCTTCCACGTTTTCAAAGCGTACACGGCCGGCGTATTCGGTAATCATCGGGCGAGTGTGCGGATCCCAAGTGGCTAGGGTTTGGCCGGCTTTAACCGCAGAGCCGTCCTGCACCAGCAAAGTGGCGCCGTAGGGCACTTTGTGGCGTTCGCGCTCGCGACCTACTTCGTCGTGAATCACTAACTCACACGAGCGGCCGATGACCACCAACTCGCCTTTGTTGTTGGCTACATAGCGCATCTGGCTGCTGAAGCGGGCAGTGCCGTTGGATTTAGCTTCCACCTGGCTGGCGGCGGCAGCACGGGAGGCGGCACCACCAATGTGGAAGGTACGCATAGTCAACTGTGTACCGGGCTCACCGATGGATTGGGCGGCAATCACGCCCACGGCTTCGCCGGTGTTCACCAGCTTGCCGCGCGCCAAGTCTCGGCCGTAGCACTTGGCACACAAACCATAGCGGGTCTTACAAGTAATCGGGGTGCGGACTTTCACTTCGTCCACGCCGGAACGGTCGATTAAATCTACCAGCTGCTCGTTGAGTAGGGTTCCGGCCTCCACCAAGGTGGCGCTACTGGAGGGATCCACCACGTCTTGTGCAGTTACGCGGCCCAAAATGCGGTCGCGCAGGGCTTCAATCACATCGCCGCCCTGTACCACAGCTTTCATCACGAAGCCGTCGTTGGTACCACAATCGTCTTCCACTACCACCAAGTCTTGGGTCACGTCCACCAAGCGGCGGGTTAGGTAACCTGAGTTGGCGGTTTTCAGCGCAGTATCGGCCAAACCTTTGCGTGCACCGTGAGTAGCAATAAAGTATTGCAATACGGTGAGGCCTTCGCGGAAGTTTGAGGTAATCGGGGTTTCGATAATCGAACCGTCAGGCTTGGCCATCAGACCACGCATACCGGAAAGCTGTTTAATCTGGGCGGCAGAACCACGTGCACCAGAGTCGGCCATCATGTAGATGGAGTTGAACGACTCCTGGTCCACTTCTTTGCCTTTGCGGTCGATCACTTTCTGTTTAGAAAGATTATCCATCATCGCCTTGGCAATTTTATCGCCGGCACGGCCCCAAATATCTACCACTTTGTTGTAGCGCTCGCCATTGGTAACCAAACCTTGGCGGTATTGATCTTCGATTTCCTTCACTTCGGCGTTGGCTTCGGCCAAGAGTTTGACTTTCTCTTTCGGTACCTCCATATCATCCACGCAGATGGAGATGCCACCTTTGGCTGCAAAGCTGAAGCCGGTATACATCAGGTGGTCGGCAAAAATCACTGTATCGCGTAAGCCACACAGGCGGAACGAGGCATTAATCAGTCGCGAGATTTCTTTTTTCTTCAACGCTTTGTTGATGTATTCAAACGGCAGGCCTTTGGGCAGAATTTCGGAAAGCAGGGCACGGCCGACTGTGGTTTCATAGCGCTTGGTAATCGGCTCGAACTCGTCTTGGTCGTCTTTCACCCATTCCTGCAGGCGCACGGTGATTTTGGTGCCCAATTCCACCTGCTTGGTGTAGTAAGCGCGGTGCACTTCTTTCACGTCGGAAAACAGACTACCTTCGCCTTTACCATTGATTTTGTCGCGAGTCATGTAGTATAGACCCAACACAATATCTTGAGACGGCACGATAATCGGCTCGCCATTAGCGGGAGAGAGCACGTTGTTGGAGGCCAGCATCAGAGTGCGGGCTTCCATTTGTGCTTCCAGGCTCAAGGGAACGTGTACGGCCATTTGGTCGCCATCGAAGTCAGCGTTGAACGCGGCGCACACCAAGGGATGCAGCTGGATAGCCTTGCCTTCAATCAAAATTGGCTCAAAAGCCTGAATTCCCAAGCGGTGCAGAGTCGGGGCACGGTTGAGCATAATCGGGTGCTCACGGATGACTTCGTCCAAAATATCCCACACCACTGGCACTTCCTGCTCCACCAGTTTTTTGGCAGCTTTCACGGTAGCCGCCTCGCCGCGCACTTCCAGTTTGTGGAAGATGAACGGTTTGAATAGCTCCAAGGCCATGCGTTTGGGCAGGCCACACTGGTGCAGGCGCAGATAGGGGCCGACGGTAATCACAGAACGGCCGGAGTAGTCTACGCGTTTGCCCAACAGGTTTTGGCGGAAGCGGCCGCCTTTGCCTTTAATCATGTCAGCCAGCGATTTGAGCGGGCGTTTGTTGGCGCCGGTCATAGCCTTGCCGCGGCGGCCATTATCCAACAGGCTGTCCACCGCTTCCTGCAGCATGCGTTTTTCGTTGCGCACGATGATGTCGGGCGCATGCAGCTCCAGCAGGCGTTTGAGGCGGTTGTTGCGGTTGATGACGCGGCGATAGAGGTCATTCAAATCGGAAGTGGCGAAACGCCCGCCATCCAACGGCACCAACGGACGCAAATCAGGCGGCAGCACGGGCAACACGTCCATAATCATCCACTCCAGCTTCATGCCATTGCGCTGAAAGACTTCCAGCACTTTCAGTCGTTTAGCCAGCTTCTTGATTTTGGTTTCGGAGCCGGTGCTTTCCAATTCCTGCCGCAGGATTTCGATTTCGGCCGGCACATCCAATGAGCGCAACAGTTCGCGGATGCCTTCGGCGCCCATTTTGGCATCGAAGTCTTCGCCGTATTCATCCAGCTTGGCGTAGTAGTCTTCCTCGGTCAGCAGCTGGCGGCGTTGCAGCGAGGTCATGCCAGGGTCGGTTACCACAAAAGCTTCGAAATACAGCACGCGCTCAATATCGCGCAAGGTCATATCCAACACCATGCCGAGGCGGGAAGGCAGTGATTTCAAGAACCAAATATGGGCAACAGGCGCGGCCAGCTCAATATGCCCCATGCGCTCACGGCGCACTTTAGAAAGGGTAACTTCCACACCGCATTTTTCGCAAGTTACACCTTTGAACTTCAATCGCTTATATTTTCCGCACAAGCATTCGTAGTCTTTTACCGGGCCGAAGATTTTGGCGCAGAATAGGCCGTCGCGCTCGGGTTTGAAGGTACGGTAGTTGATGGTTTCCGGCTTCTTCACTTCACCGTAAGACCAAGAGCGGATGGTTTCGGGCGAGGCAATGCCGATTTTGATAGCATCGAATTCTTCTTCCATGCCGGCAGCTTGCAGGGGGTTAAACAGGTTCGACAGATTCATTTTTGCTCCCAATCAGGATTTTGTATTTTGCTCACTCTACTTCAGACAGCCTTTGAGGCTACCTGAAAAATATGGGCGGGCAGCTTGGCCGGATTTTTGTCCGGCAGCAAACAGCGGCTCGGCGGGATATATCACGCCGGCACAATGGCCGTTTCTATTTTCAGGTAGCCTTTAAGGCTACCTGAAAAGCCCCGTTTAATACCGCTCCATATCGATATCCAAGCCCAGCGAACGGATTTCTTTTACCAACACGTTAAACGATTCGGGCATGCCGGCTTCGATTTTGTGTTCACCTTTAACGATGTTTTCATACATCTTCGTGCGGCCGGTTACGTCGTCCGATTTCACGGTCAGCATTTCCTGCAGCGTGTAGGCGGCGCCATAGGCTTCCAACGCCCACACCTCCATCTCACCGAAACGCTGGCCACCGAACTGGGCTTTACCGCCGAGCGGCTGCTGGGTAACGAGCGAGTACGGGCCAGTAGAACGAGCGTGCATTTTTTCGTCCACCAAGTGGTGCAGCTTCAGATAGTGCATCACGCCCACGGTTACCTTACGGTCGAACGGTTCGCCGGAGCGGCCGTCGTACAGGGTGATTTGGGTTTTGGTGTCGTTGAAGCCCAGTTTCTGCACTTCTGGGTCGTCGCTTGGGTAGGCCAATTCGAGCATGTCGTAGATTTCCTGCTCTTTGGCACCGTCGAACACCGGCGAGGCAAACGTGGCACCGCCCTTGAGGTTTTCGGCCAAAGTTAGGATTTCTTCGTCGCTGAGTGATTTCAGGTCTTCTTTTTTGCCGCTGCCATTATAGAGTTTTTCCAGGAAGGAGCGGATTTCTTTCATTTTGCGCTGCTCAGCCAGCATTTTCTCAATACGTTGGCCGATACCCTTGGCGGCCCAGCCCAAATGCACTTCCAGAATCTGGCCAATGTTCATACGCGAAGGTACGCCCAGCGGATTGAGCACGATGTCTACGGTGCGACCGTCGGCCATGTAGGGCATGTCTTCCACCGGCAGAATGCGCGATACCACGCCTTTGTTACCGTGGCGGCCAGCCATTTTGTCGCCAGCCTGCAGGCGGCGTTTGATAGCGATGAACACTTTGACCATTTTCTGCACACCGGGCGGCAGCTCATCGCCCTGGGTCATTTTTTTCTTCTTGATTTCGTATTGCTCGTCGGCCTCTTCGCGTTTCTGCTGCAAGCTGAGCTTAATCAGCTCAAGCTGTTTGGCCAGTTCTTCATCTGACAAGCGGATGTCGAACCAATCGTGCTTGGTCGGCAGGGAAGCCAGGTATTCGGCAGTAATTTCTTTGCCTTTGCCCAGCTTCATCGGGCCACCATTGGCTTTTTGACCAACAATCATGCGCTCGATACGGTCGAAGGCATCGTTGTCAAAAATACGCAGTTGGTCGTTCAAATCCAAGCGGTAGCGTTTCAGCTCGGCGTCAATAATGGATTGGGCACGTTTGTCGCGCTGGATGCCTTCGCGGGTAAATACCTGTACGTCGATTACCGTACCGCTCATACCAGTGGGCATACGCAGCGAGGTATCTTTCACGTCGGAGGCTTTTTCGCCGAAGATGGCACGCAACAGTTTTTCTTCCGGCGTGAGCTGGGTTTCGCCTTTGGGCGTTACTTTGCCCACCAATACGTCACCGGCTTCCACCTCGGCGCCGATATATACGATGCCGCTTTCGTCCAAACGGTTTTGCATGCGTTCGGACAGGTTGGGAATATCGCGGGTGATTTCTTCCGCACCCAGCTTGGTGTCACGCGCCACCACATTGAGCTCTTCGATGTGGATGGAGGTGTAGCGGTCGGCGGCAGCTACTTTCTCGGAAATCAGAATCGAGTCTTCGTAGTTGTAGCCGTTCCAAGGCATGAAGGCGATGGTCATGTTCTGGCCAAGCGCGAGTTCGCCCAAGTCAGTAGAAGCGCCGTCGGCAATCAAATCACCGCGCTGCAACACATCGCCGGCTTTCACCGCCGGGCGTTGGTTGATGTTGGTAGATTGGTTGGAGCGGGTGAATTTCACCAAATTGTAGATGTCCACACCCACTTCTCCGGCAGCGGTTTCTTCGTCGTGTACGCGCACCACGATACGGTTGGCGTCCACATATTCCACCACCCCACCACGACGGGCCACGATAGCAGTGGCAGAATCCACGGCCACGGAGCGTTCGATGCCGGTGCCAACCAGCGGTTTTTCGGCACGCAGGCAGGGTACAGCCTGACGTTGCATGTTGGCACCCATCAAGGCACGGTTGGCGTCATCATGCTCCAAGAAAGGAATCAGAGAGGCAGCCACAGACACCACTTGGCCGGTAGCCACATCCATATACTGCACGCGGTCGGCGCTGGCCATGATGGTTTCGCCTTTTTCGCGGCAGGTAATCAAATCACCTTTCAGGTAGCCTTTCTTATCCACTTCGGCGTTGGCCTGCGCAATTACATAACGGCCTTCTTCAATGGCAGACAAATAGTCGATTTTATCAGTAACTTTGCCATCCACCACGCGGCGGTACGGAGTTTCCAAGAAGCCGTAATCGTTGGTGCGAGCATAAACAGATAATGAGTTAATTAGGCCGATGTTCGGGCCTTCAGGCGTTTCAATCGGGCACACACGGCCATAATGAGTCGGGTGTACATCTCGCACTTCGAACCCAGCACGTTCACGGGTCAGGCCACCCGGACCGAGTGCGGATACACGGCGTTTATGGGTTACTTCCGACAGCGGATTGGTCTGATCCATAAACTGTGATAGTTGGCTGGAGCCAAAAAATTCTTTGATGGCAGCCGATACCGGTTTGGCGTTGATCAAATCGGTCGGCATTAGGTTGTCAGCTTCCGCCTGATTCAGGCGCTCTTTTACTGCGCGCTCCACACGGGCCAAGCCAGAGCGGAACTGGTTTTCAGTCAATTCGCCCACGGAACGCACGCGGCGGTTACCCAGGTGGTCAATATCATCCACTTCACCATGGCCGTTGCGCAACTCAACCAGCGTAGCGATAGAGGCAACAATGTCTTCCGTGCTAAGAATAAACCCGCCTTTTTCAGCTGCACCGGCCAGGATTTCGTTTAACAGACGGCCATACCAAGACCGCTGCTGGTCTTCAGACAGTTTTTGCTCATAGGTGCGGGTATTGAATTTCATGCGGCCAACGCGCGATAGGTCATAGCTGGCCTCATTAAAGAACAGGCGATCAAACAGCATTTCTACTGCTTCTTCGGTGGGCGGTTCGCCAGGGCGCATCATGCGGTAAATGGCAATACGTGCGGCCATTTGGTCAGTAGTTTCATCTACTTGCAACGTAGAGGAAATATAGCCGCCATACCCCAACTCGCTGATATATAAGGTTTGGATTTCACTCACACCCTGAATTTCCAACTGTGCCAGCAATTCTTCGGTAATTTCGCTATTGGCTGGTGCCAGAATTTCACCGGTATCGGGTACGATAACGTCTTTAGCCAGCATTTTGCCGATCAAAGCCTCGGCATCCACCCGTAAGCGCTTCAAGCCAGCTTTCTCAATATCACGCAACCCTTTGGCGGTAACCCGCTTGCCCGCGGCAACCAGCACCTTGCCGTCCGCATCGTAAATATCGGTTTTCACGGTTTCACCCTTTAAACGCGACAAAACCAGCTCGGTCTCCACACCATCTTTGCTTAGGTAAAATGTTTCTTTGTCATAGAAGGTATCTAAGATCTGCTCAGCGCTGTATCCCAATGCTTTCAGCAAAATGGTTACTGGCATTTTGCGACGGCGGTCGATACGGAAATAGAGCAAGTCTTTCGGGTCAAACTCCAAATCTAGCCATGAGCCGCGATAGGGGATGATGCGGGCAGAAAACAGCAGCTTGCCTGAAGAATGGGTTTTACCCCGGTCATGCTCGAAAAACACGCCCGGAGAGCGGTGCAGCTGAGACACAATGACACGCTCAGTGCCGTTAATGATGAATGAACCATAAGGAGTCATCAGCGGGATTTCGCCCATATAAACTTCATTCTCGCGCACTTCTTTCACCACATTAGGCTTGGAAGATTCTTTATCTAGAATCACCAAGCGAATTCGGGCTCGTAAAGGGGCGGCATAAGTAATGCCACGCAGTTGGCATTCAGCAATATCAAATAAAGGTTCACCTAAGATGTAATGAGTAAATTCCAACCGAGAATATCCATTGTGGCTCACAATCGGGAAAATAGAATTAAATGCGGCCTGCAAGCCTTCATCCAAGCGCTTATCGAAAGCAGTTTCCTGCTGGAGAAATTTGTGGTAAGACTCCAGCTGGGTAGCCAACAAATACGGCACTTCCAACACACTATCGCGTTTGGCAAAACTCTTTCGGATACGCTTTTTTTCGGTAACTGAATAACTCATTGTTGAACACTCCAGATAATGAGAAAGGTTGACTCCAACTTGAACAGCAGCAATATCCGCCGCCACCTGAAATTTGCATATATTTGCCATTTGAGTGGCGGCATATGGTAAATATATGCAAATTATTATTTATTACCAATCTCCAAGCAAAACAAGGCTGGCAGAAACCTGCCAGCCTGTTAGCAAGAAAATACTTATTTGATTTCCACTTTGGCACCAGCTTCTTCCAGCTGTTTCTTGATTTCTTCAGCTTCAGCAGGAGTAACGCCTTCTTTGATGGTTTTCGGAGCGCCGTCAACCATATCTTTGGCTTCTTTCAAGCCCAAGCCAGTAATGGCACGAACCACTTTAATCACGCCTACTTTCTGATCACCAGCAGCAGCCAAAATTACGTCTACCTCAGACTTAGCTTCAGCTTCACCACCAGCAGCACCAGAGCCAGCAGCAATAGCAACGGCAGCGGCAGAAACGCCAAACTTGGTTTCAAATTCTTTTACCAAGTCGTTCAACTCCATTACAGTCAAACTGCCAATTGCTTCTAAAATGTCTTCTTTAGTAATAGCCATGCTATCAAACTCCTAAATTCAATGAATAAGTAAAATATAAATAATGGTTAAGCAGATGCTTCTTCAGCAGCTTTTTTCTCAGCCAGAGCAGCCAAGCCGCGAGCCATGCCAGACAATGGAGCCTGCATGAGGAACAGCAATTTGGACAGCAATTCTTCACGACTCGGAATTGCAGCCAGCTGACCCACCTGAGCGGCATCCATCACCGCACCGTCATAAGAGCCTGCTTTAATGATCAGCTTCTCATCTTTTTTAGAGAATTGGTGCAACACTTTTGCAGCAGCTACAGCATCTTCAGATGCTGCATATACCAACGGGCCAACCATATGTTCGGCTAACCCTGCAAAAGGGGTGCCTTCTACCGCACGACGAGCCAACGTGTTTTTCAAAACACGCAAATACACACCTTCCTTACGTGCATTGGCACGCAATTCGGTCATGCTAGCAACGCTGATACCGCGGTATTCGGCAAGCACCATAGTCTGAGCATTGCCGATACCGGCAACAATCTCTTCCACAACTGCTTTTTTAGTTTCAATACTAAGACTCAAGGTCTACCTCCTACTGTTTATCAAAGAATGTCTAATGACACCCACCAGTTCGGCAACCTGAAAAGACATTTTGCAAGCAATTGCTTGCTCATAATCTCAGGACCACCGTCTACGTAGGGTAAAATATTAAATCTTACGATCCCTACGGTCTTGGACTCTACTTACAATCAAGTATAAGCAGTCCATATTTCAGGTAGCCTCAGCAACCCGCAAAGGCTACCTGAAAATTTCTTTTAACTAGACACGCTACCAACATCTACACGGACACCAGGTCCCATAGTGCTAGATAATGCGATTTTCTTCAGATATTGGCCTTTGGTAGCAGCGGGTTTCGCCTTTACTACCGCATCCAACAAAGTATTAAAGTTTTCGCGCAAATCAGCCGCCGCAAAAGAAGCACGACCAATTGTGGCATGCACCACACCAGCCTTATCAGTGCGATACTGAACCTGACCAGCTTTGGCATTACGCACAGCTTCTGCCACATTTGGCGTAACCGTGCCCACCTTCGGATTTGGCATTAAACCGCGCGGCCCCAAGATAGTACCTAACTGACCAACGATACGCATCGCATCAGGAGAGGCAATAACAACATCAAAATCTAAATTTCCTGCTTTTACTTCTGCGGCCAGATCCTCAAACCCAACCACATCAGCCCCTGCTTCTTTTGCTGCTTCAACATTGGCACCTTGAGTAAATACTGCCACTCGAACAGTCTTACCAGTACCTTTGGGCAACACAACAGACCCACGGATTACTTGATCAGATTTACGCGAATCCACGCCCAAATTGATAGCAACATCAACAGACTCATCAAATTTGGCTGTAGCAGTCTTCTTTACCAACTCAATTGCTTCATCAATTGAGTAATGTACATTTGAGTCAATAGAAGAGCGCAGACCCTGGAAACGTTTAGACAACTTAGCCATTACACACCCTCCACATCCAAGCCCATGGAACGGGCAGAACCAGCGATAGTACGAACTGCTGCATCCAAATCAGCTGCAGTCAAATCAGGCTCTTTAATCTTGGCAATTTCTTCCAACTGAGCACGGGTAACTTTACCCACCTTACTGGTCAGCGGATTTGAACTACCTTTCTGCAAACCAGCAGCCTTCTTCAGCAAAATACTGGCCGGAGGAGTTTTCATTACAAACGTAAAAGACTTATCCGCAAACGCAGTAATTACTACAGGAATAGGCAAACCAGGCTCCACATTTTGTGTAGCCGCATTAAATGCCTTACAAAATTCCATGATATTTAAACCACGCTGGCCCAGTGCCGGACCAACTGGAGGAGAAGGATTAGCCTTCCCTGCAGGAATCTGCAACTTGATATAACCTACAATTTTCTTTGCCACACTTAGCTCCTAAATAACGGGTAATACGCAGAAATTCTGCTCCCCAAGATAAGCCGCATATTATAAATAAAATCTTGCTTATTGCCAAGCAATCAGACTAAATTTTCTCCACCTGACTAAAATCCAACTCAACGGGTGTTTCTCGACCAAAAATTTGAACCAGAACTCGCAACTTATTACGTTCATAATCCACAACATCAACCAACCCGTTAAAATCAGAAAATGGGCCTTCACTTACCCTAATCTGCTGCCCCACCACAAACTCAACTCGCGGCCTAGGCTTTTTCTCAGAACCAGCAACATCCGACACTTGGGACATGATCGCATCAACTTCTCGCTGAGAAATTGGCAAGGGCCTATTAGCCATACCTCCAATAAACCCATTAACCCTGGGCGTACTCTTAACCAAGTGCCATGACTCATCCGTCATTTCCATCTCTATTAACACATAACCTGGAAAAAATTTACGCTCACTAACCGTCTTCCGGCCATTCTTAATACCAACAACTTCCTCAACTGGCACCAGAATCTGACCAAAAAGCCCCTCCATCCCCTCTCTCGCAATCCGCTCCTTTAAAGTTTTCTGAACATTCTTTTCAAATCCAGAATATGCTTGGATAACATACCAATCTTTAGCCATTCTCTCGACACCCCCTGCAAATTACGTACTTTGCATAAATAACCACACTAAAAAAGAATCTACCAGCCACAAGAATAAAGTCAGCACAGCCGTGAACACTAAAACAAAAAATGTATTCCGCCAAGCCTCATTTTTAGGCGGCCAAACAACTTTCTTAATTTCTACAACAGAATCTTTGATATATCGAATTAAACTAGGACTGGCATCACACCAAAAGAGAACAATTAATCCAGACAGCAACAACGGAACTCCTAAAATAATGCCTCGCACATACAGCGGCTGTTGGGACAAAAATGAAAAGCCAATCACCCCCCCGGCAACTAAGGCAGCTGCCAAACATAATTTAGCGACATTTTCTCTTCCAGTCTTTCGCTGAACACCCCGCCTTCGATCACGCAACTCCTGGCGAGACTGTTTCAGCGAGGCTACCGCCATCTCTTTTACCTTCTGCTTACGATCACTCATTTGCAACCACCCTAAATTTCATATTTTTCTATTTAATATAAAACAAAAGACTAACCGGTTGGCCGGTTAGTCTTTCTTTTGGCAGGCCAGGAGGGTCTCGAACCCCCAACCCTCGGTTTTGGAGACCGATACTCTACCAATTGAGCTACTGGCCTCTACCCTTTAAGCAATCACGGAAGCCACCACACCGGCACCTACCGTACGACCACCTTCGCGAATTGCAAAGCGCAGGCCTTCTTCCATAGCAATCGGAGCAATCAACTCTACGATGATTGTTACGTTCTCACCGGGCATGACCATTTCCACACCAGGCTCCAGCTCTACGGCACCAGTTACGTCAGTGGTACGGAAGTAGAATTGGGGGCGGTAGTTGGCAAAGAACGGGGTGTGACGACCTCCTTCTTCTTTGCTCAGCACATATACTTCGGCTTTGAATTTGGTATGCGGGGTAATAGTGCCGGGTTTGGCCAACACTTGCCCGCGCTCCACTTCTTCGCGTTTGGTACCACGCAGCAGTACTCCTACGTTATCGCCTGCCCGGCCTTCGTCCAACAACTTGCGGAACATTTCCACACCGGTACAGGTAGTTTGCTGGGTGGGTTTCAGACCAACGATTTCGATCTCTTCGCCCACCTTGATAATACCGCGCTCTACACGACCGGTTACCACGGTACCGCGACCAGAGATAGAGAATACGTCTTCAATCGGCAACAGAAAAGGTTTGTCTACGGCGCGCTGGGGAGTGGGGATGTAACTATCCAGAGCGGCGGCCAGTTCGAAGATTTTTTCTTTATAGCCAACATCGCCCTCGAGGGCTTTGAGGGCGGAACCTTGTACGATCGGGCAGTCGTCGCCAGGGAAATCATAGCTGGAGAGCAGATCGCGGACTTCCATCTCAACCAGTTCGAGCAGTTCGGCATCATCTACCATATCGCATTTGTTCATAAATACGAGAATGTAGGGTACGCCTACCTGACGGGCAAGCAAGATGTGTTCGCGGGTCTGCGGCATGGGACCATCGGCAGCGGATACCACCAGGATAGCGCCGTCCATCTGGGCAGCACCGGTAATCATGTTTTTTACATAGTCGGCGTGACCAGGACAATCTACGTGAGCATAGTGACGGGTCTCGGTTTCATATTCTACGTGAGCAGTGTTAATGGTAATACCGCGAGCTTTTTCTTCCGGGGCGTTGTCAATCTGGTCATAAGCCTTGGCCTGACCACCGAATTTTTCGGCCAAAATGGTGGTCAATGCTGCTGTCAGTGTGGTCTTACCATGGTCAACGTGACCAATGGTACCAACGTTTACGTGCGGTTTGCTACGTTCGAATTTTTCCTTAGCCATGGCAATTTCCTATGTAGTTAAACAAGTAAAAAATGAGGTGGTGCCCATGGGCAGATTTGAACTGCCGACCTCTCCCTTACCAAGGGAGTGCTCTACCCCTGAGCTACATGGGCTTTAAAAATTTATTGGAGCGGGCGAAGGGAATCGAACCCTCACTGTAAGCTTGGAAGGCTTCTGCTCTACCATTGAGCTACACCCGCCCTTAATGCCCCAAGCAATAGCAATAGTATTGGTGGTGGGAGAAGGATTCGAACCTTCGAAGCTCTCGCAACAGATTTACAGTCTGCCCCCTTTGACCGCTCGGGAATCCCACCAAAAGAGAAAATAAATATAGCGGTTTTCCCAACCGCTCGTCAAGCAAAATTTGCCCGTCTTTCTAAAATTAACTGCAAATCAGTATTTTTAATTGGAATTCTAGCTTATCCCCCCTTTCAACAAAATAATCTTTTCATACTTAGCACGCAGCTGTTCTTCAGTTTCTGGATGCTCTTCATCAATCAAAATACAGTCCACCGGACACACCTGCTGGCATTGTGGCTCATCGTAATGTCCAATACACTGTGTGCACAGATTCGAATCAATCTCGTAAATTTCCTCACCCTGTGAAATGGCATCATTCGGGCACTCCGGTTCACACACATCACAATTGATACACTCATCGGTAATAACAAGAGACATGCTTTCCTCTTAATATTTATTCTTCTAAAATTATCCAAAATTAAAGAGTGAAATTATAGCATAAGCCCTCCTTCAGGCAGCCTACACCCTTAGCAAGACATAAAGTTTTCTTCTTTGATAACAATTATTAAAGCCACTTATTCTCACTCCTTCTTGAGCAGTGCATACTTACTCAAACCCGATCGTCCTACGTTCAATTCCAACAAATAATCAGGCCAAACAGGCAAATCTCCTGCTTCAACATATATATATGCACCACTATGCAAATGCCGCTGCAAGCGCATAAACAGTTTAGCCCATTCTCGCCAAGTAAATGGCGGATCTAAAAACACCACATCAAACTGCTCATGTGTTTTTGACAAATATTCAAAAGCATCAAGTGCTCGAACTTCCATCTTTTCGGATAGTCTCAATTCTTGTATTTGCTGTTGTAAACTTGCTGCAGTCCGCCGATTATTTTCTACCAGCACAACCCGTTTCACCCCTCTCGAAATAGCCTCAAAGCCCAGCGCCCCGCTACCAGCAAACAAGTCCAGCACCGTTCGGCCTGTTAACTCGTGTCTCAACCAGTTGAATAAACGCTCACGCACGCTATCGGCGGTTGGACGTAGACCTTCTGTATCTGCAAATCGGATTTTCCGCCCACGCTGCTCACCGCCAATGATGCGGATTTGATTTTTGTGTTTGTTGTGCATGTTGTGTTTTTGCATATCTATTCCACAAAGAATACGTAGAATCCATAGCTGGTTATTTTTAATAATACAGCTAAACATTCACTTTTTCATATAGTGTCAATTTACTTTACCTTGTCAAGTAAAACTCTTAACCACAAAAAGCCGAACAGAGACTCCGTTCGGCTTCGATATTATCTGCAAGTAGATTACTGAACCTTGATTTCCACATCCACCCCGGCCGGCAAATCCAGCTTCATCAATGCATCGGTAGTTTTATCAGTCCAATCTACAATATCCATCAAACGCAGATGAGTACGGATCTCCAACTGCTCACGTGAGGTTTTGTTCACGTGCGGAGAACGTAGGATATTGAAACGCTCGATTTTGGTCGGTAGTGGAATCGGACCTTTTACTACAGCACCAGTGCGCTTGGCGGTTTCAACGATTTCCTGAGCAGAACGGTCAATCAGGCTGTAATCATAAGCTTTCAGACGGATACGGATTTTTTGATTTGCCATTTACTCGATATCCTTCTTTAAGCAATCACGGAAGCCACCACACCGGCACCTACCGTACGACCACCTTCGCGAATTGCAAAGCGCAGGCCTTCTTCCATAGCAATCGGAGCAATCAACTCTACGATGATTGTTACGTTCTCACCGGGCATGACCATTTCCACACCAGGCTCCAGCTCTACGGCACCAGTTACGTCAGTGGTACGGAAGTAGAATTGGGGGCGGTAGTTGGCAAAGAACGGGGTGTGACGACCTCCTTCTTCTTTGCTCAGCACATATACTTCGGCTTTGAATTTGGTATGCGGGGTAATAGTGCCGGGTTTGGCCAACACTTGCCCGCGCTCCACTTCTTCGCGTTTGGTACCACGCAGCAGTACTCCTACGTTATCGCCTGCCCGGCCTTCGTCCAACAACTTGCGGAACATTTCCACACCGGTACAGGTAGTTTGCTGGGTGGGTTTCAGACCAACGATTTCGATCTCTTCGCCCACCTTGATAATACCGCGCTCTACACGACCGGTTACCACGGTACCGCGACCAGAGATAGAGAATACGTCTTCAATCGGCAACAGAAAAGGTTTGTCTACGGCGCGCTGGGGAGTGGGGATGTAACTATCCAGAGCGGCGGCCAGTTCGAAGATTTTTTCTTTATAGCCAACATCGCCCTCGAGGGCTTTGAGGGCGGAACCTTGTACGATCGGGCAGTCGTCGCCAGGGAAATCATAGCTGGAGAGCAGATCGCGGACTTCCATCTCAACCAGTTCGAGCAGTTCGGCATCATCTACCATATCGCATTTGTTCATAAATACGAGAATGTAGGGTACGCCTACCTGACGGGCAAGCAAGATGTGTTCGCGGGTCTGCGGCATGGGACCATCGGCAGCGGATACCACCAGGATAGCGCCGTCCATCTGGGCAGCACCGGTAATCATGTTTTTTACATAGTCGGCGTGACCAGGACAATCTACGTGAGCATAGTGACGGGTCTCGGTTTCATATTCTACGTGAGCAGTGTTAATGGTAATACCGCGAGCTTTTTCTTCCGGGGCGTTGTCAATCTGGTCATAAGCCTTGGCCTGACCACCGAATTTTTCGGCCAAAATGGTGGTCAATGCTGCTGTCAGTGTGGTCTTACCATGGTCAACGTGACCAATGGTACCAACGTTTACGTGCGGTTTGCTACGTTCGAATTTTTCCTTAGCCATGAGCTAATTCCTTTTCATATAAAGATCGATTATAAAGAACAAAAGCTACCTGAAAATCGGCTTCATCACCTGAAATGGTTTTCAGGTAGCCTGAAATGGCTGCCCATCTCAACGGACAGCCCAGATTGCAAAGTTAACCTTTGCGGTCTGCTACAACTTTCTCTGCTACATGAGCCGGAGCTTCTGCATATTTCTTGAACTCCATGGTGTAGGTGGCACGACCCTGGGTAGCTGAACGCAGATCGGTTGAGTAACCGAACATTTCAGCCAACGGTACTTCGGCACGAACTTTCTTACCGCCAATACCATCGTCGTCCATACCCAGTACGATGCCACGGCGACGGTTCAAGTCGCCCATCACATCACCCATGTATTCTTCCGGGGTTTCCACTTCTACAGCCATAATCGGCTCCAGCAGAACCGGAGCGGCCTTACGCATACCGTCTTTGAATGCCATAGAAGCGGCCAATTCAAACGCGATTTGCGAAGAGTCCACATCGTGGTAAGAACCAAAAGTCAGACGAACGCGGACATCTACCACCGGATAACCGGCCACGATACCGTTTTGCAGCGTATCACGGATACCTTTATCGACAGACGGAATGAATTCGCGAGGAATCACACCACCTTTGATTTCATCGACAAATTCGTAGCCTGCGCCGCCCGGCTCCATCGGTTCCATTTTGATCACAACGTGACCATACTGACCTTTACCGCCAGACTGCTTAACGTGTTTAGCTTCGGATTCCACTTCTTTACGGATGGTTTCGCGGTAGGCTACCTGGGGTGCACCCACATTAGCCTCCACACCAAACTCACGCTTCATGCGGTCCACGATAATTTCCAAGTGCAACTCGCCCATACCAGAAATAATGGTTTGGCCAGACTCTTCATCAGTGCGCACACGGAAAGACGGGTCTTCTTTGGCCAAACGGTTCAGAGCGATACCCATTTTCTCTTGGTCAGCCTTAGTCTTCGGCTCAACGGCAATGTGAATTACCGGCTCGGGGAATTCCATGCGTTCCAAGATAATCGGGGCATTTTCTGCACACAGAGTTTCACCAGTGGTTACGTCTTTCAAACCAATAGCAGCAGCAATGTCGCCAGCACGTACTTCTTCAATTTCAGTACGATCAGCGGCAGTCATCTGTACCAAACGGCCGATACGCTCACGAGTGCCTTTAACAGAGTTCAGTACAGTGTCACCAGATTTCACCACACCAGAGTAAACACGGATAAAGGTCAGTTGACCAACGTATTTATCATTCAGCATTTTGAAAGCCAAAGCGGAGAATTTCTCGTCATCGCTGGCTTGGCGGCTGTCGGCTTCTTCGGTATCAGGGTTAACACCTTGAACCGGAGGAATATCGGTCGGAGCAGGCAACAGTTCAACCACAGCATCCAGCATACGCTGAACACCTTTATTTTTAAATGCAGAACCGCACAACATCGGCTGGATTTCACCGGCCAACGTACGCTGACGCAGCGCGCCAACGATTTCTTCTTCAGACAGCTCTTCACCGCCCAAGTATTTGTCCATCAGCTCTTCGCTGGCTTCGGCAGCGGCTTCGATCATATTCTGACGCCACTCTTCGGCAGTCGGAACCAAATCAGCCGGGATATCGCTATATTCGAAAGTTACGCCTTTGTCGGCTTCATTCCAAATAATAGCTTTCATCTTCAGCAAGTCCACCACGCCTTCGAATTTATCCTCGGCACCAACCGGAATCACGATCGGCACAGGATTGGCGCGCAGACGGGTTTTCATCTGCTCAACTACGCGGAAGAAGTTGGCACCTTGACGGTCCATTTTGTTTACAAATGCCAAGCGCGGAACTTGGTATTTATTGGCTTGGCGCCACACAGTTTCAGACTGAGGCTGAACACCACCTACCGCACAGTAAACCATTACTGCGCCGTCCAATACACGCATAGAACGCTCCACCTCTACGGTGAAGTCAACGTGTCCGGGGGTATCAATGATGTTGAAGCGATGCTCAGGGAACTGCTTCGCCATACCAGACCAATAGGAAGTTACGGCAGCAGAGGTAATGGTAATACCACGCTCTTGCTCTTGTTCCATGTAGTCGGTAGTAGCCGCACCGTCATGCACTTCGCCCAACTTGTGGGTCAAGCCAGTGTAGAACAGGATACGTTCGGTAGTGGTGGTTTTACCAGCATCGATGTGGGCAGAAATACCGATATTACGGTACAAATTAATCGGGGTTTTACGAGCCATTTCAATCGCCTTTCAAAATTAGAAGCGGAAGTGAGAGAAGGCTTTGTTGGCTTCAGCCATGCGGTGTACTTCTTCACGTTTTTTCATGGCACCGCCACGGCCTTCTGCGGCATCAATCAACTCACCGGCCAGGCGCAAATCCATAGATTTTTCGCCACGCTTGCGGGCTGCGTCGCGCACCCAGCGCATTGCCAAGGCCAAACGGCGGGAAGGACGAACCTCAACAGGAACCTGGTAGTTAGCACCACCAACACGGCGGCTTTTCACTTCCACGATGGGTTTGGCATTGTCGATGGCTTCGTTAAACACTTCGATTGCTTCTTTGCCCTGTACTTTCTTGGCAATTTGCTCCAGAGCACCGTACACGATGCGCTCGGCAACCGATTTTTTACCGTCAACCATCAAGACATTCATAAACTTGGTCAGTTCAACGCTGCCGAACTTCGGATCCGGCAATATGTCGCGCTTGGGGACTTCTCTACGTCTTGGCATTTCAATTTCCTTTAATCTATTCAGCTGGGATAATTCCCGCGAATGTCCATTGGGGAGCATTCACTTACTCGGCCGGCTTATATCAGCAATAACGGCCGACGTGCCTGTATTAAAAAATTATTTCGGGCGTTTAGCACCGTATTTGGAGCGCGCCTGTTTGCGATCTTTCACGCCGGCAGTATCCAAAGAACCACGAACAGTGTGGTAGCGCACACCCGGCAAGTCTTTCACACGACCGCCGCGGATCAGCACCACGCTGTGCTCTTGCAAGTTGTGGCCTTCACCGCCGATATATGAAATCACTTCAAATCCGTTGGTTAGGCGCACTTTGCACACTTTACGCAAAGCGGAGTTCGGTTTTTTCGGAGTAGTGGTGTACACACGGGTGCATACACCGCGTTTTTGCGGGCAGGCTTCCAGTGCGGGCACCTTGTTTACGTACTCGGGCTTTTTACGGCCCTTGCGTACTAACTGGTTAATAGTTGGCATATTTTCTCGTCCTGTTGAGTTAAATATTTGCCGACACCATGCCGGCAAGAGCGGAATTATAGTTCTTTTGCAAGCAGCGGGTCAATGGCAGCAGCGGAATATACCTTAGCTTCTCGTGGTTTACGGGCGGGTCTGTTGTTTTCTGCACAGAAGAAAAGAGGCCCCTCCCATCAGCCAGCCAAACAACGAGGCTACCTGAAACTGTCCTAGCCTGTTTTCAGGTAGCCTCTTAATGGCTATATAAGCATCCGCTTTTGGCTTTGCCGAGCCTCTACTTCTAGCAGCCAGGCCCGGCTACAACCTTCAGGTAGCCTTTACTTTATCGCGCTGCGGATCACACCCATAATGCTGCGGGTAATGCTGCGGGTGATCTGCTTGTTCACCTGACTGCCGAGCGAATCGGCCAAATCGTAGCCCAAGCCTTGGTTGGCGCGTTTGCGGCTGCCGAATAGGCCGCCGAGGAAACCGTCCAGCACACCACCTTTGTTGCTTTCAGCTTTTTGGGCAGACGCAGCTGCAGCATTTTGCACTTTGGCTTCGGCTTCTGCCTGAGCGGCAGCGGCCTGCTCCTGTTCCAGCTGCTGCAAGGCTTCGTAGGCGGAGAAGTTGTCCACCGCGTCTTTGTAGTGGCGGTAAAGGATGTCGTTTTGGAAACGGCTGTCGCGTTCAGCGGCGGAAAGCGGGGCAAGCTGGGATTGCGGCGGCAAGATGAAGGCGCGCTCCACGATGCCGGGCATGCCTTTTTCATCAAGGAAAGACACCAGCGCCTCGCCCACGCCCAATTCGGTAATCGCTTGCGCCACATCGAGATTAGGATTACTGCGGAAGGTTTCGGCGGCAGCGCGCACGGCTTTTTGATCGCGCGGGGTAAAGGCACGCAGAGCGTGCTGCACGCGGTTACCGAGCTGGCCGAGCACGGTGTCGGGCAAATCGAGTGGGTTTTGGGTAACAAAATATACACCCACGCCTTTGGAACGGATCAGGCGCACCACTTGCTCAACTTGCTTGAGCAGGGTGTCAGCGGCATTGTCGAACAGCAAATGAGCCTCATCGAAGAACATGACGAATTTGGGTTTGTCCAAATCGCCAGCTTCGGGCAGGGTTTCAAACAGTTCGGCCAAAAACCACAGTAAGAACGCGCTATAGAGGCGCGGCGAGCGCATCAATTTTTCGGCATTCAAGATATTGATTACGCCCTGCCCGCCTTCGGTTTGCAGCCAGTCTTGCAGATTAAGCTCCGGCTCGCCGAAAAACACATCGCCGCCCTCGCTTTCCAGCTGCAACAGCTGGCGCTGAATGGCGCCGACGCTGGCGGCGGAAACGTTGCCGTATTGGGTGCGATATTCTTTGGCATGCTCAGCCACGTATTGCAACATGCCGCGCAGGTCTTTCAAATCGATCAGATGCCAGCCTTTGTCGTCAGCAGCTTTGAATACCAGGTTGAGCAGGCCTTCCTGCGTGTCGTTCAGCCCCATCAGGCGGGAGAGCAGCAGGGGGCCCATTTCGGAAATGGTTACGCGTACGGGAATGCCGGTTTCGCCGTACACATCCCAGAAGCGTACCGGACAGCCTTTCAGGTAGCCTTCCGCATCCAGCCCGAATTGGGCCATGCGCTCGCCCACCTTGCCCTGCCCGTCGCCCGGGTTGGCGATGCCGGAGAGGTCGCCCTTCACGTCGCTCATAAACACGGGAATGCCTTGCGCGCTGAAACCTTCGGCCATTTTGCGCAGGGTAACGGTTTTGCCTGTGCCGGTAGCACCGGCAATCAGGCCGTGGCGGTTGGCCATCTGGCCGAGCAAGAATAAATCGCGGCCTTCGGCCACGGTTTTGGCAATGTGGAATTCAACCATTGCGCCTCTCCAACTGAAAATTGATAACGGGCGATATTGTAACGGAATTGCGGCGTTTGACGGCAAATTTGTTTGCCAGCGTAGAGAGCATGTTTTCAGGTAGTCTGTTGCGCCAACATAAGGCTACCTGAAAGCACTCACTGCCACGGAGTGAAACAGCTCCTCCAAATTTTCAGGTAGCCTGATTGCCGATTTTAAAGAGGCTAACTGAAATATATAGTGGATAAAATTAAGAACGAGACAAGGCGGAGAACCGCAAACAGTACACTCAACACAGCAAGGCGAGCCAACGCTGTCGCATTCTTATTTTGATTCACTATGCAGCCAGACCTCACCACTGTTTTCAGGTAGCCTCTTCCCGGCAAACAGCGCATAATACGCCCGTTTGCCAACCCGCCCGGAGCCACCTATGCCCAACCCACTCTACGGCCAGCACCTCATCTCCATCCCCGACCTGAGCAACGAACAGCTCGAATGCCTGCTGGATACCGCCCTACGCCTAAAACGGGAACCACGCCGCAACTTACTTGAAGGCCGGCTCATCGGCTCCTGCTTCTTCGAGCCCTCCACCCGCACCCGTCTCTCCTTCGAAACAGCCGTACAGCGGCTCGGCGGTAAAGTTATCGGCTTTTCCGACGGCGCCAACACCAGCGCCAAAAAAGGCGAAACTCTGGCTGATACCGCCCGCATCATCTCCAGCTACACCGACGCCATCATCATCCGCCACCCCAAAGACGGCGCCGCCCGCGTGCTTTCCGAATTCTCCGCCGTGCCCGTCATCAATGCCGGCGACGGCACCAACCAGCATCCCAGCCAAACCCTACTCGACCTCGTTACCATCCAAGAAACCCAAGGTCGGCTGGATAAGCTTGTTATCGCCATGGCCGGCGACCTCAAATACGGCCGCACCGTCCACTCCCTCGCCCAAGCCATGAAACGGCACCAAGCCGAATTCATCTTCGTCTCCCCGCCCAGCCTCGCCATGCCCGACTACATCACCGAAGAGCTCGACGAAGCCGGCTGCCGCTACCAAATCCTGCCCAGCCTCGAAGAAGCCGCCCGCCACGCCGACATCCTCTACATGACCCGCGTGCAGCGCGAACGCTTCGACGAACAAGAATTCGCCAAAATCCAAGGCAAATTCAACCTCGAAGCCGCCACCCTCGCCCAGGCCAAACCCAACCTGCGCGTACTGCACCCCCTCCCCCGCGTCGACGAAATCCATCCCAACGTGGATGGCACGGTTTATGCTTACTATTTTGAACAAGCAAAAAACGGTGTATTCGCACGCATGGCCATGCTGTCATTAGTGTTAAACGAAATAATCTAACCCCGGCATCTAGGCAGACTGCCTAAAAGCCGATCCCCTAACAAAAGCAATATAAAGGCTGCAAACCGGCCTGATTTGCGGTGCTGGCGAACATCATCGACTTGCTTGAATGACTAAATTCTGTCTAGCAAAGGAAATTGAATAATGCACGTAAAAAACATGTTAGCCGTTATGTGCCTGGGCGTACTGGCCGGCTGCGGTGACGGCAAAAGCAGAGATGGACAATCAGTACAGTCGATACGATTTGCCAACGGCAGTGGCAGTTCAGGGCAATCATTGACAATGTCCGTCCCTATGAAGCAACAGAGACAGAATCAAGAGCAACCTCAAAATCAGCCACATCCGCAACCGCAGCCTCCGCAACCGCAGCCTCCGCAACCGCAGCCTCCGCAACCGCAGCCTCCGCAACCGCAGCCTCCGCAACCGCAGCCTCCGCAACCGCAGCCTCAACCGGAGCCACCGCAACCCCAACCACAGCCCCCTTCCAACGGTTGCGAAAGTGCGACTGATGCGTCAGGACAATGGCGCAGCCTCAAGTGTTATGAGTTTAAAGATAATAATGTGCCAAATGATTGGCAGGCAAAAACCATACTCAACCATTTAGGCAGCCACCTCTCTTATCTTCCCGGAAATA
Organism: Eikenella sp. NML99-0057; assembly: GCF_001648535.1. NCBI lineage: Bacteria > Pseudomonadati > Pseudomonadota > Betaproteobacteria > Neisseriales > Neisseriaceae > Eikenella > Eikenella sp. NML99-0057. Next base: position 63,040 of record NZ_LXST01000004.1, on the reverse strand, counting down.
TTGGATTCGTAAATAATGATTTCGCCAGAATTACCACACGCCGCCATTGCGTGCGGAACGACAGCGAAGCCCTAACCGACAGCAACACCAGGGAAACACCCTGCCAGGCCGGTGAGAAAACCAAATACTCAAGCGGCAGATTGGAATCCAAACCCATAGTTGATGCCAGCAAACCCTTCCGCGCCGAAATCCGCGCCCTAATCAACTGGAACGGCTCAAGAGGCATGCGCACGGCGCTATGGATGCGTAATAGCGAAACTTTGCAAAATTGCGGCAGCAACCCTGCTGCCAACGACCCCTATGGTGAGCTCGATATTCTCGAGTGGTATTCCTCTGCACGAGCATATGCTTGGTCCTCAACACATGCCAGCTGTTTCTATAGCCACAAAAGGAGCTCTTGGCGTACGCGCGTTTTCGCACACCGTTTGGAACAGCACATCAACCGGCAAGCCACACCGTTAGATGGCGAGTGGCATATATGGGCAATAGAGTTTGACGGCCAGAAAGTACGCTACTATCTAGACGGCAAGCTCATCCCCGTGTCCCACTACACGGTGGACGACAATACCACAGTGGACGTTATCGACCGCAGCCGCACCGACGAATCAGGCGGCTACCCTTCCACCATGCCTGATGAAGACTTTGCAAAACTCAACGTCAACCGCCAAATGCTGGATCAGATATTCAGAACCAAAGGCCCTTGGTATTTCATTCTGAATGACTACGCGGAATGGGAAGACAAGCTCAAGCCACCACGCCCCACCGATAACTTCCGCATCCAAACCACCTTGATCGACTACGTGCGGCTGTATCAGAAAAACTAATCCAGCTCTTGCAGGCTACCTGAAAGTTCAGGTAGCCTGTATTCCATCCAATCCCCATCGGAAATCCAAATGGACAAGAAAAGACTCAGCGTCGAAGCCATCGAAAACGGCACCGTTATCGACCACATCCCCGCCGGCCTCGCCCTCACCATCCTACGCCAATTCAAACTGTTGCGCGAAGGCTGCGCCGTAACTGTTGGCTTCAACCTGCCCAGCAAACGGCATGGCCGCAAAGACATCATCAAAATCAACGGTATCAGGCTCAACGAAGCCGCCGCCAACCGCCTCGCCCTGTTCGCCCCCGAAGCCACGGTGAACCTCATCGCTAACTTCAAAGTCGAACAAAAAATGCCGCTCAGACTGCCCGAAACCATCAGCGAAGTCTTCCGCTGCCCCAACCCCAACTGTGCCAGCCACAACGAACCTGTTTCCAGCCGCTTCTACGTGCGCCGCCCGGGCGACCAAACCCGCCTCAAATGCCACTACTGCGAAAAAACCTACGACCGCAGCCTCGTGGCCGAAGCTTGAAACAGCAGGCATAGCAAAAGCTATCTGAATTTTTCAGGTAGCCTCTATATTAGGCAAACACCCTCATCCCAAAATATAATTTGATCAATCTACATACTTAACTAAAAAGGAGAACCACCATGAGTTCTGACGAACGCTACCACGCCCCGCAAAGTGAAGGCCTCGGCTCGGGCACCGGCCAAGAAGCCCCTGAGCTGTGGAACCCAAACGCCGCTGCCTGCTGGTCGCTGCTATTTTCGCCCGTATTCGGTGCAGCACTGCATATGCTCAATGCCCGCGCCATGGGCGACAAAGAATTGGAAAAACTGAATAAAGGTTTCTTGTGGGGCATGGTGGTCGTTATCCTAGCAGCCATTCCAGTCATCCTCATTTTCGATATTGCCAACAATGTTCTCAGCATTGCGCTGTTGGGTGCTTGGTATAGTGCAGTGGGGCGCAAGCAAGTGACGCTGGTCAAAGATAAATTCGACACGAATTACCCGCGTCGCTCGTGGGGCAAGCCGATATTGTTCGGCATTCTCGGCGTGGGAGGGTTGTTCTTATATGCCAGCGTTGTTGTCTTTATACTTATACTGATGGGTGCGCCCTCTTCATAACGAAGACGGCTGTGTTCCCTAACATTTTATTTTAGTCTTTCAGGTAGCTTCTTGAAAAAGGCCACCTGAAAATTTGTTCCGCCTGGTTTTCCTTTTCCCTATAGACTACCCGAAAGACTACTATGACCCTCACCTGGCACACCTTTCCCACTCCCGCCGCCCAAGCTGCTGCACTAGCCGAAGCCGTGGCCGGCAGACTGTGTCGATACCTGCAGGTGCAAAGCCGTGCTGTGCTGGCCGTATCTGGCGGCCGCTCGCCCGTAGCATTTTTTGAAGCCCTGGCACAGGTAAAACTGGATTGGCCAAACGTTACCGTCACTCTGGTGGACGAACGGCTCGTGCCGCCACAGCACCCCGACAGCAATGCCGCACTGGTGCGCCGCCACCTGCTGCAACACGCTGCCGCAGCCGCCCACTTCCTACCGCTGGTGAATGAACAAACCGATGTGTCCGACCCCGCCGCCCTGGCCGAAACCGAGGCCGGCTTTCCCATGCCCGACATCGCCGTGCTCGGTATGGGCACGGACGGCCACACCGCCTCGCTGTTTCCGCAAGCCCCGCAGCTGGCCGCAGCCGTGTCGCCCGACTGCCGCACCAAACTGGTGCACACCAGCCCGGTTACCGCTGCACACGAACGTATCGGCATGAGCCTAAACACGCTCGCCGCCGTACCGCAGCTGTTTTTGTCGATTCAGGGCGCAGACAAACGTGCCGTACTGGAACAGGCTGCCGCCACGGCCACGAGCGAATATCCCATTAGCCTGCTGCTGCACCAAACAAACGTACGCTGCGAAGTGTATTACATCGATTGAAACGGCGGGATCGGTAACAAGCTTTCATGCCCGGCTATGCCATGCTGAAAGGCTACCTAAACTTTTCAGGTAGCCTTCTTCTATTGCAAAAAACAATCCATAGTCTTTGACAATTTTTAACCGCTATCCTAATATTTGTCCGAGGCCTGCTGGCGAACAACAGGCCTGTATTTAATTGTTTCTTTATTTTCAATGGGGATAAGCCATGATAGAAGTGAACAGCTACTACACCCTGATTGCGGCCACTTTGGTGCTGCTATTAGGCAAACTGATGGTTAGCAAAATCAAATTTCTGCGGGATTTTAACATTCCCGAACCGGTGGCGGGCGGCTTGGTGGCAGCCATCTGCCTGTTTAGTCTGCATAAATTTACAGGCATCGGTTTCCAGTTCCAAAAACCACTGCAAGATGCGTTTATGCTGATTTTCTTCACCTCCATCGGCCTGAGCGCGGACTTCTCCCGTCTGAAAGCCGGCGGCATTCCATTGGTGGTGTTTACCGCCATCGTGGGCGCATTTATCTTTATTCAAAACGCTATCGGCGTGGGCTTGGCCAGTGCCTTCGGCCTACACCCGATGACCGGCCTGATTACCGGCTCCATCACCCTCACTGGCGGCCACGGCACGGCAGCTGGCTGGGCGCCCGATTTAGTCAAATACGGCGTACCTGCCGCAGCCGAGCTGGGCTTGGCTTCGGCCACCTTCGGCCTAGTAGCCGGCGGCTTAATCGGCGGCCCAGTTGCCCGCCGCCTCATCAACAAAATGGGGCATAAACCCTTGGATTCCGAAACCGTACAGGCTGAACACCTGCGCTGTGCCGACGACGATCCGGACAACAACACCGACAATATGTTTGAACGCGCCGAGCAAACCCGCCTGATTACCGCCACCTCGGCTATCGAAACCCTGGCCATGTTTGCCGCCTGCCTCTCGTTTGCCGAAATCCTGGACGGTATCGACAAACAATATCTATTTGATCTGCCTAAATTCGTGTGGGCACTGTTTGGCGGCGTGGTATTGCGCAACGTATTGGTGAGTGCATTTAAATTCAATATGTTCGACCGCGCCATCGATGTGTTCGGCAACGCCTCACTCTCACTCTTTCTGGGCATGGCGCTGCTGAACTTGCAACTATGGCAACTCACTGGTTTAGCAGGGAAAGTTACCATAATCCTACTGATTCAAACCATAGTGATGATTCTGTATGCCACCTTTGTTACTTATGTATTTATGAACCGCGACTACGATGCCGCCGTACTGGCTGGTGGCCACTGTGGCTTTGGCCTCGGTGCCACCCCCACGGCCGTGGCCAATATGCAGTCCATCACCGAACACTTCGGCCCTTCGCACAAGGCCTTCCTGATTGTGCCGCTGGTGGGTGCGTTCTTCGTGGACATCATCAACGCGCTGATTTTATCGGGCTTCGTGAACTTCCTGAAATAAGCCGCCCCGATGTGAGCAAACGGCATCCAGCAGCCGAGTGCGTTTCGAAACCTGCGACTACTTCACCGACCAAATCCAACCCCCCGCCGACACCTTCGACCATCTCAACTGGAACCGCGTCAATCCCGCCACCAGACTCCTGTTTGTGGAAGGCGCCGAGCCAAGAGGCACCCTACCGGCACAGGCATGGCCGGCAATCGGCTGGAACGCGGACGCATCAACATCGTGCCGGTGGAGGACGGCCACATTGTCTTGTTTGGCTAAAGTGCGCCTGCCGCCCAACCCGATGATCGGCGTTATCGGTACCGCACAATCAACTGTGGCACGCCCGATGCACACGGCGGCAATATGGGGATCGAAACCATCACCAAAGGCACCATATTCCTCTTGCCGATAAATGTGCCCGGCGCACTGCTGGCCATGGGCTATTTACATGCTGGCATGAGCGGCGGCGAGGTGGGCATCTCTGGCTTGGAAATCAAAGGTGTGATGGAAGTGGAAGTGAGCGTCATCAAAAGCCACCTCTATCCCCTGCCACTAGCGGTTCACCGACTGCTGTACACCATCGCCTCCAGCCCCGATTTGGGCCAGACCACCGAAACCGCCACCCTAATGGCCACCGGCCTACTCACCGCCCACGGCGGGCTCGACACCAACCAAGCCATCGCCCTGCAAAGCATCGCCGGCGATTTGCAGATTTGCCAAGTAGTCGATCCCAACAAAACCTGCTGCTTCGCCATACCGCGCACGGTAACGGAACAATTAAGGATGGAGAGGATGGAGTTTTGCCGTAACACATTTGGCCTAGGGCTAAAACGGCAAAAGGCTACCTGAAAACGGGAAAACTGTTTTCAGGTAGCCTTTGGTTTATTGGCTGCTGTTGTTGCCTTCGCTGCTGGTTTTCCCGCTTGAAGACGGGAGGATTACATTGAGGCGTTGCAGGGTTTCCTGCAATACGGGTTTATCACCACCTTTGCGCTGGGCGGCCTGCCAGATAACGATGGCTTCGTTTTTGCGGCCGAGTGTCCACAGCACTTCGCCAAGATGGGCTGCCACTTCGGCTTCGGGCAGTTTGGCGTGGGCGCGCTGCAAATATGGCAGGGCGGCTTGAGGTTGGCCTTGCTTGAACAGCACCCAGCCCATGCTGTCTTGGATTTCGGGCGAATTGGGGCGACGCTGCAAGGCTTGTTCGATGTAGCGGCGTGCCTGGGCCAGGTCGGGGTTGGGCAGGGAGAGCATGGTGTAGCCGAGGGAATTGAGGATGTCGGGGTTTTTGGGCACGAGTTCTTGCGCCTGTTTGAGGTCGGCTACGGCTTTCTCGGGCTGTTGTAGGCGGTCGGCATACAGGATGGCGCGCTGCTCGAGGATGATGGCGATCATGGCGGGCGGGGCGGAGTTGTCGCTGTAGCGGCGATAGAGGCTACGGATGCTGTTGAGGGCTTCGGCAGGCGGCTGCTCGCGGGCGATGCGCAGGTGGGCAACGAGGAGGTCGTCGGCATTGAAGATGGCATTGCTGCGGCCGGCCGATACGATGGATTCGGCACGCAGCAGGGCATCTTCGGCTACCGGCCAGTTTTTCTCGGCCTCGGCAATGCGCGCTTCTAGGATGTGTTTGTCGAACTGGGCTTCGGGGGCGCTGGCGCGATTGAGCCAGTTGCGGCTTTCGGCTATGTTGTTGTCTTCAATCAGGCGCATGGCGGCGAGCAGGACGGCGCGGCTTTTCTGCTGCTGAGTGCCGTGCAGGTAGGCTTTATCGAAGTAGTTTACGGTGGTAGCCACGGGCTCTTTGCGGCGCACGGAGAGGATGCCGGCTTGGATGTAGAGGTCGGCATCTGGGGTTTTGGCCAGCATATTTTGCAGCAGGCGGTAGGCTTCTTCTTCGCGTTTGGCGGCGATGAGGGTTTCTACTTGCAGGTTTTGCCACATGGGGGAAAGGTGGCGGCTATCGGCATGGCGGAAGAAGTATTCGAGCACTTCAGGCTGGCGCTGGGCAATCAGGCGCAGGGTGATGCCAGTAATGGGGCGGATGTCGCTGTCGAGGCGGGAGAGTCGGCGCAGGGCAGCGTTGGCATCGGTAGTGCGGCGGGTATGGGCAGAGTAAATGGCATCGGTGATGGCAGCTTCAGCCAACCCGGGGAAGCGGGTAGCGGCTTGGTGCACGCGGCGGGCGGTTTGCGCATCAGCGGCTTCAGGATGATAGAGGGCAAGCTGGGACATGCGCAGAAAGATGTTGCGCATGCGGTGGCGGGCGGTTTGGGTGAGGATTTCGGGCAGGCCGGCGCGCACAGTAGCGATATCACCTTTGGCAGCGGCTACAATCCAGTGCATACGTTTTTGCTCGGTAGAGGGGTTGGGCTCAGCCTCCTGCCAGCGCTCAAGCACTTGCTCGGCCAAGCGGACATCGGCGGAGAGGGCGATTTCTACGGCGCGTTCGGCCACGGCGGGGTCGTTGGTGCGACGGAACAGGCGCATATAGGCAGCGAGGGCTTCGCTGCCTTTGCCTTGCTGGAGGGCAATCTCGGAGGAGAAGGCCATCATCAGATTGTTGGCGTGGTCGATGATTTGGCGGTGGGTAAGCGGGGTTTGCGAACCGGGTTTGCGCGGTGCGGGCGCGGCTTGGGCAGCTAATGGCAGCAGGAGGGTGGCGAGAGCGAGGGCGCGGATACGGGAATGCCGTGAAGACATGGTGGTTCCTTAGAATGGGTGTGCGGTGGCGAGGCCACCTGAAAGCAGGACTTCAATGAAAGCTAAACCGCGACGGGCGGAGTTTATAACGCAATCACGGACTGCTTACCAAAAATCAAGCTTTTAGCGAGGATGGTTTGATTGTTTGTGTTCAAAGCGGGGCTACTTTACTTACTTGCTCCGGCAGCTCGATAATGTTTCTGCGCATATCTTTAATCGTCTTCGGTTCATTTGCGGTGGCTTTTAGACAAAGCGTTAGAAACAAAGTGCCGTCGAGTGCCAAATTTTCTTTACGAAGATACTCTTTCTTTAGTATTGAAATCTTATAAAACATTTAGGGTTGTGGCACTGCGGTGTACCCTAGGGGTTTATTCACCCCTTATTTAAATAAAAAATATCTCGGCGTCTTGTGCTTATACTCCAAATACTCCTGCCCATAAATTTGCTCGCAGTAGCGCTCCTCGCTTAGGACTAAGAGGTGGTTATACAAAACAAACGGCACTAGCACTATCAATAACCACAGCGATACCGAAGCGATGCAAACGCCCGCCATACCGAGGAAGAAAAAGAGATACATCGGATTGCGCGACAGGCGGTAGATGCCGCCTTGTGCGGCTTTGTCCACAGATGCCGCCGCATAATCGTAAAATGCCTTGATGAAGCCCGCAAAAGCCGCTACATAGATCACCGATCCGATCCAAAACCACACGGTGCCTGCTTTAAGCGGCACGAACACCGACAAAATAAGCAACACCACTTGTAGTAGCGTGCTTATGATCGCATTTCGTCTATCTTCGGCGCCGTACCACGAGGTATCTGTGGCACGCCTGCCGACCTCTTTATAGATAAACATATACACGAATTGTATCAGCACCATCGCAAATGAGGGTATCCAAGCGCCCACTAAGCTAGGCTCAAGCGTCGTAAAAAATGAAATTCCCATGGGCGCTCTTTTCACATTTATTTAAATAAAATTTTTACCACCATCTTGCGGTTTGAACTTCGTTGAAGTTTCGCTTTCAGGTAGCCTCTGCCGGTATCAAGCGACACAGCTTAAATGCGCATCGGCATCACGATGTATTTGAAATCAGCGTTGTCGGGGATGGTAAACAGGGTGGAGCGGTTGGCATCGCCGAAGGCCAGTTGGATGTCTTCGGCATGCACGTTGCGTAACACGTCCATCAGATAATTGATGTTGAAGCCCACTTCCAGCTCGGCACCCTGATAAGCGATTTCCAGCTCTTCACGCGCTTCTTCCTGCTCGCTGTTGCTGCACAACACGCTCAGCAGACCAGGACGCAGCTGCAGGCGCACGCCGCGGAATTTTTCGTTGGCCAAAATGGCGGCGCGTTCCAGTGCACCCAAGAACGGTTGGCGGCCGAGTAGGAAGATTTTGTCGTTATCTTGCGGAATCACGCGGTTGAAATCAGGGAACTTGCCGTCCACCACTTTGCTCACCACCACGGTGTCGTTGCAGCGGAAGCGCACTTGGTTATTCAAGAGTTCCACGGTAACGGGCTCTTCGGGGCGGTTGAGCAGCTTGAACAGTTCGAGCACGGTTTTGCGCGGCAGGATCACTTCGGCTTTGGGCAAGTCGGCATCAATCACGGCGGCGGAGTAGGCCAAACGGTGCCCGTCGGTGGCTACCAAGCGCAGATTGCTGCCTTCCACCTGCATCAACAATCCGTTGAGATAATAGCGAATGTCTTGCACGGCCATGGCGTATTGCACTTGCGAGAGCATATTGCGGAAGGTTTCCTGCGGCAGGGTAAAGGCGGAAACCACTTCTTCGCCGATGCTCATCAACGGGAAATCTTCGGCCGGCAAGGTTTGCAGGGCGAAGCGGGATTTGCCGGCCTTAAGGGTAAGGCGGTTTTGCGCCCAATCCAGCGCCACAATCGCGCCTTCGGGCAGGGCGCGCAGGATGTCTTGCAGTTTTTTGGCATTGGTGGTGATGCGGAAGTCTTCGGCATCGGTGTGCGGGCCATGGGTGTGGATTTGGATTTCCAAATCGGTGGCCAAAATATTGGTTTGCCCGCCGGTGCGCTCAATCAGCACGTTGGAGAGAATCGGCAAGGTGTGCTTGCGCTCCACAATGCCGGTAACGGCTTGCAGCGGTTTGAGCAGAGTGTCGCGCTCGGCTTCTAAAATCAACATACAGATTCCTTAGGTTTAATTTTTGATTATAATCAATAGTTTTTCGTAATCTTGGGCAATTTCGGCATCTTCCTGCCGCAATTCGTCGGCCTTTTTCACGGAGTTGAGCACCGTGCTGTGGTCGCGGCCGCCGAAGGCTTTGCCGATGTCTTCGTAGCTGTGGGTGGTCAGCTCGCGGGCAAGTTTGATGGCCAGATGGCGCGGACGGACGATGCTTTGCGCGCGCTTTTTGCCGATAAGGTCGGCGGTGCGGATACCGTAATATTTTGCCACCGCATCCATAATCAACGGCAGGTTAATCGGCTTGAAGTTGCCGGCCACAATATCTTGCAGGGCTTCGGTGGCCAGCTCCACATCAATCGGCTTATGTTCGAAGCGGCTGCGCGCTTCCACCCGTTTAAACGCGCCTTCCAGCTCGCGCACGTTGGAACGGATATGTGTGGCGATGAAAAAGGCGGCTTCCTCTTTTAACTCCACGCCCACAGAATCGGCTTTTTTCTGCAAAATCTCCACCCGCATTTCCAATTCCGGCGGCTCCAACTCCAGCGTCAAACCCCATGAAAAACGGGATTTCAGGCGGTCGTCCATGTCGTCGATTTTGGTGGGCAACACATCGCAGGTAAGGATAATCTGTTTTTTGTGGTGGTGGCAATGGTTATACAGGTGGAAAAACTCTTCCATGCTGCGGTCTTTGCCTTTGATGAACTGGATGTCGTCGATAATGAGGAAATCGTAGGGCTTGTATTGCTGGCGGAAGGCATCATGGGCGTGGTTGCGGAAGGCCTGAATCATACCGCGCACGAAAGCTTCAGCATGCATATAGTAAACCTTGGCTTCGGGCTTAAGGCGCAGCAGTTCATTGCCCACGGCCTGCGCCAGATGGGTTTTGCCCAGGCCGGTGCTGCCGTATAAAAAGAAGGGGTTGTAGTTTTTGCCTGGGTTTTCGGCAATAGAACGGGCAGCGGCCACAGCCAAGCGGTTGCCTTTGCCTTCCACCAAAGTGTCGAAAGTGTATTCTGGCGACAAATTGGTTTGCGCATAGTGTTGCTTCTGCCGCTCTTCGCGTTTGGCAATGGGTTTGGCTCGGGCGGACTTGGCTTCTAGTTTGGTCGGTACGGATTGCTCAGCCGGCTCGACCTGCGGGTTGATGCCCAAACTCTCTAAGCGGAATTGCACGATTTCTAGGGCGCTACGTTTATCGGCATGTTGCGAGGCGGCTGATTTACTAACTTGCTCGGTTGGCGCAACAGCTTTGGCAGCATACGCCGGCGGTGGATTGCCTGCCGGAGCATAGTGTTTGCCTTCCCCTTGCTCGAACAGCAGTGTGGGTGTGTTTTCAGGTAGCCTTTCCGCCAGCAGCTTGCCGATTTTGGCAGCATAGCGAGAGCGCAACATATTCAATACAAAGCGGCTGGGGGCGTACACCACCCATTCGCCACCCGCCCCTTCGCCCACGCCCAAGGGCGCAATCCAGCTTTGATACTGTTTGGCGGGCAGAGTGTGGCGCAAATGATGCAGACAGTGTGGCCAGAATTGGTCGAGCGTCATGGTGGCTATTCTGAAAAGAATACAAGGGAAGCGGCAAAAGGTGTGCGGGGCACCACCGTATCTGGGTACGGTACGTACCGGTAGATTATACCTAAAACTCAGGAGGCAAACCAAGACAGGAGGAAAAGCGGCCCACAGCACGAACAGTTTGACAATTTCAGCAAAATCAGGTGTAATACATTGCTTTCTGATTTGAGATTATTCTACGGGAAACATCATGAAACGCACTTATCAACCCTCCGTTATCCGCCGCAAACGTACCCATGGTTTCTTGGTCCGCTCCAAAACACGCGGCGGCCGTGCCGTGTTGGCTGCTCGTCGCGCCAAAGGCCGTAAACGTTTGGCCGTGTAACAGTGGATTACTGTTTCGGCAAACCATACCGCTTACTGAAAACGGATGATTTCTCATCCGTTTTTGCTTTACGCCGGCTGAAATTGCGGCCGGATATCCAACTGTGGCACAAGCCCAACGGGCTGGGACATCCGCGGCTGGGTTTGGTGGTGGCCAAGAAAACTGCCCTACGTGCCAACCGCCGCAATTATATGAAACGCACGCTGCGCGAATGGTTCCGTCTCAATCGGCACCATTTAGACAGCAGCGATTTGGTGATTCGTGTGCGCCGTCCCTTCGGCAAGGCAGAGCGGCAGCAGGTGTTGGCACAGTTGGAACAGATTGTACCGAAAAAACCATGCTAGCCAAAATCCTGCTGGGGCTGATCCGGTTTTACCAATACGCAATCAGCCCGCTGCTGCCGCCGCGCTGCCGTTATCAGCCCACTTGTTCGCAATACGCCATTGAGGCGGTGAGCAAATACGGTGCACTCAAAGGCGGCTGGCTGGCAGCCAAGCGCATCGGCCGTTGCCATCCGTGGGGAGGCAGCGGTTACGACCCTGTGCCTTAAGCCTGCCTACGGTATTCGTACCGCATGGCGGCAGAATTCTCAGGTAGCCTGCATTGGAATGCAGACTGCCGTTTTCTCCTGTTTTCAAACGGAACCTGATTATGGAATCCAACAACGAATTGAAGCGGACGGTGGTTTTTGCCATTATCGCTATCCTGACCTTGATGGTTTGGAATTATTTCAATCCCCAGCCGCAACAGCCCGAACAGGCAGCCGCGCAGACGGAACAGCAAGCCGCCGCCCCCGTGGCCGGGAACGATTTGCCGCCCACCAAGCCGATTACCGTAAGCACCGACACGCTTAAAGCCGTAATCGATGAAAACAGCGGCGATTTGCGCGGGCTGGATTTACTCAAACACAACTCCGCCGGCGATGCCAGCAAAACCTTCACCCTGCTCTCCGACAACAACGAGCACAAATACTTGGTGCAATCGCTGTTGATCGACCAAAAAGGCAACTACCTGCTACAAGACAGCAGCTTCAAAGCCCCGCAAAACAGCTACACCCTCAATGGAGATACGCTGGAAGTGCGCTTGAGCGCACCAGAAACCAACGGCGTTCAGGTAGACAAAGTGTACACCTTCCGTAAAGGCAGCTACCTTATTGATGTACGGTTCGATATTACCAACCACACTGATACCCCGCTGAAGCTGGACGGCGTGTATCGTGTGCTGCGCGACAACAGCACGCCCGAGGGCAGCGGTTATTTCAACCAAACCTATGTCGGCCCAGTAGCCTACACGCCCGATGGTAACTTCCAAAAAGTGCCGTTTAAAGATTTGGACGACGACTTCGAGAGCAAACGTGATCGCGCCGATTACCAGCGCACCGCTACCAGCGGCTGGGTTGGCTTCACTCAGCACTACTTCACCACCGTATGGGTGTTACAGCCCAAAGATGGCAACAGCATCTGCCAAAACGGCAACTGCTTGCTCGATATCAAACGCCGCAGCGACAACCTTTACTCCGCTGGCGTGCGTATGCCGCTGCCCGCGATTGCTGCTGGCCAGAAACTGAGCGTGCCTGCCGAATTGTATGCCGGCCCGCAGGAATACGCCGTGATCAGCAAAGTGGCTGACCGCTTGGAGCTGGTGAAAGACTATGGCCGTACCCATGTGGTGGCCGCGCCGCTGTTCGGCTTGCTCAACTGGCTGCACAGTCTCATCGGCAACTGGGGCTGGTCCATCGTTTTGCTGACCATCATCGTCAAAACCCTGCTGCTGCCGCTCACCAACGCTTCTTACCGCTCCATGGCCAAAATGCGTGCCGTTGCACCTAAGCTGGAAATGCTGAAAAAACAGCACGGTGACGACCGTGCAGCGCTGCAACAGGCCATGATGAAGATGTATAAAGACGAGAAAATCAACCCTCTGGGCGGCTGCCTACCCATGCTGTTGCAGTTCCCCGTGTTTATCGGTCTGTATTGGGTGCTGCTCGCCTCTGTTGAGCTGCGCCAGGCCCCGTGGGGCTGGGTGGCTGACCTGGCTCGCCCCGACCCACTCTACATCCTGCCAATTCTGATGGCGCTGACCATGTATATCCAAACCAAACTCAGCCCACCACCGAGCGACCCGATGCAGGCCAAAATGATGAAAATCATGCCGCTGGCTTTTTCCGTGATGTTCTTCTTCTTCCCCGCCGGCCTGGTGCTCTACTATGTGGTGAACAACCTCTTGAGTATGGCGCAACAGTGGCTGATTAATCGGAAAATCAATGGTACCGCCAAGCTTTAAAGTGTAGCAGAAAATAGCAACAGCCCGAATCCACAAGGTTCGGGCTTGTTTTGTTATTGGCGTTGTGATAGATAAAACACTTATCTCCTCATACAGTATTAGTTTGCCTTGTATGAAAATAAGTGCTTCAGCTATATAGTCGTTCCAAATAGGATGCGCGTCGGCTCTCCTGGCAGCATAGATTGCCGCCTTACCCTCATGCATGTTTGAAACAATTAGATTAGCGTGAATGATAAAGGGCGAATTCACTTTTCAGGCAGCCCGCCATAATGTAAATTATCCTTAATAATTAAAAGGATAAATTTCATTTTCAACACGGCGTAAGGAGCACATCACGATCTCAAAGCCATCGGCTCAGCCGATCCACTGATGGTGCAAGTATCAAACGCACAATTTAAAGACAACATCAATATGAACGCGAATTAAAGCAAAATACGGCAAAAGGCTACCTGAAAATTTTCAGGTAGCCTTCCTTCATGTTTGTTCGACAGCCAGCAGGCTTTACTCCTTCTCAAGCGTCTGCCCTGCCTCCAGCTCTTTTACGTTGAGAAAGCCGCCGCTTTGATGTGCCCATAGGCTGGCATAGAGGCCACCTTTAGCCAAGAGTTCAGCGTGGTTGCCTTCTTCCACGATACGGCCTTTGTCGAGCACGATGAGGCGGTCCATGGCGGCGATGGTGGAGAGGCGGTGAGCAATGGCGATAACGGTTTTGCCTTCCATCATGGTGCCGAGGCTTTCTTGGATAGCGGCTTCCACTTCAGAATCGAGCGCGCTGGTGGCTTCGTCCAAAAGCAGAATCGGTGCGTCTTTGAGCATCACGCGCGCGATGGCGATGCGTTGGCGCTGGCCGCCGGAAAGCTTCACGCCGCGCTCGCCCACATGGGCATCGTAGCCTTTGCGGCCTTTGGCATCGGAAAGCTGGGGGATGAATTCGGCAGCTTCGGCACGCCGGGCGGCTTGCAACATGTCTTCTTCGGTAGCGTCGGGGCGGCCGTAGACGATATTGTCGCGCACCGAGCGGTGCAGCAGGCTGGTGTCTTGTGTGACCAGACCGATTTGGGCGCGCAGGCTTTCTTGGGTAACGCTATCGATATTTTGCCCGTCGATGCAGATTTGACCGCTCTGCGGCTCATAGAAACGCAATAGCAGATTCACAATGGTGGATTTGCCGGCACCGCTGCGGCCGATAAGGCCGACTTTTTCGCCGGGGCAGATGTGTAGGTTGAAGCCGTTAAGCAGGGGCTTGCCGGGCTCGTAGGAGAAATCAATGTGGTTGAAGCAGATTTCGCCTTTGTTCACCAACAGGGGCTTGGCATCGGGCTTGTCGAGGATGGTTTGCGGCTTGGAAAGCGTGCCCATGCCGTCGGCCACAGTGCCGATATTCTCAAATAGTCGGGCGGATTCCCACATGATGTATTGCGAGAGCCCGTTCACGCGCAGCGCCATGGCAGTGGCGGTGGCCACGGCGCCCACGCCCACCTGGCCATTGTGCCACAGCCAAATGCCGAGCACGGCAGTGGAAAGGGTGAGCGTGGTGTTTACTGCGGCACTGGCACTGTAGAGCAGGGTGGCCAGCCGCATTTGAGCGTGCACGGTTACCATAAACTCTTCCATCGAACGGCGGGCATAATCGGCTTCGCGTGCGCCGTGGGAGAAGAGTTTCACGGTGGCGATGTTGGCGTAGGCATCAGTAACGCGGCCGGTCATCAGCGAGCGGGCATCGGCCTGGCGGGCGGCGGTTTGGCCAAGCCGGGGAATCAGAAAGCGCATTACCAGGCTGAAGCCGATGAGCCAGCCCACAAAAGGCAGCAGCAGCCAGCTATCCAGCGCCACCAAAATCACGCCGGAAGTGATGAAATACACCAGCACATACATCACCATATCGGCGATGGTCATTACCGTATCGCGCACGGCCAGCGCGGTCTGCATCACTTTGGCCGACACGCGGCCGGCAAACTCGTCTTGATAAAAGCTGAGTGATTGGCCGAGCATCAGGCGGTGGAAATTCCAACGCAGGCGCATGGGGAATACGCCCTGCAATACCTGCAGGCGGATGGAGGAAGTGAAAAACGTCCAAATCACCAGCACCACCATCAGCACGCCCATGCCAACGAGTGCCAAGCCTTTTTCGGCAAACAGCGTCTCAGGCGTATAGCGGCCGAGCCAGTCGACGATTTTACCGATAAATTGAAACAGCAAGGCTTCGCCAATGCCGATACCGCCGGAGAGCAGCGCCAGCAGCACGAGCCAGCCGCGCACACCTTCGAGATTGCTCCAAATAAAGCCAAACAGCCCGTTGCGCGGGGTTTTCGGCTCGCTGGCTGGATAGGGATCGATGCGGTTTTCAAACCAGGAGAATAAACGGTTGAACATGGTGTGGTACTTTATATTTAAATAGAAATTTAGGTTTTAGCTTTAGCCGGGGCTGATGTTTGAGCTTCGTTGAAGCTCACGCTTTCAAGTAGCCTGTATGGTTGCGGCTACCTGAAAAATATGGCCGCCCGCTTGGTACGCAAGTATGGCCCCAAAGACGGTTATCATAGCAGAAACAGAAGGCTGGGCACAGAACGGAGTTAGGAAGCCGATAGATGTGGAGCGGCGGATCAGCAATATAATATGCAGCATTCCAGATAAGGGATGCCTGCAATAACAAACCATTCAGGCTACCTGAAAGCGAGGTTTCATCAAAGTTAAAACGAGCTTCGTAAGTTCCAGTGAAACTATAGTGGATTAAAATGAGAATGAGGCAAGGCGGCGAGCCGCAGATAGTGCAGGTAGTATGGTTAGGCGAGCCAACGCTGTAGCATTCTTAATTTTAATTCACTATAAAATTTCAGGTAGCCTTCACCGGCTGCCAAAGCTCTTCACCTCCTGTTGCATTAGATCGTCTTGCCATATGTCTTGCATGAAATAATTGCCTTGGCCATATGAACACAAAAGGCTACCTGAAACTTTCAGGTAGCCTTCCTCTTAATGCAGAATACAAAATTATTTACCGGGCTTCTTCGCCAACATCGTAACGAACTTCAACTGAATCGGCCGCCCTTGTGCATCGGTGGCGTGCAGCGAGCCCACAGCTTCTTCGTACTTCAGCAATTCCCAGCCGGCGTAATACTGCCGCAATTCGTCCTCTTTAAATGTGAACGAGAACGGCATATGGCAGGGATGGTCTGCCGTATCCATCGCCGACACAATCAAGTTATAGCCACTGGCACGAGTGTGCGCCTGCATATCGGCAATAATATCCGATACACGGCCGGCCTGGAGGAACATAAACACCACGGTGGAGAAGATAAAATCATAATCTTCGCCCAAGGCAGCAACGTTAATATCGTAAGCATCCGCCCGCAGCGGCAGCTGTTCGCGTGCAGCCATATCCAACACCGAGTCCACTGCTGCCGGGCTATGGTCTACAGCGTGCACATCATATCCGACCAAGCTTAAAAACAACGCATTACGCCCCTGCCCGCAGCCTAAATCCAGCGTCTTGCACGGCGGCACGGATTGCACCGCTTCGCGGATAGCGGAATGTGTGGCGGTCATGCCATATTTTTTGTGGAAATAATCAGCTTTTTCACAATGAAATTCCAGCTGCATGGCAAAATCATCATCCAAAGGCTCCACTTTGTGCCAAGCCTGCGGGTAAATCGTCCACACTCCGTTTTCCGGCCGCAACACATGTTCCGCGATCACCGCACCGTTTTCCTGCAATTCATAAAACTTCAACCGCCCGCGCAATACGCGCAGTTTGCCATACGTACCAACCTGTGTGTTGTGCTGCGACAAAACTGCCTCCGGAATAGTGGTTTTATCCCATATCGGCATGGTTTTATAGCAGATGAGTTCGTTCATCATAATACTCCTTCTCAAAAGTAAAAAATTGGAACGGACACGTAATATATCCGTTCCAAAGTATCCCTTCAAATTCAGCTATAGAAACCACTATCCCCTGCACGAAGCCGGCAAGAAATTTAGCTTGCCGCTTAATGATGCTCCGGGTGAGCATTTCCAGCCATGCACCGGCTGATGCGTTCCCACCAAGAAATCCGCCGTCTGCATAGCAGTGCCGTCCGACCTGAGCGGAGTAAGCAAAATTTTACCGCCGGTGAGTTCGTGGATATTCTGCAAAGTAACGGTGATTACCCCTTTATCATCCGTTTCAATGGCAGCCACATACTGGCTTACCCCACCGCTTCCTTCGCAACCAAACCCCTGGTTTAACACGTATGCTGTTACACCTGTGTTCGCCACTTCAGAAATGGTATTTTTGCAACGCGACGAAGCTTGGATGGCTTCGGAAACTTTCGCCCGGCCTGTGTAGTTATTATAAAAAGGGATGGCCAACGCCGTGAGGATACCGATAATTGCAATCACAATCATCAGCTCAATCAAAGTGAAACCGTTTATTTTTGTATTATGCATTATTTTTTCCTGAATCAATAAAGCCATCTATCGGCAAGTAGCCCACAATTTTTCCCTGTTTATTCAAGAGGGCGATCCATTCTTTATTTTTATCGCTGGTAAACGGCAGATAATAGGCTTCTGCCTCAGGCAGATTAATCTCTGCCAATTTTTGCTTGATAGCAGCCTGTTGTGCCGCCCTATGCTGAATTAAGTGCCTCACCGGTTTCATGGCCGCACGCACATCGGCAGTTTCTTTAGCCGCATCCAGCGGCAGCCACAAATTAGGCCGTGCCACCGGCTCGATACCGCCTAAAGACAATAACACGCTATCCTGCATTTCTTCCGGCGGAATGGCAGCCAAGCTGATTTGCTCTACACCATATAAAGGCAGAGAACGCATATTTTCCGGCGCTTTGGCCAAATCTTCATCGCTGAGCTGGGCGGCGGTAACCACAGTGAAGCGGTCGTGGTCGAACGCATAATGCACCGGCCGAGCCAAATGCACGGTATGAATGCCGTAAGACAAGGCTCCAAGCTGGATGGCAATCACCAAGGCAAAATCCACGCAGGTTTCCCTTTTGGATTTTTTCGGATTGGCTAAAATCAAAGTGAGCAGCGGGCCGCACACCACATCAATCCCCACCATCATCAGCAGCAAATGCAGGCCGCCAAGCATTTCCGAATAAGGATACGGATATAAAAACTTTACCACCAGCCAAGCAGCCAAACCTGCCAATGCCGCGCTACCGAGCAAATGAAAAGAGGCCAGGCGCAGGGCAAAACGCCAGCGCGGCACAGGGATTATGGATTCACTCATAGATACGCTCCGCTGCAATACTCATACAAACTAGAAAAAGAGCAGCCTAGGCTGCTCTTTTTTGCTACGCATCAATTAGCCGCGGCAAGAAGAAGGAGTGTATTTTTTCTCACCGTCGAAATCGCAAACCCAACCTTTAACCGGTTTGTTAGTAGGAGCAACGAAGTCAGCAGTAGCCATCGGAGTGGTTTTGCCATCATCAGCGTACGGAGTCAATTTAATTTTCTTACCGTTAACTTTATCGTTGATGTTTTGAGCTTCCACAGTGATAACACCGTTAGCATCAGTAGTGATTGCTTTTACATACTGGCTGCTGGCAGTAGTAGCAGAACCAGTTTCACCACAGCCCCATTTGTTAGCTTCAGGGTTAGCGCGCAGACCAGAGTCAGCAGCTTCTTGAATGGTGGTACGGCAGGTAGAACCGGCCAATACTACTTCACCCATTTTAGCGCGGATGGTGTAGTCTTGGTAAGCCGGCAGAGCCAGAGCAGCCAAGATACCGATAATGGCGATAACGATCATCAACTCGATCAGGGTAAAACCTTTTTGTACTTGTTTCAACATGACATTTTCCTTTAATAAATGGAACTTAGATAAACCGAATCTTTCGATCCGGGAACTTCAACCAAAAGAAGGAGACAACTAAAAAACTTCGTTTTCGGCTAGGCTTGTTTGCCGTCACCACGAGAGACATAAAGCAACGGCTATGCCAAAAAACAAAAAAACTGTTTTATTTATTTTATAAATATATGTTTTTAAATTATTTTTTGTTTGATTTAATTTTAAGAAACCAGCCTATGCGGTTGTTCTGCGCAACTGGCGAATCTGCAAAACTGACATTTATCGTCAGTTTTTGGCCCGCTATTTCGCACAGATTGCCGTTTTATGGGTTTCATGGGCTGCCAATTTATGTTGGCTGCTATGTTGAGCAGCGGTTTTTGGCATTTTTACTATATTCATCCGTATGCGACTTCATCCGTATTCGACGGCGTGACCGCACTGCCCTACGGTATAAATGAAAATAAGGCGGCATTGTTATGCCGCCCGCCATTTGGCAGAAGGGGGATTAGCTTCATAGAAACTCAGCTTCGGCCTTGCTGAAACATCGTTTTGGCGCAATCCGCCTCACTCATTTTCAGGTAGCATCCCCCTGCATCACACCCCGCTGCCGCTAGGGGCGGCAGGGGCAGAGGCATTGCCGCAGGTGAGGTTGCCGGCAGCCTGGGGCATGATTTGCACATAGCGTTGGCACTGCTCGCGCAGGGGCTGCACCACTTCGGGCGCAGCGTGGAAGGCGGCGGCGGTGCCGAGCAGGCCGGGCATTTGTTTGGGATAGTAGCGGCCCATGTTCACCAGCCAATCGGCGGCTTCGCACGGGCGGCCTTCCTGCTCCAAATAGAAGGCGCGCACGGCGGTGTTGGCATAGGGGCGGAACAGGCTGGCGCGCAAAGCAGCATCGCGCCCCCACTCGGGCAGAGGCAGCAGCCAATCCACTTTGCGGATTAAGCCCATCTGTGCGTAGTATTTGAGGAAATAGTGTTTGCCCTCCAGCTCGCGCAGGGTATCCACTTGTTTGTATTGCGGATAGCTCTCGGTGGGATTGGCATAGGCGAACACCAGGCGGTGGTAGGCAAAGCCGTATTGCACAATGATGACGGCTGCCAGCGCGGCAAAGGCCATGCCGAAACGTTGCGGCCACTTGCCCGCCTGCACGATATACCAGCCGGGCGCTTTAGCCGGCGTGAGGCTCATCATCACGGCAAACGGCGTGAGGAAATACACATACCACAGCGGATACTCCAGCAGGCTGTGGCACAACGATACGGCCATCAGAGCCAGCATCAGCGCCGAAGACGCGCCCAATCCCTTTTTCAGGTAGCCCTTGGCCACCGCCAGCCAGCCGCCGAACACCAAGATGGCGCCCGCCACGCCCATCTCGGCCAAGATTTCCAGCATACTGTTGTGGCTGTGGGTGAACAACACCCCCACATCATAATTGCGAAACTCCGGGCCGCGCATGGCCAGCGCGAAACTCTCGTGCGCATAGCCCTGCCAGCCCACGCCCAGCCACGGATGCTCGGTAAACACCGTCCACGCCTTCGCCCATTCCGAAGCACGCCCCGGGCTGGCCGCATCGCCCGACACCAAACGCCCCACGCCCGAAGACTGCACATCAGGAGCCAGCCACGTATCCACCAGCCACGGCATAATCAACTGCGCCGCCAGCACGCCCAGCACCAACAGCCCCATCAGCGCGCACCAGCGGCTCAGCGGTCGGCCGCCCAACACATACAGCAGCGGCACCAGCAGCAGCAACGCCCCCACATACACCATAATCGTGCGCGAAGTAATCACCCCGATCACCTGCAGCAAAAACACCGCAAGCGCCAACGCAATCAGCCCCGGCAGCAGCCGCCTGCTCCACAGGTAGCCCAGCGCGAGCACGCCCCACATCATGTAGTGCCCCAAATGGTTACGCTGCCCCACCTGGCCAAACACAAAATACTTCTGCGGCGCACACATCATCCCCGGCAGCCAAGACGTGTGGCCGATAAACTGAAACACGCACACCAAACCCTGCAACACCGCCCCGCAAAGCAGCGCCCAGGCAAAAATTTCCACCACCCTGTCTTGCCCCAACCGGGCTACCTGAAGCCGGCAAGCCCAGGCCAGCAGCGCCATCACGCAAAACACCGCCGCCGTCAAATCTGACATTTCCGGATACGGCAGCCGCAAAATCCGTGCCTGCACCAGCCAAAATCCCGCCAGCAGCACAAAAAACACCATCGCCCCCGGCAGCCGCGCGCGCGCCGGATTGCGCCACAGTGTGAGCAATGCAAACAAAGCGGCAAACAGCAGCGAGCCACTCTCAATAAACCAGCCCCCCTGCGGCCCCGTGCGCCAAGACGACAAAAACGGCACCACCGCCATCAGCGCCATGCCCAGCCACACCACCCAACTTTCCTTAAACCGTTCCCACATCATGCCCGCTCCCGTTTGCCCGAGCGCAGAAAACCCAGCGCCGATACAAAAAACAACACAGCCGAGGCCAAAGCCGCCGCCGCACAAACCCGGCTTGCCGGTTGCGCGTCAAACAGCCGCACCACCGCCTCCGCCGCATAAAACAGCACCAACATCCCGCTCAGCAGGAAAGTTTGCCGGTTGCGCCGCAACACACCCGGCAGCAGCAGGCACAAAGGCAGCGCCTTCAAAGCCAGCCAAGAGCCGCCCTGGCACAGCGGCGCCAGCCACAGCTCCCAAGCTAGGGAAAGGAAAATCAGCGCAAACAGGCTGCACACAGCCGTGCGGTAGGCAAAAGATTGCGAAATCGGCATTGCTTGTTCAAATTAAAAAAGAATTGGATTGAATCAATAAAGAAGCTGCCTGAAACCAGTAAAGGCAGGTTTTACACCCGCCTGCTGTAATGGAAAGGCTACCTGAAAATGCAAATGAAGCTTAGCTTCGCTAAAGCCGATGTTTTCAGGTAGTCTCATCTGCTTCCACAGTTTCCGCCACCTCCGCATTCGGCTTAAACAGCCGGCACATCAGCAAGCTAGCCTCATACAGCGCAATCAGCGGTACCGCCAGCAGAAACTGCGAAATCACGTCCGGCGGCGTCACAATCCCCGCCACCACAAATGCCGCTACCACTACATAAGGCCGCGCCGTTTTCAGCGCCGCGAGCGATACCGCCCCCATCCGATACAGCAACACCACCAACACCGGCAGCTCAAACGCCATACCGAAGGCCACAAACATGCCCAGCACGAAGGAAAGGTAGCGGTCGATGTCCGTCATCATGCTCACCCCTTCCGGCGTGGCCGAGGCAAACACTTTAAACACCAGCGGGAACACCAAAAAATAGCAAAACGCCATCCCCGCAAAAAACAGCCCCACGCTCGAGAGCAACAGCGGCAGCACCAGCCGTTTTTCGTGCCGGTAGAGTGCCGGTGCCACAAACGCCCACAGCTGGTAGAGCGTATGCGGCAGCGACACCAAAAACGCCGCCATCAGCGCCACCTTCAGCGGCACAAACACCGGCGCAATCACATCAATCGCCTGCATATGCGCCCCCGGCGGCAGGCTCGCCATCAAAGGCTTGGCCACCAGTGCATACAGACGGTTGGCAAAAGGCACCGCCGCAAACAGGCACAGCAGCAACACCGCCGCCACCCACATCAGGCGGCGGCGCAATTCCTTCAAATGTTCCACCAAAGGCTGCGCGTTCATCTGCCACCTCCCGCCTGTTTGCGCACCCGCAAACGCGGCCGCACCCGCAAACGCGGCTGCAGCTTGCGCCGGCACGCGCGCGAGCGCTGCCCCAGCGAAGGCGTGTGGAAGCCCGCTGCAGCCGGCGTATCCCGCAGGGTTGGCAAGCCGTCTTCATCCAAGCCGAAATCCGCCGGCGTGCGCTGCGGCGGCAAACGCTCCCAGGCCGGCACATCCGGCGCGGCCGACGAACGCAAATGCTGCATTTCCTGGCGCAACTCGTTGGCCGTATCCGCCAGCGTTTCCTGCATCCGGCGCAAATCCGCCATATCCGCGTGCTGTGCCAGCTCCGCCTTCAGGCTGCCGGCCAAATGTTGGAGTTTGCCCGCCATCCGCCCGGCAGCCCGCGCCGCCTGCGGCAGCCGCTCCGGCCCCAGCACCACCAGCGCCGCCAGCGCCGCCAGCAGCATCTCGCTGAACGCGAAATCAAACATCGCCTATTCGCCCGGCTTCTCTTCTTTATGTTCAACAATCTGCTTGGGCGCAGCCGTTTCGCTTTCACCCTCGCTGCCTTCATTTAAGCCCTTTTTAAAATCGTGAATTGCCCCGCCGAGGTCTTTGCCTACATCGCGCAGCTTCTTCGTGCCGAAAATCAGCACCACCACAATCAAAATCACCAGCCAATGCCAGCCGCTTGAAATACCCATCATTCTTTCCTTTCAATCTGTTCAATGGCAGACCCTGGGCTACCTGAAATTAAGTACAGCAGGTTTTGCTAAAACACCCGTTCCGGCCGAATTAAACAGCCCCGCCGCCAATCTGCAAATAGCCGCGATTGTAACAGCGGGCGCGGCAAACCGAAAGAACGGCGCGGCGGGCGGAATTGCATCGCGGCAGAATGACAAGTAACCCAACAGGTCGGGCACGGGTATCGGACAAGCCATTCCTTGCAAACTTCAGGTAGCACTTGTTATGGCTACGGGCGGGTATCAAACCCATCCCTATGGGAGCCCAGGTAGCCTGCAAGATGGCGGGCTGCAAGTCATCTCGTCGGAACGGTTTTATCTTGCCAACCTGAATGAGGCTACCTGAAAACGGGAGGCAAACCAAAAACTGACTTGGCCGCGCCGCCAAACCCGGCCGTTCGCTATATAATGCCGATTCTTTCTTCTTGCTTACTCCCGCCCGCGCCATGCTCCATCTTTATTCTTCCAACCGCCTCGAATTCCTTGCTGAAACCGCCGTTGCGCTGATGCAGGCTGCGCCGCCGGAAGCGGTGTTTGCGCCGGAAGAAATCGTGGTGCAGAGCCAGGGGATGCGCCGTTATCTCAACCACTATTTGGCCGAGCGCAGCGGCATTGCGGCCAATTTGAATTTCAGCCTGCCGGCGGCACTGAGCTGGCAGCTCACGCGCCGCTTCCTGCCGGATGCGCCGCGCCTGAACCCGTTTGCGCCGGAAGTGTTGCGCTGGCGGCTGCTGCCGCTGCTGGAAAGTGCCGACTCGGCCTTGCCCGCAGTGTTGCGGGGCTACCTGAAAAGCAGTACGGCGGCGGCTTATCATTTGGCGGGGCGGCTGGCGGACGTGTTCGACCAATATTTGGTGTACCGCCCGCATTGGCTCGTACAATGGGAGCAGGGCAAGCTCAACGGTTTGGGCGCAGACGAAGCCTGGCAGGCCGCGTTGTGGCGCACGCTCGCCGCCGACACCCCCGCCGCCCACCGCGCCGCGCAGCACGAACGGCTGCTGGCCGCGCTGAATCCGGCGCGCCTGCCGCAGCGTTATTTGGCGTTCGGCATTTCCACGCTGGCGCCGGTGTATCTGGATTTGTTGCAGGCCCTGGCCGAGCACACCGATGTGCACCTGTTCGCGGTTAATCCCAGCCAGCAATACTGGGGCGACATCCAAAGCCCGAAACGGCTGGCCGCACAGGCCGAATCCGCAACCGAAGAAGCCGGCCACCCGCTGCTCTCCTCATTGGGCAAACAGGGGCGCGACTTTTTCGACCGCCTGGCCGTGAGCACCCGCGCCATGGAGCAGGTGGAACTCTTCCCCGCGCCGCCCGAATCACCCAGCCTGCTGCAACGCTTGCAGGCCGATATCCAGCTGTTGAGGCTACCTGAAAAAGGCAGCGCGCAGATGGACGGCAGCATCGTGATCCAAGCCGCCCACAGCCCCCTGCGCGAGCTGCAAATCCTCAAAGAACACCTGCTGCGCCGTTTGGCGGACAACCCCGAGCTGCAGCCGCACCACATCGCCGTGCTCACTCCCGCCGTGGAAGACTACCTGCCCTTCATCCATGCCGTGTTCGGCGAAGCCGCGCCCGGCAGCCGCGCCCTGCCGTATTCCGTGGCCGACGTGCGCCTCAGCCGCAGCCAGCCTTTGATGCTGCTGGCCGAGCAGCTCATCACCCTGATGCAGAGCCGTTTTGAAACCGAACGCCTGCTGCCCCTGCTCGATGCCCAAGCGGTGCGCCGCCATTGGCAGATTGATGAAACTGATGCCGAATTCCTGCGCCGCAGCGTGGCCGAACTCAACGTGCACTGGGGCGCGGATGCCGAAATGCGCGCCGAGCACGGCGGCAGCGGCAAGTCCTTCACTTGGCAGCAGGCCGCCGAACGCAGCGTGTTGGGCTGGCTGCTGCCCGAGGGCGAAGATACGCTGTGGCAGGGCGTGCACCCCTACCCGGCCGATTTGGCCCGCCAGCCTGCCCAAGCCGCCTGGTTTGTGCTGCTGGGCAAGTTGCGCGAGCACCGCCGCCGCTGGCAAAGCCCCACATCCATCGAAGGCTGGATCGAACGTTTCCGCGCCCTCTTGACCGATGCCGCGGGCGATACCCCCGCCGAAGCCGACCAAGCCGCCTGGCAGCAAATCAGCCAGGCCTTGGCCGCATGGCAGGAAGAAGCCGCGCTGGCAGGTTATGCCGCGGCCCTGCCGCCCGACACCGCCTGCCAGCACCTGTGCCGCTTCTTCGGCCAAAGCAGCGAAGCCGCCTTTTTGCGCGGCGGCATCACCTTCTGCAGCATGGTGCCCATGCGCAGCCTGCCGTTCGACACTGTGTGCCTGCTCGGCCTGAACGACGGCAAATACCCGCGCCAAACCCCCGCCCCCGCCTTCGACCTCATCGCCCGCCACCCCCAATCCGGCGACCGCTCCCGCCGCGACGACGACCGCTACTTGTTCCTCGAATCCCTGCTCAGCGCGCGCAGCCACCTCTATCTGTCCTACATCGGCCGCGACCACCTCAAAGACGAAGCCCAAGCCCCCTCGCCGCTACTGAGCGAACTCATCGACACGCTGGCACAAATGGCCGGCCAGAGCAGCACCGATTTCGCCGCCGCCCATGTGCGCCAACATCCCCTGCAAGCCTTTTCCACCCGCTACTTTGCCCCGCAAGTAGATGGGGAAAATTCAGTCGGCCTCAGCAAAAACAGGCTTTCAGGTAGCCTAGCCGGCCTCCGCCAAGACTACGCCCAAGCCCTCAACCAGCCCGCCGCCGAAGCCGCGCCCTTTATCAGCGATACCCTGCCCGAAGCCGCAGCCGAGCCCGCCGTATCGCTCGACAGTTTCCTAAACTTCTGGAGCAACCCCGTGTGCCATTGGCTGCGCCGCGCCCTGCAATGGCAACGCCCCTATGCCGACCGCCCCGCCGATTCCGCCGAGCCCTACGCCATCGAGCGCTCCGACGAAGTGAAACAGCGCTACCTCGACGCCCGCCGCCACTGCGAAGACTTCGCCCAAACCGAAGCCAAGCTGCAGGCCGACAGTCTCCTACCCGCCGGCCTGCTCGGCGAAATCCTGCAAGAGCCCGAGCGCACCGCCGCCAAGCAGCTCGATTCCGAACTGCTCGCCAACCCGCGCGAGCCCGATTTTCCCTTCCGTTTCGAGCACGGCGGCCACACTCTCGTCGGTAGTCTCACCCACCTGCACCAGCACGGCCAAATCTTCTACCACGCCGCCGAACTCAAAGCCCCTGCCGAAATTAGGCTGTGGCTGCAACACCTGGTGTATTGCGCCGTTCACCCCAAAGCGCAAGCCACCCACCTCGTCTCCCTCGACAGCCCGCAAACCCTGCCGCCGCTGTCGCAAACGGAAGCTGCCGAGCAACTTGCCCGCTGGTTCGACTACTACTTGCTCGGCCAAAAACAACCGCTACCCTTCTTTCCCCGCACCAGCCTTGCCACTGCCAAAGCCTGCACCGCCGAAAACCTCGCCGCCCAAGGGCTACCTGAAGCAGCCCTCAAAGCTGCCCGCGGCAAATACCGCGACAGCCGTGACTACTCCGGCCAAAACCAAGACCCTGAAGTCGCCCAAGTATATGGCCGTGATGAAGACGAGCCGATTAACAGCCCCCTGTTCGCCCGCCTTGTTTTAGAGCTGCTCGCCCCGCTGCATTTGTGGTTTGGCACATAAAGAAGGCAAAGGCAAAAAAGCTGGCTGAAAACCTTTCCGTGTAACCGGAAGTTTTCAGGTAGCCTGTTTTGGCAGATAAATCCACCCTCGATACCAAGTCCCCCGGGGTTAGTCCGGCCTTTCCCCTTCCGGCCAATAATGGCTGTCCGGCAAAGCCCGTGCGCCGAAAATCGCCTGCCCCACCCGCACAATAGTTGCCCCCTCCTCAATCGCAATTTCAAAATCGCCCGACATGCCCATCGACAATTCGTCCATGCTCATTCCTGCCGGCAGGTTGCGGCGCAATTTGTCACGCAGTGTGCGCAGCAACACGAAACAGTCGCGTACTTTGCTGCGTTCGCTGGAAAGCAGCGCCAAAGTCATCAACCCCTTGATTTTCAGTTGATTGAACGGCACTAGCTGCCGCACAAACGGCACCACTTCCTGCGGTGCCAAACCATATTTGCTTTCCTCGCCTGACGTATTCACCTGTACCAGCACATCCAGCTCCCGCCCCTCCTGCATCAGGCGGTTGTTGAGCTGTTCGGCCACCCGCAGGCTGTCCAAAGCCTGAAACTCAGTGGCAAAGCGGGCAACATATTTGATTTTGTTGGTCTGTAAATGGCCGATAACCGACCATTCTATCGGCAAATCTGCCATCATCTCAGCCTTGCCCCACGCCTCCTGCACCTTGTTTTCGCCGAAATGGCGATAGCCCAGCCCGTAGGCCATGCGCAGCCGCCGCTCGTCCACCGTTTTGGTTACCGGCAACAGCCGCACCGATTCCTCCGGTCTGCCCGCACGGCAGCAGGCGGCACGGATTCTGTTTTCAATCTCGGCAAAATTGGCGGCCAATTCTTCAATGGTTTCGGCCTTGGCATAGTGGGGTTCGGTAAGCATCTCTTTTTTCTCCAAATTATAAAGTTAGCGTGCAGTCGGCATCATCTGCCGACCATCCGGAT
This sequence comes from Eikenella sp. NML99-0057, assembly GCF_001648535.1. Taxonomy (NCBI): domain Bacteria; kingdom Pseudomonadati; phylum Pseudomonadota; class Betaproteobacteria; order Neisseriales; family Neisseriaceae; genus Eikenella; species Eikenella sp. NML99-0057. Next base: position 35,032 of record NZ_LXST01000004.1, on the reverse strand, counting down.
GAAACAGTCTAAAATTGTTGCAGAATAAATTATAAGCCTAAAGTCAACCACTTTCCTCCAAGAATCCCTCTTTGATTTCAATCAATTAGATTTTCCTTGCTTTTTTACCGCCTACTGCAAAATTTTTATTGACAATTTCCCGCTTCATCTCTACAATGCGCGCTTCCTTTCCCCGATAGCTCAGTCGGTAGAGCGACGGACTGTTAATCCGCAGGTCGCTGGTTCGAGCCCAGCTCGGGGAGCCAAAGGGTCGTTAGCTCAGTCGGTAGAGCAGCGGACTTTTAATCCGTTGGTCGAGCGTTCGAATCGCTCACGACCCACCAAATTTTAAAAAGCCTAAACATCCCGTTTAGGCTTTTTCTTTATCCTCTGCCCATCATGCCCGTTCGCCAAACCCTCCCCGCCCGCCGTTTATCTGTTGCTCCGATGCTGGATTGTATCTATATATGAAAATAATATATATTTATCAAAATAATATATTTTATTATTTTTTAATGGTGCAAATATGGTGCATTGATTAAGTGCTTTGAGTGTGAATTGATATGCAAACAGGCTGCGATGTGCAGCCTGTTTTTATTGCTCTTTGATCTGGTTTACTTGCTCGATGCGCTCGCCTATCCAGCGCATCACCGGCACGGCCATGCTGTTGCCGATGGCTTTGTAACGCGGCCCGTCCGGGCAGACGGCGGCTGGTTTGCCACGCCAAGGTATTTGCGTGTGCCCGGCGGGAAAGCCCTGCAGGCGCTCGCACTCGTGGGGAGTGAGGCGGCGCACCTGCGCGCCATCGGATACGGCATGACGGTCGGTGGCGGTTAGGGTGTAGCAGATGCCGCTGTCGTCTGCACCTACGCCGTTTCCGCCGTTGTGGTGCTGCCTGTCGATGATGTTTCCTGCAATGCAAACAACGTTGGTGTTGCCCCTGCCTTGGCAGTCGAGTGCAAACGCTTGATCGGAGGCGCATGGGTCTTGCTGCCCGTGCACCATCAGCAGGGTTTCACTGCCGCCAGCTAGGGCGCCGCCGCTGGCTTTCAGCGTTCCGGCGCTGTCGGATTGGCGATACGCGCCAAAGCTGCCTTCAATAAAGGCGGCAGGGTTTTCTTGCGTAGTTCCGCCCGCTGGAGGATGCCGTTGCAGGCTTTGGCGCTCAAATAATACCGCTGCGGCACGTTGCCAGCCTCCAATATGGCTGACAACGAAGACGCGGCGGCGCCGCTGCGGGACTCCGAAGTATCGAGCGTCAAGAATGCGGTAGGCGAACCCATACCCGAGTTCCGCCAACCCGTTGAGGAAGGAGGAAAAATCGCGCCCTCGATTTGACGACAAAACGCCGGGGACGTTTTCCCATACCAGCCAGCGGGGGCGGTATCGGTTAGCAATGGCAAGATAGGTAAGCATGAGGTTGCCACGCGGATCTGCCAGTCCTTTTCGCAATCCGGCAACGCTGAAGGACTGGCAGGGGGTTCCGCCGACAAGAAGGTCAATTGGGTCATTCGGCCACTCTTTAAATTTGGACATGTCGCCGCGATTGGGGATGTGCGGCCAGTGGTGTTTTAAAACGGCGGCGGGGAACGGCTCGATTTCGGCAAACCATGCGGGCTGCCAGCCCAAGGGTTCCCACGCCACGGATGCGGCTTCGATGCCGCTGCACAGGCTGCCGTAGCGCATTTCAGGTAGCCTTTTCAAAAATCTGATAGCGACCGTCAGGCAGGCGTTCGGCTTCTCCGCGCGCTTGTTCCAGCAATTGGCGCGGCAACGGCATCCAGTAGGCTACGGCGTATTCGGCGGGGCTGGCAGGGTAGTTGATCCAATCGTTGGTTTGCGGGTCGATGGCGTCGATGTCGCAATAATCTTGCTCCTCGCCCACCACTAAAATAGCTACGGGTTTTTCGGCTTCGGGCAACTTTTCGGTGGGGGCAATCCACGGTGTTTTTGGCACTATCTCAAGATTTTTCGCTGGGATTAGATATGAGTAGTATTCGCTGGCAATACGGCACAGCCGTCCGCCTTTTTGCACCACAAACAAGTTGCGGGCTTCTTTTTCCGGGGCGTTGTCGGCATCGATAAAGCGTACGAGGTCGCCAAAGGCAAATTGCTGATAATCCATTTTTAATCCTGATTGTGCATTTTCATCCATGTTTCGGCGGCCTGTTCGCGGCTGGATTCCAGCCAGGCGGCGAGGTCGGAAACGTTTACAAAAAAAGTTGTTTTTTGGGATTTGTCCGCCTGGAAAACCGGGAAGGGCAGGGTTTGCACTTTGGCGCGGCGGCGGGCTACCTCTATGCTCAGGTGCGGCATAAAGTCGGCGCAGGCGGTTTCGAGGGAGATAACCGGGGCGCGGTAGCGCAGGGCGAGCATAAAGCCGGTGTCGAGGGTGGGATTCATCTTGTGTCTCGTTATCTGTAGGGCGTGTTTTGGATTTCGGCGATTTTTTCTTCCCGTCGCTGCAAGGCGGCGGGGCTGATGGCTTGGTATTTGTTGCAAGCCGGGGTTTTGTAGGGCAGTGAGTTCCAGCTTTCGCCGTGGGCGCAGGCTGCCATCCGGTGGCGCAGCATGGGCGTGGGTTTGATTTCGCCGCTGCTGCTTTTGTAGGTGGTTTGCCAGTAGCGGCAGGTTAGGCAGGTAGTGGTCATTGCTCTGCTTTTAATTTGGCGATTTTGTACAGCAGCTGTTCCATTTCGGCGGTTAGGGCTAAAAGTTTTTTTTGTCTTTTAAACTGCTGTTGTTTCTTGGCATCGTGGGCATACGCTTTTAGTAAAATTAGCATTTGTTCGGTATCGGTTTGCATCATTGTTTCCTTTTCCTGCGGTTCAAACTTCGTTAAAAATTGCCTGCAACTTTCTAAGTCTCTCCTAGCCTCTTCGGCTCCGGCGGTGTTGCCGATTTCTTCGGCGGCTGCCAGCTCTTGCTCTTTTTCTGCGACACGGCGGCGGAAATAATTGATGTCTAAACAGATTGTCATGCCGCCTCCATATGGATAAATCGCTGGATAAACGCCACTACCTGCTGCGCCTCTTCGCGGGTGAGGGTGAGTTCGCTGCGGATGCCGTGGCTGCGGCTGATGGTAAAGCTACCATCCGAAAAACCGCCTATTTTTAGGGTGCGCTCGCTGATTGGCTGTTCGCCAGTATTGGCTTTGATGGGTAAAAACGGTACGTCCACGGTGTCGTCTTCACTTAGTAGCTCGGCGGCGCGGGTGGGTGGTTCTGCCTGCACGGCCTGTGGCGGCAGTTCTGGCGGCGGTGCTGGTTCGGGTTTGGTTTTGGGTTTGGGCCCGGGCTTTTTGCGCGGCTGCGGCTTCAGGCTGCCTGCTTGTGCGGCATCTCGGTATCTTGAGCGCCCGCCGATGATTTCACACTCGACCGCGCCAATTTGTTCCATTCGGTATAAAACATCAATGGCTTCCGCGCCTAAGCCGGTGCTTTTGGCGATGCTGGCAATGCTGTACCAATTTCCATCTGATAGCAATTCCGCCACTTTTCGCTGTGCGGACAAACCTGCTTTGGTGGTCATGGCTGCTCTCCTGCGGGCTCGTACACCACGCCGCGCATGATTTCGTAGTCGGTCATTTCTTCGTACTGTTTGGCCGCCGCTGCGGCTTCAGCTTCGGCCTGCAGGTCTTTTGCGGCGATGATTTCGGCGCTGGTGGGCTCGCTGGCGGTGTTTTGCGCGGCGGGCTGCAAATAGGGATCGTGCGCGTCGATATTGGGCACGGCTGCCAGCGCGGTTGCGGCGATGGTGGCGAAAATCAGTTTGAAGATGATGGGTTTCATAATTCGGTCTCTCTTTTCAGGTAGCCTGAAAATGGTTTGGTGCAGGTCTCCGGCTCCATTGTGGTGCGTCGAAAGGCGGTCTTTGCTTTTTCCGTGGCCTGCTGCCGCTGTTTGCCCACCTGCGGCTGGGGCATGGGTGCCACCACATGATTAAAATAGGATGCAGGCGGCCTGAAACAGCACGATGGCCTGCGTGATAAAGGCTAAAGTGATAAGGGTAAGTTGTACGGTAGTTTCGTTCATTTCTCGCTCCTCGGCATGGGGCAGGCGGCTGTGATGCGCGGGTAAGGGAGAGACCGCTCCGCCGTTGTTGGCGGCAACCGCCTGCCCGATGCCGCCTGAATCAGGCGGCGGGATTGCCGTGTTTTTCAGCTACATCGTTGAGCCAGTCTTTAGCAGCTTGGATTGCCGCCGCCAGCTCGTTGTCGCCGAGTTCGTAGTAACAAATTTCGTACTCCAGCCATGTTCCCTTTGGCTGGGGTTCGATGCAGGCATATAGGATGAGTGAGCCATAGCGGCTGTTGTATTCCACATCCACCGCTAAGATGCCGTTGCCAGTTAGTTGTTGCGCCAATTTGAGCAGGTCGGCCAACGTGGGTTTGGCTTCGGCGGGTGGGGTGTCGTCGCGCACGGCTTCGGCGAGGTAGGCGGACGGCCAGCGGCGTTTGATGACGTCTATAGCGGCGGCTTTGTGGTCGGTGGTGATGCTGCTGCCGGTTTCGATAACGCAGCCGCCGTCTTGGTATTCGGTCAGGGTGGCGGCTTGTACGTCTTCTCCGCCGTAGCAGGGCAGCATGATGGGGTAGGTTTTCATGGGTTCCCCTTGGTGGGTTCGTTGTCGATTTCCAGCGCGGTAAGTAGCTGTTTGACTATTTTTAGGGTGTCGCTCGGCTCTAATACGATTTCTCGGCTGCGAATATTCAGGCTGACTATTCCGGCGGACTGCACATCTATTTCGATGTGCAACGGGGCGGTGGTTAGTAGCCTGGCCAGCAGCTCGGATGCCTTGCTGGGCTTCGCGGGTGAGTTGGTGACGGATGGCATTTGATTTGCTCCATGTGTTGTTGATTTGTTGGAGCGTATATTAGCAAATTGCTATAGATTAAGTAAATAGCAAAATGCACTATTTTTGCATATTTTTGCTATTTTATTGATATATAAGATAATTATTTTGATAAAAAAATCCCGCAATCCGTGGTAGATTGCGGGATTCTTTATATTTTGATTACAGACTTATGATTTCTAATGGTAAAACTGCTACAAATTTAGAGATAATGACAAATTCCCCTTCATGCTCAGGATTGATTTCAAATGGGTCGTATAGTGGGTTGTCAGATTTAGCAATCATTTTGCCGGGCAGCTTCTGCAGCCGTTTCATATAACAGCCATCCCGATAATAAAAGGCGTAAATGCCGTCGCCGTCAAAATAGTTGATGTGTGTATCGACAAATGCTAGCCCTTTTTGCGGCAGGGTTGGCTCCATTGAATCGCCGCTGATGCCAACAATATCTAAATGTTCCACATCATGCCGTCCGAACAGCTTTATTACTTGATTGGTTGGAATTTCTAGTGTTCTGATAACTTCGGGGAAATCTGCATTTACCACGCCTTCGCCACAAGATACCAGAATTTCTTTATGGCGGAATGTGATGCTATCCCCTGCTGTAGGCTCTTCCTCTTCTATTTCGCCAAGCGGACGATCAAGCCAACCTGTCGGCTTGTTCACTCGTTTTTCAATTTCGCGGGCAGTAGTGTTCCGCAAAGAGCGCGGCGTACCGGTTACGCTTGGCGTACCGTTAATCCATTGCCATATTTGGGTTGGGCTCTTATCAATTTTCCGCGCCAGCTCCGCTTGAGAGCCGTATTCCTGTACCAGCATATTCAAGCGTTCTCTGCGGATTTCTTCAATCGATTTCATGCTGCACACTCCTTTTCCCTAAATCATAGCAAAACGCTATATGAATAAAATATGCAATTTGCTATTGACTTGTAAATAGCAAATTGCTAGCATATTGCTATTGATAAAGGAATGGCGATGACAATTACAGAATTTTTGGAAGCACGACAAATGACGGTAAACGCGTTTTCCCGTTTGCTTGGCTGCCATCAGCCGGATTTGACCCGTTGGGCTAAAGGTACGCGCCCAGTGCCCGCGCATTGGTGTGTGGCTATTGAGCAAAAAACAGATGGGGCGGTTACTCGGAAAGAACTGCGCCCGCACGATTACGCACAGATTTGGCCGGAACTGGCCGCCTAACCGGAGATACCCATGAATACCCAAATTGTGATTACCAACCGAGTGATTCGCCGTCACGGCGATTTGTATTGCCTGAACGACCTGCATAAAGCCAGCGGCGGCGAAAAGCGCCACCGCCCTAGTTATTGGCTGGCATTGAAACAAACTTCTGAAATTATTGAAGAATTAAATAAGGAAGCAGCCAAGGCCGAGATTACGGCCTTGAAACAAAATCAACAGGTTATCCAATCCATTCACGGCGGCAAACAACACGGCACTTTCGCTTGCAAAGAATTGGTGTACGCCTACGCCGCCTGGATTTCACCGCAGTTCTTTCTGCAAGTGTTGCGCACTTACGATGCGGCAATTTCCGGCAGCCTGCCGCAGGTGCAGGGCTGGCGGCCGCCGCTGCTGCCGTTGCGCCCGCCGCGCGATTACGCCGCCGCCTGCGCTTTGGCGGATGAGACGCTGCGCGAGGTGAATGCGCTGAATATGCGGGTGGCGAAGGTGGAGCATTGGCTCACTTATTGGCGCGACGTGTTTATTGAAGACGCGCTGGCCGGAACGCTGCCGGAATAGTTTCCTCTTTCTTCGGCACTCCTTCCCTTGTGCCGGGGTTTTCGGCGGTTTCCTGCTTCCCTTTGCCGCCGTTTTTTATACCGCCTGCCGCTGTTTAAGCAGGGGCAGGCTCTTTATACGCCTTTTTCAGGCTACCTGAAAGCTGTGTTATGAGCCAATCTATTGATTTTGCCACTATTTCAAGCGCCGCCTTGGGCGCTGTGGACAACCTGCTGGCGGAATGGCTGCCTTCCGGCCGCTATGACGGGCATGAGTTTGTGGCGCTCAATCCTACGCGCGCGGATAAAAAGCTGGGCAGTTTCCGCATCAACACCCGCACCGGGGCATGGGCGGATTTTGCCACGGGCGATAAGGGCGGGGATTTAATCGACTTGTATGCCTACCTGAATAGCTGCAATGCGGCGCAGGCGGCGCGGGCGATTGCCGAGCGTTTGAGCCTGGGCAATTTTGCGCCGGTGCAAAAGGTGGCACTGGATGGCGGCAGCGCGGCCAAACCGGGCAAAAACGCGCGCTGGCAGCCGATTGTGCCCGTGCCGCCCTATGCCCTAAAAACTATGAATTTCCGCCATTCGTTCCGCCAAGGCGAGCGGGCGGAGCCGGTGTTTACGTCGGTGTTCCGCGATGCGGCGGGGCAGGTATTGGGCGCAGTGGCGCGGTTTATCAAATCTGACGGCAGCAAAATCGACCTGCCCTACACGTTTTGCGAAAATTTGGACACCCACGAAAAAATGTGGCGCTGGCGCGGCTGGCAGGGTTTGCGCCCGTTGTACGGTTTGGACGCGCTGGCGACCGACCCGACGCGCCCGGTGCTGGTGGTGGAAGGCGAAAAGTGCAAAAACGCGGCGGATGCGGCGCAGCTGGGCTATGCGGTGATTACTTGGCACGGCGGCGCGGGCAACTGGGACAAGACGGATTGGGCGGCGGTGCAAAACCGGCGTGTCATCTTGTGGCCGGACTGCGATTCGCAGCGCGAAAAATTAACTGCCGCCGAACGCAAGGCGGGGGTGGATGCGGAAAGCAAGCCGTATCTGGATAAATACGCGCAGCCGGGCATGGCGGCGATGCTGGGCATTGCCGAACGGCTGACGGCGCAGGGCTGCAAGGTGGCGTTTGTGCGCACGCCTGAGCCGGGCGTGTGGCCGGCGGGCTACGATATTGCCGATGCGCTGGCCGACCGTGGGCAGTTTGTCGATGCGTTGGCGGCGTTGAGTTGGCAGCATTTGGCGGATTACACCGCCGAATATGCCGAGGTGTTGGCGTCGGCGCAGGCTTCGGGCTACCTGAAACAGGCTGCCCCGCCTCCCGCACCCGCCACGGAGGGCGAGCCGCCGGAAGGTGAGGCACGCGAAAACACGGGGGGCGGCGGGGAAAATATGCCGGAAACCACCGAAACGCCGGAAGGCGAAAGCCGCTATCAGGAAAACTTCGATCGGCTGAAACAGGAATTTGCCCTCATTGAAGGTAAAAGCCGCGCCGTGAGCAGGAAAACGGGCGTGGAATACAGCCGCAAGGCGCTGACCGACCATTTTTGCAAAAAATCGGTGGATAACTGGTATAACTGGGGGCGCGCGCCGGTGATGACCCAGTATGAAGTCAATAAGTTAAAACGCGACCGGGCGGCGTTTCAGGTAGCCCAAGACAACGACTTAAAAGACATGATGGCGCGCTATGTGTATTTGGACGGCAGCTCCAGTATTTGGGACAACAAACTGTGGCGCATGATTGACCAAGGCTCGGCCAAGCTGGCGATGGGCAGCCAGTTTAAGATTTGGCAAGACAGCCCGGCGCGCATTGTGAAACGTTTTGACCGCGTGGTGTTTGAGCCTGGGCGGGAAATGTCAGAGGAATACATCAATATCTATCGCGGGCTGCCGCTGGCGGATCAGGTGCAGTTTCCGCGCCCGCGTGAGGAGATGCCGACTTGGTGGCTGGATGTGTTGGATTTATACCCGGGCTGCCGCGCCATCCAAAAGCTGATCGCGCATTTGTGCAATCACAATAAATTGGTTATGGAGTGGGTGTATAACTGGCTGGCCTACCCTTTGCAGCACCCGGGCGCGAAAATGGCAACGTCGCTGGTGATGCACGGCGATGTGCACGGCGCGGGCAAATCCTTGCTGTTTGAAGAGATTATCAAGCCGATGTACGGCGATTATGCCGCCACGCTGGGACAGTCGGATTTGGAGAGCAACTATACGGGCAACCGCTCGGGCAAGCTGTTTATCGTGTTCGAGGAAATTTTTAATCCCAAACAAAAGTATGATCAATCCGGCGCAATGAAGCACATGGTTACCGGCAAAACCATGCGCATCGAGCGCAAGTTTGTGGACAGCTACGAAGAGGCCAACCACATCAATTGCGTGTTTCTCTCCAATGAGGAGCAGCCGTTTAAAATCGAAGAGAACGACCGGCGCTACTTTGTGATTTGGCCGAAAACCAAACTGCCGGAGAGCCTGCGCCTGGAATTGACCGAAGAGCTGGGTGCGGATGGCGTGTTGCAGTTTTTTATGCTACTGTTATCTCTCCCGCTCACCATCAACTACCGCCGGATAGAAAGCAGCGACCCCGCGCAGCCGGATGCCTATGAGGTAATCGAAGAGGGCGGCCCGCGCTTCGACCCGCACACCCAACCGCCGATGACGGAGGCTAAGGCCAACGTGATTAATTATGGTCGGTATGGGTGGCAGACGTTTTTTCACGAGCTCGAAAACGGCGAGATTGCCCGTGGCGATATTGTGATTCCGCCGAACGCGGCGGCGCGCACGGATGATATGGTGCGGCTGTATCGCTGGTGGTGCAGGGTAAACAATGAGCGCGAAATCAGCCGCAGCAAGTTTTTGCAGCATATTGCCAGCAAGCGGCCACGGCGCAAATCTTGGGTGCGTGGTTATCAAGGCAGTTCGACGGCGCGGCAGTTTTGGGTGTTCCTTTGCCCCAGCGCCCCATTACTTTATGGCGAGGTGGGACAGGATGCGCTCGGTCGGCAGTTGTTCGAGTTTGAGCGGGCAGTGGATGACATCACCCGCGCAGAGAACGTTTAAAATGGCACATTTGGAACATTTGTGCCATTTACCACCACTGCCGAAAACCGCATGAAATAAGGATTTGTTCCAAATGTTCCAAATGTTCCGCCAAAATTCACGCGCACGTGCGCGTGTTTTTTTATGCGCGTTTCCCGTGTGCATTCTGTCTTCTTGCCTTCTCTTTTTTTATTTCTTATGCGCGCTTAAAAATATGTGGAACATTTGGAACATTTGGAACAAATCCAGCAAGGGCGGGCTTTTTAGGCGGTTTTAAAATGGCACAAATGTTCCAAATGTGCCAACATTAAAACAAGGGATTTTTTGCCGCTTTATCTGTTGTTTTATCGCGGTTTTTAGTAAAATAACGGCACAATAAAAAAGCGGCAGAGGGCTGCCGCGTAAGAGGTAACAAAAGGGGCATGAGTATCATGCTGTGTTTGATTTTTCCGAAGATGCAAAAGATGCGCTGATGCGCGAATGGGCGGATTGGAGACGTCGGGCTGTGCAGGTAGGGCCGAACGGCTACAAGCCGAGTTCTTTAAACCTTTTGATGTCCGGCAGCCTGCCGGGCGGTGGCGGCTTCCACTCGGTGGTGCTTTCCTATGGCTCGGATGTGGATGCGGTGTTTGCGGCGATTGACTACGCAGTGAACCGGCTGCCGATGATTCCCAAGCAGGTGGTGCGCCGATATTACCAGCAGTCGGGCACCGTGGATCAGATGGCGGCTGATTTGGGCGTGTCGCGGCGAACTATGTATAAGCTGCTTGATTCGGCTGTTAACTCTGTGTTTGCTGATGCGCGGTTAAAAAAGATGTTAAAAGCCGCTTGACAGTTTATGTAAACTGCGCGTAGCATAATGTGCAAGCATGGGTTAAGTTGTATATAGCCCATGCTTGATACAATTAATTAGGCGAATATACCAAACCGTCCGGTGTAAAAAACCGGGCGGTTTGGTTTTGGTGGTTGATATGGGACGACTTAAAAAGGCGGCTGTCCGGCTAAAACCCGGAACCAGTCGCATTTCCATTCCCGCAGGTATGTCTGGCTCGGCACGGCGTGCCAAAGGCAGTAGCAGCACCGCGCGCGGATATGGCTACCGCTGGCAAAAGGCGCGCCTGCACTATCTGGCTGAACATCCGCTATGTGTAATGTGTGCTGCTGATGGCAAGGCTGTACCAGCCACGGTGGTCGATCACATCAAACCGCACGGTGGGAATGATGCTTTGTTTTGGGATAGCACAAACTGGCAGCCGCTTTGCAAGCATTGCCACGACAGCCGAAAACAGAAACAAGAGCGGCAAGGTGGCCGGTTTATGGGCAGGGGGGTATAAAACTCTACAGCCCTCGCCGCCCTAGACCGCCCGCCCCCTCACGTGTATTTTTTAGTGTGGTTTGGGCAGGTTTGTTAATGCTTTGGCGTTAAAGGTTTGTTTACGATTTTTATATATTGTTTTTAAAGGTTTTTTATGGCTTTGGTTGGAAAAAAACGTAGCTTTGCGGAAGCTATTGTTGCCGCCAAGCCGGAGAGAATATCGAATCGGGCTGCGGCGTTGGAAATCGGCTGCAGCGCGAAGTGTGCGGCGGCTTCAGGCTCGCGCTGGGCGAGGGATGCGGATGTACGCGCCTTTATCGCCTCCTGCTGGCCAGAATATTACGACCCACCGCCCGCAAAAGAGCAAAACACAACGGCAATCCAAAACGGATTGCCGTTTTTTTGCGCCGATGATGTGGCTGCCTGGCTGCGCTATGCCAAAGTGGATGATGTGCAGGCGGTGGCCTGCGCGGTGCTGGAAGTGATGCCTGAGGCTTGGGGTATTACCGCACCGAAAATCAAGGCGTGGTTGGAGCAGGCGGATACCGAAGGCGCGCTGTTTTGCGAAATCGTACAGGCGTTTTGCCGCCGTTTGGGGGCGACCACTAATCCATTGCAGTATTGGGACAGCGTATTGATGAACCAGCACGCCTCACCCAAAGAAAAGCAGGCGGCAGCAGAAGCCAAGGCGAAATACACGCTGGCAAAACCGGCAGCGCAGAACAAGAAAGAGGCCGAATTGGAACAGGCGCAGCGTCTACGCTACGGCCGGCGGCTGACCGACGGCGGCGCACCGCTGTTTGAAGCAGCCACCGTATCTGGCGAAGAGACGGGCGGGCATGCCGCGCCGTATAAAGGACAGGTGCCGGTATGGACGAATTAAAGTGGACAACCGCCCTGCCGGACTGGGAGCGGCGCATTATGGCCGGCGAAAGTCTGGTGCCGGTGCGCCCGCTGTATCCTGATATGGCGAATCGGGCGGTGCAGTTTTTCGCCTCACTGGTATTGCGGGATGTGCTGGGGCGGCCGCGTATCGGCGATGTAACCCGGCCGTGGGTGTATGACTTCGTGGGCGCAATTTTCGGCGCACATCACCCGACAACCTATCGGCGCGAAATCAACGATTTTTTCCTGTTGATTTCCAAGAAGAACGGCAAATCCACCATTGCCGCCGCCATTATGCTGACGGCAATGGATTTGGATGAGCGCGAAAGCTCGGAATATTTGATTTTGGCGCCGACTAAGGAGGTGGCGGATAACAGCTTCAAGCCGGCGTGGGACATGATCCGTTCCGACCCGGCGTTGAACGCTACCTACCACATCCAGCCGCACACGCGCACCATCACCAACCGGGTAACCCGTGCCACGCTGAAAGTGGTGGCGGCGGATGATAAAACCGTAGGCGGTTCGAAGGCGACGGGGATTTTGATTGACGAGCTGCACTTGTTCGGCAAGGTGGCCAACGCCGAATCCATCATTACCGAAGCCACCGGCGGGCTGCTGTCGCGTATCGACGGCTTTGTGATCAAACTCTCGACCCAATCCACCGAGCCGCCGGCCGGGGTATTTAAGGCGGAGCTGGATTTGGCGCGCGATGTGCGCGACGGCAAAGTGGTGAACCCCAATTATCTGCCGGTATTGTACGAATTTCCGCGCGCCATGCTGGACAGCAAGGCTTACGAAAACCCGGACAATTTCCACATTACCAACCCGAATCTCGGGGCCAGCGTGGACGCGCGCACCCTGCTGACGCTGAAACAGAAGGCGGAAGCCAAGGGCGGCGAGGCAATAGCCGAGTTTTACGCCAAACACCTGAATGTGGAAATCGGGCTCAACCTGCGCAACGACCGCTGGGTAGGCGCGGATTTCTGGGAGAGGCAGGCGCGGCCGGAAATGGCCGGCCTGCCCTATTTGATGGCGCATTGCGATGTAATCACCGCCGGCATCGACGGCGGCGGCATGGACGACCTGCTGGGCCTCGTACTGCTGGGGCGGCTGGACGCCGACCCGGAAAGCTGGCTGGTTTGGAGCCGGGCATGGGTAAACCGGGTGGTATTGGAACGGCGCAAGCAGATTGCGCCGCTGTTGCTGGATTTTCAGAAACAGGGCGATTTGCAGATTGTGGACGAGTTCGGGCAGGAATACGAACAGATGGCCGCGCTGATTGCCGAAGTACGCGATGCCTGCCTGTTGGGCGGCATCGGCATCGACCCAGCACGCAACAGCGTGATTTTGGATGCGCTGAATCGGCACGGTTTCGCGGATGACACTGCCACCGGGGTAAAACAGGGCTACCAGCTTACCAATGACATCAAAATGACCGAGCAAAAATTGGGCGAAGGCCGCCTGCTGCACGGCGGGCAGCCGCTGATGGCATGGAGTATTGCCAACGCCAAGGCCGAACTGCGCGGCAATGCGGTGTACATCACCAAACAGGCGGCCGGGGTGGCGAAAATCGACCCGGTGATTGCGTTGTTTTGTGCGGTGAACATCATGCAAGACCCGCAATTGGGCATAGACAGCCCGGGGATTATCACACTATGAGACTTTTTAAATGGTTTTCAGGTAGCCAAAAGGCCGAACCGCAGGCGGCAGGTGCCAACCCGGCTCCAGCCTCCGGCATCGTGCCCGGCACGCCGGCCTATGCCTGGCTCACCGGCGGCGCGGCAGGCTACGGCAAGCCCTTGTCGGAAACGGCGGCGCTCTCGCAGGGCACGGTGTATGCCTGCGTGGGCTTGCTCTCCGGCGCGCTGGCATCTATGCCGCTGCACCTGTACCGCCACACCGAAAACGGGCGCGAGCGGGTGCACAATGATTTGTGGCGCATTTTGAACGAGCAGATGCAGACCCGCTGGACGGCGGCGTTGGGCTGGGAATTCGCCATGCAATCACTGCTGCTGCACGGCGATGCATTCTTCCGCATCGATCGCGCCAGTTTGTACAGCAACCGCATCATCGGGCTAACGCCGCTGCATCCGCTCACAGTAGAGGTGCGCAAGCAAGACGGCCGGCTGCTGTATCTGTACAACGATGACGGGCAGATTTTGGTGTACGACCAAGATGATGTGCTGCACGTTCCCGGCTTGGGTTTTGACGGCAAGCGCGGTATGAGCCAAATCAGCTATGTGCTGCGCCAACCGGTAAACATTGCCAATGATGCAGGCAGTCAGGCCGGCGCGTTTTTGGGCGATGGGATGCGGCCAGATTTGGTACTGCAATCGCCGGCAGGAACGAAACTGTCCAACGAGCAAATCGACCAAGTGCGCCAGCAGTGGCATGCCCGCTACAGCGGCGTTTCCAACAGCGGTGCGCCGGTGGTGCTCACCGGCGGCATGGATTTGAAGCAGCTCACCATGACCGCCGTGGATGCGCAGCTACTGGAAACGCGCAAACTGCAGGCGCACGAAATCGCGCAGATTTTCGGCGTGCCGCCGCACATGATCGGCATGACGGAGAAAACCACTTCGTGGGGTAGCGGGATTGAGCAAATGTCGCTGGGCTTCGTGAAATACACCATGCAGCGGCATTTGGTGAAGTTTGAGCAGGAAATCAACCGCAAATGCAATGCGGGCAACGGACTGTTTTGCGAATTTAATACCAAGGGCATTGAGCGCGGCGACCTAAAAAGCCGCAACGAATCCTACCGCATTGCCTTGGGACGCGCGGGCGAGCCGGGCTGGATGACGGTAAACGAGGTGCGCCGCGCGGAAAACCTGCCGCCTTTGGAGGGCGGCGATGTGCTTTTTAGGGGAAATCAAGATGAAGCAGAATCTGATGCGGCTGTTGGCGCGTAACCGCGGCCGCGGGCAGTTTGAAATCAAGGCCACCGCCGACGGCAAAGAGGCCACGGTGTATCTCTACGATGCCATCGTAGCCACCGATGAGGAGGCGGAATGGTACGGCGGCGTATCGGCACAATCGTTCGTAAAGCAGCTGGCCGGGCTGGACGCCGAAACCATCCACCTGCGCATCAATTCGCCCGGCGGCTCGGTGTTTGCCGGGCGGGCGATGGAAACCGCGCTGCGCCAGCATTCGGCAAAGGTGATTGTACATGTGGACGGGCTGGCCGCCTCCGCCGCTTCGTTTGTGGCGCTGGCCGGCGATGAAATTGAGATGGCGCAAGGTGCGTTTTTCATGATTCACAAGGCTTGGACGCTGGCGTGGGGCAACGGCAACGATTTGCGCAAACAGGCAGACCTGCTGGACAAAGTGGACGGCTCGCTGGTGAAAACCTACCACGCACGCACCAGGCTGCCTGAAAGCGAGCTGGCCGAGATGATGGCGGCGGAAACGTGGCTGGATGCCGACGAGGCGGTGGCAAAAGGCTTTGCCGACCGTGTGGCAGAAGGCAGTGCGGCGCAAAACCGCTGGGATTTGTCCGCCTACCAAAACGCCCCATCCGCACCCGTAGCCGACGACCAGCCGCCCCCGGCCGCCAAGGGTGAGCCGCCGGCCAAAACCGAACCGCAGCCCGACCGTGCCGCCTTGGCGCGGGCGGCGCAGGTAGCCATTTTGGGCACCGTAGCCGCCTGAAATGTTTTTATCGCAGTAACCACGCCGCAGCTGCGGCACTATTTTTTGAAAAGGAAATGCTAATGTCTCAACATATTCAAGCCCTGCGCGCCAAGCGCGACCAAACCGCCGCCCTGTTGCAAAACTTGGTGGATAAAGACAAAACCCCGGAATGGACTGCCGACCATCAGGCGCAGTATGACAAGGCGATGGCCGACATCGGCCAAATTGATGCCGAAATCAAACGCCACCACGATGCCATGAACGCCATCGGCGCAGGGGTGAGCGATGAAGACCGCAACCGCTTTACCTTGGACAACGGCCGCCAATCCGGCGACAACCAGCCGCTGCGCGCCTACCTGACCGGCGGCTTGCAGGCACTGACGGACGAGCAGCTGCAGGCGCATAACGCACGCCGTTCGCCGGATATTCAGGCGGCCATGTCCACCACCACCGGCAGCGAAGGAGGCTTTACCGTAGCCACTGAATACTACCGCGAATTGACCGAAGCGATGAAACAGACCGGCGGCATCCGCTCAGTGGCACGCATCCTGCAAACCAGCACCGGCGCACAAATGCTGTTTCCCACCGCCGATGCCACCAGCGAGGAAGGCGAGATTGTGGGGCAGAATGAGGCGGTAGCTACTGCTGACACCACTTTCGGCCAAACCAGCATTGATGTGTTCAAATACTCATCCAAAAATATGGCTCTGCCCTTTGAGCTGATTCAGGACAGTATGTTCGACATTGAGGCTTATATTCAGGCGCTGCTGGCACGCCGTATCGGCCGCATCACCGACAAGCATTTCACGGTGGGCACCGGTAGCGGCCAGCCAAAAGGGCTGATTACCGCCGCCACGGTGGGCAAGGCAGGTAAAACCGGCCAAGCCACCAGCATCACTTACGATGATTTGGTGGATTTGGAACATTCGGTTGATCCGGCCTACCGCAACGGCGGTAAAGTGGGCTTTATGATGCATGATGCCACGCTGAAAGAGCTGCGCAAACTTAAAGACAGCGACGGCCGTCCAATTTTCGTGCCCGGCTACGAACAGGGCAACCCCGGCGGCGCACCTGACCGCCTGCTGAACCGCCCGATTTACATCAATCAGGCAATGGATCCGATGAAAGCCAATGCCAAATCAGTGGCTTTTGGCGATTTCTCCACCTACTTCATCCGCGAGGTGATGGATTTGACCCTGTTCCGTATGGCGGATTCCGCTTTCATCACGAAAGGGCAAATCGGCTTTGTCGCCTTCAACCGCCAAGGCGGCAATCTGATCGACGTAGGCGGCGCAGTGAAGCTGTATCAAAACAGCGCCAGCTAAACCGGACAAGGCGGGGCGACCCGCCTTTATTGGATCTTTTTTGGAGAACAAATCATGGCAAAACCAAAAGGAAATGCAGACAAGTCAGCAGAAAACAGTACATCGAACGATGCCGCCGCCACTCTGCCGCCCGGTGACGAAAACAGTCTAGTGGACAACGGTACGGCTCCGACCCCGCCGGCAGACGGTGGAGAAAATCCCGCTGCGACAGACGGTACAGAAAATCCACCAGAAAACCCGCCTGTTCCGCCGCCAAGCGAAACACCGCCGCAGGACGGATTGTCCGCCAGCGGTACAGTGCGGGCGCGGGTGATTTGCGCCGGCGCATTCGGCACGGTGGACGAAATCGTGGAAGTATCCGCCGAAGTGGCGGCACAAACGGACGAACTGGATGCCGACCCGGCGGCAGTAGCTTACGCAGAGAACCTGCAACATGGCCTTGCTTGATTTGGTGAAGGCCCACCTGCGCATCGACGGCGACGAGCACGATACGCTGCTGCAACACCTGATTGCCTCGTCCACCGCCGAATGCCGCCGCTTTACCGGGCTGAAGGCCGATGCCGCCGAACTCTCCGAGCCGGATATCCAAACCGGCATCTTGCTGGCGGTGCAGGCGGATTTTGACGGCAACCCGGCGCAGCGCACGGTGTATTTGCGCGCGGCGCAGGCGTTGTGGACGCCGTTTTGCCGCCAGTTCGGCGTGTGAACGGATTTCAGGCTACCTGAAATTTCAGGTAGCCTGATTGGTTTAGCCGGTGATGACGCGGCTGATGAGGTTATGCAGCTTGCCCACTTCGTTCAACACCCAATTCAAGGTGTTTTCGGAGATGCCGGGCAGCTCGTTGTAATCGCGCTTGCGCTCGTAGGCTTCGATCAGCACCTCGTGCAGCAGGGAAACCATAAACAGCCCGCCCTTGGTGCGGCGCTCGTATTCGCCGCGATCCAGTTTGGCATATTCGAAATCGGCCAGGATGGCGTCGAGCATATCGCCGCCGTTGCCCGCCGAGAGCCAGCGGAAATGATGCTGCAGTTCGTCGCCGCCGCTGCAGCTTTCGGCCTGCCCTGCCACCATCGGCAGCCCGGCGGCGGTTTGCGTTTTGCGGTGCAGCCGCCGGATCATGCCCACCAGCTCGTGATAGGTGGCTTCATGCGGCAGCTTGCCGAAGGTGTCGATAAAGAAGCGCTCCACGTTGCCGTCGCACCAGTTGTGGATTTCCTTTAAGCGGTCGCACAGCATGAGCAGCACTTGTTGCAGTTCTTCGCGGGTGGGCAGTTCGGTCACCACGGCCGGCAGCGCCACGGCGGGCGGCTGCTTGGGCTGCATAAAATGCGCGGCGAGCACTTGGAAGCATTCGCGCTGGTATTGCAGCAGGCGCTCGCGGATTTGCGGTTTCACGCGGCGGGCATCGACGCCGAACAGCCAGCCGTTGAGGTATTCCAGCGGCAGGCAGAGGGTTTGGCGTTTTTTGCCGTCTTGGGCAACCATTTCCATCATGGAAATGGCTGAATTTAAGATGTCGTTACGTTTGATGCGTTTGAATTGCGCTTCCCACTGCAAGCCGATATTTTCACAAATCGGCTTCATGGCAACGTAGTGCCGGTGGTTTTGGGTGAAGACGGGGATGGTTTGACCGTGGAACGGGATTGATTGGGGGTAAGCCATGATTATTTCCTATACTGTATTTTCGAAGTTGCCCGAAACGGGCGGCCGCGAGGTTCGAAAACCTAGTACAAAGGCCGGCGTTATTCCCCTTTCGGGTATTGTATTCCGCGCCCTCGCGGCCATAGGAAACATTGGCTGTAACAAATCAACAACACGGGAGCCGTGAATCTTATGGACGTAAAAATATCGCATTAACGGTTGCGATACCGTGTACTAGGAGGTTTTCGACGCCTCGTGGGCGGGAATATAGCGCCGCTGTCGGGATGAAGTCAAGAGTGATGATAAGTTGAAGTCTTGGCGATGTTCTTTTCTACTGATATTGTTAATTTCCTTTAACAATATCCATTAAGGAAAGGCTTATGACTGCGCCATCATCACTAGAGATTGAAAATATTACATTAACTGTAAAACTAGGCATGGCAACCGATGCGCTACGCTATATTTGCGCAATCTTGTCTGATATACCGACTGCTGCCGAGTTTGTCTCGGAAGGATTGCCGATTTTAGCTCAGTCGCAAATTGATCAAATACATGAGAGTCTAGCTTCCAACCATGAATATAGGGAAGAATTGATTGAGTTTGTTCAAGACCTCTATATAAAAATACATGATGATTTGGGTTTTCCAGTAGAGGATTGATTTATTTTATAGATTACAGGCTACCTGAAAGTTCAGGTAGCCTTTTTATTGGGGGCAGGAAATGCGGGCAGGCGAGCTGAATACGCGGGTGACGGTGCAGCACAAGGTGAAAACCGCCGATACGAGCGGCGCGACGGTGTGGGATTGGCAGGATATGTTGCAGCTGTGGGCGGATGTTCGCCATGTTTCCGGGTTGTCCAAACTGAAGGCGGATCAGGAAATCAGCGTGGTGCGCGCCAGCGTGCGCATCCGTTTCCGGCGCGATATTGACCACACAATGCGGCTGCAGCTGCCGAACGGGGCGATATACGACATCAAAGCCGTGCTGCCGGACGAGGAAAAACGGCGCTTCGTGGATTTGGTGTGTGAGAAGGCGGAATAAATGCTGGAATTGGATGTGGACTTATCGGCAGCACTGGGACAGCTGGACGGCATCGCGGAGCGGGTGGGACAGGAGTTGCGCCCGGCTACGCTGGCCGGTGCGATGCTGGTGCGGCGCGAAGCGGAGGAGCGGGCGCCAAGGAGTGAGGCGGCGCACTGGTTTTACAGCCGGCGGCACAAAGACGGCTCGCCGGGGCGCAAATACCTGTTTGAGCCGGGCAGCCTGAAAAATGCCATCTATATCCGGCACATCGACGAAAACAGCCTGAACGGGCAGAGAGAAGAATACAAAATCGGCTGGCGTAAAAACCCGTCGAATAAAGGCTATGTGCCCTATGCGCACATGGTGGAATACGGCACGGTGCGCACGCCGGCCCAGCCGTTTCTGCGCCCGGCGTTTGATGCCATGCGCAAGCAGGCGGAACAGCTGATTATCGAACGCATTAAGGAGGCGGTTCGTGGAAAAGACCATTATTGATGCCATCCGCTCGCCGCTGCCGACGGTAGAGGTGTATCACGATTTTGCTCCGGATAACGCAGGCAATCCATTGGTGATACTGCAGCGGGTGGGCGGCGCCGGCAATCTGTTTATGGACAACAGAACACCAGGCGGCTACCAAATCCGTCTACAGGTGACGGTGTGGGCACAGACGCGGCTGGAAGCAGTGTCGCTGTCGCTGCGCATCGAGCAGGCGCTTGCCGCCCTGCCAGGCGTGGCACCGATTGGTGCGGCGCAGGCGGATTACGATACGGAAACCGGACTGCGCGGGATGCGGCAGGATTTTTATGTGATGGGGTAGCGGCGCGAAGCCGCTTTTTGTTTGGCCGTCTGCGCCCGCAGGCGGCTTTTTTGTGCCCGTTGGGGCATTTTTTATGGAGTAGTGAATTATGGCTATGAATTTGCCGAACGGTTCGACCGTATTTATCGCAACCGAAATGGAAGCGGAAAAATCCTTTACCGGCGCCAGCAATGCGGACGAATGCGTGCTGACTTCCACAGCACACGGCCTGCAAAACGGCGATTACATCTTAGTGACCAGCGGCTGGGGCGATTTGAACGGCTGCGTATTCAAAGTAGGCGGCGTGGACACCGACAGCGTGAAGCTGATCGGCATCGACACTACCGATTTAAACCGCTTTCCGGCGGGCAGCGGTGGCGGCACGTTGAGCAAGATTAAAACCTGGCAGCAGCTGCTGCAGATTTTGGAATATTCCACCTCCGGCGGCGAGCAGCAGTATTACGACTATGCCTTTATGGAGGACGGGATTTCGCGCCAGCTGCCGACCACGGTATCGGCTACGCAGATCAATATCGCCCTTGGCGACGACCCGACCCTGCCCGGCTACCAAGCAGCGGTGAAAGCGAGCCGTACGGGCAAACAGGTGCCGCTGCGCCTGAACCTGAAAGACGGCAGCGTGGTGGTGTACAACGGCTATCTCTCGGTAAACGAGACGCCGACTACCACCATGAACGAGGGCATGAAGATTCAGGCTTCCTACGCCATGAACGGCCGCCCAAACCGCTATCTCGGCTAAGGAGGGCTGAAACATGGCAAGCAAACTGAAACTGCAACCGCATCCGACTTTTAAATGTAAGGTGGATATTCCGGTGCCGGGTGCTGGAGTGGTGGAAGCGGTATTTGAGTTCAAACATAAGGGGTTGAACGAATTAGAACGGTTTTGGGCGGACAACGTGGACAACCCAGACCCTAAAGTAGCGGAAGCCTTGGTGGTTGGCTGGGAATTGGAAGATGAATTCACGACTGACAACTTACGCACGCTGCTGGATAACTATCCCGGCGCGGCACGCGCGCTGATTTCTGCCTACAGCGAAGAGCTGATTACCGCCCGCCGGGGAAACTGATTGCCGCCGCCCGCGCCCTGTATCGGCCGGAAGCCTCCGAAACGGAAATGGCGGCTTTCGGCCTCACGCCGGAGGATTTTGGAGAAGAGGATGCGGTGCAGGTATGGCCGGATTGTTGGGCGGCGGTTCAGCTGTTTGCGGCGGTATCCACCCAATGGCGGGTGAGTATGGCCGGGGCTTACGGGCTGGACTACGGCGCACTGTTCGACGTGATGCGCTCGTGGGGCATCCGCAAGAAAAAACGGGCGGAAATGCTGCACGATATTAGGGTGATGGAGCAGGCGGTATTGGATATGTGGCAGGAGGGTAAAAATGGCTGATTCAGTGGTAACCATCGGCGCGGAAGTGTCCGGCCTGAAGTCCGGGGTGGAAGAGGCCAAGGTATCGTTGCGCTCGCTGGCAGATACGGCAGAAAAAGCCGGCCGCCGGGGTGCGGACGGTTTGGGCGCAGTGGGGGTTGGTGCGGCCGATGCGGCTAAAGAGGTAGAGCGTGCCAACAAACGCCGCGAACGCTCCTACACTTCGCTGGAAAACGCCATCAAACGCGATATTGCTGCCATGCAGGCGGGTGGCAAGGCCAGCCGTGCTTACTACGAGACTTTGGCGGGGCAGCGCGGTTTGGATAAAGCCAGGCTCACGCCGTTGTTGAGCCAGTTGGAAAGAGCGCGTGAGCTGCATTTAGCCAATATCGCGGCCGCCCGCCGGCACAAGCAGATGGTGGGCAATATCACGCTCGGGCAATACAACAACGCCCTGCGGCAGGTGCCGGCCCAGTTTACCGACATTGTGACCCAGTTGGCGGGCGGGCAAAACCCGCTGCTGATTGCGTTGCAGCAAGGCGGACAACTGCGCGACAGCTTCGGCGGCTTCGGCACGATGTTTCGCGGGCTGGCCGCTTCGGTATCGGTAGGAAAGCTGGCGGTATTGGGCTTCGGCGGCGCAGTGGCCGGGCTGACCTATGCCATGCGCGCGGGCAGTGAGGAAGGGCGCGAATACCAAAAGGCGGTGATTTTTTCCGGCGACAGCGCCGGGCTGACCGCCGGGCAATTGGCTGATTTGGCCTTAGCCGTAGGCAAGGTAAGCGGGCGCTATAGTGAGGCGCGCGCGGCGGTGGTGCAGTTTGTGACCGGCGGGCGGGTGGCGGCGGATGATTTCGCGCAGTTTACCCAATCGGTGGTGTTGCAATCGCAAGCCACAGGCAAATCGGTGGAGGATTTGGCGGCCAAATACGTGGAAATCGCCAATGACCCGCTGAAAGCGGTGCTGCAGCTGTCGCGCACTTACCAAAGCATGACGGCCGATGTGTATGCCCAGGTGAAAGCCTTGCAAGACCAAGGGCGCGAGCAAGATGCCATCCGGTTGGTGCAGGGTAAATATGCTGCTGAATCAGAGGATATGTCACGCCGGGTGGTGCAAAACCTCGGCGCGATTGAAAAGGCGTGGCTGGGGATTAAGAACGCTGCTTCCGGCGCTTGGGAGGAAATGAAAAGCATCGGCCGCGAAAAATCGCTGCAAGAGCAGATTGACGTGGTAAACCAACGCATCCGGATGCGGGAAGAAGAACGGGATAACCACCCCGGCCGTTTTTCTGCCTACGATGCCAAGCAGCTTGAGACAGACAAGCTTACCCGCGATCGTTTAACTCGGGAGCGGAATTTTGAAGAGGCACAAGCCAAACAGCGGCAGGAAGAAGCGCAGAAACGCCGCCGCAGTGTGGAGATTTTAGATGAAACCAACCGCGAATACGAACGCAACCTGACGGCACGCGAAGAAGAAACAAGGGAGATCAACCGGCTAAGAAGGAATCTGGCTGATTTCAAAGCCGACCCGCACAACTCGCCGGCACAAGTGCGAGAGGTAGAGCGGAAAACGGAACGTATCATTGCGAATATCCAACAAAGACGTGAGCAGCGGGAACAACAGGAGCAGCGGCGCAGCCGTGCCCGTAGCACAAGCACGTCCCGCCACGAGTTTGCCACCACGGCGCAGGGGTTGCGGCTGAAACCATCGGCCATCGGCACGGTGAACGGGCAGGCGCGCTATGTGGCGCCCGGCACGTTTGCCGCCGCGCAGGCGATGCAGCAGCTGCTCGGCAACAAATTGGTGCATTTCTCGGCTTTTAACGACGATTACCACCATTCCGAAGCTTATTTCCGGCGCAAGGGCAACCGCAGCTCCGGCACGCACGGGGCGGGCTTGGCTTTTGATTTCTCCATCCGCGACCCGCGCAAATCGGATGAAGTGGAACGGCAAATCCGGGCTTATTTCCGCGAGCTTGGTTTGTCGGAAAAAGATTTCACGCTGATTAACGAATACAAGCGGCCGAGCGCTGGGGCGAACGGCGGGCATTTCCACTTGAACTGGAACAATGCGCGCATTGCCGCTCAATTTGCCGGCGGTTTGGACGGCCGCGCCAAGGCGTTTGCTCACGGCGGGCTGTTTGCCGAAGCGGAAAAGGCGGCCACTCCCTACGAACGGATGCTGGCCCGGCTGACACAGCAGACGGAAAAGGCCAACCTGCAGGCGCGGTTATGGTCGGAAAACCTGGGCAAATCGTTCAGCCACCAGCTGGAATTGCTTGCCAGCCCGGAATATCAGCAATTCAGCGCCACCGAGAAACAAACACTGCTGGCTTTAGCACAAAAGGCCGATGCGCAGGAGCGGGTGAACAGCGTAACCGAAAAATATAACACGCTGATTCAGACGTTGGCGCTGGAAACCAACAAGGGGTTTGAAGATAAGGCGTTTGAATTGTCGCTTACCGGCAAAACTGCCGATGAAATCGACCGGCTGCGGCTGGCACGGGAATACGACCTGAAAGTTCAGCAGGCAATCGCCGACGGCGCCAGCCCGGAAATCGTGGACGGGCTGCGGCAGCAGAAAGAGGCGGCAGAACAGGCGCGGCAAGAATTTCAGCGGCTGAGACAGGCGCAAAGCGATGACTGGATGGCCGGTATCAATGACGGCTTCGTGCGTTATGCGGATTCCTTCAAGGGAATGCGTGAAGAAATGGCGGACGGGGTAACCGATTCGCTGGGCAGGATGTCAGATGCGCTGGGGACGTTTGTGTCCACCGGCAAGCTGGATTTCCGCGATTTCACGGTGTCGGTGCTGCAAGACCTATCCAAAATGCTGATTAAGATGGCGATTCTAAATGCCATGAAATCGGCATTTGGCGGTTATGCCGACGGCGGCGTGGTGGGTGGGCTCAAAGCCGAACTCAAAGGCATGAAAAGCCTGGCGGTTGGCGGCTACACCGGCGATGGCAGCAAATACGAACCGGCCGGCATCGTGCATCGCGGCGAGGTGGTGTTTTCGCAGGCAGATGTGCGGCGCTTCGGCGGGGTGCATAGAGTGGAAGCGGCGCGTTTGCGCGGTTATGCCGATGGCGGCGTGGTGGGGATGACCCCGGCGCTGGCGGCTGCGGTATCCGGCGGCGGTCAACAAAACAATATGCAGGTGAGCATTGTGATCAACCAAGACGGCAGCAGCGAAGCAGGCAGCCAAGGCAATAGCGAAATGGCTAAAGCGTTGGCGGTGGCGCTGCCGGGCATGATTGAACAATGGTACATGGATAACGTGGCCCGTGTGGGCGGCCGTTATCACCGGAGTAATTAAGATGGCGATTGAAACATTCGGCTGGCCGGTGGAGGCCAAGCTCACGGCGGAGCATAAATTTGCCGTTCGCACAGTGAAATTTGGCGACGGCTACGAGCAACGGCAGGCGCTCTCGCTGCGGCCCAAGCTGCAAACTTGGGAGGTGACTTTGGGCGGGCTGCCGGAAACGCTCTCGCAAGTGCGGGCGTTTTTGGATGCCCATACCGGGGTGCGGGCGTTTTATTGGACGCCGCCGGGGCGGGATAAGCTGCTGGTTAAGGTGGCGGCATACCGCGAAGCGCACCAAGGCGGCCGGGTGTGGCAATTGTCGTGGAAGTTTGAAGAGGTGCTCGCATGAATCCGCGCATTAAACAGTTGTCCATCCCGATGCTGCGGGCGCTTTCGGCGGCCGAGCAGGGGGTGTTGGTGGATTTGTGGGAGCTGGATTTGCGGCCGTTGGGCGGCGAAATCCTGCGCTACTGCAATTTGCTGAACGAACTCTCGCAGCCGGTAGTATGGAAGGGGCAGACTTATCAGGGCTTGCCGATTCAGGCCGACGGCTTCGAATCGAGCGGCCAAGGGGCGGGCAACCGGCCCAAGGTTACGCTGGCCAACGTGTACGGCACGGTTACCGGCTTATCCGAGCAGTTCGGCCAGCTTATCGGTGCGGAAGTATGGCGCCGGCAGACGTATGCCCGCTTTTTGGATGCTGCCAACTTCGCGCTGGGCAACCCGCAGGCCGACCCGGCGCAGGAAATTGTGAGCAAATATCTGGTGGAGCGGATGGTATCGCTTACCGCCGATTCGGCACAGTTCGAGCTGGCGGCACCATCGGAAGCAGATGGGGCAGTGATTCCGGCACGGCTGATGCTGCACGATTACTGCCCGTTTGATTATCGCGGCGAAGCTTGCGGCTATCGGGGCAAACCGGTAGCCGACCGCTTCGATATACCCACCGCCGATCCGGAAAAAGACGAATGCAGCCGCAAGCTGCAGGGCTGCAAGGCACGCTTCGGCGAGACTGCCGCCCTGCCCTTCGGCGGCTGGGTGGGGGTGGATAAGACTTTGAGCTCCTCTTGAGGCTACCTGAAATGTTGAAACTGACAAAATCCGTACAGGCGGCAATTCTGGCGCACGCCGCCAAGGAAGCGCCGCAAGAATGCTGCGGCCTGATTGTGCAGGCGGCCGGGAAACAGTTGTATCGGCCCTGCGGCAACGCGGCGGCCGACCCGTCGGCACGCTTTGAAATCGCGCCGTTGGATTTGATCGAAGTGCCGGAGCAGGGCGAAGTGTGCGCCATCGTGCATTCGCACCCGCAGGGCGAACCGTGGCTGTCCGGCGCCGACCGGCAAATGCAGGCAGCCAACGGCCTGCCTTGGGTACTCGCTGTTTCAGGCAGTCTGAAAGTGTTCGAGCCTGTGCCGCATTTGCGCGGGCGGGTGTTTGAATATGGGCGCTTTGACTGCTACAGCCTGCTGGCGGATGCCTACCATCTGGCGGGGATTGACTTGCCGCCGGTGCAGCGTGGCGGCATCGACGATGATGCGGCGCAGGGGCGTTTCTTGGCGCTGGCCGAGGATGCGGGATTTTTCAGAGTGCGCGATTTGCAGCCAGGGGACGTGGTATTGACCGAATTCGACGGGCGGGCTTCGCATGTGCTGCTGTATTTGGGCAACGGCGAAATGCTGCACCACGCTTTCGGGCAATTAAGCCGCCGCGATGGTTATGGACAATATTGGCAGCGGCATACGCACAGTATTTGGCGGCACCAACAATGGCAGCCTGAAATGCTGCAGGCGGTGCTGAATGATTTGGAACACGCATCATGATTACAGTTTGCTTGCACGGCGGCCTGCGCGAATACGGCCGCCGTTTTGATTTGCACGCCGCCAGCCCGGCGGAGGCGCTGCGGGCGTTGCTCACCCAGCTGCCCGGCTTTCGGGAGATTTTAGGCAGCGGCTTTTATCAGGTGCGCTTTAACCGCCACGATTTCGCCGAGGCTGAATTGCCGGACGGTTTTCAGGCTGCCGGCAGCGGTGTTTTGCACATCGTGCCGCGCATTCAGGGTGCGGGCAAGGCGGGACAGATTATCGCCGGCGTGGTGTTGATTGCGTTCGCTTGGTGGAATCCGTTCGGCTGGGCGGCGGCTGGGGCATTGATGAGCGCCGGTATTGGTTTGGTGGCGGGTGGGATTGCGCAGATGTTGGCGCGGCCGCCGAAGCTGGACAACGAGCAGCGTGGGCAGAAAGCTGGGCGCAATACGGCGTTTTCCAATCTGGACAACACGGCGGCGCAGGGCCAGCCGGTGCCGTTGGCTTACGGCAAAGTTTATTGCGGCAGCCGTGTGGCATCGCAAGGGGTGGTGTCGCGCCGGGTGGATACCGACGGCGACCCGGTGTTGCAAAACCCGACGGCGGCCGACGTTACCCTGCGGCTGGTAAAAACCCCGATTACTGGGCAGGCTGCGAAAGCGCCGAACGGGCAGTATTACAACACGGATTTTAATGACGATTCTGTGCGGGCGCGCAATTACACGGCGGCGCTGCAGCAGAATTAGGAGTAAATAATGGGTGGGCAGAAAAGCGGTGGTGGTGCACGCACGCCGTATGAAGCGCCGAACAGGCTATCTTCAGCGCAGATGCTGCGCATTGTGGATGTGATCAGCGAGGGGGTGGTGTCCGGTTTTGCTAACGGCAATGATGCACCGTTTAAAAGCGTGTTTTTCAACGACACACCGGTGCAAAACCCGGACGGCAGCTATAACTTCAAAGGGGTAACTGCCGTATTCCAGCGCGGCACACCCGACCAAAGCTATATTCCGGGCTGGGAAAGCGTGGAGCGCACGGTGTTAGTGTCCAACCCGGTAAAAAACCACCGCCCGGTTATCCGCACCGTGTCCGACAGCGGCCCAACCCGGCTGCGGGTAACGGTGGGTGTAGAGCGTAATGCGGCGATACAGGATAACGGTGATACGCTGCCGGCGAACACGGCATTGATTATCCAGCTGGTGAATGATGACGGCGTGCAGCAGCAGCGTCATGTGAACTTTACCGAGAAGGGCAGCGGCGCGTTTTACCATGACGAAGTGTTCGAGCAGCTGCCGAAAGCGCCGTTTTCGATCAAGGTTTCGCGCCCTACGCCGGACAGCAGCAGCGACAAAATCCAAAACAGCACCTTTTTTGCCAGTTATGTGGAAATTACGGATGCCAAACTGTGCTACCCGTTTACCGCGCTGGCGGCGCTGAGTATTGATTCCGACCAGTTCGGCGGGCAGAACCCCCGCCGCAACTATCTGATTCGCGGCATCGAGGTGCAAGTGCCGAGCAATTACGACCCGGAAAACCGCACCTACAGTGGGCTGTGGGATGGCAGTTTTAAAACTGCATGGACGAATAATCCGGCTTGGGTGTTTTACGATTTGGTGCGCCAAGAGCGCTACTCCACGCTGGCATTGCGCCTATCCCCGGAAGACATCGACAAATGGAGCCTGTATCAGGTAGCCCGCTATTGCGACGAGATGGTGCCGGATGGCTTCGGCGGGCGTGAGCCGCGCTTTACCTGCAATGCCTACCTGACCGACCGTCGGCAGGCGGGCGAGCTGCTCACTGAATTGGCGAGTGCGTTTTGCGGCATGCCGCTGTGGAACGGCAACCAGCTGTCGGTGTTGCTGGATCAGGGCGGCGACCCGGTGGCGCAGTATGACAACAGCAATGTGGTGGACGGGCAGTTTGCCTACAACGGGGTGGCGCTGAAATCTACCTATACCGCCGTATTGGTGCGTTTTGCCGACAAATATGATAGCTACCGCAGCAAGACCGAGTATGTGGCTGATGCCGAAGCCGTCAAACGCTATGGGTTGAATATCCAGTCGGTAACCGCTTTCGGCTGCACTACACGCGGACAAGCGGTGCGCTACGGGCAATGGATACTGCAAACCGGGCTTCGTCAGCAGGATGCAGTGTCGTTTACCGTGGGGAGCGAAGGGTTGAAACACCTGCCCTACGATATTATCCAAATAGCGGATAACAATTTTGCCGGCGCACAGCTGGGTGGGCAGGTGTTGGCGGTGAACGGCCGGATTGTAACCATTGACCGTTCCATCAACGACAGCCTGACTGGCTGGCGGCTGCAATACATCGCCCTCGAACAGAATGCGCAAGGCGAAACGGTGCCGAAACAGTACAGCATCAAGGTGGCATCACAGCCGCAGCCTAATCAGTTGCTGTTGGATGGCGACCCATCGGGGTTGGCTTATGGTGACCATTGGGCGTTGTCCGGCAAGGTGGTACCGCGCCAGTATCGGGCGGTAAGCATTAAAGAAAACACCGATGACGGCACTTATACCATTACCGCATTGCGCCATGACCCGGCCAAATACGCGGCGGTGGACAACAGTGCGCTGTTTGAGGCAGGGGCAACCACTAAATACGGCCGCCAGCCGCAGCTCGGCAACAGTAATTTGTCCACCAACGGGCGGGATTTGACCCTAAGCTGGGAGAATTTGAGCGCCGACGGGCAGGTGGTGAGCTACGACATCAAAATCTTTAAAGACGGCCGCCTGTGGCGGCATATCCCGGATGCGCCCAGTGCCGAAATCAGCCTGCAGGGGCTGCCCAACGGCGATTACCGCGCCGAAATCCGCGGCCGCACCGCGCGCGGCGTGCTGTCTAAACCGCTGGAAAAGGCTTGGAGCCTGAACTACACCATTACCGGGGTGCGACCAACGCCCAAGCTGTTTGCCATCGGCCTGAATTGGACGCTGCCCA
The DNA here is from genome assembly GCF_001648535.1 of Eikenella sp. NML99-0057. NCBI lineage: Bacteria > Pseudomonadati > Pseudomonadota > Betaproteobacteria > Neisseriales > Neisseriaceae > Eikenella > Eikenella sp. NML99-0057. Next base: position 5,363 of record NZ_LXST01000004.1, on the reverse strand, counting down.
GCCCGCTGCTGGCGGAAGCACACACCGAAATCCGCTACGGCAGGAGCAACGACTTTAATCAGGCAATGCCGCTGGCGAAACTGCCCGCACCGCAAACCGACTATCAACTCACCAACGTCAAGACCGGCGAGCATTGGTATTTCTGGCTGCGCCTGGTGGACAGCGCCGGGCTGGCCGGAGAATGGACGGCACCGGTGGACGGGGTGTGCAGCGATGATCCCTCCCTATTGCTCGAGCAGTTGAAGGGCAAGCTGAGCAAGGAACAGTTTGCACCGGGGGCTGGTGAAGACTTGATTAATCTGATCGGCAATTTGGCTGGTGATAACCAAGGCATGGCCGGCAACACCGGCAAGCAAGCTGGCAAGTGGGATTTTTACAGCCAAATGAACGAGGCGGATTACGTTTTATCAAAACGTATCAATGCTGTGCGTTCGCAGTTCGGCGACAAAATCGCCACGGTGGCCGAGGAAATGAAAGCCCTCACCACGCAAACCGAAGCGCAGGCACGGAAAGTGCAGGCGGTGGAAAGCGAAGTAGCCGGGGCCAAGGCATCGGTAACACAAGTGGCGCAATCGTTTGCCGATTTGAACGGTAAATTGCGTGCCGCCTACACTCTGAAGGTGAGCACTGACACCGCCACCGGCACTAAAGTGGTGGGCGGGATTTCGCTGCTGGCCGACGGCACGAGCGGGCAATCTGAAGTGGTGATTCAGGCCGACAAGCTGATGCTGTGGAACAACAAGAAGCTGCCGATGTTTACCGTAACCGGTGATAAAACCTACTTCAACGGGGACTTGATTGCCGACGGCTCGATTTTGGGACGGCACATCAAAGCCAACCAAACGATTGAAGCGCCGGATATCCGGGGCGGCACGTTGAATATGGCCGGCGGCCGCTTTATCGTGACCGCCGAACACGGTGCGCAACTGCGCTCCGACCCGAACGGGAAGGTGGGAACACAACTGGACTATCGCGGCCTGATCGTACGTAACGAGAAAGGCCATGTGATGGTGCGGCTGGGCAAACTGACCGGCTGGGATGATTGATGGGAGAAAATGATGGCGGCCGAATACGGCATCCAGATGTATGACAACGACGGCAAGGTGCTGGATACCAATCTGGATTCGGCGCTGATGGTGGAAGGGGTGCTTATCCTCGGTAATGACCCAATCGGGCGGCTGGCCTTGGACATCCTGTTTCCCTTGCGTGAAAAATTCAAAGGCATCTTCATTATGCCGGTGTTCCATTCATTCTGCATCAATAGTGGCACGGAACACGCCTCGACGGTGTATTTCGACCAGTGGTCTTTGTGCTGGAACATCAGCTACGATGCACGGAGCGGGGTAAACAGTAATGTGGCCCACTACGGCGGGGCCTTTGCCGGGAGACAGTTTTTATATGGCTACGTCAACTGATTACGGGCTGGCAGTGTACAACGGACAGGGCGTGAACGTGTTGGCGAAAAACCTGTTCTGCCCGAAGCTGATCGGCAGCATGACCCTGCGCCTGCGCGACCTGAACCAACCGGGGCAGTTGTCGGTGGTGGCCGCTGACGGCAGCGAACTGCCGCTCAATGACGGCAGTCGCAACCGTCCACTGAAAAAACTGATGGAGCGCGGCTTGACTCAAGGCGGTGAAATACATTCTGCCGGTATGCTGCGCACCCGCGGCGGCATGATTCGCACTGCCTGCACTGTGCGTTTCGAGTTCTCGCTGTACGGCGGCGAACGGGACAGCGAGCCCTTGCTGCCGGCGGTGATTCACGGCTGGGGCAGTGGCTACGATGCGGACAAATGGGAAAAGGCCAGACGCCTAGTACACTCAGTGCTTTCCGGGCAGGATTGGCAATTGGCCAAGTTGCTGAACAAGCTGCGCTACGGTGGCGGTACGGCGGCCGACTACCCAAAATATCGGCTGGATTGGACACGCAGCCAAGGCTTGGGGCAGGGTTTGTTTACCGGCCTGCCGGTAACCATGACCTTCCGCAGCCGCGCCCTGGGCGCAACCGACAGCCCACAGACGGAGTTGGACGGCTTCGGCTTGGTTTCTTGCTGCGGCGGGCGGTTGTATGTGGAGATGTCGTCGAATACGGAAATCACGGTGCATTTTTACGAATTAGCCGGCATCCCGTGGGAATACTTTGCACAATGCTCGACTGTAGTCGAGCCAACGTCCTACGGTTTGGTAGTGTACCGCTACGAACCGGCACCGATGAAGTTTGTGATGACAGTGGGCGATACTGGCGATATGTTCGGTATGGCGCAGCAACCATCGCCGTTTGAGATGGGCTACATCGACCGTGGTAGTTATGTGTTTGCCACCGATACACCACTGCCTCTGGACGAGTTGGCGCAAAGGATCGGACAGGAAAACACAGCGGTCAAGCGCCAGATGTCGCAACTGTTCGAGGGCGACCCGGATAAGCCATTACGATACGAGGTGTTGAATAACGCCCGCCCTTACCTACGCCTACTGTCCAATACGGCGGCTATCCGCAAGGGGCAGGCCATCACGGTGCGTAACGACACCCGCCCCAACCAAGGGGCTATCTACACTGTCAAGGGCGGGCACGACTACAGCAAGGTATGCAATATGTTGGTGCACGGCGCGGCAGGATTGTTCAAATTGCCTGGCGGCGGGTTACTCAACGCGGTGGGTGGTACGATGGCACACAGCGCCTTCGAGCGTTCGATGTCCAATCGTCCGCTGTATGTTCACGGGCCGAACGTGCCGGACGACTACAAAGGCGCACCGTGGAATCCGACCGTGCCACTCCGAATGTCGGACGTATATAAACGGGCGAATTTGGACTACTACGCGCCGCAGCATAAACCATCTTGGGACGAGTTGATGGGCAACCCCAGCGTACTGGATAAATTCAACAACTTTTTGACGAACAGCACCTGGAGCCTGCAACGGGCATTCAACCTCCTGTTTAAGCTCAATCCGGTGGTGGCTTATGAAGAAAATGCCAACTACTCGCCGGAAGAGGCGGCTAAACGGCGGCGGGATCTCCGGGTCTTGCAGAACCGCTACAATGAAGCAGAGGCACAACGCGAGTTTGAGACTTGGGGCGGCTGGGATGTGGAGGCGCAGAAAGAGATTCAGGCTGCCGCTGCCGCACAGAAAGGGTTGCTGGATTTAATCGACTTGGTTCTGAACTCAACCGAAGAGAACCGCTCGGATCAAGTGCCGTTTTGGGGCGGGCAAGGCTTCCGCCACAGCGACGACAAGTTGGAGGTGTACAAGTATATTTCGCTCAAATCCGATGGCAAGGCATACCAACCGCCGGAGTATGTCCCGGAAAACTGGATTCTGTGCCGGTTGCCGGTATAACGGCTTTCATTACCAAGACCCTGATGAGTCTTTTTTATTGGAGATAATATGGAGCAAATCAATTTGGGCAGCCTGCCAAACGGCGCCGGCGGCGACAGTATCCGCGTCGGATTTCAGAAGTGCAACGACAATTTTACCGAACTGGCAGGAAAGGTCGGCAGTGGATCAGATGAAGAGCTAAAGCAGATTAAAAAGGCTGCAGCTGAACTGACGGAACGGGTGGCAAAGCTGGAAAAAGCCGGTGGGAACGCCGCGCCATCCGGTGAACTGGCCGAACTGAAAAAGCAGTTGCAACAACTGCAAACCAAGCTAACTGAGGCGGAAAAAGTAGCCACTGCCGCCGCCGGTAAGGCTGACAGCGCTAGCCAGGCTGCCACGAATGCAGATAGAACAGCACAAACGGCCAGCCAAGCCGCGCAGACTGCTGGCAATACTGCCGCTGCCGCCAAACTCTCCACTGAAACCCTGGAGAGGGAGGTGGCAGAACTGAAAAAGCTGCTAGCCAAAACCGGTACCGGTGATGGCCTATTTGTCGGTAAGATTGAACTGCTGTCCACTACTGCTGACGCTATGCCGGCAAAGTGGTACCTAGCCACCGGAGATAAATACCCGGAAAACTCACCCCAAGGGAAGGCTTTGAAATCATTACCCGAGCCCTACAAACGGGCATTTAAGATTGAGTTGAAGAACGGGCAAATCAACACGCCAAATCTGTTCCATACCGACGGGCGTGGCTACTTTTTACGCCCGTCTAAAACTCTGGGTGAAGTTCAGTCAGATGCTCTGGCGAAGCACTACCACGTTACCGGCTTAGGAGCGACGGATAATGATGATATTTGGCTGCCCCGCGACCCGTCGTTTGGGAATAAAGGCATTCCGACCGGCAATCCCATGTACGTCACGTGCGGGATGGTGAACCAAGTCAACACCCCGCCCAAGGTGGCCAGCGCGGATTGGACGGAAAACCATACCGGGCTGGCCACCACCATCACGATGGACACGCCGAAACAAAACCCTGGGGCGAACGGCGAAAACCGCCCGCTCAATATCGGCTTCACGCCGGCCATCTACCTGGGAGTGTAACCATGCAGAACTTTTACTTTGACGACACCCACCCGCTGCACCCCTATACCTACAGCGCCCCGGCCAACCCGGACAGCCTGCCGCCGGACAATGCGCTGCGTATCGGGCCGCAGGCGAAACACGGCTTTTGGCCTTGCGAGACGGACGGCAGATGGCAATACCTGCCCGACCACCGGGGCAAGACCGCCTACCGGACCGGTGACGGCGCGGCGGTAGTGGTGGAACAGATAGGCGAGCTGCCCGACGGACTGACCTTCACCCCGCGGGAGAACGGGCATCAAACGTGGGATGTTAAAGCCAAGGCGTGGGTGCTGACCGAAGAGGCCGCCTCCCAGCTTTTAGCTGAAGCTGTGGAGCGCGGTATGGAGTCCATCGATAACGCGGTGGAACAGGCCTACCGCCACATTACCCGCTTTGAAGCCGAATACCGGCTGCGCGAACGGCAGGCGCGCGACTACAAGGCCGGCGGCTGCAAAGGGGAAGCGCCGTTACAGGTGGCCGCCTTTGCCAAACCCGCTGGCAAGACGGCATGCGAAGCGGCCGACATCATCATCGCCCAAGCCGATGCCTTACGGGCGGCGACGGACAAGCTGGGGATGCTGCGGATGCGCAAGCTCGAACTCAAAGGCTTGAAGAGCGCTGCCGAGGCGGAGGAGCGCACCGCCGAAATCTTGGCCGAAATCCAGCTGGTTGCCGGCCAATTACAAGGGGTGGACCAATGAGTTGCCCGGCACTTTAATCGATTGGTTGGTTGGAGGAGGCAATGACGGGTTTCCCGCGAAAAACCTTATACGGACGGTTAAGGCACGGTCCGGAGCCTGCGGGCGGCACCGCCTGAAAACGGAGGATGAAATGTCCGAACAGGATAAATACCAAATCATTGCCGACTTTTTACGGCAGGTCGGCTTCCGGCGCGGCGTACTGCTGTTTCTCGCCGGCATCCC
>NZ_LXST01000003.1:0-231536 GCF_001648535.1 Eikenella sp. NML99-0057 | reverse complement strand
TGAACCGTAAAACCGACAACAAAACCGTGCCGTAAGGAACAGCGAAGATGCGGACTATACGCCTACCAGAATATTTTGTCAAATACCGGAAAACAAAATATCCACAAACAAAAACTAAATCACTAAGGTGAAATGAAATTTACCCGGCATAAATACAACTGACCACTGGCTACTGAAGATACTTGCACAAAAAATAGCCGGGCAACTGTCCGGCTATGAATTCTTTCCACACTAAAACCATTCAGAACAATCCACTAATTACCCCATCATCATCCACATCAATTCGCTCTGCAGCCGGCACTTTTGGCAAACCTGGCATTTTCATCATATTGCCGCACAGCACCACAACAAACCCTGCTCCAGCAGACAACGTCAGCCCACGCACAATGATGCGGAAACCTTGTGGTGCGCCCAGCAACTTAGCATTATCACTGAATGAATATTGCGTTTTTGCCATACAAACGGGCAACTTGTCCCACCCCAATTTTTCCAAATTAGCGATATCAGCCAGCGCCTCCGCACTGAAATCCACATCATCTGCACCATAAATTCTCTGGGCAACCATGCGGATTTTTTCCGGGATACTTTGCTCTACTTCATAAGAGAAGCTAAATTGTGCAGATGATTGTTCGATAACAGCAGCTACTTTACGCGCCAAATCCTCACCACCGGCACCACCTTTACTCCACACTTCGGTAAATGATATTTCCGCACCACGTTGTCGGCAGGCTTCAGCCACCAAATTCAATTCGGCCTGAGTATCAACACTGAATCGGTTGAGCGCTACCACCACCGGCAAGCCAAACACATTTTTCAGATTATCAATATGACGCAACAGATTGGGTAACCCTTTTTCCAGTGCAGCCAGATTTTCACCGGACAACTCATCTTTTGGTAAGCCACCGTTATATTTCAATGCCCGCACGGTAGCCACTACCACTGCAGCATCCGGCCGTAAACCGGACAACCGGCACTTGATGTCACAGAATTTCTCGGCACCCAAATCCGCACCAAACCCAGCTTCGGTAACAGCATAATCGGCCAGATGACAAGCCAAGCGTGTGGCGATAACTGAATTGCAACCGTGGGCAATATTAGCGAACGGACCACCATGCACAAAAGCAGGCGTACCTCCAATAGTTTGAACAAGATTTGGCTTAATCGCATCTTTTAACAGCACCGCCATTGCACCTTGTGCTTTCAAATCGCGTGCATACACTGGACTACCGTCTTTGGCATACGCCACCAACATATTACCCAACCTCTGTTTGAGGTCGGCAACATCTTGGGCTAAACAGAATACCGCCATCACTTCGGAGGCAACAGTTATATCAAAACCATCATCACGCATCACACCATCGGTAGTTTTACCCAATCCCCCGATAATATTACGCAAATGGCGATCATTCATATCAACTGCACGCCGCCACAGAATCCGTTTTGGATCAATATTGAGCGCATTACCATGGTAGATATGATTGTCGATAAGAGCAGCCAAAAGGTTGTTTGCGGCACCAATAGCGTGAAAATCGCCAGTAAAGTGCAGGTTAATATCTTCCATTGGCAGCACTTGGGCATAGCCGCCACCAGCCGCACCGCCTTTGATACCAAACACAGGGCCGAGTGAAGGCTCACGCAGGGCAATGACAGCATTTTTACCGATGCGATTGAGCGCGTCGGCCAAGCCAATGGTTACTGTAGTTTTGCCTTCCCCGGCCGGTGTGGGGCTGATGGCAGTCACCAAAATTAGCTTACCTTGCTTTTCAGGTAGCCTGAATGCATCCACAGGATGGATTTTGGCTTTATATTTACCATAATGCTCCAACTGCTCCGGTTTCAAGCCGAGCTTGGCGGCGATTTCGTCAATATGCCGGATGGAGGCAGCTTGAGCAATTTGAACGTCGGACAATTGGGGCATAACGGTCTCCAAATAAAGAGTTGGAAAAGAAGAGCGTAGCTCTAGGTATTGTACTCTAAATTAGTTGATAAGAAGCGAATATTCATCATTATAGATACAACATATCATGTAATCACTAAAAAATATTGATGCAAAATGGCAAAGTGAAAGTTGAGATACAAACAAAAGGGCGGGTACGCCCCCGCCCTTCATCACTTCCTTTTTATACTCACTCAAACTTAACCCGTTATTTTCAAAGCCGGGAATAAGCCTCGCAAACCAGCCAATACAATCTCCACCGCAATTGCTGCCAGCAGCAGGCCAGACACGCGGTTGATGATCTTGATGCCAACACTGCCAAGTATTTTGCTCAGTCTGGCCGAACAGGCCAAAATCAAATAACAGGTTACCCCCACCATAAAACAGGCGGCCAGAAGTTGTAGTGCACCCACCCACGTTTCCACATGACTGCTATAAATGATAATGATAGAAAATCCGCCCGGACCAACGATAATCGGCGTAGCCATCGGCACCACGGCAAAGGTAAATTGTTTCTCCGGCGGCAGGCTTAAATGCTCCTTATTTAAATTAGGTTTCACCGGATTATCCTCGCCTCCCATCATGTTCATGGCAATCACAAATACTAAAATGCCACCAGCAATTTGGAAGGCCGGAATGCCGATGCCTAGAGCTTTCAACAACGGCGTACCAATTACCCCGGCCACCACCATACAGACAAAGGCGCTAATCGCTACCAGGCGCGCGGTTTTACGCTGCTCCTTCAAAGTAAAATCCACCGTTTTATCAACAAAATATCCAAGTGCAATCAATGGATTATTTAGAGCAATCAGGCCAGTGAACAAATACAGGATATGAGTAATCATCATTTCTCTCAAAACATCAAATCAGTCAGATAACAGCGCCACGGCTTCATCTACGCTCGGCATGGCTGCGAAGCGCCCACGCATAATATCGAAATTATGATGCTCATACAGCTCTTTAGCCGACCAGCGGCCATTATCCAGTGTACTGTTGGCACCTTCTGGCAAAATCACTTCAAAGCCCAAATCGCTGGCAGCCCGCACAGTAGTTTCCACACAGTATTCAGTCATCATACCAACCACCACTAAGCGCTCAACTCCGTTGCCACGCAGGTAATCCAGCAAATCCGTACCGCGAAAAGCGCTGCTATACCATTTATCCACTACTTTCTCACCGGCCTGCGGCGCAACAGCGGCAGCAATCTGCCAACCGGGCGAGTTTGGCGCAAAGGGCGAATCCGCCTCGTTATGCCGCACATAGATGACTTCGCGCCCATGCGTACGGGCAGCAAGCAACATTCGGCTGATGGCATCCAACATTTCCACCCCGCGATAAGCTCCCATATCCAGCAATGCCTGCTGGGTGTCTATAACCAACAAAACCATTTTCTTCATTATGCTCTTTCCGTGGCTAATACTACCTGAAAATACTCGCCGCAATAAAGCTTAAAATACCCATTTCTGATCTGAGTAACCAAAAAGAATACCCCTCAGCATTGGCCGGAGAACTGCCACTATTCTATACAGGCAATGCAACCTTTGCCATTACCAGACACCACACTATGTCAAATGTATTGCAGATTCAACACATATATCATATTTCTGCCAGCAAACATACAATCCGCAACAAAGGCTACCTGAAATTTCAGGTAGCCTCCACCGCCCTACATCTTGCTCTGCTGATTACTGATGCCCATCAACATAGCAACAATGATCATGATAGAAAGCGTGGCCGTGCCACCGTAACTCACCAATGGCAGCGGCACACCCACTACCGGCAGGATACCGCTCACCATGCCCATATTCACAAACACATAACAAAACAGCGTCATAGTGAGTGCACCGGCCAAGGTGCGGCTATAGAGCGTAGGGGCTTTGGCAGCAATATAGAGACCACGCCCCAACATGATGGCATACACCGATAGCAGCAGGAGATTGCCAATAAGACCGAACTCTTCACCATACACAGCGAAGATGAAATCCGTGGTGGACTCCGGGATATAGTCAAGATGCGTCTGTGTGCCATTGAGCCAGCCCTTACCCCACACGCCGCCGGAGCCGATAGCAGTCATTGACTGCAAAATATGGTAGCCCGCGCCGAGTGGGTCTTTAGTCGGATCGAGCAGGGTCAGCACGCGGGTGCGCTGGTAATCATGCATACCGTATTGCCACAACAGAGGCAGCGAAGCAAAAAAACCGACCACAGCCACCGCAATCACCCGCCATGGCAGCCCCGCAAAAAATATCACAAACAGCCCGGACGCCATAATCAACACAGCCGTACCCAAATCAGGCTGCTTCAAAATCAAGAAGCCCGGCACAACTATCAACACCAATGCAGCCAAATAATGCTGCCAGCCCAGCTCCGTTTCGTGTTTCTGCAGATACCACGCCACCGTCATTGGCAGCGCAATTTTCATCAACTCTGAGGGTTGCAAACGGATGATGCCCAAATTCAGCCATCGTTGCGAACCATTCACAATCACACCGAAAAAGTGCACCCCCACCAACATCAGCAGGCTCACCCCATACAGCACGATGGCAAAGTTGCTCAGCACCTGCGGCTGAGTACGGGCAATGCACCACAGCAGTACAAAGCCCACTATCGTGTGCAGGGTTTTGTTTTCCAGCTGGCCGATGTTCTGGCCGTCGGCCGAATACAGCAAAAATAGGCTCATCACATAGATGGCCAGCATGCTGTAAAACAGCCACATATCCATCGGATCCCAAATTTTCCGCCAGTAGCGGCGGATAGCGTGTTTAGACGGGTGCTGCATATTATCGGACCTCGGATGCGGCAGCCGGCAAGCTGCCTGAAACCGCCCGATAGGCAGACAGGGTGCGCACCGCTTGGACGTTAATCAGCGGATACTCTACCTGCCTCATCGCACTATCTCTCGGTACAGCAAGCTTGGGCATCGGCAGGTTTTTACCGTTTTCGCCCTGTAGTTGCATCAGGTAAAAATCGGCCAACTGGCGCGCCACCGGCGCGGCATTCGCACCCCAGCCACCGTTTTCTAGCAGCACAGCGATGGCGATTTTTGGATTCTGTGCCGGCGCAAAGGCAATAAACCAGGCATGGTCACGGTGGCGTTCGGCCAGCGCGGCCGCGTTATACGATGCGCCCTGCCGAATCTGCACCACCTGCGCTGTGCCGGTTTTGCCTCCCATGCTGTATTTCAGCCCCACGCCCATGCGCCAAGCCGTGCCGCCCGGGCGCAACACGCGCTCCATGCTTTGCTTCACAAAAGCGAAATATTCCGGCTTGAACGGTAGGGTGGCACTGGACTGGGTACCGACTAAAATGCGAGTTTGCTTTTGGTGGTCGGTGAGCTCGCGTACCAAGTGCGGGCGATACCTCACGCCGTTGTTGGCCAGTATGGCAGTGGCGTGCGCCATCTGTAGCGGCGTGTAAGCGTTATAGCCCTGCCCGATGCTGATAGTAACCATATCAGCGGCGCGCCACTGGCGGGCAGATTCATTGCGCGAATTGGCAAAACGGCGCGCCTTCCATTCGGGGCTAGGCAATATTCCTTTGTATTCATTAGGCAAATCAATGCCGGTTGGCTGGCCAAAGCCGAAGTGCGCCAAATAGGGATAAGCTTTTTCTATGCCCATTTCGTAGCCTAGGCGGTAGAAAAAGGTGTCGGATGATACTTGGATGGCCTTACCCAGATTGGCCGAACCGTGCCCGCTGCGCACCGAATCACGGAACTGGTGGCGGCTGCCGGGAATGCTCCACGCGCCGGGCGCAGGCAGCACAGTGTTGGGCGTAATCTGCCCGCTTTGCAACGCAGCCATGCCCATAAACGGCTTAAAGGTGGAGCCGGGCGGATACAGACCTTGGGTAACGCGGTTGATGAGCGGACGTTGCCAATCGTCGTTCAGGCTTTTCCACGTATCGCTGTCGATGCCGTCAATGAACAGGTTGGCATCGTAAGTCGGCTTCGATACCAAAACCAGCACACCGCCTGTTTGCGGATCAATAGCCACCACTGCGCCGCGCCGGTTGCCCAACAGTTCACTAGCTTTCTGCTGCATGCGGATGTCGAGCGACAGGCGCAGGGTCTGCCCGCTCGCGGCTGGTGCAGTTTTCAAGGTACGCACTATATTGCCCTGCGCATCTTTTTCCACTTCCTGATAACCGGGCACGCCATGCAGCTGCTGCTCGTAATAGTTCTCCAAACCCATTTTGCCGATGTGGGTGGTGCCGCGATAAAGCTCGTAGCGGTCTTCGCTTTCCAACTGGTCACGGTCTTTGTCGCTGATGCGGCCGATGTAGCCGATGATGTGAGTAGTGAGCCCACCGTAGGGATATTCGCGAAAAGTGCGTGCATTCACTTCCACACCTTTGAAGCGGAACAGCACCGCTGCCAACCGAGCGGCTTCTTCGGTGCTCAGTTTCAATTTCAGAGGGATGCGTTCGTAGGAGCGGGATTCGGCACGGAAACGCTGGAAGCGCTTCACATCGGCCTCGCTGATTTCCACATACGGGCGCAAAACCGGTATCAAATCCTCAACTTTCATCTCCAATTCGTTGGGGATGACTTCCAGTGAATAGGCTGGATAATTGTGAGCCAGTACCACGCCGTTCACATCGGTGATTTCACCGCGAATCGGCGGGGTAGGGATAAGGGAGATACGGTTGGCAACGGCCTTGTCCACAAATTCATCGTACCTGGCCACCTGAAGTCGCACAAACTGCCATACCAGCACGCTGAAGAATATTAAAATTATAGCAAATGCCACCATCAAGCGCAGCAGATAATCCTTCTGCCGGCTGCGGGACGGCGCTTTAGCGGGCGTGTAATGGCGGCGCGACTTCATTTACGGGAACGGCGGTAGTGGTCGATGGCGAGCATCATGTTGTTCAACTGCGGCCACAACAGGCCGGTGAGGAGCGAAGGCAGCCACAACCGCCACAAAGGAAACGGCTGCTGCTGAAATAGGCTGACCAGGAAAACCACCAGCTGGCTAACCAACACTGCACCCGCCACTGCTACGGCCTGCCAGCCGAAGGAATTGAGCACAACCTGCCGCCGGTTGCGTTCAATCAAAAATGCGGCCACACTATAAGCCAAGCCGTGCTGCCCCAGTAGTGAATTGGTGCCGATATCCACTAGCAAGCCAAGGCAGAACGCCACACCGATGCCGATAAGCCGTGGCCGGTGCAGCAGCCAATAAGCCAGCATTATCAATGTGAAATCAGGCAAAGGAAACACCCAGGGCGGGGGCACTGGGACGAAATCGAAGAGCAACGCCAGCAAAAAGCTGAATGCCACCCAGCATTTGGGTGTGGATTTTTTAAGCGGGGAGATCGGAGACATGCTTATTCCTGCGTATCTTGTTCGGTTAGCGGCTCGGAAGCGGCTTCAGGTAGCCTTGCAAACACTTGCGGCTTCTGCGGAATCACCAACACATAGCTGCTGCTGCTCAGACTGGCTGACGGCGTCAGCACAGTACGGTAATACGGCGTACCGGAATTTCGGTCAGCATGTGCCACTTTGGCAATCGGAATGCCGGCTGGGTAGATACTGTCAATGCCAGAAGTAACCAGCAAATCGCCCTCTTTCAATTCGGCCGACACTGGAAAATAACGCAAATCCAGCGTTTCACCGCGCCCGTACACCAGTGTGCGTACGCCGGTTTCAGCCACCATCGCCGGAATCACCGACTGGCGGTTGTTAATCAGCGCCACTTCCGCTGTGGCCGGCTGTACAGCGGTTACCTGGCCAATTAAGCCTTTTTCGTCACTCACCGGATCACCTACCTGAATCCCGCTGTTACTGCCTTTAGTAATCAACAGACGATCGGCTCGCGGGATACGGCCATTAGATACGATTTCCGCCAGCACTGCCTTGGGCGCAAGCAGCGGCTGCAAACGGTTCAGTGTTTTCAGCTCACTCAATTCGCGCACCGTCGGCGCTTGCAGCTGCAACTGCATATTCAGACGGGCATTTTCTTCTTTCAGGCGTGTGTTTTCGGCGAGTAGTTGCTGTTTGTCGCGCATAAATGCCATGCCGCCACTCACCCATTCTGCCGGCTGGCGTGCCACCCACTGCAAGGGATAAAGCCCAGTCGCTACATAAGATTTAGCCTGCCGCAATGCCGCATAACGGTTGTCCAGTACCATCAATGCCATTGAGACAATCCCCAGCAACACCAGCTTGCTGGTAGAACTGATAATCGGGCTGACAAAATTGATTTCTTGCGACATAAGGGAGAATAACAGGCAGGTTACCTGGAAACTGAAGACACCGTGCAGGCAGGTCTGACACAAAACAAACTTAAGTGGCATCCCGCGCCGATTCTGCAGCACATGGGATGCTACCAGGATAAATCAAGGATTGGGCACAAACACAGAGTTCATCTTGCCGATTAAATCCAGCGCCTTGCCGGAGCCACGCACCACACAGGTAAGCGGGTCCTCGGCAATGCTCACCGGCAAGCCAGTTTCCTCGGCCAGCAAACGATCCAAACCGTTGAGCAGTGCACCGCCACCGGTGAGCACTAGGCCACGGTCAGCAATATCTGCGCCCAATTCCGGCGGAGTCTGCTCCAATGCGTTTTTCACAGCCTGCACGATTTGGTTTAACGGCTCAGCCAAGGCTTCCAGCACCTCATTGGAACTGATAGTGAAAGCACGTGGGATACCTTCGGCCAGATTGCGTCCTTTGGCTTCGATTTCGCGCACGGCATTGCCCGGGAAGGCCGTGCCAATGGTTTTTTTGATTTCTTCAGCGGTGGCTTCACCAATCAGCATGCCGTAATTGCGGCGTACATAATTGATAATGGCTTCATCAAACGCATCACCTGCCACACGCACAGAATGGGAATACACCACACCAGACAAAGAGATGATGCCAACTTCGGTCGTACCACCACCGATGTCCACTACCATGGAGCCAGTCGGTTCTTCAATCGGCAAACCTGCACCGATGGCTGCTGCCATCGGCTCTTCAATCAGATTTACAGAGGCCGCACCAGCCTGTTGCGCCGAATCGTGAATCGCCTTGCGTTCCACCTGGGTTGAGCCGCAGGGCACGCAAATCACGATGCGCGGAGCGGCAGCAAAGCGACTGTTGTTCACCTTGCGGATAAAGTGCTTGAGCATTTTCTCGGTAACATTAAAGTCGGCAATCACCCCATCCTTCATCGGGCGCACCGCCTGAATGCCGCCTGGCGTACGCCCCAGCATACGCTTGGCTTCCGCACCCACCGCCACCGTGGCGTTCTTATTGTTGCTCATGTCGTTGGGGAGAGCCACCACCGAAGGCTCGTCCAAAACAATACCGCGGCCTTTGATGTAAATCAGGGTGTTGGCCGTACCTAAATCGATGGCCAAATCATTAGAGAAATATCTGGTGAGAAAGCGGAACATGCCTTAAATCCTAGCGTTTAAATACTGATGAATATTTTTAAAGAAACCTAACCTGCGGAGAAACCGGTGCTGCTTCGGGCAGCCCTAATTCTTGTGCCGTGCCGAGAAGCAGGCTTTTAGGCTATAATTTAAGCTTTGCAAGCTAGTCTCAATTGAAATATGCAATCATACCTGAGATTGAGCTGTTTGCTAAACATAATTTAAGGAATTTTTATGTCGCTTACACTTTCCGACGTTGAAAAAATCGCCCGCCTCTCGCGTTTGAGCCTGACCGAAGCTGAGAAAGCCACCACTCTCGACGAGCTAAATGGTATCTTCACCATGGTAGAGCAAATGCAGAGCGTGAACACTGACGGCATCGAACCGATGACCCACCCGCACGAACTCGCCCTGCGCCTGCGTGCCGACCAAATCACCGAAGCCGACCACACTGCCGAATACCAAGCCGTTGCCCCCGAAGTGCGCAACCGCCTGTATATCGTGCCGCAAGTAATTGAGGAATAAATTTTCAGGTAGTTTTTTCTCAGGCTGAGTCCTTTACAAAACTACCACCAGCAGCATATTTGGAACGTTGTGCCAGATCGCTCACCCACCTAATGGCATGTCTGCGCTCGCTGTGTTGCGACAGCCAAACAAATTCTTTTCCTTTACAAAGCAACGAGTCACAGACAGTACAACGTTAGTACGACAAGGTGAACTAACGCCACAGTGAGATAAAGAAGGTGCTTAGTGAAATGCCCTAAACTGCATTCTTAATTCGGCAACTCTAGCAAAGGCCTCAAGCTACCTGAAGCACCCCCCACGGAGCAAACATCATGAGAAAACTCTTCCTCACCGCCCTCTTGGGCATTCTCGCCGCCACTGCCCACGCCGGAGCCAGCCCGGCCGAACGTGAAGCCAACCCTAAAGCTGCCGCCATAGCGCAAACCAAGCTCGGCGAAGACGTGCTCCTCTACAGCTACCAAAGCGACGGCGACGGCGCCTACACTGCCTATCTTTATCCCGACACCATCCAAGCCCTCGGCGGCGGCTGGTATTCCGTCGTATCCCGCCACCGCTCGCAACGCACTGGCGCTGAGCCCTATATGCTGGTATCCGACTGGGTATTCTGCGGCAGCGGCAAACACCAATCCGTGATGAGCGCACTGGCCCTGTTTAACTCCAACGGCAGCCTAAACGGCTTAAAAGATACCCACCCCTATGCCAAGCCTGCCGAACTGAGCGAAGAAACTATCAATGAACTCAACGCCGTGGGCGGCGAAGACCAGCACACCGCCAAAATGATACAAGCCGTGTGCGGCCACATTAGCGCAGCCAAATAAACCTGCCCGCAAAATTTTCAGGTAGCCTCAAAACAGCAAAGGCTACCTGAAAACTAAAGGAACCCCATGTCCACCGAGCAACAACACCTGCACACCGCCGCCGTTAGCCACATCCGCCAATGTTTCAACCGTATCAAGCAGCAGGTTGAACAGGCAGGCAAGGAAGTTGCCGCGTATTATTTCTATTTGGTGGACGACTTTTTTGCCGCAGGCAACGCCGCGATTACCTATCAGGATTTAGCAGCCTTTGTTGCCAAGCACAGGAAAAAATACAAAAACTGCACCATCCTGCAGGCGATTTGGGATGGCAGATGTACACTTTATGAAGGCCAAACCGAAATCCAGAATGCTTCAGATAACTGGCTGGAAAACCAAAGCGAGCTCTACCAAGTTGCATACCGCAGCATAGAAAATCTAGATGATGACGATACCTATCAGCAAAAACGTGCCGAATACGAAACTGCCCTAATAGCCGCACTACAACAATGCGACCAAGAAGGCCTGTTCGGCAACCGTGCTGAAAACGGCATATTGCTGTTTGCATTTTATATTGATGATTATGATGAAAATGACGAACAATCGCTGCTTTACCGTTCCGCCACGCAGCTCAACCAACTGGATACTTACCAAAAATTGATAGGCTGATATTTTTAGACAGCCTCAAAAAGCAGCCTGCACTATTAACCCTTTAAAATTTCACTTATTTTCAACCGAAAGACCCTCATGACCCAATACACCCTCAAACAAGCCAGCCAATTGCTACAATCCAAACAAATCTCCGCCGTCGAACTGGCAACCGAATATCTTGCCGCTATTACCGCGCAGAACCCGGCAATCAACGGCTACATCACCCTCGACCAAGACAAAACCCTCGCCGAAGCCCGTGCCGCCGATGCGCGTATCGCGCAGGGTAACGCCACCGCGCTCACTGGCGTACCCATCGCCTACAAAGATATTTTCTGCCAAACAGGCTGGCGCAGTGCGTGCAGCTCCAAAATGTTGGACAACTTTGTCTCCCCCTACACTGCCACCGTCGTACAAAACCTGCTTGATGAAGGTATGGTAACGCTCGGCCGTACCAATATGGACGAGTTTGCCATGGGCTCGACCAATGAAACCTCGTTCTACGGCGCGACCAAAAATCCGTGGAATCCCGAACACGTTCCAGGCGGTTCGTCCGGTGGTTCCGCAGCCGTTGTTGCAGCGCGTCTTGCCCCTGTTGCGCTCGGTTCAGATACCGGCGGATCCATCCGCCAGCCTGCTTCACACTGCGGCATCACCGGCATCAAACCTACTTACGGCACAGTTTCCCGCTTTGGCATGGTTGCCTACGCATCCAGTTTCGACCAAGCCGGTCCGATGGCGCAAACCGCCGAAGACTGCGCGATTTTGCTCAATGTGATGGCAAGCTTTGATGAGCGCGATTCCACCAGCTTGGAACGCAGCAAAGAAGACTACACCCGCGATTTGGACAAACCGCTCAAAGGCATGAAAATCGGCCTGCCTAAAGAATATTTCGGCGAAGGCGCGGATGCCGATGTGCAGGCTGCTTTGCAAAGCGTCATCGACCTCTTAAAAGCGCAAGGCGCGGAAACCATTGAAGTTTCCCTGCCGCAAACCGCCCTGTCCATCCCCGCCTACTACGTCCTCGCTTCCGCCGAAGCCAGCACCAACCTTTCCCGCTACGACGGCGTACGCTACGGCCATCGTGCTGCAAAATTCAACGACCTTGAAGAAATGTACAGCAACACCCGCGCCGAAGGCTTCGGCAGCGAAGTCAAACGCCGCATCATGATTGGTACTTATGTGTTGTCGCACGGCTACTACGACGCCTATTACCTGAAAGCCCAAAAACTGCGCCGCCTCGTTGCCAACGATTTTCAGACGGCCTTCGCACAATGCGACTTCATCCTCGCCCCAACTGCGCCCACCGCCGCCCCGAAACTCGGCAGCGACATCCACGATCCTGTGCAGATGTACCTTTCCGACATCTACACCATCGCCGTAAATCTGGCGGGCTTGCCTGCCCTGACCCTGCCCGCAGGTTTCAGCAGCAGCGGACTGCCCATCGGCGTGCAATTTATCGGCAATCATTTCTCTGAAGCCAAAATCCTTGGCGCAGCGCATCAAGTACAACTGGCGAGCGATTGGCATACGAAAGTGCCGGTGTGAAGTTTTCAGGTAGCCTCTGTTTTGAAGCTACCTGAAAAATAGGGAACATATTATGCAAACTAAATCCTTTCTAAAATGGGCGGGCGGCAAATCCAAGCTCGTTCCCTTTATAGAACATAGCCTGCCCAAACGCCCGCGCAAACGCCTGATTGAGCCGTTTGCAGGTTCAGCCGCATTGTCGCTTGCTTTGGAGTTTGACAGCTACCTGCTCAATGACAGCAATCACGACCTCATCGGACTGTTTCAAACATTGAAGCAGGAAAAGCAGCAGTTTATCGATTATGCCCGCTCCTTTTTCCTTCCCGAAAATAATCGGGAAGCCCACTTCTACGAACTGCGCGCCCAATTCAATCTTAGCACGGACAGGCACGAGCGCTCGGCATTGTTTGTCTACTTAAACCGCCATGCCTTCAACGGCTTGTGCCGCTACAACAGTAAAGGCGAATTCAACGTACCATTCGGCCACGATAAATCTCCTTACTTCCCCGAAAAGGAAATGCAGGGATTTATCGCCAAATCAGAGAGGATAGAATTGCTGTGTGGCGATTTTCAGGTAGCCTTTAAAAGACCTGGAAGGCCGTCTGAAAACAGGACACTGCAGTGAACCTCTATTTAGACCAATCATTGATGCGGCAATACAAAAGTGCAAGCCAGCAAGTAAGGGTGATGACCGAAAGCTGGTTGGGGCAGAATGCTTATTGTCCGAATTGTGGTCGGCAACCGATTACACAATTTGAAAATAACCGCCCAGTTGCCGATTTTTACTGTCAGGATTGTGCAGAACAGTTCGAACTAAAAAGTAAAAGCGGTCAGTCGGCAGGCCGAAGCGTGGCAGACGGTGCGTATCAAACCATGATTGAGCGCATACAATCCGAGCAAAACCCGAATTTCTTCTGTCTGTCATATCGGAAAGTGGATTACGCCGTACGACAACTGGTGCTGATACCCAAACATTTTGTTACCCCCGCGATGATTGTGCCGCGCAAACAAGGTATTCCGAACCACCCCAATTACATCATGTGTTCGATGAATATCGGCAGCCTGCCGGAAAGTGGAAAAATTCTGCTGATAAACCAAGGGCAGGCCATGCCACCCGAAACCGTGTTCAAACAATGGCGGCAATACCTGTTCTTAAGGCAGCAAAAAACGGAGAAAAAAGGCTGGTTGCTGGCCATAATGAAATGCGCTGACAGGCTACCTGAAAAATTTTCTTTGAAGCAAATGTATGAGTTTGAAACTGAATTGGCCGCCCAGTTTCCCGAAAACAAACATATCAAAGATAAAATCTACCAACAGTTGCAGATATTGCGCGACCAATGGAAGATTGAGTTTCTCGGTAACAGGCATTATCGGAAACTACCAATTGAATAGAACATCCAATGCATAAAGCAAAGAATATCCAAGGCATCCATACCCAAGCATTGCTTGAATTATTGAATAATCCAGTATTGGCTATCTGCGAGGCCTCCATCCGTAAAGGTCATGCACGAGCAACACACTTTCTGATGCGGCAAGGAGATACCGTTATAGATGAAGGCATTGATGGTGAAGAAACAAAATGGGAAGCTGCAGATTTTCTAAACCACTACCAGCAAACTTGGTGGACGGTGGAGCAAAAAATATATAAGTAGTAGAAAGCTCGATATTCGAATCTAACAACTCTATTTCAGCTATACCAAATATCAGATGTAAAAACCCAATCCACCGTTTTTCAGGTAGCCTCTAAGGCCGTCTGAAAACCTATTCAACCACCTAACACTGCCTGCAAGGCTACCTGAAACCATGACCACCACCGACTTCATCCAAATCATTGGCACCGCCGCCTTCGCCGTGTCTGGCTACCTCGTCGGCTACAGCAAGCGGCTCGACGTGCTCGGCGTGATCATCACCGCCTTGCTCACCGCTGTGGGCGGCAGCATGATGCGCGATGCGCTGGTAGGGCATGTGCCGCAGGTATTCCGACACACCGACGCGCTCATTGTGGTATTCGCCACCCTCGTTATCGCCTGGCTGCTGCACGTGCAACGCTACCGCCGCACCCACCTTGCCGCCGCCTTCCTGATTGCAGACGCCATCGGCCTGGCCGCCTTCAGCATCACCGGTGCACAAATCGGCATCAGCCTGCAATTAAACCTGTTCGGCGTGATCGTGCTCGCCTTCGTCACCGCCGTGGGCGGCGGCATTGCCCGCGATATTTTGGTGAACGACGTGCCCATCGTATTGCGTGCCGACCTCTACGGCAGCGTTGCCATCTTCATCGGCGGGCTAATGTATTTCCTCGCGCGGATCGGCTGGATAAACGCCTTTACCCTGCATCTGCTGTTTGCCGCCGGCCTGTTTCTGCGGTTGGCCGCCTACCGCTTCCACTGGCAGCTTCCCGGCTTTCAGCCGCGCAGAAAATAGCGGTAAAAGGCCGTCTGAAAGATAGAATATAGGTTTTCAGGTAGCCTCTGCCCACCCGGAAACCCTTACAAACCGATTAACCCTTCTTCAACAGAAAGACCCCTTATGACCTGGGAAACCGTAATCGGACTGGAAATCCACGTCCAACTCAACACTCAATCCAAAATCTTTAGCGGCGCATCGACTACGTTCGGTGCGGAACCTAATGCGCACGCCAGCATGGTGGAATGCGCACTGCCGGGCGTACTGCCTGTAATGAACCGCGAAGTCGTTGAAAAAGCCATCAAATTAGGTTTGGCTTTGGATGCGAAAATCAATCAGAAAAACGTGTTCGACCGCAAGAACTACTTCTATCCCGACTTACCCAAAGGCTATCAAATCAGCCAGTTGGATTTGCCGATTGTTGAACACGGCAAATTGGAAATCGTGGTCGGCGACGATGTGAAAACCATTAACGTAACCCGCGCGCACATGGAAGAAGATGCGGGCAAATCCGTGCATGAAGGCTTGAACGGCGCGACCGGCATTGACCTGAACCGCGCCGGCACGCCGCTATTGGAAGTGGTATCCGAACCTGAAATGCGCTCCGCTGCCGAAGCCGTTGCCTACGCCAAAGCCTTGCACAGCTTGGTAACCTGGCTGGACATCTGCGACGGCAATATGGCGGAAGGCTCGTTCCGCGTCGATGCCAACGTATCGGTGCGTCCGAAAGGTCAAGCGGAATTCGGCACGCGCCGCGAGATTAAAAACCTCAATTCCTTCCGCTTCTTGGAGCAGGCGATTAATTACGAAGTGGAAGCGCAAATCGAGATTTTGGAAGACGGCGGCAAAGTACAGCAGGCAACCATGCTGTTTGACCCTGAAAAAGGCGAAACCCGCGTGATGCGTTTGAAAGAAGACGCGCACGACTACCGCTACTTCCCCGACCCAGATTTGCTGCCCGTCATCATTTCAGACGACCGGTTGCAAAAAGCCAAAGCAGAAATGCCCGAGCTGCCGAAAGAAATGGCGGCGCGTTTCGTAGCGGATTATGGCGTGAGCGACTACGACGCGCGCCTACTCACCGCCAGCCGTGTGCAGGCTGCCTATTTTGAAGAAGCCGCCAAAGCCAGCGGACAAGGCAAGCTGACTGCCAACTGGGTGAACGGCGAGCTCGCCGCTACGCTGAACAAAGAAGGCATGGAACTTGCCGACAGCCCGATTACCGCCCCACGCCTCGCCGCACTGGTGGGCAAGATCGCCGACGGCACATTAAGCAGCAAGTTAGCGAAAAAAGCCTTTGAAGCCATGTGGGCAGAACCTGAAGCCACCATCGCCGAAATCATTGAAAAACACGGCTTGCAGCAGATGACCGATACCGGCGCGATTGAAGCCATGGTGGATGAAGTACTGGCCAACAACGCCAAAGCCGTGGAGCAGTTCAAATCCGGTAACGAAAAAGCCCTGAATGCGATTGTGGGACAGGTGATGAAGGCTAGTAAAGGCAAAGCGAATCCTGCGCAGGTGCAGGAGTTGATTAAAGCAAAGTTGGCTTAAAGCAAGGATAAGGCTACCTGAAAACGATAAAAGGTTTTTCAGGTAGCCTTAATAATGCCGCTTGAGTATCTGTCTAAACTGCAAACTAAGGTGCAGGCTGCTTTGGCCTGCTAAAAAGCAAGCTGCACCGTTTGCCCAATCAACCCGCGCTTCTGCAGGAATAAGCAAGGGTTTCATCTTGGGAGATTGTTATGAAAATTGCCAAAATCATGGTCTTGTGGCTGGCTTTGGCCGGCAGCGCATTCGCAGCCGGTTTGGACGCATCCGATGCCGGCGAATATGTGCTGCTGGATAAAGACCAACGCCCCACGCAAATGCAGATGCGCTATTACCAGCGCGGCGCGCAATGGATGATGGACGGGAAAAATGGCAACAGCCCATGGTCGCCGGTGTGCCAAGGCACGGGCGAATGCCGCCTGCAAACTTCTTCCACACAGAAAATTCACGAATGGAAAACCTTGCTGCCATCTGAGCTCCGAGCGATGCCGATGGCGTGTATCCACAATCAGGCCTTTGCGTTTTGCCGCATGAGCAAGCCCGATAATCCGAATATGCGCCTGTATTGGTGGTTTGCTTGGCAAAACGGGCGAACCTATGCGTTGGGCTTAAACCGCCTGCGCTGATGCGGGCGCAAATAAAGTTTGCCGCCCGTATATGTATGCCCAACAGCATAAATGCCGGGCAAAACGGATTGGTGCTGCCTATTCTGCGCAAACTTTGCAGATGCAGCCTTAAACCATCCTGAAAGGCTACCTGAAAATGCCCAGCCGTTTTCAGGTAGCCTCCTCTTCTGGAAACAAGATGACCAACCTATCAATAGATGCAGCATTGGGCGCCGCTGCCATCGCTGCGCACCAATTTTCTTTCAAGAATAAAGCGTATCTGCTGCCACCCCAGCGTTGCGGCTGCTTCTACTGCCTCGCTATCTTCCGCTCCACCGAGCTGGAGGAAGGCGACTTTGTGCCGGAAGACGACGGGCAATACACGGCATGCTGCCCTTATTGCGGCATCGACAGCGTCATCGGTGAAAATTGCGGATACGCAATCACCCCGGAATTATTGGCAGCCATGCAGGACTATTGGTTTTAAAGGATGAGCATGCTGCAGAATTTTCAGGTAGCCTGTTTAGCTCTTAATATCATAGTGAATTAAGATAAGGATGCTGCTGCGCTAGTTCACCTTGTCCCATTCTGATTTTAATCCACCATACATACACAGCCACCTTATGAACCCAGAAGTCCGCTTGGAAAACGGCAAGGTATATCGGCTTGCCCCTGCTTGGAAACGAATCTCGGCCGCCGCCCTAAACTTCGGCCTAGCCTATGCCCTGCTGCAAGCCTTGCTGTATTGCTTCCCCGGCAACAACGATTTCCATCTGGTGCTGCTGCCGATGCTGGCTTATATGCTACTGCAAACCATATTGATGTCGCTGAAAGGGCAGTCGTTCGGCAAATGGCTGTTCCGCATCCGTGTGCTAGACAAAAACGGCAGCAATCCCGGCTTTCTCGGCACGGTATTGGCTCGGGAAGCGGCTTTTGTGTTGCTGCTGATTTTCTTCCGTTGGCCGGCCAGCTTGGCATATCTCATTTGCCTGGCCATACTCTTGATTCTCAAATTCGAACGGCGCACCCTGCAAGACCGGTTTATGGGCTCGGTGGTGGTATCTCTATAGCAAAGGCTACCTGAAAGCCCATGCTGCCGCTTTTCAGGTAGCCTCTCCCGTCCACAATCCGCTAGAATACGCCCCTAGCCGCCGCCTCTTGCGGCGCAAGCCAAGGAAACACCATGAAAAAATATCTGATGCTGCCCCTTTTGCTGTTGCTGGCCTCCTGCGGCTTCCGCCTGGCCGGCAGCGACCCCGCGCTCAACCCGCCCCTGCCCTACCAAACCTGGGCCGTACAAGGGCGCGAATTGCAGCAAAATATCGAAACCGAACTGCTGCGCCGCCACGCCAAGCTCGACAGCGCCTTTGCCGATGCCGTGGTCAAAGTAACCGATATCCAAACCAATAAAAACATCCAAACCCTCAACCTCTCCGGCACAGTAACCGAATACCGGCTGGAGCTCAAAGTAGCCGCCCAAGCCTGGCGCGGCGAAAAAGCCCTGGGCGAGCCCATGCTCATCAGCGTATACCGCACGCTGGACTATAGCGACAGCGAAATCCTCGGTAAACAAGAAGAAGAAGCCCAACTCTGGGCCGATATGCGCGTGGATGCCGCCCGCCAGCTCGTGCGCCGCCTAGGCTACCTGAAAGCCGAATAATGGCCGCCATCAGCACCGAACGCCTGCTGCCGCAACTCAAACAGCCCCTGCAAGTGCTGTATGTGCTGCATGGCGAAGAAGCCCTGCTGCGGATAGAAGCCTTAGACGCCATCCGCGCCGCTGCCAAAGAGCAGGGCTACCTGAACCGCGAAACCCACACCCCCGACACCGCCGCCGACTGGCAAGACCTCCTCGCCTCCGCCAACAGCATCGGCCTGTTTGCCGAACTCAAACTGCTCGAAATCCACCTGCCCGGCGGCAAGCCCGGCAAAGCCGGCGGCGAAGCCCTCGAACAACTGGCCGCCAACCTCCCGCCCGACACCGTAACCGTTATCCTCCTGCCCAAACTCGAGCGTGCCCAAACCCAGGCCAAATGGTTTGCCGCCCTCAGCCGCAGCGGCACCGTGGTTGAAGCCAAAGCCGTTGATGCCCAAGCCCTGCCCGGCTGGATACGCGGCCGCCTCGCGCAGCATCAATTATCCATCGGCAACGAGGCGCTTGCCCTGTTTGCCGAACGCGTGGAAGGCAACCTCTTGGCCGCCAAGCAGGAAATCGACAAACTCGCCCTGCTCTACCCCGCAGGCCACGAATTGGGCATTGCCGAAACCGAAGCCGCCGTGGCCGACGTAGCCCGTTTCGACGTATTCCAGCTTGCCGCCGCCTGGATGAGCGGCGAACCCGCCCGCGTGGTGCGCCTGCTCGAAGGCCTCGAAGCCGACGGCGAAGAACCCGTAATGCTGCTGTGGATGCTGGCCGACGACATCCGCACCCTCATCCGCCTCACCGCCGCCCTCAAACAAGGGCAAACCGTAGCCCAAGTGCGCAACAGCCTGCGCCTGTGGGGCAGCAAACAGCAACTCGCCCCCCTGGCTGTGCGCCGCATCCCCACCCCGCGCCTCATCACCGCCCTGCAAGAATGCGCCCGCATCGACCGCATCATCAAAGGCGCAGAAACCGGCGAAGCCTGGCCCGCCATCCGGCAGCTGCTGGTGAGTTTGGCCGGATAATGGGTATCGATGCAATCCAGTATAATATATATTGCTTCCAATAGGGATTGAAACAAAGCGGTAAGTCACAACAATAAGAACGATACAGCAAGGCGAACCAAGACCGTATCGTTCCCCCCCCCTAGGGCGACTATATTTTCAGGCAGCCTCCCGCACACTGTAGAGGCTACCTGAAAATACCCGCCAACAATATAGCAATCTAATCATGACTTTTTTCAAGCAAACCAAGAAGAAACCATGTTCCCTAAAGCCAAAAAAATCCTCATCAGCGGCGCCCTTTCCATCGTCCTTCTAGGCTGGCGCGGCTACGATGCTGTTAAAACCGTGAAGCTGAAAGAGTTTGTAGAACACTACAATGTGTTCATCAACAACGAAAACCGCTTCCTCACCCATCTAAATGAGCGTACCGATTTCGGCAGTGTGCCCGAAGCTGTGATGATGCCGGTGCGGCATAGTGCTGGGTTTATGGCCAATTCCGACCGAGGCGGCTGCCACTCGATTCCTGATGATGCCCTGCTTGCCGAATGCACCAGTGCCTTTAGCGAATACCACAGCGTGCTGCAAGAAGTGGAAAAACAGGGGCTGGACGAAGCGCGGCTAAAACAGGTGGTTGAACGCGGCACCCGCACACACAGCATCATCACCCAAGTGGCTGCGAAGTTTCCGAGCCGGGTTCAAGTGCAGAGCAATTGATTGCACGCCCAGACACCATAAAGGCTACCTGAAAAGTTTTCAGGTAGCCTTTGCTATTTGCTGCATATCAATATTCGCTCAACGGCTTATTCGGGTCGTATTGCGCCACTTCTTTCACAATCGCCTGCCCCACGTGCACGCCGTTGTCGGTGTGCGCCAAGGTCGGGCTGCCGTGCAGCTCCCAACCTTGTTGCAAGGCTTCGGTTACGCGGCGGCAGAACACGGAATCGTCTGTGCCGGTAAGCAAGCGGTAAACTTTCACTATCTCTCTCCTCTTAACTATAGCTGAAGCACATTTTCTCATACCAAGCAGCAAGCCGCAGACAGTACAACGCAATACGGCAAAACAAGCCAACGCAGTAGGAAGAAATACGTGTAACTATAGCAATAGCCGGCCATGAAACATTGCTGCAACCATAACCACAAACAGGCTGCCTAAAACTTCGCTACACTGCGCTTTACAGGTAACCTCCGTTTTAAAACAGGCTATCCACCGGATTGCCACTGCCATCGCCTCCAGGCTGGCGCGGCTGGGGTTGCGGCGCAGGTTTCACCGGCACCTCAATCGGTCGGATTTCTGTTTCCTGCTGCGGGGCAACCGGCTGAATCGGCACTTCTTCCTCAGCAGGGGTGGCCGGTGTAACGCGGCGCGACGCGGCGGGGCGCTCTTGTGCCGGCTCGGATGCCTGGGAAGCGACATCCATATCGGCAGCCGGTGGCAGGCTGTAGGTTTGGCCGGCCGCGGCTGATGCGCCGTTGGGCTGCCAAATTTCCACGCCCTGCTGCGGTGTGGAAGCATCACCGGCGCTTGGCCCGAAATCAGATTTTTGTATCGTGAGCCAAGCCATGGCCACCAGCGCGAACACCACGATAAAGGCCACAATAAACGCTATCCACACAATGCGGCTAAACGTGCTGCGCTGCGGCTTTTTGGAAGAAGAAGGCATTTCTTTGCCGGTCATGAACTTTCCTTACAATTCAAAGATAAGCGTGTTTAGCGCACATTGCTGGGCACGAAGGTTTCATACAGCGTAACCACTTGCTGCACGCCGGCGGTAGTGCTCACGGTATTGCTCACCAGCGCCTGCTCTTCGGGCGTGAGGATGCCCATCACATAAGTAACGCCGTTATACGTTACCACTTTCACATGGTTGGCCGACACGCCCTTGGTGCCGAGCAAAGTGGTACGTACTTTGGAAGTAACCCACGAATCGTTGCTTACCTCGCCGAAGCCGCGTGCGCTGGTGGCTACCTGAATATAGTTGTAAATCTTCTCGGCATTGGGCTGGGCGCGAGCCACGCGCTCCACAAATGCCTTATCGGCCTCGCTGGCCACCAAGCCCATCAGCAGCACCTGGCGGTTGAAGCTCACCACGGAAAGCTTCGGCTCAAAGCCCTGCGTAGTGTTGTTGCTGCGCAGATGGGTGAGCGCCGTGTTTTGGATACGCACTTCCATCACTTGGTCGTCAGCCTGCGCGCCGGTACTGCGGCGGTCGGTGGCCGACATCACGCCGAATGCGCCCGCGCCCACCAGCGCGGTAAAACAGCCGGAAAGCGGCAGCGGCAGCAGGCACAGCAGCAGGAGGCGGAAACTTTTTTTCATGGTTTATTGTCCTTTTGGGCGGAAATGGGGGAAGCGTTTATTCTTCAAACAAAGCGGTATCGATTTGATCGCACAGGACGTGAATCAGCAGGATATGGATTTCCTGAATCCGCGCCGTGCGATTATGCGGCACGTTGAGCAGCACATCGCCTTCTGTAAGCACACCGGCGATTTTACCGCCGTCGCGCCCGGTGAGCGCCACCACGCTCATGCCCTGCTCGCGGGCGGCATCAATGGCGGCAAGCACATTGCCGGAATTGCCGGAAGTGGAAATCGCCACCAGCACATCGCCCGGGCGGCCGAGTGCAGACACTTGGCGGGCAAAAATCCGATCAAAGGCATAATCGTTGCCGATGGCGGTGAGCGCGGAAGTGTCGGTGGTGAGCGCGATGGCGCCCAGCGGCATACGTTCCTTTTCAAAACGGCCGGTAAGCTCGGCGGCAAAATGCTGCGCATCCGCTGCCGAACCGCCGTTGCCGCACACCAAAATCTTGCCGTCGGCCATCAGCGAATCCAATAGCAACGCTGCCGCCCGCGCCGTTGGCTCGGCCAATTGTTCGGCACACTGCTGTTTGGCGGCAATGCTTTCCTGAAAATGCTGCAATACGCGTTGGGCGGCTGGGTTCATAAAGTCTACCTGAAAAATAAAAAATGAAAACGTCGGCTATTGTAGCGGCATATGGTGGTTTGAACAATTGCTGGCAACGGGCAAGCGGGTAAAGGCTACCTGAAACATCGCCTGCGACACGGCTAAAACAAGCAGCGCCAGTTGCTGTCAAGCACAAAACACATCCGCATTTTCAGGTGGCCTTTACCACCTCGGGCGAGCAAAGCACCGTTTAGGCTTGCCGGTGTGGTCAATACCAACCTCACTGCAAGCGCCAAGGCTACCTGAAAACCAGTAACGCAAGTTTCTGCAAAGCCAAAAAATCCAATCCTCTTTCAAGTAGCCTTGCGCCAGCACCGACTGCCGCTTCAATACCCGCCGATATTCTGCAACCACTGCGGCGGCTGATCGCCTTCAATCAAGATGGCATCGATACGGCAAGGTTGATTCGGCGCATTTTGCTGGAGCCAGGTTTCAGCGCTGCGGCTGAGTTTGGCCAGTTTGGCCGGAGTGATGCTCGCTGCTGCGCCGCCGAAGCTTTGGCTGCGCCGCTGCCGCACCTCCACAAACAAATACACCCCGCCCTGCTCGGCGATGATGTCGATTTCACCATAGCGGCAATGCCAGTTGCGCGCCAGGATACGGCAACCCTGTTTTTTCAAGTAGCCTGCGGCGGTATCTTCGGCAGCTTGGCCGGCAGCGTGGTTGAGGCGCATGGTTTTCCTTTCGTGCGATACCGCAAATCAGCTCCGCTTCCGCCACGGCCTATCCCGCCTTGTATCGGAAGCGAATTTAATTTGCTATAGTTTGCGGCGTTTCAAACGCAATCATACCCGAAGACCATGTGGCAAAAAATATTGGATAAGGCGGCCGCGCAGATTGAGCCGCAAACGCTGTATGTGGTGGCAACGCCCATCGGCAACCTGGCCGACATCACGCTGCGCGCGCTGGCGGTGTTGCAACGGGCAGACTTGGTGTGCGCGGAAGACACACGCGTGAGCCAGCAGCTGCTCTCCGCCTACGGCATCCGTACCAAGCTCGTGAGCGTGCGCGAACACAACGAGCGGCAAATGACCGACACCATCACCGCCGCGCTCACTGCCGGGCAGGTGGTGGCGCAAATATCGGATGCGGGCACGCCGGCCGTGTGCGACCCCGGGGCGCGGCTGGCCGCGGGCGTGCGGGCAGCAGGCTTCAAGGTGGTGCCGGTGGCCGGAGCCAGCGCGGTGATGGCGGCTTTGAGCGTGGCCGGGGTAACGCAGTCGGATTTTTATTTTGCCGGCTTTCTGCCGCCCAAGGCGGGCGAACGGGCGCAATGGTTTGAGCGCTGGCGCGAAGTGCCCTATGCCGTGGCGATGTTTGAAACGCCGCACCGTATCGAGGCGGCACTCGCCCAAATGGCCGAAATCCTGCCCAACCGGCATTTGGTGCTGGCACGCGAAATCAGCAAAACGTTTGAAACCTTCATCAGCGGCAGCGTGGCCGACGTGCTGGCTGCCGTGCGTGCCGATACCAACCAAACGCGCGGCGAAATGGTGCTGGTGCTGCACCCGCCCGAAGCCGCCGCTGCCAACGAACTAAACGACCAGGCGCGACACATCATGAGCCTGCTCGCCGCAGAACTGCCGCCGAAAAAAGCCGCCGCGCTGGCTGCGGAAATCAGCGGGGCAAACAAGAAGGCGCTGTATGAATGGGCGGTGGCGCAGAAGCGGGAATAGAAACAACTGAACCACATAAAAGGCTACCTGAAAAACGATTTACCGTTTTCAGGTAGCCTTTTACCATGCCGGACTACCCTGCCCGCTAAGGCAAAATCTCAATTTCAGCCTGCGGTTTGACGTGGGCGTAAAGTTCATCGATTTCGCCATCGGTTACAGCAATGCAACCGTGGGTCCAATCGCGGTGCAGGTGTTGCGCGCCGATAAGGCCGAAGCCATTGCGCAGGCCATGGATTTTGATGTCGCCGCCGGGACTTTTACCTTGTGCGGCGGCATGAGCGCGGTCGGCGGCGTTGGGGTAGGAAACGCCGAGATTTTTATGGTGGCTGCTGTGGGGATTGCGGTCGTCGATGGTGTAGCGGCCTTCAGGGGTTTTGCCGTCGCCTTCAAATTGTTTGTGGCCAACCGGGCTAAAGCCGAGTGCGATGGGATAGGTTTTCAGCAGATTGCCTTGCGCATCGTAGGCATCCATTTCACGCTCGGCTTTGCGCACAATGAGTTTGGCAATTTCGCTGCCCGGCGGCAGGGCGGGCTGTTGCAATAGGCTTTGCTGCCTGGGGCTGAGGCCGGCACTGTTGCCTGTGTTGGGCAGGCTGCCGGGCGGATTGCTGCTGTGTCGCAGAAAAACATAGCCGCCGCCAAGCAGCAGAGGAATTGTGCCGAACAGGGCAAGGAGCGGTTTTTTATTCATGGGTTTGGCATCGATTTGAGCTTTACCGCAACTCGCGTGGCTCGTTTCCACTGCATTGAAGATTCGGTTTTCAGGTAGCCTTTAGGCTTCTTTGCCTGCTTCGTAGTGATAGTGCTCCAAATGGGCACTGCTGAAATTTTGGATGAATTGGGCGGTTTGTTGCTCGTCTTTGGTGGGGCGGATGATTTGGCTTTGCACTGCCCAATCATACACCGGCTGGTCAATCGGATAGGCAGTGAGCAGGCCGCTGAGGGCGTGTTGCCGAATCCAGCGCTCTGCGTTTTCTTTACCGGAAAAGCAGGCCGACACATTCCGGCTGCCGCTGCCTTGAAACACCCAAATCCGATTATCCGCCCGGCTCATGCCGCTGCCTCTTGGTTCAACCGCTCGAGCAGTGCGCCGTCTTTGCCGAATTCGGCCAGCGTACCGCCGATATCGAACCAGACTTGCTGGTTTGGTTCGCCGCTGCCGTCCAAATGCCAGGCCGCCCAGCTATACACGCCTTGGAGTTCGTGGGTGCGGCCGCCGCCGGACACGTGCAGGCAAAATTCAAAGGCCACGGCGGTGCGGTTTATGGTTACGGCTTCGGGATTGCTTTCGGAGCGGGTGCCGACGGTAAGCCAATCGGGCGGGGAGGTAACGGCAAAATCAAGCAGGCGGCTGTCGGCCACTTGTTCGCGCAGAATGCTTTCGATGCTGCGTCGGATTTCTGCATAGGGTTCGTCGGCAAACCATTGCAACATATGCCGGGTGTCGTCGAGGAGTTGGAAGTTGTCTTTCATGATTTTGAATCAGGTAGTTGTGGTTTCAGGTAGCCTCCACCCACCATGCTTTCTGCCACAGGGCTGGCGCGCACTTCTGCCTAGGCGGCCGCGGCCAAAAGCAGGCCGGAGAGGATAACGATTTGCTTAAGTTTCATATGCTATCCTTTCTATTAAACGGGGCTGGACTACAGGGTGCTTAAGGCCATCAGCCAAAAAACGCTAACGAGCAGCAACGCCACCAGCTGCGAGGCGGAGCCAGCATCTTTAGCGATTTTGGAGAGCGGGTGCAGCTCTTCGGAAATCCTGTCCACCACAGCTTCGATGGCGGTGTTGAACAGCTCCACAATCAGCGAGAGCAGCGATGCGCCCACCAGCAGCATGCGCACGGGGGTATCAAAATCGAAACAACACGCCAAGGGCAGCAGCACGGCATGCAGCCACACCAGCTGGCGGAAGGCGGCTTCGTTGCGGTAGGCGGCGGCGAGGCCGTCGCAGGAATATTGGGCGGCGGCGATAAGGCGCGCGAGGCCGCGTTTGCCGGGTTTCATCGATGCTCCTTTTGATGTTGGCGGTTGGAATAAAGACAATACCAAGCGGAGGCGAAAAACACCGCCTGGGCGATATTGAACGTTGCCCCGCCGATGCAGGCCGCTGCAGCAGATTGTGGAAACCGGCTGCACACGCCCGCCACCGCAGCGCCCACCGGCAAGGGGTTTGCCCATACCGAGGCACGCGGCAAGGCGGTTTGCCCACGCACGGTTTGCACCAGCAGCACCAGCCAGCCCGCGGCCAGCAGCCCCGCCGAGGCAAACCAATGCACCGTCAGCATGGCATGAAACGCCCGAAATTGCGCCAGTAGCAGCAGATAGGCTTCAGGCGGGCTATGCAGCAGGGTTTGCGCGCTGATGCCCATATAATAAAAGCCCGCATGCCCCAAAGGCGAGAGTGCATAGCCTGCCGAGAGCAGGCACAACACCGCACCTGCCGCCCTGCCGCGCAGCAAACGGCGCACACCGAAAGCCGAGGCCAAATAAAATGGCAGGCTGAAAGTGGCGGGCAACACGCCCCAAAACAGCCGATGCGGCGATCCGGCCAGCATCAGCACTGCCAAATCCACATCGTCGCCCAGGCCTGCGGCCAGTGTGTGCGAAAACAGCGGATACTGCTCCGGCGACTGCACAAAGCCCACCAGCAGCATATCCGCCACCGTCCAACACAGCGCAGCCAACAGGCCGGGCAACAATAATGTGTGTGATTTGGTCATTTTGTGTACTCCGAATGAACTAAAAGCTACCTGAAAATGCAGCACAGCGGAATTTCTGCAAAGCTAAAACGTGGGCTCCAATGAAGCGAAACTACCGTGCGTTCCGTTCCACTGCATCGATAAATTTAGCGGCTACGTCGAAGCCTTTTTGCTTGGTGATTTCTTGGAAACCGGTGGGGCTGGTGACGTTTACTTCAGTCAAATTTTCGCCAATCACGTCCAAACCCGCCAGCAAAATGCCGCGCCGCTTCAGCTCGGGGGCGAGGGTTTCGGCGATTTCGCGGTCGCGCTCGCTCAATTCCTGCGCCACGCCGCGCCCACCTGCGGCCAGATTGCCGCGCGTTTCGCCCTGCTGCGGAATGCGGGCAAGGGCAAAGGGCACGACTTCGCCGTCAATCACGAGGATGCGTTTGTCTCCGTGCACGATTTCGGGGATGTAGCGTTGCGCCATGATGGTGCGCGTATCCAGCCGCATCAGGGTTTCGAGGATGCTGCCGATATTCGGGTCGCGCTCGGTGAGGCGGAAAATGCCCATGCCGCCCATGCCGTCGAGCGGTTTCACGATGATGTCGCCGTGTTCGGCTAAAAAGGCGCGCACGTCGGCAGCTCGAGTGGAAACGAGGGTGGGCGCGGTGAATTGGGCGAAATTCAAAATGGCGAGTTTTTCGTTGAAGTCGCGCATGGCCTGCCCGCTGTTGAACACTTTTGCGCCCTGCTGTTCGGCGAGGGTGAGCAGTTGGGTGCTGTAGAGATATTGCATATCGAACGGCGGGTCGGTGCGCATAATCACGGCATCAAAATCGGCAAGCGCACGTTGTTCGGCTGAGGCTACCTGAAACCAGTTGTGGTCATGATCATCTTTCGCGCCGATGAATTCAAAAGGCGCGGCTTGGGCAACTACTTTGCCGTTTTGCACGGAGAGTTCGCCGGCAAGGGTGTGGTGCCATTTGTGCCCGCGCTTGGCGGCTTCGCGCATCATGGCGTAGGTGGTGTCTTTGTAGGTTTTGAAGGTGGCCAGCGGGTCGGCGATGAAGAGGATGTTCATGGCAGTCCTTTAAACAGGGGGGGTGCGGGCGGTATGATAAACCAAAACCAGGCAACACACCCGATTGCACAAAATTGTGGCCATAAATCTGAGCTATAAACTCACGCCAACAATTGCCCGGCGGCAGCGGCAGGGCTATACTTCGCCCCCTTAATCCACCGCCACACACACCCGATAAGGAAACCACGGATGAATGCCATTGCCGACGTGCAAAGCAGCCCCGACCAACGCAATATGCCCATCAACCAAGTGGGCATCAAAGACCTGCACTTCCCGCTGCAAATCCAGGGCGCAGAAGGCGTGCAGCACACTATCGCCCGCATCGGCATGACCGTTGCCCTGCCTGCCTCGCAAAAAGGCACGCATATGTCGCGCTTTGTGGCGCTGATGGAAGAGCGGCAGCACCTGGTGCTCGATTTCACCAGCCTGCACCAGCTCACGCTCGATATGCTGGAGCGGCTCGATGCCCAAGCCGGCCGCATCAATATCAGCTTCCCCTTCTTCCGCAAAAAGGCCGCCCCCGTGAGCGGCATCACCTCGTTTCTCGACTACGCCGTCACCTGGCAAGGCGAAGTGTCGGCCAGCAGAGAATACAGCCACCAAATCAAAGTATTGGCTCCGGTTACCAGCCTATGCCCCTGCTCCAAGGAAATTTCGCAATACGGCGCGCACAACCAGCGCTCGCACGTTACCGTTACCCTCACCTGCCACAAGCAGGAAGTTTCCATTGAAGAAATCATCGATTTGGTGGAAAACAAAGCCTCCTGCCAGCTCTACGGCCTGCTCAAACGCCCCGATGAGAAATACGTTACCGAGCACGCCTACGAAAACCCCAAATTCGTGGAAGACATGGTACGCGACATCGCCGTGGCGCTGAAAAACGACCCACGCATCGACCGCTTCAGCGTGGAAAGCGAAAACTTCGAAAGCATCCACAACCATTCAGCCTATGCGCTGATTGAGTATCCTTGAAGTTAACAATATTGCCGTGCAACAAAAAGGCTACCTGAAAACGAGCCCGCAAGTTTCTGCGAAGCTAAAATTTTCAGGTAGCCTTTTGGCTGGGCTAAATAAAACTGCTCACTTCTTGAGCCAAGCCCGTTTCAGCATCAGCCACCAATCTTTCGCGCCGAGTACAGGGCGGCGGGTGAAGACGTTGTAGTAGTTTTCCTCCAGCTTGCGCAGGATGCTTTGCCCGCCGAGGATAATCAGGCGCAGCTCGAAGCCGATGCGGCCATGCAAAGTTTTGCCCAGCGGGGAGCCGGCTTTGAGCATTTTGTGGGCGCGCTGGCATTGGTGCGCCATCAGGCGTTGGAAGGCGGCGTCGGCGCGGCCTTCGGCGATTTGCGCTTCGCTCACGCCGAATTTCTCTAAATCGTCTTGCGGCAGATAAACGCGGCCTTTCTGCCAATCCACGGCCACGTCTTGCCAGAAGTTGGTGAGTTGCAGGGCGGTACAGATGCCGTCGCTTTGGGCGAAGCTGAGTGTATCGGTGTGCCCGTAGAGATGCAGCAGCAGCCGGCCGATCGGATTGGCACTGCGGCGGGCGTAATCCACCAGCTCGCCAAAGTGCTGATAGCGGGTTTTCACCACGTCTTGGCTGAAGGCGGAAAGCAAGTGGTAGAAAGGTTCAAGCGGAAGATTGAACGGCCGGATAGCTTCGCGCTCGAGCCGCTGCATCAATTCGCTGTGCGGGGTTTGCCCGGCGGCTAGGCGGTCGAGCTCGGCGCGCAGATTATCAAGCTGGCGCAGGCGCTCTTCGTTGGGCAAATCGCCTTCGTCGGCTATATCGTCGGCAGTGCGGGCGAACGCATAAATGGCGTGCACCGGTCGGCGCAGGCGGCGCGGTAAAACCAGCGAGCCGACGGGGAAATTTTCGTAGTGTCCGACTGACACGGTGTGTCCTTGTGTTTGTTAGAATATTCGGGTTGTTCCAAATAGGAAGGAAGCGAGGCAGCGAGCCACAGGCAGCACAGCTAAATGAACCAACGCCGTATCGTTCCTATTTGGGGCGACTATACTATAGTTTTCAGGCAGCCTTTGCCATACTGTTTGCCTTTCTCAAAACAAAATGTTTTTAAATTGCTATATTTCAATTAACACTACAACACCCTCGGGTGTATAATCCAAATATATTGGATTCAATAATTTTCCACCAGATAGGAGCCCACACGATGAAACCGATTTATCTTGCCGCCTTCCTACTCACCGCTTGCGCCGCCCACCCCAACCCTGCCGACAGCGCACCACCGCCCCCCGCTGGGCCAGACCGGCCTGCACCTGCCGCCACAGCACCAAGCGCACCCGCAGCAGAACTCTCCCGCCACGGCTGGCGCATCACCCGCATCGGCCGCCACGCCGCCAACGGATCGTTGGAGTTCAACGCCAACAATCGCGTGAACGCCTCGTTCGGCTGTAACTCCCTATCCGGCCACTTCAGCCACCAAGGCCAAAATCTGCAAATCGGCGAACTCGCCACCACTCTGATGCTCTGCCCGCCGAACGTTCAGGCGCAGGAAGAGCGGCTCTCTGCCGCCTTTGCCCGCACCGCCGCCTACCGCATCAACGGCAACAGGCTGGAACTGCTCGACCGCAGGCAGCATGTTCTCCTGCAAGCCGAACCAATCCGCTCGGTACGTTAAGCCCCAATCAGGCTACCTGAAAATGGTTTTTCAGGTAGCCTGATTAACATAAGAAAAGATTAGTTAAATTCCCGCACATTGGCTATAATCTGTCTGTTGTTCCCCTTTTATTACTTTCTTAACCAGAAGGAGCATTCCATGCAGAAATTTACTCTTGCCGCCATCGCCACTCTGATGGCTGCTGCCCCCGCCTTCGCTGCACCTGCGCAGGCGGATAACTGGCTGCCCGAAGCACAAAGAATCAACCGCGAAATCGTGCGTCAACGGAGTGCCGATGCGCGAGAACTCCAGCTGTTCAACGGCAATCTGGCACAAAACCGCAGCCAAAACCACACCATTCAGCTCGAGGCCAGCAAATCCTACGTATTCTTTGCCGACTGCGACCGCCAATGCTCCAACATCGACCTCAAGCTGACCGATAGCAACGGCAAAACCATCAAAGAAGATAACGACGACGACGACAACCCCGTCATCAACAGCACTATTGCAACCAGCGGTACCTACACCCTCACCGCCAGCATGGCCAAATGCGAAGCCTCTTCCGGCTGTGCCTACAGCATCCAAGCCTTTGAAAACGGCCCTTGGCTGCCCGAAGCACAAAAAATCAACCGCGATATAGTGCACAGAAAAGACGCCCAAGCTCGTCAAATCCATCTGTTTAGCGGCCGTGCTGCTAAAGAGCAAAACCGGAGCCACCAGGTACAGCTTACCGCCGGCAAATACTACAGCTTCTTCGCCGACTGCGACTACTCTTGCAGCGACATCGACCTGACCCTAAAATCAGCCAATGGCCGCGTGGTTAAAGAAAACAGCGACGACGATGATTTCCCCATGTTCGGCTGGCGTGCTAACCGCACCGGCAGCTACACCCTCACTGTTACCATGCCGAAATGCAGCACCGAACAATGCGAATACAGCAGCCAGGTATTCATGGGCACCAAACCCGTATTCAATCGCTGAACTCGAGTGCACTTAAAGAAGGCTACCTGAAAACGAGCTCGCGAGTTTCTGCGAAGCTAAAATTTCAGGTAGCCTTTTGCCTTCCCTAACCCGTCCGAAAACACAAAGTACATAACCATAAACCAGTGATTTTAAAAATATAGGAAAGTAGAGCATTTCTCAAGTTTACATTATAATGTGTACACTTTTACTCTAATATAACCAAACAAAAGGAAGAAACATGAAAAAATTTGCCGTTTTAGGCCTGGTTACCCTAATCGCCGCCCCTGCCGCCTTGGCCGCGCCTGGCAGTTCATGGCTGCCTGAAGCCCAGCAGCTCTACAAACAAGTTATTCAGGAGAAAGATCCCGGCGCCCGCCAAGCCAACCTGTTCCAAGGCAGCGCCAAATCAGGTGAAACCAAAAACCACCAGGTTCAGCTTACCGCCGGCAAATATTACTCCTTCTTCGCCGCCTGTGACCTTGGCTGCAACAACATCGACCTGACCCTAAAATCAGCCGACGGCAGCATAATCAAAGCCGACACTGAAGAAGACGACGCCCCTATGTTCGGCTTTCGCGCCACCCATACCGGCCGCTACACTTTGAGTGTAACCATCCCCGGCTGCCAAACTGCTGGCAGTTGTAAATACAGCAGCCAAGTATTTGTTGGCAGCCGCAACATATTCAACGATTAATTATGCCAAACCATGCAAACAGGCAGGCTGCAAGCTTGCCTGTTTTTTATTGCCTTGGCTCAGGCTGCCAAATGAAAGGCTACCTGAAACTTTCAGATATAGCTAAAGCAATTATTTCTTCATATGGTGTCGGCTCGCCTTACCGTACTCTTATACTATCTGCAGCTCGCCGCCTTGTAGGGAAAAATGCGCTTCAGCCATAGCCTGTAAAAGAGGAAACCAAGTCCATCCGCTATAATCCGCCCCAACCTTGTGGAGGGACCCATCATACCCCAAACCATCGACACCATCCGCGAAATCCGCATTGCCTAGCCCGAACCCTTTGAATACAGCCAAATCAGCAGCCAGCTTCGGCAAAAACCTCTGCATCGAAGGCACAGACGAATAGCAAGTTTGCCTCAGCGACCAGCAAATTGGCAACGTCCACTTCAAAATCAGCCAAGGCCGCCAGCCTTGCTGGAAACTCAACGAACGCTTCGGCGTACCAGACATCGCTGTCAAGTGCAGCACAATCTGCGCTGACTAGCAGCACTGCCTTTTCAGCCACCTGCACGACCGCATCGTCCCTCCCCGGCTGCGTCCTCAACGTAAGCTTTGACCTGCATGACTACTTTTTAAGCCTAGACATCGATACCGACCTGCACTCCCTGCCCGCCGTCTCCCACTTCGGCGAAGCCGAACCATGCCCGACACCCCAATACCGCCCGAGTTTGGGTAGAGCAGAAACTGGACGAATTTAATCCCAGAGCAGCCGAATAGGGTTTCAGGTAGCCTTCAATCCAAACACCATTAAGGATTACAGCCTACAGTTTCAGGTAGCCCGCACCACGAATGTAGAACCTACCCGCGAGGCTACCTGAAAATATAAACACCAGGCAAAACTGCCCGAACAGGAATAAAACCCCATGCCAAACACCAACCTTATCCGCACTTTCGCCCAAACCTTCGGCCTGCCTTACACACCAGAGCCGCAAAATCTGCCTTAGCCGACAAGCGCCACCTGCATTTAGGCAAGCTGACGGATTTCTACTGCCATTATAGACAGTACATGACCGGGCGAAAATCCGTGTGCCGACTACTGGCTGGAAATGCAAACCTTGTTCCTGCAATGGCTGCCTTATGCAGGTTTGCCCGATATTTGGAACGATTGGGCGTTTGGCTGAAACAACAAGGTGAAACAATATTTGCCAATAGACGGCTGGCGCGAAAATGGGCGGTATTTGGCAACATGTTTGACGACTCGATACTGTTCGCCGACACCGCCGTGCCCGGCAGCCTCGTTTATTGGCTGATGACTGGACACGGCACCGTGGAAAACCGCCGCTTTGTTGCGCCATCCGTGGCTGTCTTAATGCAAACGCTACTGGCAATACACCCGCTTCGAACAAGAGCGGCAGGGTTTGAAGCAGCATTTTGGGGCTAATGCGGCACGAACAATTTACTTTTCCCGACACATACGCACGCATCCAATGAAGATTGGGAGTATTTAGCAGATTGGGATGGGAAAGGACCTGAAACTTTCAGGCAGCCTTTAGCACAACCAACATTGCGGGTGCAACTTACGTTTGCAGATAGCCCGTACTAACGTTGCAGGCGGATATAAAACCCACCCTTACAAATTTTCAGGAGCCATATCGGGCAGAGCGGCTTAGCATCACCCGACATAAGGCAGCAAGCCGCTACCCATTTATTCCGCTACCTGCTGCTTAACCCAACAAACAAACATATTGTCTGCATTTCCCTGCCCCATCAACAAAACCGGCGTCATAATCTCCGTTCCAAACTCAGGAACAGTGGTGTGGAAAGTATTTTCCACCCAAGAACAAAAGGCAGGTTGGGTTTGACAAAAAGTTTGTCTTTATTATGGTTGGGTGGCAACAGCAGCAAATCACCTCGGCAGATTTCATCATAACCAATAGCCAGCAGGCACAGAAAATCCAATCTGTTCCGTGCCATCGTACACAGCATATCGGAGTCCGAACCAGAGCCAAGGTAAACGATGCTGGTTGCCACACACAGCCATAAAGATCGGCCAGCCCGAAGCAGCGGTACATAGTTTTAATGATGACGGCCAGGTAGCCAGCCATTTCATATTAGTAGAAATCCGAAGGGCATGGATAAAGTTTCAGGTAGCATCTAAATGCTAGCAGCAAGAGGTTACCTGAAAATTTTTCACGTCCTATTGCATGTCGGCAATTTCGAACACTTGGCGCAGATAGGCGAGGAAGGTATTGTTATCGCCCATGGTTTTGCCGGGACTGTCGGAGAGTTTGGCTACGGATTGACCGTTGCACTCCACCAGTTTGAGCACGATGTTCAAAGGCTTGTGCCCCATGTCGTTGGTCAGGTTGGTGCCGATGCCGAAGCTGGTTTTGAAGCGGTCTTTGAAGTATTGGTGCAGCGCCCAGGCTTTTTCCAAATCGAGGCCGTCGGAGAAAGTGAGCATTTTGGTACGGCTGTCGATTTTGAGCTTTTGGTAGTGGGCGTAGGCTTTTTCGCCCCACACATAGGGATCGCCGCTGTCGTGGCGCAGACCGTCGAAGAGTTTGGCAAAATAAAGGTCGAAATCGCGCAGGAAGGCATCCATGCCCACCACGTCAGTGAGCGCAATGCCGAGGTCGCCGCGGTATTCGCGCACCCAGCTTTCCAGTGCGGCTTTTTGGAAATCGCGCAGGCGCACGTCTAAAGCTTGGAAGGCTTGCATAAATTCGTGCGCCATGGTGCCGATGGGGATGAGGCCGAGTTTTTTGGCCAGATAAACGTTGCTGGTGCCGCGCAGGCAGCTGGGGGCGGCTTGGTTCAGCGTGTGCACCACGTGTTCCTGCCAGGCGAGATTGTAACGGCGGCGTGTGCCGAAATCGGATACGAGGAAAGGCGGCTCGCCTATCTGTTGGGCAGCAGCATAGCCCCGCAACAGTTCAGCCTTAACCTGTAGACGGCGTTCGCCTTCAGCCAGCACTGCAGGAGTCTCAAGGCGGCGGGAGTAGAGTTCGTTCACAATCGCCAACACGAAAATCTCGAAAAACATGGCTTGGATAATCGGCCCTTCCACATGGACGCAGAGCCGGTTCTGCTCATCCACAGAAATTTGGATGAAGCGGCGTTTGAGCTGGAATAACTCCAAATAATCAACAAAATCGCTTTTGATAAAGCGCAGGCTGCGCAGATAGTTGAGTTCTTCGGGAGTAAGACGCAGGGTGCACAGGGCATCGAGCTCGGCTTCTAGCTCGCTGCGGATATCCACCAGCGGATACACGCATTCTTCCAGATTGCGGCAGCGGAATTCATACACGCCGTGCGCCTGTGGAAATTGGTGCAGAACTACTTGCAGCATAGTGAATTTGTAGAGGTCGGTGTCCAGCAAGGATTGGATGATGTGGTGTTGCATGGCTGCTCCGTGAAGTGAGTGAACAGAAAAGCAGTGAATGTGGTTTGGGTTTTGTAAGACGCTGGGCTTTCAGGTAGCCTGAAATTTTTGCTAACTTATTATTCTATTACATTTAAACAAATCAAACCGAGCCGGCCGTGCATAAACTATGCGCCGTAATCGGAACAATGTGTGGCATTAAAACACGTTTTACCGCTTTCAGGTAGCCTGCCGCATCGAGCGGTGGCAGTTTCGGGTATCATGACACCATTATCGTCTTTACAACACGCAAACTTATTTTTCCCAACGATTAACATGAAAAAACTCGCATTACTTTGCCTCCTGGCCACCGTCGGCACC
Organism: Eikenella sp. NML99-0057; assembly: GCF_001648535.1. NCBI lineage: Bacteria > Pseudomonadati > Pseudomonadota > Betaproteobacteria > Neisseriales > Neisseriaceae > Eikenella > Eikenella sp. NML99-0057. The sequence goes on along the minus strand of NZ_LXST01000003.1, from coordinate 195,125 downwards.
GCCGCCGCCAACAACACCCCGCTGCCCGATTTCTCACCGGTGGCCGAAGGCCAGCACGTCGTCATCAACATCCCGCAGATGCGCCTTTTCCTGTATGAAAACGGCCAACTGAAAAACATCTATCCCGTGGCCGTGGGTAAAAACCGTACCCGCACCCCGCTGGGCAACTACAACATCGGCTCCAAAGCCTACAACCCCACTTGGGCCATCCCTGCAAGCATCCGCCGCGAGCGCGCTGCCACCGGTCTGCCCGCAATCAGCAGCATCCCGCCCGGCCCGAGCAACCCGCTGGGCCCGGTATTTGTGCGCTTGGGCCCGCCGCGCTTAGGCTTGGGTATCCACGGCACCAACGCCCCCGCCAGCGTGCCCGGCATCCGCAGCCACGGCTGCGTGCGCATGCACAGCAACAACGCGCTGCAATTCGCCCGCAGCGTGCACACCGGTGCCAACGCCGCCGTGATCTACCAGCTGGCCAGCCTCAATGCCGATGCTAACAACCACCTCTGGCTCGCCGCCTATGCCGACCCCTACCAGCAGCGCAACCTGAACACCACCGCCCTGCGCCAAAGCATCGCCGCCTGGTCGCAGGCCAACGGCCTCACCGCCAACCCAGCCCGCATCAACAGCGTTTTGCGCAGCCGCAACGGCCGCTTGGTTTGCATCACCTGCCAAAACGCCAATGCCCGCGTGCAGGGCAAATTACAATCTGTGGCCTGGCAAAACGGCGCTGCCGAGCTGAGCCGTCCGCAAGCTGTGGAAGCCTCCGAGCCCCAGCAGCAGGACGAAATCCTGCCTGAAGGCAGTGCTGTGGAAGCACTCACCGACGGTACCGGCAGCACTGAAACCCCGATTCCCGCCAGCGCCCGCCCTGCCCCGCGCCGCCGCACCGAGCCACGCGAACGCCCCCTGCCCGCCACGCCCGTGCAGCCGCAGGATATTCCGCTGTCGGACACCTTGCTGTAAGCCAAATAGAAACCTGCCGTTTTTTAGGAACGGCAGGTTTTTGGTTTCAGGTAGCCTTACTCCCACACCAAGCTACCTGAAGAATACTTATCCGTACTAACCCATAACAAGCTATAATCTTATTCTCCAGTAAATAATTCATTTAAAAAATGACACCTATAGGAATAAATTGGTCAGAAATTTTAAGCCTCATAGCAACAATTATCTCTGCTATTGCAGCATTATATATTGGCAAATTAACAAGAACATTAGCAATTGCCACTGAAAAAATGGCAGATGCTGTTTCACAGCCTCATGTCGTTGTAACCTTTATACCAAACCAATGGTCAATGAACCACTTTGATATTCATGTAGATAATACCGGCAACGCAACAGCCTATGATATCGAAATCGTATATCCACCATCACTTAAGCGAGAGATGGGATCAAATACAGATAGCTTACCTTTTAGAAAAATTAGTATATTAAAGCCTAATCAAAAACTAACCTGTTCTTTTGCAACTTATGAATACCTTTACGATTTTTCATCAATTGAAATCTTGATAAAATGGAAAAGACACCCTACTGATACCAAGCAAGAATATAATAAATATATCCTAAGCATGAATGATTATGAGGTTTTTGGAAGGTTGGGAGATACTCCAGAAATAACTATTTCAAATAGCATTAAACAGATATCTGAAACTCTAAAAAACATTAATCTTAAATTAAAACAATAGTCTCCATCTATTATCTTGTGTTATTCATAAAACACCTGCTCGCCGCCCGAACCCGCATTCAGGCAGCCTGATACAGAAAGACTAACATCATGAAACCCACCATCGCCCTAGTCGGCCGCCCCAATGTGGGCAAATCCACCCTGTTCAACCGCCTCACGCGCACCAAAGACGCGCTGGTGCACGACCTGCCCGGCCTCACGCGCGACCGCCACTACGGCCACGGCAAAGTCGGTAGCAAGCCTTATCTGGTAGTGGACACGGGCGGCTTCGAGCCCGTGGTGGACAGCGGCATTCTGCACGAAATGGCCAAGCAAACCCTGCAGGCCGTAGATGAAGCCGATGCCGTGATTTTCCTGGTGGACACACGCGCCGGCCTTACGCCGCAAGACAAAATCATCGCCGACCGACTACGCCAAAGTCCGCGCCCCGTGTATCTGGCCGTGAACAAAGGCGAAGGCGGCCGCCGCGATGTGCTGGCTGCCGAATTCTACGAACTGGCCTTGGGCGAACCACACGTGATTTCCGGCGCGCACGGCGACGGCGTGTATTATCTGATGGAAGAAGTGCTGGAAAACTTCCCCGAAGCCGCAGAAGAAGACAGCGAAGTCAAACACCCTGTGTTCGCCGTCATCGGCCGCCCTAATGTGGGTAAATCCACGCTGGTGAACGCCATTTTGGGCGAAGAGCGCGTGATTGCCTTCGATATGGCTGGCACCACCCGCGACAGCATCCATATCGACTTCGAACGCGACGGCAAGCCCTTCACCATCATCGACACCGCAGGCGTACGCCGCCGCGGCAAGGTGGAAGAAGCGGTGGAAAAATTTTCTGTCATCAAAGCCATGCAGGCAGTAGAAGCCTCCAATGTGGCCGTATTGGTGCTGGACGCGCAGCAAGACATTGCCGACCAAGACGCGACCATCGCCGGCTTCGCGCTGGAGGCCGGGCGGGCGCTGGTGGTGGCGGTAAACAAATGGGACGGCATTTCCGAAGAGCGGCGCAACGCGATTAAAAAAGACATCGAGCGCAAGCTGCACTTCCTCGATTTCGCCAAATTCCACTTCATTTCCGCCCTGAAAGAACGCGGCATCGACGGCCTGTTTGCCAGCATCCAATCGGCCTACGACGCGGCCTTCATCAAAATGCCCACGCCCAAAATCACCCGCGTATTGCAATCGGCCATCGAACGCCAGCAGCCCGCCCGCGCCGGCCTAGTGCGCCCGAAAATGCGCTATGCCCACCAAGGCGGCATGAACCCGCCCGTGATCGTGATTCACGGCAATTCGCTGCAACACGTGGCCGACAGCTACACCCGCTACCTCACACAAACCTTCCGCAAAGCCTTCAACCTGCAAGGCACGCCGCTGCGCATCCAATACAATATTTCCGACAACCCCTACGAAGATACGGCGGAAAAAACCAAAAACAAACCCCTGCGCCGCACCACCTTGAGCAACCGCATCGCCAAACGCGACGAAAAAGCCCGCAGCAAAGCCAAAACCAAAAAACGCCAAGTGAGCGTGAAAAAACGGCAAGGCCAATCTTAAAATTAAAAGGCTACCTGAAAACTTTCAGGTAGCCCCACCTAGAAACCAAACATTATGCCTACCCCGCAAAACATCATCGTCGGCCTGTCCGGCGGCGTCGATTCCTCCGTAACCGCCCACCTGCTCAAGCAGCAGGGACACCAAGTGCACGGCGTGTTCATGCAAAACTGGGAAGACGACGACAACGACGAATACTGCAGCATCAAGCAGGATTCTTTCGACGCCATCGCCGTGGCCGACATCATCGGCATCGACATCGACATCGTCAATTTCGCCGCCCAATACAAAGACAAAGTATTCGCCTACTTCCTGCAAGAATACCAAGCCGGCCGCACCCCCAACCCCGACGTGCTGTGCAACGCCGAAATCAAATTCAAATGCTTTTTGGATTACGCCATCGAGCAAGGCGCCGAAGCCATCGCCACCGGCCACTACGCCCGCAAAGAAGTGCGCAACGGCAAGCATTACCTGCTCAAAGGCTTGGATGCCAACAAAGACCAAAGCTACTTCCTCTACCGCCTTCAGCCCTCCCAGCTCGAACGCGCCCTCTTCCCGCTCGGCCACTTGGAAAAGCCCAAAGTGCGCCGCATTGCCGCCGAAGCCGGCCTGCCCACCGCTGCCAAAAAAGACAGCACCGGCATCTGCTTCATCGGCGAGCGCCCCTTCCGCGAGTTTCTGCAAAAATACCTGCCCACCAGCGAAGGCGATATGGTTACGCCCGAAGGCAAAGTCGTGGGCAAACACGTCGGCCTGATGTTCTACACCCTCGGCCAGCGCAAAGGCTTAGGCATCGGCGGCGCAGGCGAGCCGTGGTTTGTGGCCGGCAAAGATTTGGCCGCCAACCGCTTAATCGTGGTGCAAGGCCACCAACACCCGCTATTATTTTCAGGTAGCCTCACCATGAGCCAATTAAGCTGGACGCTGCCTAAAAACCCCGGCGAAGCACACGGCAGCCGCCCACCCGAAGGCCGCTACACCTGCAAAACCCGCTACCGCATGGCCGATGCGCCCTGCCAACTGCGCTATTTGGGTGATGACTCTGCCGAGCTGGTATTCGACGCGCCGCAATGGGCGGTTACCCCCGGCCAATCCGCCGTGCTGTATGATGGCGACGTCTGTCTGGGCGGCGGCATTATCGACCAAGCCGGCGCAGGCGTTTAACCCCTTTAAACCAAACATAAAACCCAGCAACACAAACCTTAAAGGCTACCTGAAAGCACAGTGCGGCAAGTTGCTGCGAAGCTGAATTTTCAGGTAGCCCCTATCAGGAGACCAAATTGGAAAAAATCTGGCTGCAAAGCTATCAGGAAGGTGTACGCCCCGAAATCGACGTGCGCCGCTACAGCTCAATCTGCGAAGTATTCCACGAAACCGCCTACCTCTATGGCAAGCGCTCCGGCTTCACCAACTTCGGCAAGGTGCAAACCTATGCCCAAACTGCGCGCCTGGCCGAGCAGTTCGCCTCCTATCTGCAAAACGTACTCAAGCTGGAAAAAGGCAGCCGCGTGGCCGTGATGCTGCCCAATCTGTTGCAATACCCCGTGGCCGTATTCGGCATTTTGCAGGCCGGCGGCATCGTGGTGAACGTAAACCCGCTCTACACCCCGCGCGAATTGCAACACCAGCTGAAAGACAGCGGCGCCACCACCATCCTGGTGTTGGAAAACTTTGCCCACACGCTGGCCGAAGTGGTGGCCGAAACCGATGTGAAACACATTATCCTCGCCTCGGTGGGCGATTTGCTCGGCTTCTTCAAAGGCGGCCTGATGAATCTGATTGTGCGCCATGTGAAAAAAATGGTGCCGCCCTACGATCTGCCCCACTTCGTGCGCTTCAACCACGCACTCAAGCAAGGCGCGGCGCACATCTTCCATCCCGTGCCGGTTACGCTCGAAGACACCGCCTTTCTGCAATACACCGGCGGCACCACCGGCGTATCCAAAGGCGCCATCCTCTCGCACGGCAATATCTGCGCCAATATGCTGCAGGCCGAAGAGTGGATTCAATCCAACCTTACTGTCGAGGGCGAACTGGTGGTAACCGCGCTGCCGATGTACCACGTGTTCGCGCTCACGGTAAACCTGATGATCTTCACCCGCATCGGCGCGCAAAACCTGCTCATCACCAACCCGCGCGATATTAAATTTTTCATCAAAGAACTGAAAAAATATCGCGTGAGCGTGCTGCCCGCCGTAAACACTCTGTTCAATGCCCTGCTCCACCATCCCGATTTTCAAAGCGTGGATTTCTCCAGCTGGAAACTGTGCCTGGGCGGCGGCATGGCGGTGCAAGAAAACGTGGCCGAACAATGGAAAGCGCTCACCGGCCAGCCGATTGTGGAAGTGTACGGCCTCACCGAAGCCAGTCCCGGCGTATGCGCCAACCCGCTGAACATCAGCGACTACAATGGCACCGTAGGCCTGCCCATCTCCAACACCGAGGTAGAAATCCGTGACAGTGAAGGAAACGAAGTGCCACTGGGCGAAATCGGTGAATTGTATATTAAAGGCCCGCAAATCATGCAGAGCTACTGGCAACACCCTGAAGAAACCGCCGCTGTGCTGGACGAGCGCGGCTTCCTCGCTACCGGCGATATAGTGAAAATGAACGAACAAGGCTTCATCAAACTAGTGGATCGCAAAAAAGACATGATTGTGGTATCCGGCTTCAATGTGTATCCAAACGAAGTGGAAGAAGTGGTGGCGAAACACCCGATGGTGCTGGAAGCCGCCTGTATCGGCGTGCCCAGCAACAAAACCGGCGAAGCCCTGCGGCTTTTCGTGGTGAAAAAAGACCCGGCACTCACCCGCGAAGAAATCATCGCCTTCTGCCGCACCCAGCTCACCGCTTATAAAGTGCCAAAAGACATTCAGTTCCGCGACGAGCTGCCTAAATCCAACGTGGGCAAAATCCTGCGCCGCGAGCTGCGGGAAGAGAAACAGTAGTTGGCAGCAAGGCAAAAAATGGGCAGCTCGGTCTACACCAGCTGCCTATTTTTTGTAAACCACAGTAAAGCAAAATTAAGCTTCAACAATTCCGCTCAGCATACCAAAGGCTAGTTGAAACCACCACCTCGTTTTCCAGGTAGCCTTCCCTATAGCTGAAACAATTATTTTTGCATACAAGGCGGTGAGCTGAAGACAGTACAGGAGTATGGAGAAGCGAACCAACGCAGCATGAAGAAATAATTGCTTTAAATATACAGAAATCTTATAAAAATAAACCACTAGAATAAGGTAAAGGAAAACGCTTCTACTCTGCTATTTCAGCAACACCATTCCATGTAGTAGAATCAATTCCTATTTTGTTTACTATCTGCCAATAAATAAAGTCTATGTCTGCTGCCACCACCCCACAAACCATCAAAACCATCCGCTGGCCGTCGAAAGAAGCTGCGCCGCAAGCCTTTCCCGAAAGGCAGGCGTTGATGCCGATTTGGGGCGGCGTGCCCGTGCCGATGCCGCAATGGCAGAAACTGTGGCAAAGCCAAATCGCCCATTCGCTCAATGAAGACGGCCTGGCCTACCTCCACATCCCCTTCTGTGCCAACCACTGCGTGTTCTGCGGTTTCTACCGTAACGCCTGGAAAGAAGAGCATGGCGGCGCGTATGTGGACAAAGTGATTGATGAGCTGGCCGCTGAAGCCGAACAGCGCAGCGGCAGCGGCAAAATCCAAGCCGTGTATTTCGGCGGCGGCACGCCCACCGCGCTCGACACGCCCGACCTAGTTCGCCTCATCCGCGCCTGCTACCAATACCTGCCGCTGGCCGACGATTGCGAATTCACCCTTGAAGGCCGCATGAGCCATTTCGGGCTCGACAAAGCCCGCGCCGCCGTTGAAGCCGGCGTGAACCGCATTTCCATCGGCATTCAAACCTTCAACACCACCATCCGCCGCCGCCTTGGCCGTAAACACAGCGGCGAAGAAGCCTATGGCTACCTGAAAGAACTGTGCGGCCTCGATGCTGTGATTGTGGCCGACCTGATTTTCGGCCTGCCCGGCCAAACCGATGAAATTTGGGCGCACGACATCGAACGCGCCGCCGGCCTGCCCCTGTCGGGCCTCGACACCTACGCCTTCAACTGCTACCCCTTCCTGCCCATCAACCGCATGATTGAAAAAGGCGCATTCCCGCCGCTGTTCGGTTTTGATGTGCAATCCCAACACTACGCCTACGCCGTGCGCGAACTGGCGCGGCTCGGCTGGCAGCAAGTGAGCAACAACCATTTCGCCTATCCCGGCCGCGGCGAGCGCAACCGCTACAACACCCTCGTCAAATCCAATATGCCCTGCCTCGCCTTCGGTTCCGGCGCAGGCGGCAACTTCGGCGGCTTCAGCTACCAAGTGCAGAGCGACCTAAAAGGCTACCTGAAAGCCCCTGCCGGCCAAAAAGCCCTCTCCTTCATGAGCCGCCACGGCCGACACAAAACCCTGCTCGGCCAAGTGCAGCACGACATCGAACTCGGCCGCATCGACACCACCCTGTTTGCCGACAACGCCGAAGCGCAAACCCTACTGCGCCAATGGCAGCAAGCCGAGCTCCTAACCATCCACGAGAACGGCCAGGCCATTCTCAACACCAGCGGCCGCTACTGGTCGCCCACCCTCACCCGTAAACTGATGATATCCCTCCCACCTGATGAAAAGGAAAGCACTATGCAAAAACTCTCTACCGAACAGCAAACCGTATTGCGCAACTCTCTGGCCGAAAAACCCGGCCAAATCCTCGAAATGCTTGCCGGCCAGCACCAATGCAGCTTTGAAGACGTGATCAACTGCCTGCCTGCACAGCTCATCAAGAAAACCGAAGGCAACCGCTTTGTCGAAATCATGCAAGCCCTTGCCGGCTGGGACGAAGCCGTTACCTTCATCGCCCACACCCCCGACGTGATTGCCGAAGTAACCGGGAAAATCCCCAACGGTAAAGTCGGCCGCGGCTTCTACAACTTCGAACATGCCGAAGAAGGCGGCATCCACGGCCACATTTATTATGAAAACTGCGCCGCCATCTACCTGATCGAACGCCCCTTCATGGGCAAAGACACCGTGTCGCTCAACTTCGTCAACCGCAACGGCGGCGCCATGTTCAAAATCTTCGTCGGCCGCGATGAAGCCGGCGAACTCAAACAAAACCAAATCCAAGCCATGCGCGCCCTGTTCGCCTAAACCCACCCGGATAGTTTGAAGGCTACCTGGAAATGCAGTCTTCACATAGTGAAGGCGTAGTTTCTGTGAAGCTAAAACCAAAAGGCAGCCTGCACTCTTGCCGGAATATTTATCCGCGCAAACCTCCCAACCATTTCCCCACAGGAGCACCACCATGCTGATGATATTCGGCGCCAACGGCTCCAGCGGCCGCCAACTCATCCAACGGCTTCCCAACCCCCAAGCTGCTGTAGCCGCATTAAGGCTACCTGAAACCGATGACTTCTTCGCCCGACACCACATCCGCACCACCGTTGCCGACGCACTCGACGCAGAAGCCGTCGCCCAAGCCATACAGCAATACCGGCCCGACACCGTCGTCAGCTTTGTCGGCGGCAAAAACGAACAAGGCATCCGCAGCGACGCCACCGGCAACATCCACATCATCCGCGCCCTCGAACAGCACGCCCCCCAAGCCTACCTCATCCTCGTTACCAGCATGGGCTGTGGCAAACAATACGCGCTGATGAGTGACATGTTCAAACAAGCTCTGGGCGAAGCCGTGGCCGCCAAAACCGAAGCCGAAAACGCCCTGCGCCAAAGCCCCCTCGCCTGGACCATCCTGCGCCCCTGCGGCCTTGCCAACGGCGACGACACCACCTATCAGCTGCACGAACAGCTCCCCGCCATCCCCCGCCAATACATGACCCGCACCGCCCTCGCCACCGCCGTGCGCCAAATCATCGATGAAGACGGGCATGATGGTAAGGTGTATTCGGTGACTTCCGGGGAAGCCGCTTAAACCATCCAGCCAAAACCAACGGGCAAACCGCTTCCAAATAGCAGTTTGCCCGTTATTTCAGGCTACCTGAAAACCAGATGGAACTTTCAGGTAGCCTCAAGCACAATAAGGGCTACCTGAAAAATATTCAGCCAAGCAAAAGAAGCTTGGCTTTTTCAGGTAGCCTCATCTTGCAACAGCAGCCGTGCAATCCTCTCGTCTGCCGGCCAAGTCAGTTTCAAATTGCGGCTGTCGCCCTGCACCAGCAGGGGTTGCAAACCCAGCTGTTCAACGGCGGAGGCCTCGTCGGTAATCTCCGCCGGATTGGCGGCAGCCAGCGCCCGTTGCAGCAACTCGGCGGGAAAAAGCTGCGGGGTTTGTGCCTGCCACAAACCGCTTCGGCTCACCGTTTCGGCAATGTGATTTTCGCCGTTGCCACGTTTGAGGGTATCGGCCACGGGCAAAGCCAAAATGCCGCCAACCGGATGCTGCCCTGCTTCTTGCAACAGCCGCCGCAAGGCTTCAGCAGGCAGGCAGCAGCGGGCGGCATCGTGCACCAGCACTTTATCGTCCGGCCGCATCACGCCGTGTTTCAGCAGCGAATTCAGCCCGTTAAACACGCTTTCGGCACGGCTCTCGCCGCCGCAATACAGCGTTCGCAGTTTGGCAGCCAAGTTTTCAGGTACCCCCACTTCCTGTTCAAACCACGCATCATCCCGCGCCAACACCACGGCTACCTGAACAATCTGCGGCTCGGCCAATAGGCGACACAGGGTGTGCTCCAGCACGGTGCGGCCTGCTATCCGCACGTATTGTTTGGGCAGGGCGGCGCCGAAGCGGCTGCCCACGCCGGCCGCGGGCACGAGGGCGAAATAGCGGCTCATGGCGTTTTCCGCCAGATGCTGCCGCCTTCGGCTTTTTTGTCCAACTCGTCCAGGTAGGCTTCATGTGCAGCGTTTTCCTCGGCATTGGCAGCCAGCACTTTCAGTTGCGCCGGGCGTTCGGTAGGCGCGATCACCACAGCGGGCGCATCGGCTTCGGCACTTTCTTCTTCGGCAAACTGGTCGGCCAAGCTGAATTGCGAGCGGGTCATGCCCAGATAAACTTCACTCAGCAGTTCGCAGTCGATTAATGCGCCGTGGAATACGCGTTTGCTGCGATCCACTTCGAGGCGGGTACACAAGGCATCCAGTGAGTTTTTCTGGCCGGGATACATGGCGCGCGCCATCACCAGCGTATCCACTACATTAGCAGTCAGCTCCTCCACGCTCGGCAGGCCGGCTCGGCGGAATTCGGCGTTGAGAAAGCCCACATCGAAGGGAGCGTTGTGGATAACCAGCTCGGCACCGGCAATAAAATCGGCAATCTGTTGCCCGATTTCGGCAAACTTGGGTTTGCCTTCGAGCTTATCCAGCGTAATGCCGTGCACTTTGACGGCTTCTTCAGGAATGTCGCGCTCGGGGTGGACGTATAAATGCAGATAGTTGCCGGTAAGTCGGCGGTCGATCATTTCCAGGCCGGCAAATTCGATGAGGCGATCGTCGCGATCATAATAAAAACCGGTGGTTTCTGTATCAAGAATGATTTGGCGCAAATGTTTCATCGGAGTATAGCTTTAATAATGTTGGCAAATGGGAAGCATCTTAACTCATAGCGGACTAACTTTAAATCAAGGCAAGGCAGCGAGCCGCAGATAGTACACACATGCAGTAAGGCAAGCCAACACATACTAGTTTGTTAGACTGCAGCAAAGACTGCTTGGCCGGCAATGCGGCAATACTTCGAATTAGCTTATCTGGCAGTAAAAATGATTTGTAGGATTAACAAATTATTACACGATATCTACGTTAATAGTAATAATTATCATTTGATGATATAGCCATTCTTCGGTATAATACATGCACGTTCAGTAAAGTAAGACGGTTCTATCTTGTGCTGAACTGCTAAATTTCAGCATTTCGCTCTGTTACGAGATGTTTAGTTTTGGTAGTGGTTTGTGTTCCTTTTTGCGCCCCGCTTTTGCCGGGGCAATTTTTTATGTGCGGCATAGGTATATGTAAATAGCTAAAACATATTTTTATACAAGGCTGCAAGCCACAGACAGTACGAGTAGTTACGACAAGGCGAGCCTATGCAGTAGGAAGAAATAAGCGCTTTAGCTATATTCAAATCATATTAAAAATGAAACATTATTCACGATGATACGGATGATTATGCAGAATCGACACCGCCCGATACAGCTGTTCGGTGAGCAACACGCGCACCATGCCGTGCGGCAGGGTGAGGCTAGAGAGGCGCAGCATCAGGCCGGCTTGTTGTTTGATGCGCTTGGTGAGCCCGTCTGCCCCGCCGATTACCATGCAAACATGCCGCCCGTTCTGCTGCCATTTTTTCAGGTAGCCTGCCAGCTCCTGCGAAGTGGGCGCAACGCCGCGCTCGTCTAACACCACCAAAAACGCATCGGCCGGCATGGCTTCCAAGATGCGTTTTTCTTCCGCCGCCATGCCCTGCGCCGCATTCACGCCCGCACCGCGCTTTTCCGGCTTGATTTCTTTCAGGGTGTATTTGATGTCGCGGCCGAAGCGTTTGGCATATTCCTTCACGGCTTTGTCCACCCAACTGGGCATTTTGCTGCCCACGGCCAATATGGTGATGTTCATGGTTTGCCTCGCTCCCGCCCTGCCCTAGCAGGGTGGTTTTGTCTTTTCAATAACATTATTTTACAATACGGCAGGCCGACTGATTCGGTTGGCCCGCAACTCTATTATTTTAAAACATTCAGCCAGCATCATTTAAACCAAATACACAGGCTACCTGAAAAACCAAAACAGGTTTTCAGGCAGCCCCAACACGCCATGCGCCTACTGCCCAAATTCTCCCTGCCCGAACCCCTGCGCCACTCGCGTACGCTGGCGTTTGCCCGTTTCCTCTATACGCGTTTTTATGAAGTGAACATTCCGCAGGTGTCGTCAAGCCTCACATTTACCACACTGCTGGCCTTGGTGCCGCTGTTTACCGTGGTCGTGGTGGTGGTATCTGCCTTTCCCGTGTTTGCTGATTTTTCCGCTCAGTTTCACCGCTTGGTGTCGGAAATCATGATGCCGGCAGGCGTGGCGGCGGTGAGCGACTACATTTTCCAATTCCGCGACCACGCCAGCCGCCTCACCGCCATCGGTATCGCCATGATGATCATCACCTCGCTAATGCTGGTGCACACCATCGAGCGCACATTCAACCAAATTTGGCGGGTGAAACGCCCGCGCAGCATCGTAACCCGCGTGTTGGTGTATTGGGCGCTGCTGAGCATCGGCCCCCTGCTGGTTGGGCTCGGGCTCTCGCTGTGGGGCGTGTTTCTGCGGCGCACCCTGTTTTACCTGCACTACCCGCTCCTCGCATCCGCCGTACAGTTCGGCGTGGCGCTCACCGCCACCTGGAGCATGCTCTGCCTGCTCTACAAGCTCGTGCCCGCCCGCTATGTGCCCATCCGCCACGCCCTGATCAGCGCCGCGCTGGCGGCGGTGTCTATTGAGCTGTTGCGGCGCGGTTTCGGCGTGTATGTGGCCAACTTCAACAACTATCAGTTGGTGTACGGCACCTTTGCCGCCGTGCCAATGTTTCTGCTGTGGCTCAACTTAAACTGGATTGTCATCCTCAGCGGCGCGCTCCTGGCCGCCTCGCTTTCCTATTGGGAGGGCGACGCTTTCCGCCGCCAAGGCTGCCACGGCACGCGGTTTCACGACGCCTTAGGCATCCTCACCCTGCTCGCCCAAGCGCAAAGCCAAGGCAAAAGCCTGAAAACCCAACAGTTCCGACGCCACATCCAGCTGGGCTACGACGAGCTTGGCGATCTGTTGGAACAACTTGCCCGACGCGGCTACATTGCGCAAAGCCTGCGCAACGGCTGGATGCTGAAAACCAGCCCCGAAGCCATCCGCGTGGCCGACTTATTCCAGCTGTTCGTGTATGGCAGCCATACCCACACCAACGATTCCATCGGCCGTACCGTGCAGCAAATCATGACCCCAGCCATCACCGCCGCTGATATGACCATGGCCGAATTTATCCAGCTCAATCAGCAGTAAGATGGTTAACACACGAAAGCGTTATATGGATTTCAGGTAGCCCTTTACGCAAAAAACCGGCTACCTGAAGCCAAAATCCCCAATTAAGCCCAACCATTTGCATCCCCTGTGTCGGTTTCCAGCCGCACCCTAGTTCAATAACAAGTAAAAAACCGCAAAGCGGCACCCGCCCTGCCCTGCCTATCCATTAAAATAGCGCGCTTCTGATAGACCCGTTTGCCACAACGGCATCCTGCCAAATCGTGTCCCCATCCGCCCTATTTTCCCGCCTGCCACGCCGTGCCCGCATCGTCCTTGTTGCGGCCGCTGCGCTGCTGGGCGTGTTCATTTTAATTGCCATCATCGCTGCCGCCTCCGCCAAGCCGGAAGGCGCGATGCAGAGCAAACGCATTGTGGAAAAACTCGCCACCGTGCGCGCCAAAGGCAAAACCCCGGCCACCGGCTACTGGAGCGATGAAGTCATCCAGCCCGGCGACTCCCTGCGCAACGTGTTGGAGCGTTTCAACCTTTCCGCCCAGCAAATTCAAGACATCACCCAAGCTGCCGCCTCAGAAGGCAAACAGCCCCACCTGCACCCCGACCAAACCGTCAGCCTCAGGCTCGATGCCCAGCGCCGCCCCGTGCAAGTGCAATTTTTCAACGACGACGATAACGGCGAAACCCAACTGGTTGATTTAGCCTATGCCGGCAACCGCTGGCAGGCCAAAACCGATGACGTGAAAACCACCACCCTGTCCACGCTCAAATCCGTTATCATCCGCTCCAGCGGCACCACCGCCGGCGCCATGTCGCGTGCCGAAATCCCTGCCGAAGTACGCGATTCCCTGCGCGAACTGTTCAGCAACCGGCTAGATCTCTATAAGCTCGAAGCTGGCGACACCGTGCGCATCCTTTATCAGGTAAACTACTTTCACGGCCAGCAGATTTCCATGGGCGACATCCTCGCCGTGGAAATCAGCCACCAAGGCAAGCTCTACCGCGCCTACTATTTCGGCGAAGACGGCAACGGCCGCTACTACGACGAACACGGCCAGCCACTGAAAAAAGGCTTCGAAACCCAACCCGTGCCCGGCAGCCGCATCAGCTCACCCTTCGGCGTGCGCGTCCACCCGATATTGGGCTATTTGCGCATGCACACCGGCATTGACTACGCCGCCCCCACCGGCACACCGATTCACGCCCCCTCAGACGGCATCGTGGAATTCCGCGGCCCCAAAGGCGGCTATGGCAACACCGTGATCCTGCGCCACAGCGACAGCATGCAAACGCTCTATGGCCACATGAGCGCGTTTTCCGCCAACGCCGCCCCCGGTCAGCGCGTGCGCGCCGGTGACATCATCGGCTTCATCGGCACCACCGGCCGCAGTACCGGCCCGCACCTGCACTATGAAGTGCGCCTAAACGGCGTGCCGGTCAACCCCGCCGGTGTCGCCCTGCCCGCCAAACGGCTCACCACTGCCGAGCTGGCCGAATTCCGTCGCCAGCAGCAAACTGTGGAACAAAAACTCGCCCAACTGCGCGGCATCGGCAAAACCGTCGCCCAGCTGGATTGATGGCCGGTTGATTTAACGATAAGAAACCAAGAAACTGATTTTCAGGTAGCCTCAAAGCAGCGATTTTATGGCAATATATTGCCTGATTGCCGCAACAATAAAAGGCTACCTGAAACCTCAGCTTTACCGCATAAAAGCAATAAACCAGTTTCGCCAAGAAACTGCCACGTCAAACAGCACACCAAACAGCATTCCCGCTAAAGCGGCACAGCGGCACTATGCCGCAGCAGCCTGCAGTAAACAAAAGCAGAAGCCAAAAAGCTACCTGAAATCAAACCGCCCAGACCAATACCGTGAAGCGCATAATCCTCTTTCTCCTCACCAATATGGCCGTACTCCTGGCTGCCCGCCTGCTGTTCGGGTTGCTCGGCCTCAATCCGCAAGATATCTCCGGCCTGCTGCTGCTCTCCGCCATCACCGGCTTTTCCGGCTCGTTGATTGCCCTCATCATGTCGAAAAGCAGCGCCAAGCAGGCCGTGGGCGCCCACGTTATCCGCCAGCCGCGCAACGAAACCGAAGATTGGCTCGTGCGCGTGGTGGAAGTCCAGGCCAAACAATGGAACCTGCAAACCCCCGAAATTGCCATTTATGAGTCGCCTGAGCCCAACGCCTTCGCCACCGGCGCCAGCCGCAACAGCTCACTGGTTGCCGTCAGCACCGGCCTCTTGCAAATCATGAACCGTGACGAGGTGGAAGCCGTGCTCGCACACGAAATGGCACACGTCGGCAACGGCGACATGGTTACGCTCACCCTGGTTCAAGGTGTGGTGAACACCTTTGTACTGTTTTTCTCCCAAATCATCGCCTCCGTTATTGCCTCCTCCCTGCGTCAAAACCGGCAGCACGATGGCGGCAGCAGCGCCATCCAAACCGTAGTCAGCATGGTATTCCAAGTGATCTTCGGCTGGCTGGCTGGCATCATCGTGATGTGGTTCAGCCGCCAGCGCGAATATCGTGCCGATGCCGGAGCTGCCAAACTGGTGGGGGCGCCCAAAATGATCTGTGCCCTGCAACGGCTCAAAGGCAGCCACAGCAGCCTGCCGCCCCCCATGGCCGCCATGGGCATCAACGACAACACCCTGCGTTCTCTGTTCAGCACCCACCCCACCCTCGACGACCGCATCGCCCGCCTGCAACGGCTGAACTATTAAATCGATTTGGTAAGCGGATTCTGCCAGTCCAAATAGCAAAAGGCTACCTGAAATAACCGCAAGTGGTTTTCAGGTAGCCTTCTAATAGAAAAACATATCTAAACTATGTACTTCTATGGAAAACTCAGCAGCCTTCCCGGCCTTGTCTACCTCCCCGATATGCAAGACAGGGAATTGGGAACGCCAACCCCAGACACCTGCCCGAATTCATCTCTGCCTACGAAACCGGCAGTTTTTCATGCCAAGAACAGCACACCCTGATGGGGCTCACCTTGCCTCATTCAATATCTACCTAGCTGTAGAAGCCATCCACGATCCGGCAATCGAACATACCATTTCCGCCCTGCTGGAGCAGCAATGGCAGAATTCCCATCCGCTCGTACACTATTGGCACTGCTCGACGAAGACTCGGACGACGAATTCCACATCACCCCTACCATGCAGAAACTTTGGACACAGCATTTCAACTAGCCATAGCTTGGATACTTATGTCCGATATAATGCTTAACTCAAGGCTACCTGAAACCTGGAAACAGCAGGTAAAACAAAATATCGATATCGCAATGCCAACCACACCCACTAACACACACCCATCAACAACAATGTGAATATAGATTAGTACACAGCGAGCTCAAACCCACACTACCCGCTGTCTGCTTCAACTGTATCCCTACTCCTTATTCAACACTCTGCCCTCTCCCGCAACAAAAAGGCTACCTGAACTTTTCAGGTAGCCTTTTATTCAATCACACTGTTTCATGCTTAGCGGGTTGGATCGATATTGCTGCGGAAGTCGTATTGATGGTGGTCGTATTCATACGGGCCTTGCGGGTCATTGGGTGCATGGCGGTACTGATGACCCATGTCATCCAAATCGTGGCCGGGCTCAGTAGCTAAATCGCCCACTGATACGTTTACCCTAGATTCCAGCACAATGGCAGAAGAAACGTGTTCGCCCACGTTATACACCATGGCCAAACCAATTTCTTCAGCCGGGATGCTCACGTATTTCACAGTCGGGCTCGGATTGATATCGGTGCGCACTTGGCGGCTCTGACGGTACAGGCTCACCACAGTACCTTTATCCAAACCATCAGCCGAACCTTTGTTCAGGATAACAGTGCTGAAGCGACCAGCTTCGCTGATGCCGTCCAACACATCCACGATGCGGGCACGCACCTGGTTTTCGGGCTCGTGGGGCATCATATTGAAAGCGTTTTCTTCGCCGTTATAACGCAGCAGGTAATCGCCTTGGCGGATTTCAGCCACTTGCTCACGAATCTGCAATGCCTGTGCGGTTTCGGTCGGCACTTTCACCAAAGGGTGTAGGCGGGTGTAGTATTGGTTGTCAGGCAGGGCTTGGCGGTCGCGCTCGGAACGCTCGGCCAAGGCGGTGCTGGTTACCGGCAAGGTAGCCAGTTTACCACTAAAGGTTACCAGCTGACCGATAAATTTGCCTGTTTCGGGATCACGAATATCTTTAATCGGGCGGTAAACTAGGTATTCACCTGATTCGGTAACGCCGTAGGCATAAATGCGGTCGCCCAGAGAATACATAGTTTTGCCTTCCGGGCCGGCGATGATGCGCGGTGCATCTTGGGTGGCACGGCGGGCAATTACCTGCGGGTGTTTCATGAACATGCGGTAGTAGTTCAGATTGAGGGTGGAGATGCCGTAGCCGGAAGAAGTTTCACGCACGCGCGGCTGCAGCTTAACGGTGGGAATACCACCAGCGTTATCTACGCGCAAGCGCGGCTGGCCGTTTACATAGTGCAACACCAGCACTTGACCCGGATAAATCAAATGAGGGTTGCGAATGGTGCGGCGGTTGGCACCCCACAGCTGCGGCCATTTCCACGGGCGATAAAGGTATCTACCGGAAATACCCCACAAGGTGTCGCCGGTACGCACGGTGTAGCGTGCAGGAGCGTTGGGGCGCACACGCAGAGGCCCGGCCTCGACGGGCAATGCAGAAACAGTCAAGCCAATGGCGCAAAGCAAGGTTATAATATGTTTTCTCATGAGAGAGTTTCCCTTTAGGATTAACGTTAGGATTAACGAACCTGATAACGCTTTATTTACGTTGTTGTTGATGAAATTAACGGAATCATAGAACATTTTAGGTATCTTGCGCCAGTATTCAGGCGAAAAAACCGTTACAACTGCAACAAGAACGTATCTATCTATGCACACTTAAGAGAGAAATCAAATGGCTTTACTGAATATTTTGCGCTATCCCGACCCCCGCCTGAACTTGGTGGCCAAACCGGTAGAACAAGTGGACGAACGCATCAAAAAACTGGTGGCCGACATGGCCGACACCATGTACGAAGCAAAGGGCATCGGCCTAGCCGCCACACAGGTGGACGTGCACGAGCGTGTGGTGGTGATGGACTTGTCTGAAAGCCGCGACCAGCTGCAAGTGCTGATTAACCCTGTAATTTTGGAGCGCAACGGCGAAACCGTGTATGAAGAAGGCTGCCTCTCGGTGCCGGGTGTATACGACAAAGTAACCCGTGCCGAAAGCATCGTGGCCGAAGCGCTGGATGCCGAAGGCAAGCCCTACACCATTCATGCCGACGGCCTACAAGCCATCTGCATCCAACACGAAGTCGACCATCTTGACGGCAAAGTTTTCGTGCAATATCTGTCACGCCTGAAGCAGGAACGCATCAAAACCAAAATGAAGAAACTCGACAAACACACGCTCTAACCCGAGCAAGAGGCTACCTGAAACCATGATTCGCAAAGTCATTTTTGCCGGCACCCCCGATTTCGCCGCCACCGCCCTGCGCGCCATTGCCCAGGCCGGCTTCGACATCCCGCTGGTGCTCACCCAGCCAGACCGCCCCAAAGGGCGCGGTATGAAGCTGCAAGCTTCGCCCGTGAAAGAAACCGCGCTCGAACTCGGTTTTCAGGTAGCCCAACCCGAAAGCCTGAAAAGCGAATCTGCACAAGAAATGCTGTGCACTGTGGAAGCCGACGTCATGGTGGTGGCCGCCTACGGTCTGTTACTGCCGCAAGCCGTGCTCGACATTCCGCACCACGGTTGCCTCAACATCCATGCTTCGCTGTTGCCGCGCTGGCGCGGTGCCGCACCCATCCAGCGCGCTATTGAAGCAGGCGATAGCGAAACTGGCATCTGCATCATGCAAATGGACGCCGGGCTTGACACCGGTGCCGTTATCAGCCGCCATCCCTGCCCGATTCTCCCCAGCGACAACGCCCAAACCCTGCACGACAAACTGGCCGAAATCGGTGCGCGCGCCATTGTTGCCGATTTGCAACACTATTCTCAACGCAACGCCCAGCCCCAGCCTGAACACGGTATCACTTACGCCCACAAATTAAGTAAAGCCGATGCCCAAATCGATTGGACGCAGCCCGCCGAAACTATCGAACGCCGCATCCGTGCCTTCAACCCCGTGCCCGGCGCCTGGTGCGACTACCACGGCAAACCGCTGAAAATCTGGGCTGCACAAATCTGCCCGGCCAATGGCGTGGCCGGCAGCGTGTTGCAAGCCGATAAAAACAGTATTCAGGTAGCCTGCAGCAGCGGCTCGCTGCTGATTCAAACCCTTCAGCCCGCCGGCAGCGCCCGCATGGAAGCCGCTGCCTTTCTGGCCGGCCACCCTGTCGCCGTCGGCAGCCGATTCGGAGCGGAAAACACATGAGCTTGGCCAACATACAAACCCTCGCCGCCCA
Organism: Eikenella sp. NML99-0057; assembly: GCF_001648535.1. Classification (NCBI taxonomy): domain Bacteria; kingdom Pseudomonadati; phylum Pseudomonadota; class Betaproteobacteria; order Neisseriales; family Neisseriaceae; genus Eikenella; species Eikenella sp. NML99-0057. The sequence goes on along the minus strand of NZ_LXST01000003.1, from coordinate 175,478 downwards.
CAGCGTGGCTGCCGTTGAAGCCGGGCGCAATCTGTCCGACGTCCTGGCCGAAATCTGGCGCGACCACCCACAGCTCTCCACCCAAGAACGCGGCGCGCTGCAAGATATTGCCTACGGCTGCCAACGTTTTTCAGGTAGCCTGCGCGCCCTGCTCGGCCTGATGCTGAACAAGCCTCTGCCCCGTGCCGACATCCACAGCCTGATATTGGCCGCACTCTACCAGCTCGCCTACAGCCGCAATGCCGCCCATGCCGTGGTAAACGAAGCTGTGCGCGCTGCCGGTAAAATCGGCAAAGGCCAATACAAAGCCCTCACCAACGCCCTGCTCCGCCGTTTCCTACGCGAGCGCGACAGCCTGATGCAGCAGGCGCAGCAAAGCCTGGAAGGCCGCTACAACTTGCCCGGCTGGTGGCTCGAACGGCTGCAGCGAGACTACCCCGAACACTGGCTGCAAATCACCGAAACCTTTAATAGCCATCCGCCAATGACCCTGCGCATCAACCGCCGGCACACCGATGCGGAAGGCTACCTGAAAATCTTGGCCGAACACGGTATGCAGGCCGAAATCCTCGGTAGCCACGCCATGATGCTCGCCACACCTGTGCCCGTGTCCGCCTTGCCGCTGTTTGCCGAAGGCTTCGTATCCGTGCAGGATTGGGGGGCACAACAGGCCGCCGCCTGGCTCGACGTGCAAAACGGCGAACGCGTACTCGATGCCTGCGCCGCACCCGGCGGCAAAAGCGGCCACCTGCTCGAATGGGCAGACTGCGAGCTTACCGCCATCGACATCGACCCCGCCCGCCTGCAACAAGTGCGCGACAATCTAAGTCGTCTCGGCCTAAGCGCCGAGCCACACGCTGCCGACGCACGGCAATGGGCTTCGTGTTATGATGGCCCCCTGTTCGACGCCGTATTGGCCGACGTACCCTGCACCGCTTCAGGCGTTGCCCGCCGCCATCCCGACATCAAATGGCTGCGCCGGCCGCAGGATGCCAAGAGCACGGCCGCCCAGCAAACCGATCTGCTCGATGCCCTGTGGCGCACGCTCAAGCCCGACGGCAGAATGCTCCTGTCCACCTGCTCGCTGTTTGCCGAAGAAAACGGCAGCCAGCTGCAAGCCTTTTTGCAACGCCACTCCGACGCTACCTGTACACGCAACGAAACCCTGTTACCCAATCCGCACCAAGATGGCTTCTATTACGCGCTTATCCACAAAACTGCTTAGCCTGCCCGCCTGCTGCCTGCTGGCTTTTGCAGCCGTGGGCGCGCGGGCAGAAGGCATCAACGTTACCCGTTCCAGCGCCACGCTCACCACTGATGGCCGCCTGTCGGTAAACAGCCGCTTCCAAACCGAGCTGCCCGGCCAGCTTCAGGTAGCCCTCAAACAAGGCGTGCCGCTTAATTTCCAACTCAGCTACCGCTTGCAGTCGCCCACCCTGGCCGCCTACCGCTGGCGGCTCGGCCAGCTGGTCGGCTCGGCGCAAACCATCAACTACAAACTCGCCTATCACCCGCTCACCGACCGCTACCGTGTCAGCGTCGGCTCGTTTGCCACCGAATACGGTACCTTGCCCACCGCACTGAAAGCCGTCGGTGCGGTGGCCAACTGGCAAGTGCTCGACAAAGGCACACTCTCCGACACCACCCCCGCCGATGTAGCCGCAGATGTGCGCTTGAGCCTGAGCATCAGCGATTTGCCGCGCCCTTTCCAAATCAACGGCGAAACCTCGAAGAGCTGGCAGCTCGATTCCGGCTGGCGCAAACTGCTCATCAGCCAGCAATAAAGGGAAACCATGCGCCGTCTGCTTACCTTCATCGCTGTTTTGGGTATGCTCACCCTATATGTGCTGGCGCTCGCCACTGGCCACGCCAGCAAGCTGGCGCAGTATTTCTGGTGGATTCTTACCTTCAGCGCCGCCCTCTTAGGCATCCTGCTCACCATTCTCATCTCCCAACTGTGGAAACTCTGGCTCGACCGGCGCAGGCGGGTGTTCGGCTCGCAGACCGCTATTCGCCTGGCCAAAATGTTTATGTTGGTGGCCATCCTGCCCGGCCTGTTCCTGTTCGGCGTATCTGCCCAGTTTATTTCGCACAGCATCGACTCCTGGTTTGGCAACGAAACCGAAGAAGCGCTGGAGCGCAGTCTGAGCCTGAGCAAATCCGCACTGGATTTGGCACTGGACACCTCAGTGCGCAAAGCTGCCACTGTTCAGGTAGCCTTAATCGGCGAAATGTCGCTGCAGCAAGACGCGCGGCAGGCTCTGAGCCAGCTTTCTGCCAATAGCGGCTTTGACCAGCTCGCACTCTACGACAGCAAAACCTTGAACCCCGCTGCCGAATACCGCAAGCCCGATGCCGACAAACTGCCGCCACCCGAACTCACACACGATATCCTCGAACAAGTGAAAACCACCGGCAGCGCACGCAGCGTAGCCAACGTCGGCCACACACTCTACGCCCAAGGCTGGCTCGCCCTGCCCGAGCTACACGGCCAAAACTATATTTTGTTCTTCCGCCAACCGGTGCAGAAACAAGTAGCCAACGACGTAACCCTGATTGAAGCCGCCCGCGCCCGCTACGCTGAAATCAGCTATGCCAAACAAGGTCTGCAAACCTTCTTCCTGTTCACCCTCTTGATGGCCACCCTGCTGGCCATTCTGCTCGCGCTGGTAATTGCCCTATTTTTCGCTCAACGCTTCACTGCGCCGATTCTCTCCTTGGCTGCCGGTGCACGCTCCGTGGCACAGGGCGATTATTCGCAGCAACTGGCCATATACCGCAACGACGAGCTCGGCCGCCTCACCACCCTATTCAACCACATGACCGCCGAGCTCAACGCTTCCCATATCCGCCAGGAAGCCGCCCGCCACTATCTCGAATGCGTGCTCTCCAGCCTGACCAGCGGCGTGGTTACGCTCGACGACCAAGGCTACCTGAAAGCCTGCAACAGCAGTGCTGGGCACATCCTAATGCTCGACTTGGCCGCCTGCCGGGAAAGTAGCGTGCACGAATGGCACAAGCTCGGCGTGGCTGAGGCACTGGCCGCCCAAGTGCTGCTTGCCATCCTCCCCACCATCGACAGCGACAAACCCGTGCAGCTCACCTATGCCGCACCCGACGAATCCCGTATCCTGCTGGGCAAGGCCACCCGTCTGCCTGAAGACAACGGCGCCGGCACTGTATTAGTGTTCGACGATGTAACCACACTGGTGCAGGCGCAGAAAGAAGCCGCCTGGGGCGAAGTGGCCCAGCGCTTGGCGCACGAAATCCGCAACCCGCTCACTCCCATCCAGCTTTCCGCCGAGCGCCTGGCCTGGAAGCTCGATGGCAAACTGGACGATAAAGACGCCGCGATGCTTGAGCGCGCCACCAACACCATTGTCAACCAGGTGGCCGCCATGAAAGATATGGTTGAAGCCTTCCGCAACTACGCCAAAGCACCAAAACTCAAACTGGAACGTATCGATTTAAACGTTTTGGCTGCCGAGCTTTTGGTGCTGTATGAGAGCTCAAATTGTACATTTGAAGCGGATTTCAGTAATATAGAAGCCGTGGTCGAAGCCGATGCCGGTGCCATGCGCCAAGTGTTACACAATATTTTGAAAAACGGCGCCGAAGCCGCTGCTGCAGACGAACAGCCGAAAGTGTTCATCCAAACGGCGGTGCAAGATGATAAAGTGCTGCTAAACATTTGCAATAACGGCAAAAGTTTCAGCGAAGACATGCTTCTCCACGCCTTTGATCCCTATGTTACCGACAAACCCGGCGGCACCGGTTTGGGCTTGCCGGTGGTAAAAAAAATTATTGAAGAGCACAAAGGCCGCATATCGCTGGCCAACCGCCCAGAAGGCGGGGCTTGTGTGAAAATTACTTTACCCCTACTGGTGGAAAACGATGCGCAGCAGTGATATTTTGATTGTAGATGATGAAGTGGGCATCCGCGATTTGCTGTCGGAAATCCTGCAAGACGAAGGCTATTCGGTTACTCTGGCCGAAAATGCCGAAGAAGCCCGCCAACTTCGAAACCAGACCCGCCCCACCATGGTGTTGCTGGACATTTGGATGCCCGATTGCGACGGCATTACTCTGCTCAAAGAGTGGGCCAAATCTGGTCAGCTCAACATGCCTGTAGTGATGATGAGCGGCCACGCCAGCATCGATACTGCCGTGGAGGCCACCAAAATCGGCGCGCTGGATTTCTTGGAAAAACCCATCGCCCTACAAAAGCTTTTAGCTGCCGTAGAACGTGCCTTCAAACACAGCGCTATGCAGGCTTCTTCCACCATGTCGCTGGATAAACTCGGCACCAGCGAAGCTGTTAAACAGCTCAACCAGCAGCTCGAACGTGCTGCCCGCACCCAAGCCCCCGTGCTACTCTCCGGCGAGCCAGGTTCACCGTTCGAGTTGGTGGCGCACTACTTCCAAACCGGCAATGCCCCCTGGGTGGAGCCCGGCAAAATCGAACAAATCAGCAGCAGCCCCATCGAATTGCTGCAAAAAGCCGGCAACGGTGTGCTCTATCTAGGCGACATCGCCCAATACGGCAAAAGCATCCAGCAAGGCATCCTCTTCCTCTTGGGTAAGGCCGACCGCTACAACGTGCGCATCGTCTGCGCCTGCAGCCAGCCTGTGCAAGAGCTGATTACCAGCCCAGACTTCGACTCCCGCCTGCTCAACAGCCTCTCGGCCATCATGGTCAGCATCCCACCATTGCGCAACCAGCCCGAAGACATTGTTTTCTTGGTGGAGCAGCTGATTCAAGAGTTTTCCGAAAGCCGCAAAACCGCCGTTAAATTCAACACTGCCGCCCTGAACGCCCTGCGCCAATACGACTGGCCGGGCAACTTCGAGCAGCTGCGCAGTGTGGTGAAAAGCATTGTGCTCACCGCCGAGAGCAAAGAAATCTGTTTGGAAAATGTGCAGGCCGTGCTCAGCCAGTTCACGCTCAACCAACCCTCCGAACTGGTGGGTGGATTCAACTTCGACTTGCCCTTGCGCGAATTGCGCGAAGACTTGGAACGCCGCTATTTTGAATACCATATCGCCCAAGAAGGGCACAACATGAGCAGAGTGGCACAGAAAGTCGGCCTCGAGCGCACCCACCTGTACCGCAAGCTCAAACAGCTCGGTATCCAATTCTCCCGCCGAGGCAGTAACGACAGCAAATAGCTCCACCCAATCAGGCTATCTGAAAATCCAGCCAATGGTTTTCAGGTAGCCTGTAGTACTATTTAGTATCTGCCCTATTTGCAGCATCTAACAACAGGCTTCCTGAAATTAGCTTCATCGAAGTTAAAACGAGGTCTCCGAAGGAGGCAAGTTTCTGCGGAGCTAAAAACCCGCGCCCCACATTTCAAACATAACAAAAATTAGCAAGAGCCTCGATACAACAAAACAGTTAGCTATTTTAAAGACTACCTGAAACCAACCCGGACCACGAAAAATCAGTAGCAACGGCTGCACAAACTGCGCATCCTAGCGTATCATTACAGCGGTTTAGACCGCAAAGTAATGTTAAGAAACCGTCTCCGCGCTACAGCTATAGATAAAGCACATTTTTTCTGCACAACAGAACCCATGCCGTAGGAAATAAAGTGTTTTAGCCACCCCAAGCGCGCTTAGCTTGGGCTGCCTCCGTCAATCGGTGCAGCCGCAACAAGGAAACAGACACATGAAACAGATTTTTCTCGATTTCGAACAGCCCATTGCCGAATTGGTGCAGAAAATAGAAGAGCTGCGCTTCGTGCAAAACGACTCGGTATTGGATATTTCCGAAGAAATCGAACGCCTGCAAAAGAAAAGCAACGAGCTCACCAAAAACATTTTTGCCAAGCTCACTCCCGCACAAATTATGCAGGTTTCGCGCCATCCGCAGCGCCCCTACACCCTCGACTACATTGAAGCGCTGTGTACCGATTTTGAAGAGCTGCACGGCGACCGCTACTATGCAGACGACTATGCTATCGTGGGCGGGCTGGCCAAGTTTGAAGGCCAGAGCGTGGTAGTTATTGGTCACCAAAAAGGCCGCGATACCAAAGCCAAAATCCGCCGTAATTTCGGCATGCCCCGCCCTGAAGGCTACCGCAAAGCCCTGCGCCTAATGAAGATGGCGGAAAAATTCGGCCTGCCTGTGCTTACCTTTGTCGACACCCCCGGCGCCTATCCTGGCATCGGTGCTGAAGAGCGTGGCCAATCCGAAGCCATCGGCCGCAATCTGTATGAGCTCACCCGCCTGCGCGTGCCGGTTATCTGCACCGTAATCGGTGAAGGCGGCTCCGGCGGCGCGCTGGCCATTGCCGTGGGCGATGCCGTAAATATGCTGCAATACGCCACCTATTCTGTGATTTCGCCTGAAGGTTGCGCTTCCATTCTGTGGAAAACTGCCGAAAAAGCTGCCGATGCCGCACAAGCCCTAGGCATTACTGCCAAGCGCTTAAAGAGCCTCGAGCTAATCGACCAAATCATCGCCGAGCCCTTGGGTGGCGCACACCGCGATTATGAAACCGTGATGAACAACGTGCGCAAAACCATCCGCCAGCAGCTGGCCGATTTGGAACACCAGCCGGTGGAGCAACTGCTGGCCAAACGCTTCGACCGCATCATGGCCTATGGAAAATTTACCGACAAATAACCAACTGCGGCAACACATTACCCAACAATGGCCGGCGCCAAACGCCGGCCGTTTTGCCGTGGAAGTCGGTTTCAGCGGCGGGCTCGATTCCGTGGTCTTATTGCACCTGTTATGCAGCCTACGCAACGAATTGTCGCTGGAATTGAGCGCGGTACACATCCACCACGGTCTCGATGCCCCCGCCGACGAATGGGCGGAATTCTGCCGCGAACTGTGCGCCCGATGGCAAGTGCCGTTGCGCATAGAGCGCGTGCAGGTGGCGTTCGGCAAACTCGGACTCGAAGCCGCTGCCCGTGCCGAACGCTACCGCTGCTTCGCCCAAAGCCGCGCCGATGCCGTTGCCCTCGCCCACCATGCCGATGATCAAGCCGAAACCCTGCTGCTGGCCGCCCTGCGCGGCGGTGGGCTCCGTGCCCTCGCCGCCATGCCTGCCCTGCGGGCGCTGAACGAACGTATCAGCCTATGGCGCCCCCTCTTGGCCGTTCCCCGAACCGAGCTGCTCGCCTACGCCCAAGAACACAAGCTGACATGGGTGGAAGACAGCAGCAACGCCGACACCGCCCTACTGCGCAACTGGCTGCGCCGCGAAGCCCTACCCCCATGGCAAGAACGCGTGCCACATTTCACCCGCCAACTGCTCGCCACCGTCGACCGCCTGCAACACGACTTGGCGCTATTGGAAGACTACAGCCAAACTGAGCACAACAGCCTGTATGACGCCGCCGGCCGTTTTCAGGTAGCCTCTTGGCGGCAGCTTCCTCCCTTACGGCAAACCCACCAACTGCACCTATTCGCCCGTAATCACCACCTTGGCAGCCCCCGCGCCGACAGCGTACGCCAATTCGCCGCCACCCTCGCCAATCCCACCGTGCAGCAAGCCCAATGGCCGCTGCCACATGGTCGTGCCATCCTCTACGCCGGCTGCCTGTTTCCCGTTCCCGCCAAGTGGACCGCCGGTAAACTACTTGCCCAACCCATGTGGCAACCCACCACTCACGGGCTACCTGAGAACCTAATTCAGCCCGACAGCGGCATCTGGCGCACCCCGCAACCTAGCGACATCCTGCCCCTGCCGCACGGCCACAAAAAAATCAGCCGCCTGCTGCAAGAAAAAAAAGTACCCCCCTTCATGCGCGCCCTATGGCCGCTGTGGGTGCACGAACAACACGGCTGCCTCGCCGCCGCCAACCTGCAAACACATTGCTGCCTCTCCGTGCCGAACGGCTGGCAGGCGCAATCGGAAGATTTGAACCGGTTTATTTTGTCCGGCAGCGGCTTGGATGATGAAACGGAATAAAGAATTTCAGGTAGCCTGTACATACTGCGCAGGCTACCTGAAATTCTTCCAAATCATCGTGGATTATTTATCAATCAGGGCTGCGTGTTGGGTTACGCCTGCGGCCACCCCACCTCAACCAATACATTTTCAGGTAGCCCCCAAAGGCTACCTGAAATCTCTTTGGCCATCCTCTTCAAGTAGCCCCTACCAATTTACCCCTACCTGCCGCTCGCCCAAAAGCGACACCAGTTCTTCCAAGAGTTCGGTGCTGAGGCAAGGCTGCCATCGGCTGTCGGGGATGAGCTCGCCGCTGGCTTGGCCGTTGGCGTAGTGCAGGCGCAGGGGAACGCGTTTGCCTTCGCCGCCGCGTTGCAACAGTTCGGCCAGGCGGGGGATGTTGTCGTGGGGGGCGAGGTGCAGGGTGAGGGCGCGAGCGTAGTGGCTGCGGGCTTCCTGCAGGGTGTAAACGCGGTTGGCGATGATGCGCAAGCCGTCTTCGCCGCCGTAGTCATCGCGGCTGATGCGGCATTCGGCAATCAACACTTGGTCGGCGCGCAGGGTGTCGCGGCCGAGCTGCTCGAGCGTTTCGCCGCTAATCATCACTTCGGCTTTGCCGCCGGTATCTTCCAGCGTGATGAAGGCGATTTTGCCGCGTTTGCCCACCATGCTGCGGATGGCGGTGGCGAAGCCGGCCACGCGCACGTTGTCGTTGGGCTTGAGCTGGGAGAGACGGGTGGGGGCGAATTGGCGCACTTCTTTTTCGGCCGGGCCGAAGGGGTGGCCGGAAAAATAGAAGCCGATGGCCTGTTTTTCTTCGGCCAAAAGCTCGGCTTCTCCCCAAGCGGGCACATCGATCATTTCCAAAGGGGCAATCGCGTCTTCCACCATATCGAACAGGCCGCCTTGGTTGGCATTTTCTTCTTGCTGCTCGGCGTTGCTCATGGCCAGGTCGATGTTGGCAAGCAGGCGGGCGCGGTTGGGCTCGATGCTGTCGAACGCGCCGCCGCGCACCAGGGCTTCGATGGTGCGGCGGTTGATGTGCTGGCGGCTCACGCGCTCGCAGAAGTCGAACAGGCTCTGGAATGCGCCGCCTTCTTCGCGTGCGGCCATAATGGCTTCTACCGCGGCTTCGCCGGTGCCCTTAATCGCGCCCAGGGCATAACGAATGCGGTGTTGGGCGTCGGGCTGGAAATGGTAGCCGGAATGGTTGACATCAGGGGGCAGGAAGCGGATGCCGTTATCGCGGGCATCGTCGTAGAACAGCTTGAGCTGGTCGGTGTTGTCCAACTCGCTCGACATGGTGGCGGCCATGAATTCGGCCGGATAGTGGGCTTTGAGCCAGGCGGTTTGGTAGGCCACCAAGGCGTAGGCGGCGGCGTGGGATTTGTTGAAGCCGTAGCCGGCGAATTTTTCCATGTAGTCGAAGATTTCATCGGCTTTTTCGCGGGCAATGCCCTGCTTGGCCGCACCTTCGGCGAAGATTTCGCGGTGTTTCGCCATTTCTTCGGGCTTTTTCTTGCCCATGGCGCGGCGCAATAAGTCTGCCCCGCCGAGCGAATAGCCGCCGATCACCTGCGCGGCCTGCATCACCTGCTCCTGATACACCATGATGCCGTAGGTGGGTTGCAACACGGGCTCGAGCAGCGGGTGCATATATTCAAAGCGCGCACCCTTCATGCGGGCGATGAAATCCGGAATCAGATCCATCGGGCCGGGACGGTAGAGCGACACAAAGGCGATGATTTCTTCCAGCTTGGTGGTGTTGGCCTGCGCCAGCATCTTTTTCATGCCGGTGGATTCAAACTGGAACACCGCCGTGGTGTTGGCCTTGCGGAACACTTCGTAGGCTTGCTGGTCGGTGAGGTCGATGTGGTTCACATCGATGTGCTTGCCGGTGGTTTGCGCAATAAATTCCTGCGCCATTTTAATGATGGTAAGGTTGCGCAGGCCAAGGAAGTCAAACTTCACCAGCCCAATATCTTCCACGTCGCCCTTGTCATACATGGAAACGGGCGAGGCGGATTCATCGGCCTGATACACCGGGCAGAAATCGGAAATCTTGCCTGGCGCAATCAACACGCCGCCGGCATGCATGCCCAGCCCGCGCGTGAGGTCTTCCAGCTTTTTGGTCAGCTCCATTAGCTCTTCGGCCTCTTCCTCTTCCAGCACCTTGGCGATTTCCGGCTCGGCCTCCATCGCCTTCTCCAGGCTCAGCGGCTTGTTAGCTTCCATCGGAATCAGCTTGGAAAGCCGGTCGCACACGCCGAACGGCAGCTCCAGCACGCGCCCCACATCACGGATTACGGCTTTGGAAGACATTGTGCCAAAGGTAACAATCTGGCTCACTGCCTCGAAGCCATATTTTTGGCGCACATATTCAATCACGCGGCCACGGTTGTTTTGGCAAAAGTCAATATCGAAATCGGGCATCGACACGCGCTCGGGATTGAGGAAACGCTCAAACAGCAGCGCATAGCGCAGCGGGTCTAAATCAGTAATTTTTAAGGAATACGCCACCATCGAGCCTGCGCCCGAGCCGCGCCCCGGCCCCACCGGGCAGCCGTTGTTTTTCGCCCAGTTGATGAAGTCGGCCACAATCAGGAAATAGCCCGGAAAGCCCATCTGCACGATGGTGCCCAGCTCGAAATCCAGCCGCGCCTGGTATTCCGGCAGTTTTTGCCTGCGTTCCGCCTCATCCGGATAGAGCGCGGCCAGCCGTTCGCGCAGGCCTTGGTTGGATAGGTGGGCGAGGTAGTCGTCCAGGCTCATGCCGTCGGGCGTGGGAAACTGCGGCAGGAAATTTTTGCCCAGCGTGAGCGTGAGGTTGCAGCGCTTGGCGATTTCCACCGTGTTTTGCAGCGCCTCCGGCAAATCGGCAAAGCGCGCAGCCACCTCTTCCGGCGAAGCAAAATACTGTCCGGCCACAAAGTCGCGCGGGCGGCGTTTGTCCGCCAGCACCCAGCCGCCAGCAATACACACCCGCGCATCGTGCGCCTTGAAATCGTCGGGATTTAAAAACTGTGCCGGATGGGTGGCCACCACGGGCAAACCCAATTCCGCCGCCAATTTGAGGCTACCTGAAACCGAAGTTTCCCATTCCGGTTTTTCAGGTAGCCTTTGCAGTTCCAAATAAAAAGCATCGGGAAACCATTGCGCGTATTTCTGCGCGGCGACGCGGGCGGCGTTGTCATGGCCGTTCATCAGCTGGCGGCCTACTTCGCCCAAATTCGCACCAGAAAGACAAATCAGCCCCTCATTATCGCCCTCAGCCAGCCATTGCGGCTCCAGCTCGGCATGGGCAACGTTGCGGTCCGTGCCCACATAGGCACGGGTGAGCAGCTCACACAGGCGGCGGTAGCCCGCTTCGTTGCGCACCAAGAGCATGGCTCGGAAGGGCTGCTCCGGATTGTCCGGATTAGCCACCCACACATCCGCCCCCACCACCGGTTTGATACCCACGCCACGGCAGGTTTTGTAGAATTTCACCAGGCCGAACGTGTTCATCAAATCGCTGATGCCCAGCGCGGGCAGGCCGAAAGCGGCAGCTTTCTTCACCAGCTCTTTGATGCGCAAAGTGCCGTCGGTGATGGAAAATTCGGTGTGTTGGCGCAGGGGGATGTAAACAGGGGCGGTCATATTTCGGGCTTGGGAGAGGGGTTTGGCTACGCGCTTTCAGGTAGCCTGATTGAAAACAGGAAGGACACACATTGTACCGCAAACGGGCGGTAAGCGCGGACGGGGGTGGTTGAGTAGTGGAAAGATTTTCAGGTAGCCTCTCCATCCACCAACAGACTACCTGAAACCTTCACTCCTCAAACGGCTTGCGCTGCCAAAACCTCCTGCCCAAGCGCTGCGGCCGCATTGCTCCGCCCTGCCCCAGCACGAAATCCAGCTGCCCGCTGCGGGCGGTGGTGTAGAGCCGGATGCGGTGGGCGGAGAGGCGGTGGCGCACAATGGCGGCGGGGTGGCCGTAGGGGTTGGCGAAGCCGTTGGCCGCCACCGCCGCTTCGGGCGCCACCGCGTTCAGATAGGCCGAATCGGATGAGGAGCGGCTGCCGTGGTGCCCCAGCACCAATAATTGGCTGTGCAGCGAATCGCCGTATGTGCCCACCAGCCAGCGCTCGCCCGCAATGCCCAAATCGCCGCCGGCCAGCATGGCCTGCCCGTTGGCCAACACGCGCAACACGCAGCTTTGTTCGTTGTCGTCGGCCTGCGGATTGTGCAGCGGGGTGAGGAATTCGAAGTGCACGCCGTCCCACTCCCACGCCGTGCCGCCAGCACACCATTGAGCCGCTTCGGCATAGGCTTCCGGCTGGCCGGCATACAGTTGGCGCGGCACAAAGACTGCCTGAATGGCGGGGAAGCCGCCGTCGTGGTCGGCATCGTGATGCGAGAGTACCAACACATCGGGCGGCGGCAGCCCCTGCGCCAGCAGGTTGGGCACCAGCTGCGTCTGCGCCGCCCCCGCCGTGCCGGTGTCGAACAGCAGCCAATGGTTTTGCGTGCGCACCTGCAAGGCGAGCCCCTGCCCTACGTCGATAATCCGCACTGCCGCCGTGCCGTGCTCCGGTGCGGGCGTGCGATACAGACAGGATGCCGCCAACACCAGCGCCGCCCAAGGCCGCAAACCTAGGCCGCGCGGCAACATCCACACCGCCAGCGCAACCAATACGGCCAGCCAAAACAGCGGCGGCAAATGCGCCAGCGCGCCGGTGGGCACCCAACTGCCCGCCCACAACACCGCGCTCATGGTGTGCTCGCCAATAGCAGCCGCCATTTTCAGGTAGCCTTCAAACGGCAGCAGCACCGCCAGCAAGGCCAGCGGCACCAACACCCAGGAAAACCACGGAATCAGCAGCGCATTGGCAAAAGGCGCGACCAGCGGCACGGTGCCGAACACCTGCCCGGCCTGCCAAAACCCCAACAGCGTGGCCGCATATTGGGCGCGCAGCGCGGTGCGCCATTTGCCGGAATGTTTGGCCGCGTTCAGCCAGCCGTCTTCCGGCGCATCATCCTCCGGCATAGCCTCCAGCCGCCCTTGCGCCACCCAAATCAGCGCCGCCACCGCGCCGAAGGAAAACCAAAAGCCTACACCCAAAGCCGAGAGCGGGTCGAACAGCAGCACCGCCGCCAACGCCTGCCACCAAGCCCGCCACGGCGCAGGGCTGCCGCGCCGATACCATTGCCCGGCAAACACCGCCAGCATCAGCAAACTGCGCTGAATCGGCACGCCGAAGCCGGCCAAGGCCGAATAAAACAAAGCCGCGGCCAAGCCCGCCGCCAAATACCAGCGGCGCGGTTCGGCCAGCGGCAGGCGCAGCAGCAAAAGCCGCGCCAGATACGCTGCCGCCAGCGCCACCATACCGATGTGCAGCCCCGACACGCTAATCAGATGATTGATGCCCAACACGCGAAACGCCTGCCAATGCTCATCCGCCAGCCCGCCGTATCCGCCGCCGCCCAAAGCCCGCATCAGCGCCGCCCCGTTCGGGTAGGTTTCCGCCGCCTGTTGCCAAGCCTGCTGCCGCTCGTATCGCCAGTTTTGCCAACGCGATGGCCAGCCCGTGTCCGGCGGCAGTTCCACCCGTTCGCGGGCAGCCGAAGCCATGCCGTCGATATGCCGGCTCAACGCCCAAGCCTCGCGATTGAAGCCGTTTTCATTGCGCTCGCCCACCGTAGGCCGCACCCGCACCGTCATCCGCCAGCGGCTGCCCGGCCGCCACTCGCGCAAATACCGATCCGACACCAACAGCCGAAACCGCTCCCCCGCTTCCGTTTGCGCCCAAGCTTCAAACTGCACCGCCTGCGCGGATGCCTCCGCCACCGAGGCTACCTGAAAATCCAGCCGCACCCGTTGAAACTCCGGCTCCGCCGGCCACTGCTGCGATAGCGCCAACTGCACCCGCCACACGCCGTAAAGCAGCCCACACAGCAGCCACCACGCCCCACGGGCGCGCCGGAAGCAGCCAATCAGAGCAAGTAACAACGCCAAGGCAGCGGCAACGGCAACAAAATGTGCTGCCGGCAACAAAAAAGCTAGCAGCACACCCGCCACCCAATAGCACACCCCGCCCAAGCGCATAGTTACCTCATTGTTTATTCGTTTTAATCAAATTACCTTATAACAAACCGCCGCCGGATTGGCAAAGATAGATGAAGGCTACCTGAAACTTTGCTAACAGCGGGCGCGTTTCAGCCAAATTAAAAAACTGCTTCGAGCAAGCTCAGCCCAGCAGGCGGATATAAACCCTGCTCCTGCAAGTTTCAGGTAGCCTTAACACCCATAGGCTTAGAAGCCAAGTATGGTTAATCTATCGATCTTGCCATCCGTCTGCAGGCGCAGGCATAAGGCGCAAAGGTGAACTGGGCATGCAATAATTAATACAGGCTACCTGAAAATCTGAACGGCACGAGAGTTCAAATACTCCTACAGCAACGCAGATCTACTACATACCTCGCGGCATAGTATGTTAGAGGCTACTTGAAAACAGCTTTCAGGTAGCCTCTAGCGCAAACACGTCCCGCTCTGCGCATCCACAATCCGGCTCGGCCGCTTCGCCCCACCGCAGCGGCCGTTTACCACATACACATCCCGCCCAAAACAGCGCTGCACCTCGCGCTGATGCCGTAAAGCCCGCCGCCCGCTGCGGTTGCACGAAGTGGACACCAGCGGTGTGCCCAGCAGCGCGCACAAACGCCGTGCCCCATCATGCGCCGGCACGCGCACCGCCAGTTTTTCCCGCCCGCGCCCGCGTAACAACGCCGGTACACTCCCTGATACCGCAAATAAAAACGTTATCGCCGCCGGCCAAGTGCTTTGTGCCAGCCGGCGCTGGTTTTCAGGTAGCCTTTGCAGCAATGGCTCGAGCTGCACCAAATTACTGCCGATAACAATCAACCCCTTGTGCTGCGGCCGTTTTTTCAGCTGCATCAGCCGGCGCAAGGCGTGGCGATGCGTGGGCAGGCAGCCCAATCCGTAGCTGGATTCCGTGGGATAAGCCACCAAGCCGCCGCCGCGCAGGTGCGCACGCAGCCCTCGGGCGGCGGAGACGGAAAGAACTCGTGGAAACATGATTCTTGCTGGATGCCGATATGGGGTTTGAAGCGGTATTGTAATCTGAAAAGCAATGCCACGGGCGTATATCAACACCCACACCATATAAGGGCTGCCTGAAACCGTTTTAACCTCACTGAAGTTCACGTTTTCAGGTAGCCTTTTTGCCCGTAAACACCCGCATTCACACTGCACAATTGGCTGCTGTACGGGGCTTGCGGTATAATTCGTTCCCATCATACATCCAACCAAACGGCTCTTTGACCCACAGCATTTCCAGCCGTTTTCTGCACGCGTCTTCCTTCTGTTTTTCCCAGCCGGTATATTTAATGACGACTCCCGTTCCCGCCTCCCTTCCCTCCGTTTCCACTGATTACGAACAGCAGCAGGAAATCACCCGCCTGTGCGTCCATGCCGCACTGTTGCTGTTGCAATACGGTGCGGAAAGCACGCTTATTGACCAAATCGCCGTGCGCCTTGGCCGTGCTCTGGGCATGGACAGTGTGGAGTGTGCGCTCACACCCAATGCGATTGTGATCACCACGCGCCGTTGCAATCAATGCATCACCACCACGCGCAAGAATTTCGACAAAGGCATCAATATGTCGGTGATCACAGCGGTGCAGCACATTGTGCTGGATGCGGAAGACGGTCTATCTAGCGTGCAGGAAGTGCGTGAACAGCTGGATGCGGTGAAGCCGGAAAAATACAACCGCTATTTTGTGGTGTTTATGGTGGGGCTCTCCTGCGCGAGCTTTGCCCACCTCTCGGGTGGCGATCCGCTGATTTGCTTCATCACGTTTATTGCTTCGGCCTGCGGCATGTGGGTACGCCAAAGGTTGTCGGCACGACACTACAACCCGGCAGTGGTGTTCGCGGTTACTGCTTTTGTGGCTTCAATGGTGTCGGGCACGGCACTGAAGTTCGGTTGGGGCGAGCACCCAGAAATCGCCACGGCGGCCAGCGTCCTGCTGCTAGTGCCTGGGATGCCGCTGATTAATTCGCTGGCCGATATGCTCAAAGGCCATGTGAATATGGGCATGAGCCGCTGGGCAGTGGCCATGCTGCTCACGTTCAGCACCTGTTTGGGCATTGTGTTGGCCTTGAGCCTGTTGAATGTTTCTGCTTGGGATTAAACCATGCTGCTGAATTTGCTAGACGATATGTTCTTCGCCGCTATCCCCGCCGTGGGCTTTGCGATTTTGTTCAATGTACCGCGCAATGCGTTGAAATACTGTGCTTATTTGGGTGCGTTGGGGCATGGCTCGCGCACGCTCATGATGCAGTTTGGTCTGTCGCAGGGCTTGGCCACGCTGTGTGCGGCTTCGCTGGTGGGCTTTATCGGCGTGTATTTGTCGCAACGCTATCGGGCGCACCCGAAAGTGTTTACTGTGGCCGCCATCATTCCGATGATTCCAGGCGTGTATGTGTATAAGGCTATGATTGCGCTGGTGCAGATAAATCACAAGGGCTTTTCCGAACAGCTTTTAGAGCAAGCGGTGGATTATTTTGTAAAATCAGGCTTCGTTATCGGCGCACTGGCCTTCGGGCTGGCGCTGCCGGGGCTGCTGTTCTACCGCCAACGGCCAGTAGTGTAGCCGCCATACTGTTTGAGTTTAACCAAAGGAATAATTGCTTCAGCAAGCTGTCGCAATCTGCTAAACTTGCCACCTCTTTACTACTCCCGTACCGATATGCACCCTGCTTCCCCCGCCTCCTCAGAGCCCGAGCCTGCCTCGGTAGATAAGTTTGTACGCGGTGCGTCGTATTTAAAGGCTACCTGAAAACTGCCCACGGCATTTTCAGGTAGCCTTTGTTTTTCCCTATTATGAAACCCTTACAAAACCCCATATTTGATCTCAATTCAAAGCAGTAGCATCGCAAATCACGAAGACAATATTTGAATATTTTCCAACATTCGGGAGGCGTACTGCGAAGAAATGCGCCAAAGATGGGGTTTTGAAAAAAGCTCATTGCCGCTTTAATTTTAAGGATTCTACTTATGGATTTCTCCTGGCTGGCCGACCCGGTAACCTGGCTGGGCTTCGCCACGCTGATTATTCTCGAAGTCGTGCTCGGCATCGACAACCTGGTGTTCGTGGCCATTCTGGCCGGCAAAGTGCGCCCCGCCCAGCGCGACCGCGCCCGCATCACCGGCCTGACTTTGGCTGTGCTCATCCGGCTGCTCATGCTCGCCTTTATGGGCCGCATCATGCAGCTCACCGCTCCGCTATTTGCCCTGGGGCGGCTGGAAGTGGCCGGCAAAGACATCATCATGTTTGTGGGCGGCCTGTTCCTACTGTATAAGGCCACCACCGAGCTGCATGAACGGCTGGAAGGCGCCAACCACTACGCCGTTTCCGACACCGACCATCGCAAACAGCATGCGCCGTTTTGGGGCGTGGTATTGCAGATTCTCGTGCTCGATGCTGTGTTTTCCATCGATGCTGTGGTTACTGCCGTGGCTGTGGTGCAGCATATCCAAATCGCCATGGCCGCCGTGATTGTGGCGATGGCCATGATGATTTGGGCAAGCAAACCGCTCACCGAATTTGTCAACCGCCATCCCACTGTGGTGATGCTCTGTCTCGGCTTCCTCTTGATGATTGGCTTCAGCCTGATTGCCGAAGCCTTCCACGTAGTCATCCCCAAAGGCTACCTGTATGCCGCCATCGGCTTCTCCGTGCTGATTGAAGTGCTTAACCAAATCTCCCAGCGCAACACCGACAGAAACGCCTACGGCAGCCGCTCTTGGCGCCGCCGTACCGCCGAAAACGTGCTTGGCATGATGGGCATCCGCGAAACCATGCTGGCCAAAGCCGGCGAAGAAAACCACGATGCCGGCCACTTTGAAGAAAACGAAAAATCCATGATCCGCAGCGTGCTTACCCTGGCCGAGCGCCCCCTGCCCGGCATCATGGTGCCCCGCCGCGATATCGAACGCCTCGATATTTCCCAAAGCCGCGAGCAGCAATATGCCCAGCTGCAAAACACCCCGTATTCCCGCCTCCTTGTGGTGGGCAAGGCCGGTGCCGACGAGCCTTTGGGCTACATCAACAAAAAAGACCTGCTCAACCAGCTTCTGGCCGGGAAAGAGCCCGATATCCAGGCCGCCCTGTGCCAGCCGCTCATCCTGCCCAATAGCACCAACACTCTTTCCGCCATCGAGCAGTTCCGCCAAAGTGGTGCCGACTACGCCCTCGTGGTGGACGAATTCGGCGCCGTGCAGGGCATGGTTACCACCAAAGACTTGCTTTCCGCCATTGCCGGCGAATTCCCCGAAGCCTACGAGCGTAAAGAGCAAAATGCCCAATCCGGCGAAAACAGCTCGGAAAATAACGACAGCCTGCTGGTGGACGGCAGCCACGAATACGCCGAGCTCGCCCCGCAGCTCGGCCTGCCCTCACCCGAAGAAGATGCCGACTACCACACTGTGGCCGGCTTGATGATCGAAGAGCTAAAAACCCTGCCTGAGGTGGGCGACACCCTCGACTACCACGGCTGGCGTTTCACCGTGGCCGCCAAAGCCGGCCAGCGCATCGAACAAATCCGCATCAGCCGCCAGCCGAAATAAAGTGTGCGGTTTCAGGTGACCTTTTGCTGCGATACGAAAAGGCTACCCGAAAATATGGAAACCGCTTCTTCAGGTAGCCTAAAAGCTATATTGTTTTGTCTGCCTTCCACAAATTTCAGGTAGCCTTCGGTATGGCAACAGCCAAATATAACTCCTCCACCATACAAGCGCTCAGGTTACCTGAAAACTCCCCACCCAAACTTGCCCAGCCCTCCCGTTGTCCATTAAAATAACACACTTCCAGCAGGCACTGCCGCCTTCGCCGAAGCACGTTTTGCCCCGCTTAGAAAGCCGCGAAACGTGTTCTTTATCCCCCGCGTCCGGACACCAATCATGACCACTCCCGCCCTTCTCGTTCTCGCTGACGGCAGCGTATTTCAAGGCACATCAATCGGTTACAAAGGTTCAGCTTCCGGCGAAGTCGTGTTCAACACCTCCATGACCGGCTATCAGGAAATCCTGACCGACCCGTCCTACTGCAAACAAATCGTAACCCTCACCTATCCCCACATCGGCAACACCGGCACCAACGCCGAAGATGAAGAAAGCCGCAGCGTTTATGCCGCCGGCTTGATTATCCGCGACCTGCCGCTGCTGCACAGCAACTTCCGCGCGTCCGAAAGCCTGCACGACTATCTGGTGCGCAATAAAACCGTCGCCATCGCTGACATCGATACCCGCCGCCTGACCACGCTGCTGCGTGAAAAAGGCGCGCAAGGCGGCGCAATTCTGACCGGCGCGGACGCAACGGTTGCAAAAGCGCAAGAACTCATCGCCGCGTTCGGCAGCATGGTCGGCAAAGATTTGGCGAAAGAGGTTTCCTGCAAAGAAGCCTACGAATGGACCGAAGGCGAATGGGCGTTGGGCAAAGGTTTCGTTACCCCTGCCGAGCAGCCGTTCCACGTAGTCGCCTACGATTTCGGCGTGAAAACCAACATCCTGCGTATGCTCACCTCACGCGGCTGCCGCCTGACCGTCGTCCCCGCCCAAACCAGCGCGGAAGATGTGTTGGCGCTCAACCCAGATGGCGTGTTCCTCTCCAACGGCCCCGGCGACCCCGAGCCTTGCATCTACGCCATCGAAGCCGTGCAAAAACTGATGGCAAGCGGCAAACCCATCTTCGGCATCTGCTTGGGACACCAGCTTATCAGCCTCGCCATCGGCGCAAAAACCCTGAAAATGCACTTCAGCCACCACGGCGCGAACCATCCCGTGCAAGACTTGGACAGCGGCAAAGTCGTCATCACCAGCCAAAACCACGGTTTCGCCGTCGATGCCGACACCCTGCCCGCCAACGCAAGGATTACCCACCAATCCTTGTTCGACAACACTTTGCAAGGCATCGAGCTGACCGACAAACCCGTGTTCTGCTTCCAAGGCCACCCCGAAGCCAGCCCCGGCCCGCAAGATGTCGGCTATCTGTTTGACCGGTTTATCCAAAATATGCAAGCCGCCAAACAAGCTTAATCATCGCACACATATCAATCACTTAAAAGGAAAAATGCAGATGAAAAGAATCGTTTTATGCGCTGTTTTGCTGGACACTTTATCTGCCTGCAACACCTTGCACTCCGCCGCGCGCGATGCCAATACCACCGTTCAAGCGTGGAACAAGGATTATCAAAAGCAGCATCGCTAATCCCCGCGCCGGAGCGAAAACAGCCTGAAATGTAAGCCACATCAGGCTGTTTTTTTCTGCAACACTACACCAGAAAACAAACATGAAACACAGCATCTTCATCTTCATGCCTGCTCATCAGCAGCCCGATTTTTGCCAAAGACAAGCCCGTTAATCTGAAAAGCATCAGCCAAATGGGGGGCGATATGGTGGATTCCGCCACACAAGACATTTATCAAACCCTAGCCGCCGGCAACCGCAACATTGCCGGCCACCACTACCTACACCCTATTCGGCGTGTTCTCCCCACTAGTGGGCATTATCAGCACCACCCAAGCTGCCGAAACCCTGAAAATCCTGCTCGGCCTGCCTGCCGAAAACGGCGTTTTGTGCTGATACAACGCACTCAGCGGCCAATGGCAGCACTTCTCCATCCCCCCCCCAAATCCCACCTGTAAAGTGTGCGGCGGACATAAGAAAGGCTGAAAAGGCTACCTGAAAATTTAGCTTCACAGAAACTTGCGTAGCTCGTTTTCAGGTAGCCTTTTCCAATATCAGGCTACCTGAAACCGCCAATCTCATTATTCCTCTTCACTTATCCAAGCCCAATTCTCGGGCATACACGGCAGCACGTACGCAGTTGTCGATGTTTAGTTTGCGGAAGATAATCTGCATATACGCCTTCACCGTGTTTTCGGATAAAAACATCCGCCAAACAATCATTTTGTTGCTGATAACCACCAGCTGCGCAGTGCAACACATCGTGCTCGCTCTGGGTGCGGGAATCGAGGATGGCGGAATGGTCGGGCGGGAAGCTCGGGCGACACGGTTTACTGCCCAGCCACGACCTGGCGGATAGCGGCCACCAGGAAATCGGTATCGGTGTTTTTCAAAATATAGCCGTGCGCACCGAGCTCGAAGCATTTTTGCAAGTTGTCGGCATCTTTGGAAACGGTGAGCATCGGCACGGAGGGCTTGGAAAGGGCAACCGCCTTTGGAAGCTGCCCAAGGCGTAGATGGGCACCAGCGTCACCAAAGCGCCTACTTTACCCTGTATCCATACCATATCGCTGACTTCGCCTTCTCGCCTGGTAGTGTGAATGTGCGGCAGGTTACTTAAAAATGGAGTAGCCTCACAGCAAGGCGGGCAAAACTGTTTCGCTATATAATGCCGCTTTCTTTTTCCCGCACTGCCATGAACTACGCCGCCCAGCTGGCCGCCCTCGCTGCCACCCAAACCGAAACCATCGCCCGCCACCGTTTAGACAACGGCGAAACCGTGTGGCTGCGCAAAGCCGCTCCACGCCAAGCCGCCTGGCGTTACAGCCTACTCAACGGCCTGGCCAAAGTGTGCCGCTTGGGCGTGCTCACCCCAGTGCCCAACCCCGGCGGCGAGGCCAGCATAGCCATTGAAGCCGGCCGCCTACGCGAACTGGCCGAAGCCGGCATTCCCGCGCCGAAACTATTGGCCGTGCAGGAGAATGCCCTATTGATGAGCCATGTGGGCGAGCAAACCCTGCTCATCGCCATCGAAAAGCAAACCAAAGTCGGCAGCCTCGAAGGCTGGCTGCAAGGTCTGCATGCCATCGAAGCCGTACACCGGCAAAACCAATTTCTCAGCCAAGCTTTCGCCCGCAATATAGTGCTGACCGAAGCCGGCGGCATCGGCTTTATCGACTTCGAAGACAACCCCGCCACCGTGCTCAGCCTGCTGCAGTGCCAAAGCCGCGACTGGCTGTGCTACCTGCAATCCACCGCCGACATCCTCCTGCGCAGCGGCCTGCTCGACCAAGCCGCTGAACATTACAAAACCTGCCTGCAAAAGCAAAATCCCGCTATAATTCGCACCTTGCGCCGCAGTATGCATCCCATTTTGTGGATGCGCCGCATCCAATCCGAACGCTGGGGCTGCGACACCCTGCGCCTGGCCGCACTGGCCGATTTGTTTTACCGCATGGGCGAAATCTGAAGCAGGTTTTCAGGTAGCCTTACTCCAAAGATGACGTTTCACACCCCAACCATCATGCAAACATCCCGCCTCCCCCTCATCGCCACCGTCCTTTTCGTTTCTGCCCACAGCGCCGCCCAAACCCAAGCCCCCGCCGGCGCCCTGGCCTGTACCCAAATCGGCGACCCCGCCGCCCGCCTTGCTTGCTACGACCACAGCATGGGTGCACAACTTCCGCCCACCCAGCCCTTATCTGCTCCCGCCGACACCAAAGCCGCCATCGACATCAAACAAAGCATCGAGCAAAGCCAGGCCGAGAGCACACCCAAGGTGGTGCTCACCGAAGCCCCTGCCGCCCCCACCCAGCCGCAGGCCTTCAGCCCGCTCAGCCTCGCCTACGATTTAGACGTAAACCACGAATCCAGCATCCTCAGCGTGCGTGCCCACCGCCCGCTCTACCTGCTGCCCGGCTGGTACAACAGCTCGCCCAACCGCAACCCCTCCTCCCCCGAACACACTTCCGCCATTCCCGAGCAGCAGCGCCAAAACCACGTTGAAGCCAAAATGCAGATTTCCTTCAAAACCAAGCTATTACAAGACCTATTCGGCACCAACGCTGACCTCTGGTTCGGCTACACTCAAGTTTCCCACTGGCAAGTATATAAAGGCTCCATGTCCTCCCCCTTCCGCAACACCGACTACGAGCCCGAAATCTTCCTTACCCAGCCCGTGAAAGCCGCTCTGCCTGGCGGCGGCGGCCTGCGTATGCTCGGCATTGGTGCCGCACACCAGTCCAACGGCCAAAGCGACCCACTTTCCCGCTCTTGGAACCGCATCTACGCCATGGCCGGCATGGAATGGGGCAACCTCACCGTGGTGCCGCGCCTGTGGTGGCGCATTCCCGAAAAAAGCGACGATGACGACAACTCCAACATCAACCGCTACATGGGCTACGGCGATTTGCAGATGTACTACCGCTTCAACGACCGCCAAACCCTCGGTGCCCTCGCCCGCTACAATCCTGCCAGCAGCAAAGGCAGCCTGCAGCTGAACTACACCTTCCCCATCGCCGGCCGACTCAAAGGCTATGTGCAAGCCTTCCACGGCTACGGAGAAAGCCTGCTCGATTACAACCACAAACACAACAGCATCGGCCTGGGCGTGATGCTGAACGATTGGGATGCTTTCTAAACCACACTCATATTTTTCAGGTAGCTTTCTATCCAAACAGGCTACCTGAAAAATTAGTGTATTATTTGCACACAGCATTTTGCATATAGCAGCCATAAAATACCGACATCCATCCTAAATCCATATACAATCCGAATTTCGAATAAATCAGTATATTTAATTTCTGTTTTAGTTTCATGCTGCTAGCATTCTACATTCACACTTACT
The DNA here is from genome assembly GCF_001648535.1 of Eikenella sp. NML99-0057. Taxonomy (NCBI): domain Bacteria; kingdom Pseudomonadati; phylum Pseudomonadota; class Betaproteobacteria; order Neisseriales; family Neisseriaceae; genus Eikenella; species Eikenella sp. NML99-0057. The sequence goes on along the minus strand of NZ_LXST01000003.1, from coordinate 151,976 downwards.
TACAATCCAGAAAAAGCAGGTTAAATCATAGTATTAGCCTTGCCTTCCTTTTTAGGCCGCCCTATAATGCATTACTGTTGGGTGGTCAAGGAGACCGCTTAACAAGTTTCTCCTCTATTTCTCCTTTGTAGATTTGGCACATATTCAATATGTGCCGCTTTTTTGCCTGCTTCCATCGCACAAATTTCCACTGATTTGCCAAGCATTTGAATCCAAACAAAACAAATCATTCTTTTCAAACATAAATCAGCCAGCCATGCACTATGCATCCATTACAGCAAATCAAGCGAGTGCCATAGCTCTTTATCAGAAATCCCACTATACTGCCGCCCGTTTTCCACTCGGAGCAGCCCATGTCCGCCACCGTGTTTTACCTCTTTCTCGGTTTTACCGCCTTTTCCACCCTGCTGCAACTGCTGCTCTCTTTGCGCCAGAGCCGCGTCGTGCTGCCGCACCGAGGCCGCGTGCCGCGCGATTTCAAAGACGTGGTTTCGCTGGAAGAACACCAAAAAGCCGCCGACTACGCGCTGGCCAAACAGCGGTTTTCGCGTTGGCATATTCTGTATGAAACCTTGCTGCTGCTGATGTTTACCCTCGGCGGCGGGCTGAATCTGCTGGCAGAAACAGCCAACCGCCTTGCCGCCTCGCCGTTAAACCAAGGCGTGCTGTTGGTGGTGCTGTTTTCGCTGGCTAGCAGCCTGCTGTCCCTGCCCTTTGCGCTCTACCGCAGCTTCCGGCTGGAAGCCGCATTCGACTTCAACAACATGACCTTGGGCACTTTCTTTGCCGACCAAATCAAAGGCCTGCTGTTGGGCGCGGCCATCGGCATTCCGCTTCTGTATGCCGTGATTTATCTGATGGGCGCGGCTGGAAATGCGTGGTGGCTGTGGGTGTGGCTGTTGTGGCTCGGTTTCTCGCTGCTGATGCTGTGGGCGTTTCCCAAATGGATTGCCCCGCTGTTCAACCGCTTCGAACCGCTGGCCGATGAAGACTTGCAACAGCGCATCACCAATCTGCTCACGCGCACCGGCTTTGCCAGCAACGGCATTTTCGTGATGGACGGTAGCAAACGCAGCGGCCACGCCAACGCCTATTTCACCGGCCTCGGCCAAAACAAACGCATCGTGTTTTTTGACACCCTGCTCAAAGGCATGCAGCCGCAGGAGGTTGAAGCCGTGTTGGCGCACGAACTGGGGCATTTCAAACACCGCCATATCGTGAAGCAAATCGCCGTGCGTTTCCTGCTCGCACTCTTGGTGCTGTTTGCGCTTGGGCAAATCATCCACTTTGCCGCCGTGTATCACGGTTTGGGCGTGGCCTATCCCAGCCACGCCATGGCGCTGCTGTTGATGATGCTGGTGCTGCCTGTGCTCTCTTTCCCCTTCGCCCCGTTGGGCAGCTTTTCCTCACGCCGCAACGAATTTGAAGCCGACCGTTTCGCCGCCGCGCACACCCATGCCGAAGACCTGATTTCTGCACTGATCAAACTCTACCGCAGCAATGCCGCCAGCCTGGTAAATGATCGCTGGTATGCCCGCTGGTACGACAGCCATCCCAACGCCCGCGAACGCATCGCCGCCCTGCGGCAGAGCGGGCAGACTAGCTGAAAGCCTAGGCTGCTTTAGCAAAATAAAGGCTACCTGAAAACGCTGCCTTCACTCAGCGAAAGTTTCAGGTAGCCTTGCCGTCGGCCTATCAACCCAGGCAACCAGCTGCCTATGCAAACACCTTATCCGTTTTTAATAATTCAGCATCCTCCCCGCACCATTCAAACCGGATTACTGCAAACAAAGGCTACCTGATAATCAGGTAACCTTTGTCATTCCCATCTCACAAGCGTACAATTCACATATTTTTACAGAAGCGCACGGAATCAAACATGATTGCTTGGATAGAAGCCCGCCGCGCCGGTTTGCTTGGCCGCACCCATTGGGCGAACAATATTGTGGCAGGCATTATTGTGGGCGTGGTGGCGCTGCCGCTTTCCATGGCCTTTGCCATCGCCACCGGCGTGAAACCCGAACAGGGGATTTACACCGCCATCGTAGCCAGCGTGATTGTGGCCGTGACCGGCGGCTCACGCGTGCAGATTGCCGGCCCCACCGGCGCATTTATCGCCATTCTCTCCGGCATCACCGCCAAATTCGGCTTCGACGGCCTGCAAATTGCCACCATCCTCGCCGGCATCATACTGTTGTTTATGGGACTATTCCGCTTCGGCGGCATGATCCGCTTTATCTCCATGCCGGTGATTATGGGCTTTACTGCCGGCATCGGCGTGGTGATTTTTGTGGGGCAATGGGCAGCATTTTTCGGCCTGCCCAAAGCCGGCGGTGAGCATTTCCACCAACAGCTGTGGTCGCTGCTGCAAAGTCTGCCTCATCTCCACCCCACCACCACCGCACTGGGGCTGTTTTCACTTGCGCTGCTGTTGTTGATGCCCAAAGTGCCGCTGCTGCGCCGCCTGCCTTCGCCGATGTGGGTGCTGCTGTGCGCCACCGTGCTGCAAAGCCTGTTCCACTTTGAAGGCGTGGCCACCGTCGGCTCGGCCTACGGCGCCATTCCGCGCGCCCTGCCACATTTTTCCCTGCCCAATTTTGCAACAGCCGAAACTGCCAAACTGATTCTGCCTGCCTTCACCATCGCCATGCTCGGCGCGATTGAATCGCTGCTCTCCGCCGTGGTGGCCGACGGCATGGCCGGCACGCACCACAGCGCCAATCAGGAGCTGGTGGGCCAAGGGCTGGCCAATATCATCACACCATTTTTCGGCGGGTTCGCCGCCACCGGCGCCATCGCCCGCACCGCCACCAATATCCGCCAGGGCGGCAACAGCCCGCTGGCCGGCATCATCCATGCCCTCACATTGGCGCTGATTCTGCTCGTGGCCGCACCGCTGGCCGCCGATATTCCCTTGGCCGCACTGGCTGCCATCCTGTTTCAGGTAGCCTGGAACATGAGCGAGCCCAAACGCTGCCTGCACATCCTGCGCCGCGCCCAGCGTGCTGCCTATATTCTGTTTTTCATCACCTTTTTCCTCACCATCTTGGTGGATTTGGTGGTGGCGGTGAACATCGGCGTGATTTTGTCCACCCTGCACTTTATCGGTCAGATGGCCAAAGCGGTAGAAGTGCGCAAGGAAGAACACAGCCGCGATGCTGCCGTCCTGCCGGATAACGTGCTGATGTTTATCGTGAACGGCCCCTTCTTCTTCGGCGCGATGGAAAAATTCGAAACCACGCTGGCCGATATCAACACCCAGCCACGCGCCGTGGTGTTGCGGATGCGCTGGGTGCCCTATATCGATATCACCGGCATCCTCACCCTAGAACGCGTTATCAGCGGCCTGCAAAAACGCGGTATCCGCGTTATCGTTACCGGCGCCAATGAGCAAGTACGCGCCAGCCTGGAGCGCAGCGGCATCGTTACCCTGCTCGGCGAAGGCAACTTCATCCGCGAATTCGACGACGCTGCCGCCATGCTGCGTGCGGAAAGGAAGGCTGGAGCGGCAAGTTGATGGAATACCAAATAGGCTACCTGAAAATAAAGCAACACCATCATGTTAGCAGCCAAGCCTCAAACCAAATCTGTTCAAATAAAGGCTACCTGAAACTCCAACCCAGTTTTCAGGTAGCCTCCCTTTAGCATCCTACCCTTTCGCATCCTCCCGTTTCCCACCAGCCTCACACCCTCGCTAAAAAGGCTACCTGAAACCCGTTTTGCCACATAAATTCCTCAGCCAAATACTGCCTGCACCATCAAGTTATGATACACTTGCGCCTTTCGTTTACGGTCGGTGCGGAAAAACACGCCGGCCAAGTGCAAACTTTTCCGAGCAGGCATCCGCCTATCGGCTTGATTAACACCAAAACAAGGTCTTACGAATGAGCGTAACTATTGAAAAACTGGAAGGTCTCGAACGCAGCCTGCAACTGGAACTGTCCTGGGCAGACATCGAAACAGCCGTACAAAAACGCCTGCAAGCCACTCAAAAACGTGCCCGTGTGGACGGCTTCCGCCCCGGCAAAGCCCCGCTGCGCATGATTGAATCCATGTATGGCGCGAGCATCCGCGATGAAGTTTTAAACGACAGCCTGCGTCACAAATTCGGTGAAATCGTGGATTCCGAAGATATCCGCCTCGCCGGCCTGCTCGCTTTTGATGCCGTTGAAGCGCAAGACGACGAAAAAGTATTCAAAGTAAACGCCCGTTTCGAAGTGTTCCCCGAAATCACCGTGGGCAGCCTGGCCGACCAGGAAATCGAAAAAGTAGTGGGCGAAGTGGGCGAAGCGGAAGTGGAAAAAACCATCGACATCCTGCGCCGCCAGCGTACCCGCTTCAACCGCGTGGAGCGCGAAGCCAAAGACGGCGACCGCGTAATCATCGACTTTGCCGGCACCATCGACGGCATCCTCTTCGAAGGTGGCTCTGCACAAAACTACCCCTTCATCCTCGGCCAAGGCCAGATGCTGCCCGAATTTGAAGCCGGCATCCAAGGCTTGAAAGAAGGCGAAACCAAAGATGTCAGCGTAAACTTCCCTGCCGACTACCACGGCAAAGAAGTGGCCGGCAAAACCGCCGTATTCGCCATCACCCTACGCAACGTAGCAGAAGCCGTGCTGCCGGAAGTGGACGAACAATTTGCCAAAGCCTTGGGCATCCAAGACGGCGACGTGGCCAAAATGCGCGAAGAAGTGAAGAAAAACATCAAACGCGAAGTAACCCGCCGCGTGGAAGCGCAAACCAAAGACAACGTGATGAAAGCCCTGCTGGACGTTACCCCCATCGAGCTACCGAAAACACTGGTGCGCGAAGAAACTGCCCGTATGGCCGCAAACGCCCGTCAAAACCTAGTGAACCAAGGCATGAAGCCGGAAGACGTGGATTTGTCCGACAGCCTGTTTACCGAGCAGGCCGAACGCCGTGTGGCACTGGGTCTGATTTTGGCCGACCTGGTGGGCAAGCACAATCTGCAGCCGACCGACGACCAAGTTAAAGCCGTGGTACAAACCTTCTCCGAAAGCTACGAAGATCCGCAGGAAGTAATGGATTGGTACTTCGCTGACCGCAGCCGCTTGGAAGGCCCGATTTCTATGGCCGTAGAAGCCAATGTGGTGGATTATGTGTTGGGTCAGGCCAAGGTAAACGAGAAAAAACTGAGCTTCGACGAAGTGATGGGCCAGCAGTAATTCAGGCTACCTGAAACTCGTTGCAAACAAAGCACCAAGGCCGTATCCGCCGAGGTGCTTTTTGCCCAAATTATCCCTTATAAACGCGAGGAATCCCATGAATCCCACAATCGAAAACAACTATCTGGTGCCCACAGTTATCGAACAGAGCGGCCGGGGCGAGCGCGCCTTCGATATTTACTCCCGCCTGCTCAAAGAGCGGATTATCTTCCTGGTGGGCCCGGTAAACGACCAAACTGCCAACCTGGTGGTGGCACAGCTGCTGTTTTTGGAAAGCGAAAACCCCGATAAAGATATTTTCCTCTACATCAACAGCCCCGGCGGCTCGGTTTCTGCCGGCATGTCGATTTACGACACCATGAACTTCATCAAGCCCGATGTGTCCACCCTGTGCCTCGGCCAAGCCGCCAGCATGGGCGCGTTCCTGCTTTCCGCCGGCGCCAAAGGCAAACGCTTCGCCCTGCCCAACAGCCGAGTGATGATTCACCAGCCCCTAATCAGCGGAGGCTTGGGCGGCCAGGCTTCCGATATCGAAATCCACGCCAAAGAGCTGCTCAAACTGAAAGCCAAACTCAACCAGCTCTTGGCCGAACATTGCGGCCGCACGCTGGACGAACTCGAACGCGACACCGACCGCGACAACTTCATGTCGGCCGAAGAAGCCCAAGCATACGGCCTCATCGACCAAGTGTTGTCCAGCCGCAGCGACATCAAATAAAGTCTCGGCTCAATCCATCCTCAAGCCAAATTGACTTGCTGCTACAAGGCATTAAGCCGCAAGCAATACAGAAGTACGGCAAGGCGAACCAACGCTGTAGCGAAAATTCAGTTGGCTTGCTATAAAAGGCTACCTGAAAATAGACCAAGTGGATTTTCAGGTAGCCTTTTTGCCGCCCGCATACAGCGCATTCATTGCGGCAATACAAACTCATGCCATAGCAGTTTGCCGGCAATTTCACTATAATCAGCAAGCGCCCACAGCGTGCCGGTATCACTCCCTCCCTCGCGGGAAACCCATCTCAACAGGAGTTCTGCCATGATTTCCATCCGCCAGCAAAACTACGGCCTCAACGTTGCCCTCTACAACGAATTCACCCTTGAAGACTTCAAAACCCTCGAAGCCGCCATCCTCGAGTGCCTCCAACGCGTACACCGCCCCGACCTCCTCCTCGACCTATCCCTGTTGCGCGACTACACCATCGACATGGCTACCGAACAACTGCGCTTCCTCAACAACCACGACAACGACTTCGGCCGCATCGCCATCGTCACCAACGACCTCTGGATACGCCTCTCCGTCCATATTTCCAGCCTACTCACCCGCCAGCATCCCAAATATTTCAACGATGCCGCTGAAGCCCAGAAATGGCTACTTGCCGACGGCAGCCGCTAACACCATGAACCAGCCCAAAACCCCGCTGCGCGCCCTCCTGCTGCACGGCATCCATATGCATGCCTGGGTGATGCTCCCGCTTGCCTGGCAACTGCGCCGCCATAATATCCACAGCCGCTGCTTCGGCTACTACAGCATCGCCCAAACTCTGCCCCAGCACAGCCGCCGCCTCGCCGAAACCGTCCGCCGCCACTACCAGCAGCACCAAGAACCGCTGCACTTCATCTGCCACAGCCTCGGCGGCCTCGTGTTGCGCCGTTTCGCCGCCGACTACTCCGAACTGGTACGCGGCCGCAGCGTTACCCTCGCCACCCCGCATCTCGGCAGCGAAACCGCCAACCGGCTGTACCGTTACGCCCCTGCACTTATCGGCGGTGCCTACCAGAACGGCCTAGATGGCAATCTCCCGCCCTGGCCTCCCCAGCTCGAACTCGGCTGCATCGCCGGCAACCATCACCTAGGCGTCGGCCAAATCGTCGGCTTGCAAGGCGAAGGCGACGGTACCGTCCTCCTCTCCGAAACCCGCCCTGCCAACTGCCACGACTATCTCGTCCTACCCGTCAACCACTCCGCCATGCTCACCGACCCCACCGTCGCCCGACAAACCGCCCACTTCCTGCGCCACGGCCGGTTTGAATATGCGGCAGCTGCGGATAAGTAATGGTAAGAGTCTGTTTAATTTGAGTACCACCATGGAACAACCCCTTGTGTTGGTTATTCATCACAAGGGGTTTGCATCATCATATCTAATTTATTTGGCTGCTTTTTTCCTAAGCAAAACATAGCAAGAGGTTGTTGCTAATAAAATAAAGAATACGGGAAGCAATATCTGTCTCATACTGGCTGCTGGATAGAGATTTAATAGGTAGCCTGGTATAGAAACCAAAATTGCACCAAATAAAAATTGACTACCATTCACCAGTGCTGCTGATGTGCCAACATGATTGGCATCAACCAATGATGCAGCAATTGCAAATGGCAACATAGATGCTCCAGTAAAAATACCGAACAAGAAAAGAAGGGGAGTAGACTGCCATGCATTAGTTTGCAAACAAACCAAGATTGCCAAAGTAACCGTTTGTCCAATCAGCCCTATTCCAAGAGCTTTTGCATTACTTCTTAAAAAATTACTGATATAACTGAACAACGGCGAGCCTATCGCCAAACCCAACCAGCTCATTGCTACTGCCAAATGCGCCTGATTTTGGCCAATTCCATAAGATTGCAGCAATCGGCTACCCCATACGATACTGAAACTGAGCATCGACCCAAAAGAAACCGCTCCAATAAACATAATAAATAAAACTTTTTTTTGATGAATTGTCTTAAGCAAATCAACTATACAACTCTTAATAACAGCTCTGGCTGTTTCGATACGCAATGGCTGAAAATTTAATTTTTTTGGATTATCAAGCAAAATCGCCATCAATAGAATCATCATTCCACCCAATACAGAAAAACCAATAACAACATCACCCCATGGCAGATGCTCCAAAACTTTAATAAATACCAACTGGATCAAACAAGCTGAAACCGATGCTACAAACTGAACCCATGAGAACATTAATCCATATTTTTCACTGGAAAACCAAATTCTGCCCACAAATCCAGCACCAATAAAGCCAAATGAGCCTCCTAATGCCACAAAAATCTGTGCTAATACAAACCCCCATAACGATTTAGACAGCACAAACAACACCAAACCCATCGTTAAAAACAGACAAGCCAATGGGATTGCTGGTTTAACACCTGTTTTATCCAAAATGCTACCTGAAAATATCTGAAAGAATGCAAAGAAAAAAGTATATGTTGCGCTGATCAGGCTCATCTCTGTAGCACTCAAGCCTAATGTTTCAGATATTTTTGGGTTAATAACCGCATATCCTGTCTGAAAGCCAAAAATCAAAATGACATAGCTGACGGCTAAAATCCAACAAAGCCACGCTTTTTTACTGGCAAACATAATAGTTCCTTTAAAAATTCCATAATTGGTACTTTACTGCCCACTCAAACAGGCGGCATCAGGAAAGACTGAACGTTGGGTTGAGATAACGAGGAAGGGAGGGAATTAGCTGTTTTCTTGCAAATTCAGGGGAATAGTTTCTCTATCCCCCTGAATCTATTTTATTTATCTATTTATTGCTGCTTCGGGAAACTTTCTTTAATCCAAAGCAGTGCAATAATCAAGGCGACAGCCAATGCAATCAGGGTAGGTTGCAGAGCGGCTTGGTAGTCGGCCAATGTTTCCTGAGTGCCAGCCAACATCTTACCAGGCAAGCCCATCAAAATACCACCTGCGATAAACATAGAACCGTTTACGATAGAAGATGAAGTACCGATTCTGTGCGGGGGTACGTTGTCTGACGCAGCAGTGAAGTTCAGCATATGGCCGGCATTGCAGAAACCGAAGATAAAGTACAAAACCATGGCGATTGTAGGAGTTACATCGATGTACATCGCACCGGCTAACACAAGCATCTGCACCATGGTAGCAATCGTAATTGGCAATTTACGTGATTTGGTGGCATTAGAGATGCGGTCGATCAGCGGGCTGCCTACAGCCAGACCCAGCCAGAGGCAGGCAGTAGCGTGGTTGGCGGCACTGGGATCCATTCCGTGGGCAATCAACAACTTCGGGCCCCATACCACACCCAAAGCTAGGATGGTACCGAACACAATTGCACCTTGAATGCTGATGGCCCAAATCTGGCTTTTCTTCAACACTTCAACAATAGATTGCAATACAGAGGAAATAAATTCACCAACGGAGCTTTTTGGACTTTCCACCGGGGCAGGGTTGCACACGAACATCACAGCAGCAACCAGCAGCAGCACACCGAAGATACCGAAGCCAGTGATGATGGTGCGCCAGTCCCAATTAGCCAAGGCGAAGTCGAAACCAGTTTGGCCGAAAGCGGAAGACAAGGCGGCCACGAGCTGCACCAATCCGAACATCAGGCCGAATTTAGCCATACCGAACCAAACACCGCCCACATAACCCGCGCCCACAAAACCGGCGCTGGAGCCGATAGCCAATACAACCTGCGACAAGAGCAGCATTTCAAAACTCTGTGCAAAAGCAAACAGGAACACGCCGATAATCACCAAAGTAATGGCAGGAATCAGGATTTTCCGGCTACCTAGCTTATCCAGCAAAGCGCCGGAGAACATTTGCGCAATAGCGAAAGTCCAAGTGTAGGTAGCAGCAATCAAGCCGACTTGATCAATACTCAGATTCAGCGCTTTGGATACGCTGTCGTTAACGATGGCATATCCCGTTTGCACGTTGAACAGCCACACCACAAATAATACGGCAATAACCCAAACGATCCACGCTCTTGTACCGCCGAGTTTAAATTCAGTTTTGTTACTCATGATCAATACTCCAAAAATCCGATTTAACTAAAAAATCGTTTTCAGGTAGCCTAATAATTCAAGAAACCTCTAATAGGCTACCTGAAAATATCAGTTGGCACGATAGACTTCTTTGCCTGCAACATACGTGGCAGCAATAGCGCGGTCATCCCCCAAAGTCATTTGGATAAACAACGCCTCTTCCAAATCTTTTGCATATTTCATGCGGTAGTCGATAATCGGCGTAGATTTCAAATTTAATACCGTTAAATCCGCTTCCATACCTACAGCAATCGTGCCAACTTTATCTTGTAGCCCAAGTGCTTCAGCCGTGCCACAGCTGGCCAAATAGAAACTGTGAAGAGAGGTATATGGCGTACCGTTCATTTGTGCTGCTTTATAAGCTTCATTCATGGTTTGCAACATGGAGAAGCTGGTACCGGCACCTAAGTCAGTTGCCAAGCCAACGTGGACAGGACGGTTTTTATCCCGCAGTTTTTTCACGTTTAGGCAACCTGACCCTAAGAAGAAATTAGAAGTTGGGCAGTGTGCAACAGCAGCACCAGTTTCACTGAATACACTTAATTCCCGATCAGTTAAGTGAATACCGTGACCATAAATCGCCCTCGGCCTAACCAATCCATATTGTGCATAAGCATCTGTATAGTCTTTGGCTTTCGGACATAAATCTTTCACCCAAGCCACCTCATTCACATTTTCAGAAACATGCGATTGAATGAGCATATCTGGATTTTCCGCAGCTAACGCCTGCATCATTTCCATCTGTTCTGGTGTAGAGGTAGGCACAAAACGGGGGGTAATCACATATTCGGCACGCCCCTTGTTATGCCATTTTTTAATTAGGGAAGAAGATTCATCATAGGCACGCTGCGGTGTATCCAATAATACTTCCGGTGCATTCCTATCCATGCAAACCTTACCCGCCATAATCCGCATATCGTATTTTTCCGCTTCTTCAAAGATGGCATCTACCGATTGCGGGAATACTGTGCAATAAACAGTAGAGGAAGTAACACCGTTTCTAATCTGCTCTTTCAAAAATACTTTTGCCACTTCACTGGCGTGTTCTTTATTTTTAAACCCCTGCTCGGCGATGAAGGTGTAGTTGTTTAGCCAGTCTAAGAGCTGTTCGCCATAGGCACCGATGATTTCAGTTTGCGGGTAGTGGACGTGCGAATCGATAAAGCCAGGGATGATGACGCTGTCGGTGTAGCGTTTTACTTCCACGCCATCCAACTCAGGCAAAATATCTTGTGCACGGCCAACTTGGGTAATTTTCCCTCCTTCCATCACAATTACAGCATCAGATTCATATACCAAGCATTCATCCATTTCATGAAAAAATGGGTCTTTTTTGAATGTAAGCATCGCACTTCGGATAGCGGTTTTCATAGTTTAATCCTTTTTAAAGCGTATGAAATAGTTATATGTTTCCTATGCAAAGATTACTTTAAAGCCATACAGCCAATAAAGTTTCATATAAAATATCTTTGCATGAAAATATTTTATATGAAATAATAATACACCGCAATCCAGCATAAGGACTTTTAAAGAAAACCTTGATAAAATTTGATATATATCAAATTTTATTTGATATAATTCCTATTCTCCCCTCGATGGCTTGCAATCTTGCATTTTGGATAAATATTTGTATTAATATATGATTTTATTAGATAACCGAATATTGGGGTAAATAATGACTCAAGCAGAATCAAAAGAAGTGATTGATGTTGTTGGCTATATAACCGACCATTGGAAGAAATTTGACCACCGCCTAGATACCTCAGGCACAGAAATCATCGGCAGGATTATTCGGATTGGTTCGATTATTTCTCAATTAGTAGATGAAAACTTGGCCAACTATAAACTAACAGTTGGCGAATTCGATGTATTGGCAGCATTGTTACGAGAGCCAAACCAGACATTGACACCAAAACAGATACAAGATCTAGTATTGATTTCATCTGGCGGACTAACCAATAGAATCAATAAACTAGAGAAAAAAGGCTTAGTACAGCGGATTTTAAACCCAGAAGACAGGCGCAGCTGGCTAATCAATTTGTTGCCCAAGGGCGAAACCCTGATAAAAAAAGTTGTCCCTTCACACTTAAGCATAGAAACCAAAGCAATAAAAAACCTATCCTTCCAAGAGTATCAACAACTCCGTGATCTATTGATCACCTTATCCAAGGACTTAGAAAAGAATAAATAAGCAACCATCCTTCACCAAATCAGGCTACCTGAAAAAACAAAAACCCGCTGTTCTCTTATTCAGAACAACGGGTTTCTACGTTTCAGGTAGCCTTTTCAGCCAGCCTCTAGCACAAGGTTACTGCGCTTTCCAACGGGCTTGCGATTCGCGGATAACGGCTTTGGCTTCTTCAATGTCGCCCCAGTGGCCAACTTTAGTGCTGCCGGGTTTTTTCAGGTCTTTATAGTGATTGAAGTGGAATTCGATTTGCTTGATCAGCTGCGGCGGCAAATCGGCCAAAGTCTTGATGGCATTGCCGTTGTGGCGGTCGTCGGCAGGCACCACCACTACTTTGTCGTCCACTTCGCCGTCGTCCACAAATTTCATCACGCCGATCACTCTGGCTTCCATGTAGATGCCGGTGGGCAGCGGCAGATCGGTAATAATCAGGGCGTCGAGTTCGTCGCCGTCTTCATCGAGAGTTTGCGGGATGAAGCCGTAGTTGGTGGGTTTGGCAAAAATCTGCGGCTCAATGCGGTCGAGTTTCATTGCGCCGATTTTGCGGTCCCATTCGATTTTCTGGTTGGAGCCTTGCGGAATTTCCACCACTACATTGATGATGCCGCCGTCTACATCGCCGGCGTCGAGAATTTTATTGAAGTCTGCCATGGTTTTTCCTTCTGTGCTTGAACGGTTTGAAAGACCCGATTATAGCGACCATCGCTGGCATAATCTATATATAGCCGTTCTAAACGGGCAATAATCCCACCTTAGCCTGCTTCGCTGTAACACATGCACCATTCAGGCAAAGGCTACCTGAAAGCAAAACTTCAACGAATCAAAATGTAGTGCGAGTTTCTGCGCCGCTCTAATTTTTCAGGTAGCCTTTGGGCTGGATATAAACTTCATTGCCGAATGCTTTGCCGCCTACTGATTGCCGCCATTCAAATGCCTTTTGCGCCGTAGGTTTGCCCGATTTAACCGCCGCAATGCTGGCATAAGAAGGAGTGCTGCTTTACAATTCGCTCATTCGGCCTGCAAGCGGCTACTACAAAGGATTTCACGATGGCAAAAAAATATTTCGGCACGGACGGTGTGCGCGGCGAAGTGGGCAAATTTCCGATTACGCCCGATTTCGTATTAAAGCTGGCCTATGCAGCCGGCCAAGTGCTGACCCAGCACGACGATGAAATCAAACCCACCGTGCTCATCGGCAAAGACACCCGCATCTCCGGCTATATGCTGGAAACCGCGCTGGTGGCCGGTTTCACCGCTGCCGGCGTGAATGTTATCCAAACCGGCCCGCTGCCTACCCCGGGCGTGGCCTATCTGACCCGCGCGCTGCGCCTTTCTGCCGGCGTGATGATTTCCGCCTCCCACAACCACTATGCCGATAACGGCATCAAATTCTTCACCGAAGATGGTATGAAGCTGTCTGATGAAATCGAGCAGGAAATCGAGCAGCAGCTGGAACAGGAAATGCACACCGTTTCCTCCGACCACCTCGGCCGAGCCAAACGCGTGAGCGGCGCAGACGACCGCTACATCGAATTTTGCAAATCCACCTTCCCCGCCAATATGGATTTACGCGGGCTGAAGCTGGTGGTGGACACCGCCAATGGCGCCGGTTATCACGTGGCACCTAAAGTGTTCCACGAGCTGGGTGCAGACGTGATCGAAATCGGCAATCAGCCCAACGGTTTCAATATCAACCATAAATGCGGCGCCACCTACACCAAAACCCTGCAAGCCGCCGTGCTGCAAAATGAGGCCGACTACGGCATTGCGCTCGATGGCGACGGCGACCGCCTGATGATGGTGGACAAACAAGGCAAAGTGTACGACGGCGATTCGCTGATTTATGTGATTGCCCGCGCCCGCCATAAAGCCGGTTTGCTGGTTGGCGGCGTAGTCGGCACGGTGATGACCAATATGGCGATGGAGCTGGCCTTGGCGCAGCTCAAGATCGAATTCTGCCGCGCCAAAGTGGGCGACCGCTATGTGCTGGAACAGCTGCACCAACACGGCTGGCAGCTGGGCGGTGAAGCCAGCGGCCACATCCTCTGCCTCGACAAACACAACACCGGCGACGGCACCATTGCCGCACTGCAAGTGCTGGCTGCACTGCAAACGCTGGATCAGGATTTGGCCGCTGCCGTAGATTGGCTGCCCTTCCCGCAAACCATGATTAACGTACGCATCAGCAAAGAGCAGGATTGGCAAGCCGCCTCCACCGCCGAGCTGCAGGCCGTGGAAGCCGAATTGGCCGGGCACGGCCGCGTGGTATTGCGCGCCTCTGGCACCGAGCCCGTGGTACGCGTGATGGTGGAAGCACGCGACACCAAGCTTGCGCAGCGCTGCGCCGAACGCATTGCCGACAGCATCCGTCAAAAATAACAGCAACTCACAGGAACACCCACAACCATGCTGGACATTCTAGAAGCCCTGTTCACCCAATACGGCTATGCCGCTGTATTCGTGGTGTTGGTTGCCTGCGGTTTCGGCATTCCCATTCCCGAAGACATCACCCTGATTGCCGGCGGCGTGATTTCCGGCCTCGGCCACAGCAATGAGCACATTATGGTGGTGGTGGGCATGATCGGCGTGCTCACCGGCGACGGCATGATGTTCCTGCTCGGCCACTTCTACGGCGACCGCATCCTCAAAGCCCGCTTCGTCCAACGTCTGATGCCGCCGCAACGTTACCTGCAAGTGCAGGAAAAGTTCGACAAACACGGCAGCTGGGTATTATTCGTGGCCCGTTTCCTGCCCGGCCTGCGCACCCCCATCTTCATCACTGCCGGCATGAGCGGCCGGATCTCATTTTGGCGCTGGCTGATTATGGACGGTCTCGCCTCCCTGATTTCTGTGCCCGCCTGGGTGTATCTCGGCCACTACGGCGCTGCAAACAAAGACTGGCTGCTCATGAAAGCCCACCAGTTCCAGCACATACTTTATGTGATCATCGGCATCGGCGCACTGGTGCTGTTCTACTTCTGGCAGCGCAAACGCCGCCGCCGCCAATTTTTCCACGCCAAGCTGCAGGAAATGCGCCAAAAGCGGCAGGCCGAACGCAGCAAACAGCAAAATCAATCTGCCGAATAAGGCTGCACCGCATCTTGGTTTTCAGGTAGCCTAATTGATAGAGGCTGCCTGAAAACATATAAACTATTAGACTTCTGCCAGCCATCCCGCCCAACCCTGCCTCCGCCAGAGGCTACCTGAAACATGAAGCTCACCCGCCGCCAACTGCTCGGCAGCGCTGCCGCCCTCACCGCCGCAGCCGCAGCCTCCCGCCTAGGCCATCAATACCTCCACCGCCTGCCGCCCGTGCGCATCCACCGCATCGGCCTGCCCTTCGGCCACGAGCTGCGCAACGGCCAAGTTTCCCTTGCCCCCCAATCCGAACACCGCTGCCACACCCTCATCCTCGGCAGCGGCGCTGCCGCTCTCTCCGCCGCCTGGCATTTAACCAAACACGGGCAGCGCAACTTCCTCCTCGCCGAAGGCATCGAGCGCAACGGCAACAATGCCGCCTATGTTTCAGGTAGCCTCTCCGCCCCCTCCGGCGCACACTATTTGGCCCTGCCCTCGCAGGAAAGCGTGTATGTGCGCCAGCTGCTCGCCGACCTCGGCATCCTGCTCAACGGCATCGATCAGCCCGAGCCCCTGTATCACGAAACCGATTTGGTTTATGCCCCCGCCGAGCGCCTGTATTACCAAAACCGCTGGCAATACTCCCTGCTGCCGCAAGAAGATGCCGACAGCCGCCGCTTCCACGCCCTCATCGAAACCCTGCGCCGCGCACACGGCCGCGACGGGCGAAAAATCTTCGCCATTCCCATCGCCCACTCCTCCACCGACGAAGAATGGCGCCGCCTCGACCAAACCACCTTCGCCGCCTGGCTCGAAAAAGAAAACTACCGCTCCCCCAGCCTGCTCTGGTATCTCGACTACTGCTGCCGCGACGACTACGGCCAAGGCATCGCCCAAGTATCCGCCTTTGCCGGCCTGCACTACTTCGCCGCCCGCGGCCACACCCACGAAGCCGTGCTCACCTGGCCCGAAGGCCTCGCCCACCTCTCCGAAGCCATCCGCCGCCATATCCGCCTGCAAAACATCGACAGGCTACCTGAAACCACCGAACTCACCTTTCCCCAACCCACCGCCATCAATGCCTCTGCCCTGCAAATCAGCGAAACCGATGAAGACGTAGCCGTTATCCTGCGCCACAATCAAAGCGGCCATACCGCCCTCATCCGCGCCCAAAACGTTATCTGCGCCATGCCCCTGATGATTGCCGCCCGCATCATCGCCCAGCCCCAGCACTACGGCTTCTCGCTCAACCTGCCCGCCTACGCCCCCTGGCTGGTGAGCAATTTCGTGCTCAACGGCTTCCCCCGAGAAGCACAGCGCAGCGAATTGGCGTGGGACAACGTAGTACACGGCACGCAAGGCCTCGGCTATGTTGTGTCCACCAACCAGCTTATCCGCACCGCCAAACCCGAGCACACCATCTTCACCGCCTACACCGCCCTCAACCACGACAGCCCGCAAAGCATCCGCCGCTGGCTGCTTAAAGCGGGCGAAGAAGAGCTGCTCGAACACGCTACCCAAGACCTCATCCAAGCCTACGGCCCAAGCTTCTGGCACCAGGTCGCCTCCGTAGACATCAGCATCCGCGGCCACGGCATGAGCTCCCCCACCCCCGGCTACCTCACCCAACCAACCCTACTCCAGCTGCGCCAACACCACTCCCGCCTCACCTTTGCCCACAGCGACCTGAGCAGCTACTCCGTGATGGAAGAAGCCGTTTACTGGGGCGTGGAAGCCGCCAAGAAAATCCTGCCGCGCTGACGATGGTATAGCCGCAGGTGTAACCCAACAAAAGAATGTAGGCCGGGCATCCATGCCCAACTTACGGCTACGCCAGAAACCAAGCCGGCAATGCTATCCCCAATCGCCATACACGAAAAGGCTACCTGAAAACCATGTTATGGTTTTCAGGTAGCCTTCAAGCAACGGGATAGATGTTTACAATATCTTGTATTTTGTTACAATCCGATCATCGGCAATACCCTTTTCCCCCTTTCCAAACAGGAGCGGCAAGATGAAGCAAACCATGATGAACACGGCAGCGGGCGTATTGGCGGCAGTGCTATTGGGCAGTGCGGGCTTGGCTTGGGCACAGAATTTAGATCCACATACCAGAGCAGGTATGCAGACGGATGCAGATAATGCAGCCCGTGCAAGAAGAGGAGCAACACAACAGCCGATCAACCGCAGCCCCACCGCCGCCGAAATACGCGCCTGGGAGCAGCGCGAGGCAAAGGTGCAAGCAGAAATCGCGGAACTGCGCCGCACGCCGTTTTATGGAGCGCTGGCCCTTGATTTATCTTCCAACAGTTTGGGCTGGAGTGGCGGATATTATTCCGAACAACGAGCAAGGGAGGAAGCGCTTAAAAACTGCTTGTCGTCCAACTGTAAAGTTGTGAGGGTGTTTAGCAATGCCTGCGGTGTGTTGGTTCTTCCGGCAAGGGGAGCCAGATCCGAATCTGATGTGTTTGTCGGGATAGATAAAAATGACCGTCAGGCGGCGGCTAAGGCAAGGCAGGCTTGTGAGTCGAGAGAAGGAGCAGGGAACTGTCGCTTCTCTGCAGTGGAAACCCGACATGGCACGGCATTTTGCACGGGCTATGATTACAGCAGCTACAATCAGCGCTAAAACAGCTGCTTGAGGCTAGAAAGGCTACCTGAAAAGTTTTCAGGTAGCCTTTTCATTGCCCGCACCATTTATCAATCATGCCTCGCGCGCCAGCCGCACAAAGCACTCCTTTAGTTCCCTACTCTTCACCCCTGGAGCCTGCTCCACCCCGCTGGACACATCCAGCCAAGCAGCACCGGTTTGCCGCACGGCGGCGGCTACGTTGCCCGGGTTTTCCCTTCAGGTAGCCTTTGCATTTTGCAGCACCGCCAGCAATTTGGCCTCATCCAAATGCCAATGGCAGATTTCCTCGCCTTCATGCAGCAATACCGGCACAAGCTCGTTATACCGCGCTTCCAGCTCCGGATCTTCATCCACATCAAACACCTGCAACTCAAAACCATATGCCGCCTGATACGGCTGCAGGGCAGCGCGCATATGGTGGCACAGGCTGCAATATTCGCGAAACATTAAAGTTAGAACCATCTGATTTTCCTTACCAATCTGGAAACAGCCAGGCGGGTGGCGGCGGCGTGGCCACGCCGAATTGCGGCGGATAGTCGATACCGGTGAGATACAGCCCGTCGGGCATAAAAGTGGGGGGCGCAAGCTTGCGGCTGCGGGCGGTCAGCAGCCCGGCAAAACCGTCCACACTCAACTTACCGCAGCCCACATACACCAGCGCACCCATCAAGTTGCGCACCATGTGGTGCAGAAAGGCATTGCCGTGGAAATCCACCGCCATCAATTCCGGCATGCCGCACAAAGCTACACGATACAGGGTTTTCACCGGCGATTTGGCCTGGCATTCGGCAGCGCGGAAACTGGAAAAATCGTGCTCGCCCACTAAAAGCGCGGCAGCTTGGCGCATGGCTTCCATATCCAAGGCATAATGCGCCCACCCCGCACGCCCCACCAACAACGGCGAGCGCACCGGCGCCGACTGCAACAGATAACGATAACGCCGCCCGCAGGCATCGAAACGGGCATGAAACTCCGGCGCCACATCCTGCACCCGCCACACGGCCACGCCCTTGGGCAATAGCGCGTTCACGCCACGCACCCAGGCCTGATCAGGCCGCTGCGCGGCGGAATCGAAATGCACCACCTGCGCGGTGGCGTGCACACCGGTATCGGTACGCCCGGCCGTTACCACGCTGATGTGTTCCTGCGCCAATTCGCTCAAAGCAGCTTCCAAGGCGCTTTGTACGGTGGCAATGCCGTCTGCCTGCTTCTGCCAGCCGAAAAAACGGCTGCCGTCGTAGCTGACGAATAAGACACGTCGTTTGATGGGAGATGGATTCATGTTTCTTCAAATTAATTGGTTTTATAGTGGATTAAAATAAGAATGGGACAAGGAGGCGAGCCGCAGATAGTACGGCAAGGCGGGTCAACGCAGTAGCATTTTTAATTTTAATTCACTATAGCTTCGTTGCAGCCATGCTTTCAGGTAGCCTGCATATTGGAAAAGGCTACCTGAAAACAGAAACAACGCCGGCAAATCCTGCCCTGTATAGAAAAACCCGGGCGGAACTGCCCGGGTTGCTGTGGCTAGCTGGATTACTGGCCGATATCGTTCAACAATTGCTGCGCCTCAGCCTGAATGCTGCTGCCTTCTGATTCGTTAATCAGTTCCATCAGGGTCTGGCGGGCAGTGTTGGCATCATCGATTTCCAGATACATTTTAGCCAGTTCCAATTTGGCTTCCAGCGCCTCTTTCGGCAGCGGGCCGGCACTAACCGGCTCAGTATATGCCGAAGCGGGCTGGCTAACTTCCACCGGAGCGGCTTGAGCCGGAACAGCCGGCGTGCTGTCAAAGTCCAAATCCATTACATTGGATGCAGCGGCAGCTTCTTCAGCTACACTGCTCACGCCTTCAGTATCCAAGCTTGATACATCAAAGGAAATGGTATTGTCCATTTCCGACGCTGCCGGCTGGGCAGGCTCTACCACTTCAACGGCAGCAGGAGTTTCATCCAACACCCAATCCAGCTCTTCAGGGGCAACCGGTTCAGCCTGTGGCTCGGGCGCTGGCTGCACAGGTGCTTGAGCCGCCGGGGCAGCGAAAGCAGTAGGCTCTTCGGTAGCAAAGTTCAGCCAATCGTCATCCGAAGCGGCAGATCCAGCAGCAGCGGGCGCAGCCGGGGCAGCAGGTGCTGCAGCAGGTTGTTCGGACTGCAGCCAACTCCACTCATCGGCTTCGGCCTGCCGGGCCGCGTCTCCAGTACTGGGAGTACTGCCCAGCTGCTGCTGTTCGTCTAAGTGGCTCAAGTCCAAGCCCAAATCCTGTTCGCTCACTGGTGCAGGCTGCGCTGCGGCAGGAGCAGCCGGAGCGGCAGAAAAGCTGCTGGAATGGTCGGTAACACTCTCAAAATAGAGGCCGTCATCGTCCGCATGATCGTCACCGCGGGCAGGTGCGGCCATTTTGCGACGGCGGTTCATCAGGAGATACGCCAAACCACCCAACACCAACAATCCACCACCACCGTAGAGTGCCATCTGAGTGATGTCCATGCCCTCTTCCTCCATCGGCGGGGTTTCCACCACCGGCGGGGCAACCACGGGCGGCGGCATTTCTTCCACCGGCTCGGACACCATCATATCGGAAGCCTGCTCAGGCAAGCTGGCACCCATATCGGGCAGCACGGCAGAAGCCGGCATCTCGGGGACTACATCGCTGGCCATGGGCGGAACAGCAGGCTGCTCTTGAGGCAATTGCTGAACTGGCGGCTGGGCAGGTTGTTGCGGCTGGGGTTGAGCCGGCTCAACAGGCGGTGCAGGGGGAGTAATCGGCGGAGTGGGTACGGCCGACTGAGTTTCCACCGACGGCAGCTGGCGTGCTGGAGCAGTGTCAACTGCTGGGCGCTCTTCCTGTGCGCGGTCGCTTACGCGGCGTGGTGGGTTGTGTGCCAAACGGCGCAGGGTTTCGCCATCGGGAATGGTGAGGGTGGCACCACGATACATCAAATCAGGGTTTCCGTTGCGGAAGGCGCGTGGGTTGGCGGCCACCAAGGCGTTGATGGTTTGACGCAAAGTCATGCCGGACGGCTTAACGCGCTGGGCAATGTCCACCAGCAATTCGCCATCTTTAATCTGATAGCTTTCTCCCTGAATCTGCACTGGTGCTTCGCGACGGTCGGCAGCACGGCGGTGCCGTCTGGATTCGGCAGGATGGCGGCGGCTCGGTGCAGCTTCAGCACGGCGTTCGTGGCGCGAACGAGAGCTACTGGGGGCAGATTGATAATCGCGGGGGTCCAAAATGGCGGTATATTGGTGGTTTTGATTACCTACGCCCAGCCAGAAAGTCATCACCGGCTCTTTAATTGGCGTGCTGGAATGCAAATGGATAACGGCACGGTCGCTGCTTCGGCGCGATACCGTGGCTTGCAGATTGGCACCATTGATGGTGGGCTTGGCCGAAGCCAAAGCACGTGCCTCGTCGCCCGTTACCACCACTGTGGCGGAAAACGGCTCGTCCAAACGCGACTGAACCTGCAAAACGCCCAAAGCGGCATGGGCACCGACAGAGGCTACCAAACCCAGCGAAGCCGCGATCAGTTTCATTTTATACTGCTTACAAAACATCAAATCCCCCTTAACAACCTAAAGTAATGCACTGCTAACCGTCTGAACCAACAGAAAAATACAGGGCCAAATAAGCAAAATTCCAGCCTGAGCACGGCAGTTGTGCAACGGATTAAAATCTCTAAACTCAGGTATCATATCGTTTATTTCCTATTTATGCCAAGCCATTTCTGCTATTTGGCCCGATTTTCTATACAGGAATGAAACATTTTTAATTATTTAACAAAAATCCAGTCTTTCAATCTTTCGCCTTTCTGGTGTGTTTGCACTGTTGCCAACGCATCCTCCCAATCCTCAGCTTTGCGATATTTAAGTGCAGAATTTCCGCATTTGCTTTAAGATAAACACCTAAATCGCACCACTTGCAAACTGCCAGCTTACAAGATGATGCAAAGTTTGACGGCAGCCGGGCAAAACTATCCACAGATTTCGTTGCAGCAAACGCCTTTGCCCGATTTCCAAATTTATCAAGAGAAACCGAATTATGTTGTTCATGCTGATGGCCTCCGACGTGACCGATTCCACCAAAGCCAGACTAGCTGCCCGCAGCGCGCATTTGGCCAGGTTAGAAAAGCTGGCCAAAGCTGGCCGGCTGGTTTTGGCTGGACCATGTCCCCTGCCTGAGGGCGAAACCGGCTTTTCAGGTAGCCTCATCGTGGCCGACTTCGCCTCTTTAGACGAAGCTGAAGAATGGGCTGGGCAAGACCCCTATGTGGAAGCCGGCGTATATGCCGAAATCCTCATCCGTCCGTTTAAGAAAGTACTGCCTGCATGAGCACACAAATCATTCTCCAGCGCCCTGGAAACCGTTTTCTCACAGCCTGCTCGAACTGGCCGACGGGAGCCATTACACATCTGCCACACCGGCAACCAACACACAGTCCAGCAGATATTGCACGGTTTATACCCTGCCTAAATCCACGCCCTGATCATCTGCGCACAAACACCGGAGAATGCGCGCCGCAAAATCCTTTATAATCCGGCTATAACTATCTTGAATTTAAGGACAACAACATGAAACAAACTTCACTCGCACTACTACTGACTACCGTTTTGGCTGTCTCCCCGCTAGCTGCCCAAACCGTTGTAACCGTAAACAATACCCGCATTGACAGCACCGTAATCGACCAACAGGTAAGGATTATTAACGAGCAGAGCAACGGCCAGGTGGTCGACACCCCTGAGCTGCGCGAAAACATTGCCCGCCGCCTCGTAACCCGCGAACTGATGATTCAAGAATCACGCCGCCTGCGCCTAAACGAAAGCCCCGAATTCAAACAAATCATCGAACGCGCCCGCACCGATGCCCGCACCAGTGGTGAAGACCGCAAAACCACCTTCCACCAAGACTGGGAAACCTTTGAAGGCAATGTAACCGCCCAAGCTCTAGTGGCTCACATTCTGCGTTCTAATCCCGTAACCGAAGCCCAAGTACAACAGGCCTATCAGGAAATCACCAACCGCTATCGCGGCACGCAAGAAGTAAAACTCGGCGAAATCATCCTCAACAGCCGCGATAACGCCCAAAAAGCCGTGGCCGACCTCCGACGCGGCCGCCGTTTCACCGACGTTGCCCGCCAATACACCATCGACACGCCAAGCCGTGCCAACGGCGGCATCAGCCCCACTTTTACCCCGCTGAAAGATTTGGAAGAAGGTGCACCCATAGTGTACAACGCCGTGAAATCGCTCGGCCAGGGCAAATTCACCGAAAC
Source organism: Eikenella sp. NML99-0057 (assembly GCF_001648535.1). Taxonomy (NCBI): domain Bacteria; kingdom Pseudomonadati; phylum Pseudomonadota; class Betaproteobacteria; order Neisseriales; family Neisseriaceae; genus Eikenella; species Eikenella sp. NML99-0057. Next base: position 128,824 of record NZ_LXST01000003.1, on the reverse strand, counting down.
CCCAGTGGAAAGCAACGGCATTTTCGCCATTTTCTATCTGGAAGCCAAACGCCCCGTGCGCGTGCCGCCGTTTGCCCAAATGAAACCACAAATCCAGCAAGACCTGCAAAACCTGCTGATCGAGCAGGAAATTGCCCGCCTCTATCAACAAGCCAATATCCGCTAAGCTTATTCAGCACAGAAAAGGCTACCTGAAAACTTCAGGTAGCCTTTTGTTATGCCTACTTATGGCGGCTGGTAAAAATTGGAAGCGGCATGGCAATACCACTGTTTTTGTTTTTCAGGTAGATTCTCCAGCCATCCTGCCCTCAAACCACCTGCTTCACCGGCAATGCCCGATACACCAGCAAAGTCAGTACCAAACACAGCGGCAGCCACAGCGCTGGCGACTGGTTCGACAATTCCAGCATAAACACCAGCGTGGTAATCAGCATTTTCTACGCCACACCCAAAACACCACTGCTCCCACAAATGCTGCCGCCCCCATATCCACTACCGGCAGTCAAATATTCCACGCACAGGCTACCAGTGCTCATGTTTTAACCCACTCATCCGGAAAAAGAAAATCCAGTAGCGGATACTGAATCACATCACCCAATGCCGAGCGCACCATCACAACACCATGCCGCAAGCCAATAGCGCAGCAGCACTATCAAACGCCGCAGCGGTATGCTCTCTTCCACCATCACGCAGTACGACAACTCTCTACATTCAGCGGATAACCAAACGCCAAATGCTGTACCGTGTGCAGCAGCAATGTCAGCACAATGCCGATGATGCCCACTGCTACGCCGATGAGCAACAGGGAAAGGACTAACTCGGAAAACAAGGTTTTCATATGGCATATTTTGAGGAGCTCAAACGATAATATAGCTGAGGCAATTATTTTTCCCTACCAGGTGGTGAGCCGTAGACAGTATGAGTAATACGAGAAGGCGATCCAACGTAGTAGGAATAAATAAGAGCTTTAGCTACAAACACTTCAGGCTACCTGAAAACTCTGTATGAATGAAGCAGAAAATTTTCAGGTAGCCTGTATGCGGTACGGAAATATTAAGCCTTATGCTGCCGCATACTCAGTGGCAGAGGTTTAAAAGACTGAGTGCACAAATCCGGCGAATGCTGCAATGCCTTCATGGCGGTACGGATAATATTCGGCGCAGTTTTGCCGATGCTGAATTGTTCGGGCATATTCATCCAAATGTTCATCAGCCCGCTGATAACTGACATCATAAACACCACCGCCAGATTAATATTCAAATCTTCCGGTAGCTTTTTCTTTTGCAGGCTTAACGTCAGCACATCGGTGAGCTGACGCTGCCACATATCCTGATAGCTGCGCATGATTTTCACCACAGAGTGGTTTTGCTCAGTGTATTCGCATTTCAAATGAATGATGTTGCAAAACTTTCTTACGGTTTCATCGGTTTCCAGCTTTTGAAACAGATTAATGGTGGCTACTTCAAAACTTTCCCAAATATCCGGCGATTGGGTTTCTATATCGTACGCCAACTTGCTAGATAATTCGACAAATACTTTTTGAAACAGACCTTCAAATAAATCTTCTTTATTTTTGAAATGCCAATACAGCGCGCCACGCGTTACGCCGGCAGTTTGAGCGATTTCGTTTAGAGATGAACGGCTGACCCCTCTTATATAGAATGTATCCAATGCTGCCTTAAGTAGGTAGTTGCGTGTTTTCTGCGCTTCAATTTTCGTTTTTCTCATCACTATTCCAGAATATTCACTGGTTTATTTATTATTGAATTCTGTCATGTTTAGAGCAGGCTTTCAAGCTTCCTATCGGCTCGCCCGCGCAATAATGTTGCTTTTTAGTATATTAGCATTTCTTCATTTGAATAGCCATAGACAACATACAATAATGTATGTAAAATATTATTTTTATCTAGCGGCTGCTTCCGCCCCCCATGGGCTTCAAGCGGCCATAATTCATTAAATTAGACATCAACTTAACAAGGCCATCATCATAATGACATATTTCAGCATATCAGGGAAAACGAGCTTCAGGCTGAGTGCAATCGTCGTGACTTCCGTATTAGCGCTGTCTGCTTGCGGCAAAAGCGAGCCACAGCGGCAGAGTGAGCTGGAATTAGTAGTAAGCGTGCTTACCGTGAAGGCAGAAGACACCACCATCAACACCGAACTGCCCGGCCGTTTGGAATCATTCCGCTCTGCCGAAGTGCGCCCGCAGGTGAGCGGCATCATCAAACGCCGCCTGTTCCAAGAAGGCAGTTATGTACAAGCTGGCCAGGCGCTGTATCAACTGGACGACGCCAGCTACTCAGCCGGCCTTGCCAGCGCACGCGCCCAGCTAGCTGCCGCCGAAGCCGCTCAGGCTAAAGCCAATGCCGATTTGGCACGCTACCAGCCCTTGGTAGCTGCTGATGCCATCAGCAAACAGGAATACGATGCTGCCGTGGCCGCACAACGTTCTGCCGTGGCCAATGTGAACGCCGCCCGCGCCGCCATCCGCTCGGCGCAGGTTAATGTGAACCACGCTCGTATTACCGCGCCGATTTCCGGCTATATCGGCCGCTCCAACGTATCCGAAGGTGCATTGCTCACTGCCGGTGGTGCAACCGTGCTGGCCACCATCCAGCAAACCAATCCGATGTATGCAAACGTTACCCAGTCTGCGCTGGATGTGATGAAACTGCGCCGCCAGATTGCCGAAGGCCAGATGAGTGCGGTAAACGGCGCAGTGGAAGTAACCATTATTTTAGAAGACGGCAGCGAATACCCGCAAAAAGGCCGCCTACTGTTTACCGACCCGACGGTAAACGAAACCACCGGCCAGGTTTCCCTGCGTGTGGAAGTGCCGAACGACGACAATATCCTGCTACCCGGTCTGTATGTGCGCGTACGCCTGCCGCAGGCACAAGCCAACAGCGCCTACCTCATTCCGCAACGCGCCGTTACCCGTGGTGCCAAAAATACCGTGGTAATCGTAGCGTCCGATGGCTCAATGCGCCAACAGGAAGTAACCATTGCCGGCCAAAGCGGCAACAATTGGATTATTACCGGCGGGCTGAAAGACGGCGACAAAGTAGCCATAGACGGCACTATGATTGCCGGCATGATGGGGGCGCAAAAAGTGAAAACCCAGGAATGGCAAGCCTCACAGCCGCAACAATCTGGCACAGCTGCCGCCCCGATCAAGCCAAACAGCACTTCTGCTCCCGTCCTATCCGGCACAGCAGCCTCCGCTCCGGCCGCCCAATCTGCTTCCCAAGCCAAATAAAGGGGCGTACGTAAATGGCTAAATTTTTTATTGACCGACCCGTGTTCGCATGGGTTATCTCCATCTTTATTATTTTGGCGGGTGTGCTGGCCATCCGAAAACTGCCAGTATCGCAATACCCGTCTGTTGCCGCGCCTACATTCAACCTCACCGCCACCTACCCCGGTGCTTCCGCCCAAGTGATGGAAGACAGTGTATTGGCAGTGATCGAGCGCAATATGAATGGCGTGGAAGGCTTGGATTATATGTCTACCTCTGCCGACTCCAGCGGTTCAGGTAGCGTTACCCTCACCTTCACGCCCGACACCGATGAAGACGTGGCACAGCTGGAAGTAAACAACAAGCTGAATGAAGTCTTGTCCAGCCTGCCTGCCACCGTGCAGCAATACGGTGTACGCATATCCAAATCTCGATCCAACTTCCTGATGGTGGTGGCGCTCTCTTCGCAAACGCAAGATTTGGAAGAAATGGCCGATTACGCCAAACGCAATATCGTGCCAGAATTGCAACGTGTTGAAGGTGTGGGTGCAGTGCGCCTGTTTGCTGCCGAACGCGCCATGCGTATCTGGGTAGACCCGCAGAAATTGCAAAACTTCAACCTCTCCTTTGCCGACGTTTCCGCCGCCATCAGCGCACAAAACGTGCAAATTTCCGCTGGCTCGCTCGGCTCTCTACCATCAGTGCAGGGGCAAACCATCACTGCCACCATCACCGCCGAAGGCCAACTCAGCACGCCAGAAGAATTCGGCAACATCATCCTGCGCAGCACCACAGATGGTGCCAACGTTTATCTGCGCGATGTGGCCAAAATCGAGCTAGGTTCGGAAGACTACTCTGCCAGTACCCGCCTCAACGGCAAGCCAAACGTCGGCATGGCCGTGATGTTGTCCAATAGCGGCAACGCCACCGCCACTGCCGCACTGGTAAAAGAACGTATGGCCAAATTGGCGCAATATTTCCCCAGTGATGTTAGCTGGAGCGCTCCGTACGATACCTCCACCTTTGTGGAAATCTCCATCGAACAAGTGGTACACACCTTGGTGGAAGCCATGGTGTTGGTGTTTATCGTGATGTTCGTGTTCCTGCAAAACATCCGCTATACCCTGATCCCCACCATTGTGGTGCCGATTTCGCTCTTAGGCGGTCTTGCCGGCATCTACTATTTCGGCATGTCGATCAACGTGCTGACCATGTTTGCCATGGTGCTGGTAATCGGTATTGTGGTGGACGATGCCATCGTGGTGGTAGAAAACGTGGAGCGCATCATGTCGGAAGAAGGCCTGCCGCCGCGCGAAGCCACACACAAAGCCATGTGGCAGATTTCCGGCGCCGTGGTCGGCATTACCGCCGTGTTGATTTCCGTGTTCGTACCGCTGGCCATGTTCAGCGGCGCCACCGGCAAAATCTACCAGCAGTTTGCCATCACTATGGTGCTCTCTATCGCTTTCTCAGCCTTCCTTGCTCTGTCACTCACGCCAGCCTTGTGCGCCTCGCTGCTCAAACCGATTAGGAAAGGGCATCACGAGGAAAAAACCGGCTTCTTCGGCTGGTTCAACCGCAAATTCACTGCTGGCAACAAGCGCTACGAAGGCTGGGTGGCCGCCCTGCTACACCGTGCCGGCCGTATGCTGATTGTGTACTTAGCGCTGGTGGCTGCCGCCGGCCTGCTCTACACCCGTATCCCGTCTTCCTTCCTGCCGTCAGAAGACCAAGGCAACCTGATGGTCAGCATCCAGCTGCCGGCCGGCGCCACCAAAGAGCGTACCGACCAAACCCTACTGGCCGTGGAGCAGATTGCCAAAGGCACGCCCGGCGTGAAAGATGTATTCACCGTATCCGGCTTCAGCTTTTCAGGTAGCGGTCAGAACATGGCTATGGGCTTTGTGATTTTGAAAAACTGGGACGAACGCAAAGGCGCAGGTGAAGATGCGGCCAGCATCACTCGGAAACTGACTGGTACCTTCATGTCCAGCGGCCTGATCCGCGACGGTTTCGCTATCGCCGTGAATCCACCACCCATCCGCGAACTGGGTAACGGCGGCCTGGAATTCTACCTGCAAGACCGCAACAGCCAAGGCCATCAAGCCCTGCTGGCGGCACGCAATAAATTGATTGCCGAAATGCGTAAAAACCCGATATTTGGCGACACCCGTGCCGCCGGCTTGGAAGATGCGCCGCAGCTCAAACTTACCATCGACCGCGCAGCTGCTGCCGCACAAGGCATCAGCATGGCTTCTATCCGCAGCACCTTGGGTACAGCTCTGGGCGGAGCGTATGTAAACGACTTCCCCAACAACGACCGTCTGCAAAAAGTGTATGTGCAAGCCGTGCCCCAGGCCCGTATGCAGGCCGAGCAAATTTTGGCCATGACCGTGCCCAACGGTCAAGGCGTGGCCGTGCCGCTTTCCACCGTGGTCAGCGCCTCGTGGGAAGCCGGCATGGAGCAGAGCACTCGTTTCAACGGCTATCCCGCCATGTCGATTAGCGGCGCGGTCAAACCCGGTTTCGCCAGCGGCGACGCTATAGCCGAAGTAGAACGCATCGTATCGCAAATGGACGGCTACAGCGTGGAGTGGGCGGGCGAATCGCGCGAACAGGCCAGCGGCTCTTCCCAGCGCACCATGCTCTACGGCTTCGTATTGCTGGCCACTTTCCTCGTGCTGGCCGCCCTATATGAAAGCTGGTCGATTCCCGCTGCCGTGCTGCTGGTTGCCCCCTTGGGCTTCCTCGGCGTGGTGCTGGGCGTGTTCGGCCGCAACCTGTTCAACGGCGTATTCGGCATCCGGGAGGTGTTCTTCAACGACATCTACTTCATGGTCGGTATGATTACTGTAGTCGGCTTGAGCGCGAAAAACGCGATTCTGATTATCGAATTTGCCAAAGACCTGCAAGCGCAGGGCAAGAGCGCGATGGAATCAGCCTTGGCCGCCGCCCACCTGCGTTTCCGCCCGATTCTGATGACCTCCTTCGCCTTCATCTTGGGCGTGGTGCCGCTGTATGTCGCTTCCGGTGCCAGCTCCGCCAGCCAACGCGCCATCGGTACCGCCGTATTCTGGGGTATGTCTGTCGGCACGCTGCTGTCGGTGTTCCTGGTGCCGCTGTTCTATGTGTTGGTACGCAAGCTGTTTAAACCGTCCCAACACGAAACCGAAATGGCCGCCGCCCACACCAACATAAGCCCCGAGCAGGCCGAACTCTACGTTTCTGCCGCTGAAGAAGGGCTGAGCGAAGAAGAGAAACGCGACCTGCATAACGACCAGTAAAATGTTTTCAGGTAGCCTCTGCCGCATTGGAGGCTACCTGAAAACCATAAGGACAAAGCACATGAGAACAACCGTTTTAAAACCGATTGCCGGCAGCCTCGCCTTCAGCCTGCTGCTCTCCGCCTGCACCCTTGCGCCACGCTATCAGCAGCCCGAAGTAAACGTGCCCGCCAGCTTCCGCTACGACACCGCCACCAACCAAAGTAGCCGTGCCGCCGACACCGGCTGGGAAGACTACTTTGCCGACCCGCGCCTTAAATCCCTGATTACCCTGGCGCTGCAAAACAACCCCGACCTACGCATGGCCGCCCTGAATGCCGAAGCAGTGCGAGCCCAATACGCCATTACCCGCGCCGCCTCACTGCCCGGCATCAACGCCAGCGGCACCGGCCAACGTACCCGCGTGGCGCAAGATTTGAGCGCCACCGGCCGCTCCTACATTGCTGAATCCTACACCGTCGGCCTCGGCATCGCCTCCTACGAGCTCGACCTGTTCGGCAAAGCCCGCAGCAACAATCAAGCCGCACTGCAAGGCTATTTCAGCAGCGCCGCCGCGCGTGATTCCGCCCACCTCGCGCTGGTTTCCGCCGTAGCCAAAGCCTATTTCAACGAACGCTACGCCGAAGAATCCATGAAGCTTGCACAAAGAGTGCTGCAAACCCGCGAGCAAACCTACCGGCTCAACCAAATCCAGCACAACGCCGGCGTGATTTCTGCCGTCAACCTGCGTGAAATGGAAGCCCTGATTGAATCGGCCAAAGCCGACTACGCCGCCGCCCTGCGCGCCCGCGAGCAGGCACACAACGCCCTGGCCGTGCTGATTAACCAGCCCGTGCCCAACAATCTGCCCGCCGGCCTGCCGCTGAATAAACAGTTCCGCATCACCCAACTGCCCGCCGGCCTCTCCTCCGACTTGCTGCAAAACCGCCCCGATATCCGCGCTGCCGAGCACGACCTGCGACAGGCCAATGCCAATATCGGCGCCGCCCGTGCCGCCTTCTTCCCTAGCATCAGCATCACCAGCAGCATCGGCACCGGCAGCACCGAGATGAATCGCCTATTCGACGGCATAAACCGCACCTGGGTATTCTCCCCCACCATCAAAGTACCGATTTTCAACTGGGGCAGTCTGCGCGCCAGCCTGGATGTGGCAAAACTGCGCCAGCAATCGGCCGTGGCCACGTATGAAAAAGCCGTGCAGTCCGCCTTCCAAGATGTATCCAACGCCCTGGTGGCACGCGAAACCCTGCAACAACAATACGATGCCCGCGTGCAAACCCAAAAAGCCTACAACGACCGCTTGCGCCTGATTAATCTGCGCTACCGCCACGGCGTGTCTAGCTCGCTGGAAGTGCTCGATGCCGAACGCAGCAGCTATTCCGCCGATGCCGCTGTGCTCGCTACCCAGCTTTCCATGCTGGAAAACCTAGCCGACCTTTATAAAGCCCTCGGCGGCGGCCTCAAGCAACACACCGAAGCCGCACCAGCCGCAGCAGCAACGCCGGCCCAAGCCACAGCAGAAGCCGCTTCTGCCCCTGCCGCAGCAAACGGCAAATAATCCGGCTGCCCTCATTACGTTTTCAGGCAGCCTGCCCTGCCGACCCTCCCACACATATCATAGAAAGGTCGGCAGTTTTTTATCCGTATTCACACCGCAACTGAGGCTACCTGAAAACTTGAGGCTACCTGAAACCGGCACTTTGGCCATAGCCAAAGCCATGATTTTTCCTACCGAGCCGGATACAGTACAAACAGCACCGCAAGGCTGGCTCACGCGGTAGGAAGTGAAATGCGCTTTGGCTATAATCATGCCCACTTTTCAGGTAGCCCCAATCCACACCATGCCTTTTCCCACCACCCTTTCTGCCCTGCTCTTCCAAATGCAAAACCGGCTCGGTATGTATATCAACCCGCCCACGCTTCCCAGCCTGATGAACTTCATCAGCGGCTACACCATGGCCACCCGCTGTCACCATATTGACGAACCCGACACCCTTCGACCCTTCCACGATTTCGTTGCCCAACAACTGGGCTATGCCGAATCCACCGCTGGCTTTGCCAACATGATCCTGGCCTACGTCTGCGGCTTCAGCCCTGCCGATATCGATTGGCCAAATTTCCTATCCCTCCCGATTTCCGCACAGCAGCACGCCCAAGCAGTAGAACTGTTTTACCAGCTGCTAAAAGCCCACCAACTATCCCATTGAGTCATCTGCCCAAGGCTGTATCAGCAAAGGCTACCTGAAACCGCATCGCTAAGCGCAACAGACTCAAACCGCCCTATTCCGCCACAACCGGATGTTCATTTTCAGGTAGCCTCAAGCCGATTCAAACCCAGGCTACCTGAAAACACCAATTAACCCTGCCCCTGCCCTTGTGAAAACCCGCCCCGCCCCTATTTGCCCGTATCATCCCCATCATCAAAAGGACAATCCGTGAATCCCCTGCTCCAACTCGGTGAAGAGCCGCGTTTCGACCAAATCCAAACCGCCCACATCCGCCCTGCACTCGAATCCGCCATCGCCGAAGCCCGGGCCGGCATTGCCGCAGTTAAGGCTCAAAGCAAAGCCACTTGGGGCAACACCGTGGAAAAACTTACCGACATCACCGAGCGCGTCGGCCGCATCTGGGGCGTGGTATCGCACCTCAACTCCGTGGCCGACACCCCCGAGCTGCGCACCGTATATAACGAGCTGATGCCGGAAATCACCGTGTTCTTTACCGAAATCGGCCAAGACATCGAGCTTTACCAACGCTTCAAAACCATCAAAAGCTCCCCCGAATTCGCCGCCTTAAGCCCGGCGCAGCAAACCAAGCTCAACCACGACCTGCGCGATTTCGTGCTCAGCGGCGCCGAGCTGCCGCCCGAAAAACAGGCCGAATTCGCTGCCCTGCAAACCGAAGGCGCACAACTAGCCGCCAAATTCTCGCAAAACGTGCTTGATGCCACCGATGCCTTCGCCCTCTATTTCGACAATGCCGAGCCGCTCTCCGGGCTACCTGAAGACGCCATGGCCATGTTTGCTGCCGCCGCGCAGGCCGAAGGCAAAAGCGGCTACAAAATCGGCCTGCAAATGCCACACTACCTCGCCGTGATGCAATACGCCGACAACCGCGAACTGCGCGAAGAGGTATACCGTGCCTACGTTACCCGCGCCAGCGAGCTTTCCAATGAAGGCCGGTTCGACAACAGCCCCAACATTACCCGCCGCCTGGAAATCACCCTACAAGAAGCCAAGCTGCTGGGCTATGCCAACTTCGCCGAGCTCTCGCTGGCCACCAAAATGGCCGATTCTCCCGCGCAAGTGCTGGACTTCCTGCGCGATTTGGCCAAACGCGCCAAACCATTCGCCGAACAAGACTTTGCCGCCGTGCAGGCCTTCGCCCGCGACACCCTCGCCATTGAAAACCCGCAGCCCTGGGATTTGGCCTACGCCTCCGAAAAACTGCGTCAGGCCAAATATTCGTTCAGCGAAACCGAAGTGAAAAAATACTTCCCCGTGGACAAAGTGCTCCTCGGCCTGTTCGCCCAAATCAAACTGCTCTACGGCGTGGATTTCACCGAAAAAACCGTGCCTGTGTGGCACCCCGACGTGCGCTATTTCGAGCTCTCGCAAAACGGCGCGCACATCGGCGGCGTGTTTATGGATTTGTACGCCCGCGAAGGTAAACGCGGCGGCGCGTGGATGAACGACTATAAAGGCCGCCGCCTCCTGCCCAACGGCCAGCTGCAAAGCCCCACCGCCTATCTGGTATGCAACTTCACCCCGCCCGCAGCAGGCAAAGAAGCCCGCCTCTCCCACGATGAAATCCTCACCCTTTTCCACGAAACCGGCCACGGCCTGCACCATCTGCTCACCCAAGTGGACGAGCTGGGCGTGAGCGGCATCAACGGCGTGGAATGGGATGCTGTGGAGCTGCCCAGCCAGTTTATGGAAAACTTCGTGTGGGAATACGATGTGCTGCGCGGCATGTCTGAACACGAAGACAACGGCGCACCACTGCCGCAGGAATTGTTCGACAAAATGCTCGCCGCCAAAAACTTCCAACGCGGCATGTTCCTCGTGCGTCAGATGGAATTCGCCTTGTTCGACATGCTGATTTACAGCGAAACCAATCCCAACCGTCTTTCCGGCTGGGCTCAAGTGTTGGACAGCGTGCGCCGCGAAGTGGCCGTGGTGCAACCGCCCGCCTACAACCGTTTCGCCAACAGCTTCGGCCACATCTTCGCCGGCGGCTACTCGGCCGGCTACTACAGCTATGCCTGGGCTGAAGTGCTCAGCGCTGATGCCTACGCCGCATTTGAAGAAAGCGGCGATGTGGCCGAATGCGGCCGCCGCTTCTGGCAGGAAATCCTCGCCGTGGGCGGCTCGCGCAGCGCCGCCGAATCCTTCCAAGCCTTCCGCGGCCGCGCCCCCAGCATCGACGCCCTACTCCGGCACAGCGGCTTCGATTTGAACGGTGCCTAAACCGCAGAGTAAAGAAAAGGCTACCTGAAAACGAAGCGCAGCACATTTTTCTACGAAACTAAAATTTTCAGGTAGCCCTTCTACTGAATAAATTATAGTCATGCCAAACAGGAAAGAGACAAAGCTGCAGTCCCAGACAGCACGGGAATACCGCAAAGTGAACCAACATCGGATGAAGAAATAAGTATTTAGCTATATTTCGCCATCTTATCTACCCATACTGTTTATGCCGCGTGGCCTTTTACTTTTATGAAAATAATTGCTTTAGCCACATTAAAAAACGTATTTATCCCTTATACAGTAAAAACAATAAAATAAAGGCTACCTGAAATATTCAGGTAGCCTTTTTGATGTTGCAGATAACAGCGTGGACTTATTCTGTGGCCGGCACAACAACCACGGTAATATTGGCTACAGCATCAGCATGCAGGGCAATTTCGACTTCGTATTCACCAACTACTTTGAAAGGGCCGTTGGGCAGACGTACGTTGGCTTTAACAGCTTCCACACCAAATGCACGGATAGCTTCGACAATGTCGGCGTTAGTTACAGAACCGAACAAGCGTCCGTCCACGCCAGCCTTTTGGGCGATAGTGATAGATTGGCCTTCCAGTTTAGCCTGACGAGCCTGTGCATCAGCCAGGATTGCAGCCTGACGAGCCTCGAGTTCGGCACGGCGAGCCTCGAAGTCGGCCAGTGCAGCTTCGGTAGCACGTTTGGCTTTACCTTGCGGAATCAGGAAGTTGCGGGCATAGCCATTCTTTACGGTTACCACATCACCCAGATTGCCCAAGCCGCCAATTTTTTCTAACAGAATGATTTGCATAATATAAATTCTCCGTTAATTATTTGTGTTGGTCGGTGTACGGCAGCAGAGCCAGGAAACGGGCACGTTTTACGGCCACAGACAGCTGGCGCTGATAATGGGCTTTAGTACAGGTAATGCGGGCAGGAATGATTTTACCGTTCTCGGAAATGAAATCTTTCAGCAAATCAACTGATTTGTAATCTACTTGTTTGATGCCTTCTGCGGTAAAGCGGCAGAATTTTCTACGTTTAAATGTTTGACGAGCCATCTCAATTCAACCTTTATTTTCAATAATTGTCTGTATATGCAATATGGGGCGACGGTATTTTTGGCTGTAAGCCGCAAGAAATCCGGATATATCCACCATACTGCCTGCTTTGTATTGCCAGAATTTTGCCTGTTTGCCGATTAATTTCGCCTGGAGTTCAAACCGGGCGAGATAATGTTCGCCTGCTTCTGTTTGCCACGATTCATGCTCTAAAACCAATCCCAATACGGCTATGCCGGCCGGGGTGTAGCGCAAGGCATCGACATCCTTGATGCGGGCGGTAAGGCTTACAGTATTGTTCAAAATCTCACTCTTAGGCTTTGGTGGCAACTTCTTCCTGAGGCTGGCCATTCAGCAGGTTTTTGGATTTTTCTTCCTTCATCATGGGAGAAGCTTCGGTAACAGCTTCGTCCATTTTGATGGTCAGGTGGCGCAATACGGCGTCGTTGAAGCGGAAACCGGTTTCCAGCTCTTCGATGGCAGCCGGGGTGCACTCGATGTTCATCAGCACGTAGTGTGCTTTGTGCAGCTTGTTGATGGGGTAGGCCAACTGGCGGCGACCCCAGTCTTCCAAGCGGTGAATGTGGCCGCCGGTTTCGGTAATCAGGGCTTTGTAACGTTCAACCATGGCAGGTACTTGCTCGCTCTGGTCGGGATGAACGATAAATACAATCTCGTAATGACGCATGTTCTCTCCTTATGGCTAAATACAGCCCGCCGTCATGCGGAAACAGCGGGCAAGGGTGGAAAGCGTAGCATTATATCGGTAAAGTATAGCGTAAGCAAGTATTTGCTGGGGGTAGCAGAATAATCGTGGCTTAGTGTGTGTACAATATTTGCACAATCAATACAGGCTACCTGAAAAAGAGGATTTAGTGGGGTGAAATAAGCTTGGGATACAAAGAAAACCCGTATGCTTCAGCATACGGGTTTTCAATTTGGGGTGGCTGATGGGGCTCGAACCCACGACAACCGGAATCACAATCCGGGGCTCTACCAACTGAGCTACAGCCACCATAAAACTTTATGGCGCGCCCGACAGGAATCGAACCTGTAACCGCCCGCTTAGAAGGCGGGTGCTCTATCCGGTTGAGCTACGGGCGCTATCCTGTCGTTCACAATTTCTCAGAGAACTTTGGTCGGGGCGGTGGGATTCGAACTCACGACCCTCTGCTCCCAAAGCAGATGCGCTAACCAGACTGCGCTACGCCCCGATAAGAAATAAGGATTTTACCCACGCTGCTTTTGTTTTGTCAAGCAGGTGATTCAAAATTAAATGTCGCCTTGCTTTCATGGATAACATTTCATGTTAAATAACAATTTATTAATAGAATATCTAATTCACAACACCAGTACGTATATGCACAGTAAACTCACACGGGCAAGATTTCCAGCAGCCCAAAAGAGTTATTAGCAACATGCTATAATCGCCACGTCGACAATCGTTGAAACCTTAACAATTGCTGACTGCAGCGCATAGTGCTGCATGGATTATCTTTATTTTTTATCAATAGATTGCTACTTCTATTCGTGGCAGCCATTCAGCCAATCCATTTTACTTCCCCACCCACCCCGACAGAAAAGGAACAGTCCATGACAGCCCAGATTCTCGATGGTAAAGCCGTTGCCAACGAACGTCTGCTGAAACTTGCCGACAAAGTGGCCGAGCGCTGCAAACAAGGCTTGCGCCCCCCGTGTTTGGCTGTTTTGCTGATTGGTAGTGATCCTGCCAGTGTAGTGTATGTGCACAACAAAAAAATTGCCTGTGAAAAGGCTAATTTCGATTCCCGTTCCTACGAGCTGCCCGCTTCCACTACCGAAGAAGAACTGCTTCAGCTGATTGACGAACTCAATACCGCCCCCACCGTGGACGGCATTTTGGTGCAGCTACCCTTGCCGGCACACATTAACAGCCAGTCGGTTATCGAGCGCATCCAGCCGGATAAAGACGTGGATGGCCTCCACCCCTACAACATCGGCCGGCTGGCCATGAAAATGCCGCTGATGCGCCCTTGCACACCCAAAGGAGTGATGACCCTGCTAGAAACTTACGGCGTGGAGCTGCGCGGCAAAAAAGTGGTAATCGTGGGCGCATCCAATATTGTTGGCCGCCCGCAGGCGCTGGAAATGCTGTTGGCTGGTGCCACTGTTACCGTATGCCACCGCTTTACTGTAAACTTGGAGCATGAGGTTTCTAAAGCCGACGTAGTGGTAGTGGGCACGGGCAAAGCCAGGCTGATTCAGGGCAGCTGGATTAAACCTGGCGCCGTGGTGGTGGATGTGGGCATCAACCGGCTAGAAGACGGCAAACTCTGTGGTGATGTGGATTTTGAAGCCGCCAAAGAGCGTGCCTCCATGATTACTCCCGTTCCCGGCGGCGTAGGTCCGATGACTATCGCCATCCTGCTGGAAAACACCTACTATGCCGCTACGCTGCACGACAAGCCGACAGCCTAAGGCGTACTTGTATGTAAAGAGCAAACTGCTATATCGGCAGTTTGCTCTTGTTTTTCTATATGATATAGCCACTCAAAAGGCTACCTGAAACCCTACTGGGCAAGCCACACAATATTTTCAGGTAGCCTCTCCCTCTTCACCCAAGATTTCCTGAAACGCCTGAAATAGTTCGCGCTCTTCAAAACGCGCATGGCCGCGCAGGATTTCGGCAAAAGTCTTCATCCAACCGGGATTGTCGAACTGAGGCGCGGCCAGCATTTGGCGCAACAGCACATGTTCGTCCTCAAAACGCCGTTGCATGGCCGGCTGTGCCAATTTATCCCACCACGGCGCAAACAGCGCTTCCTCTTCGGCAAAATGCGCCAGCAAATCATCTTTCTGCTTGGCAAAATCGGCACGATGGTCGGCGGCAGGGTCGCGCAAGATGCGGGCACACATGGCCAGCGAATGGTGGTGGTCTTGCGACAGCGGAATCAACAGGGGATGGCGTTTCATTTTTCAGGTAGCCTGAAGTGGTCGAACGATGGCCAGATTATATAGCGGGCAGCGCAAAACGCCCACAAACACGCCGCCGTTTCATGATAGACTGCCCGCCGTTTGCCATTCCGACGGCTCCGTCATCCTGCGTGAAGAGGCCCAAGCTCTGCGCGAATACGCCGATGCTCTCGGCCGTGCCGTAGCCAAAAAACTGGCCGACAACGGCGCTCAAGAGCTCATCGCCGCCGTGTTGGCCGAGCAGGCTACTTAAAAAAAGTAGGAACAAAACTGAACGGCATCAGGGCAGTATTCAGTAAAATCAAAACGAATGCCCTCCAAACGTCTCAGGTAGCCTGTGCTTGAGACTACCTGAAAACACCTCTAAAGGAAAATCATAAACCCCAAATCCCTCTACCGCGCCACCCTGCTCGAATACCTCCATTGCGCCTCTTTCTCCGCCGACCTGGCCGAAGCCAGCACCGCCTGCCGCACCTACCGCAAACTCGCCAAAAAAGGCTGCCCCGACAACTGGTTCGTCCTCGGCCGCGCCCGCCAATACGGCTACGGCGTCAAGCCAAACCTTGCCAAAGCTGAAAAGCACTACCACCGCGCTGCCAACTACGGCCATGCCGAAGCACAGGAAGCCATCGGCTACCTATACGAAAAAGGCCTCGGCCTGCCACAAAACCACGCCAAAGCCCGCAAATGGTACGCCCGCGCCGCCTTGCAGGTTAATGCCGCCGCCTGTAACAACCTCGGTTTTAACAACGGCAAAGGCGCGTGCCCTGCAGCAAAAAACTGGCGGAGAAATAGTACAAACTCGCCGCCCACGCGGGTAGCATCCTTGCATTATCCAACCTCGGTGTCCTGTATGAAGATGCAGGCCATCTGAAAAAAGCTATCCGCTACTACCGCTGCGCTGCGGCAGCAGATGATAAATATGCTACCAAACAATTGAAACGGTTGGATAAGTAAATCACTTCTGTTTTCAGGTAACCCGATACCATCTGAAATAAATGGCTACCTGAAATGCTATCGGGGCAGGGTGATTTATGCCTTCATTTTCGGAAATGGGCAAAGGCTACCTGAAAATTGCCAAACTCTTTCTAGTTTGAGCTTTCAGGTAGCCTTTGTTATGCGCTAGGCGGCTTGGATAGTTGTTGGATAGATTCAAGCCCGCAAACTGCCGTCGTCCATAGTGAGCACGCGGTCGAAGCGTTTGGCCAGTTGCTCGTCGTGGGTAACTACAATGAGAGCGGTACCCAGCTCATGTTTGAGCTCCAGCATCATTTCCAATGCATGGATAGCGTTTTTGCGGTCGAGGTTGCCGGTGGGCTCGTCAGCCAGCAGGCAGTCGGGCTTGGTTACCAGGGCGCGGGCGATGGCGGCACGTTGACGTTCGCCGCCGGAGAGTTCGCCGGGGCGGTGGGTCATACGGCTGCCAAGGCCGACTTTTTCTAAAATTTCGGCAGCGGCCGTCTGCGCTTCGGCCCGGCTCTTGCGTGCCACCAAAAGCGGCATCATCACGTTTTCCAGCGCGGAAAACTCGGGCAGCAGGTGGTGGAATTGGTAAACGAAGCCCAAATGCCGGTTGCGCAGCTGGCCGATAGCCACCTGGGAGAGGCTGTTTAGGCCCTGACCTTGGATTTTCACTTCGCCGCTGGTGGGTTTATCCAGCCCGCCGAGAATGTGCAGCAGGGTGGATTTGCCGCTGCCGGAGGCGCCGATGATGCCGATGCCTTCGCCTGAGGCTACCTGAAAATCGATATTGCGCAGCACTTCTACTTTGAGGCTGCCGTCGTCGTAGGTTTTGCCTACGTTTTGGCATTGGATAACGGCTTCTTTATTCATAGCGCAAGGCCTCTGCGGGTTGGGTTTTGGATGCGCGCCAGCTGGGCAGCATGGTGGCCACGAAGGAGAGGCCGAGGGAAATAGCAATAATCGCTAGCACATCAGACAGCTTTACTTGCGAAGGCATATAGTCGATGAAATAGATGGCGGAAGTAACCAGCTTGCGACCGGCCATCTGCTCGATGGCAGAAACGATAACGCCCACATTCAGCGCCACAGTCACGCCCAGCACCACGCCGATGGCGGTGCCAACCACGCCCAAGAGCGTACCCTGCACCAAGAAAATCTTCATGATGCCGCGCGGGGGCAGGCCGAGGGTGCGCAAAATGGCGATGGCAGCCTGCTTTTCGGTTACAGTCATAATGAGGGTGGAAATCAGATTGATGGAGGCGACAAGGCTGATGAAGAACATGATGACAAACATCATCTTCTTCTCCACTTCCACGGCTTGGAAGTAGTCGCGGTTTTGGTAGGTCCAGTCGAAAGCGGCGATACGGTTGCGCTGCTCGGCGGGCACAATAGTGGCGGTCACGTCGGGTGCGGTTTCCGGCTGCGAAAGGCGCAGCTGAATGCTAACATCGCCATCCCCGGCACGATACAGGGTTTTGGCGTCTTCAATATGGATAATAGACAAGCTGTTATCCACAGCGAAAATGCCGGTGGAAACAGTGGAAGCCACGGTGAATTGCTTCATGCGCGGCACCATGCCTACCGGTGTAACGTTGCCTTCAGGCGAAATCAGAGTAACTTTTTCGCCCGGCTGCACGCCTAAGCGATCAGCAATATCTTTGCCCAAAATCATTTCAAACTGGCCAGGTTTGAGCTGCTGATACAGCTCATTGGGCAGCTTTTCGCCGTATTCTGACACTTTTGGTTCTTCAGCCGGGTCGATCCCCTTTACCTGCACGCCCTGCACCTCACCGGAATTAGCCAACAGCGCCTGCCCACTCACGTAGGGCGCCACACCCAGCACACGTGGGTTGACTTGAGCGATTTTGGCCAAGCCTTGCCAAGTGTCACCCGGATCAGCTTGTAGATAGCTCATCTGCATATGCGGGGTAACTTGCAGCAGCTGGCCGCGAATTTCTTTTTGAAAACCGTTCATTACGGAAAGCACCACAATCAGCGCGGTTACGCCGGTGGCAATGCCGAAAATCGAGATGATGCTGATAACAGACATCAGCCCGTTGCGTTTTTTGGCGCGCATGTAGCGCAGGCCGATCCAAGTTTCTAAGGAAAGCATAGTGGAATGGGCTCCGCAGTCTGCCGAAGCAGGCTGCAATCATGGGATTGGCAGGGTTTCAGGTAGCCTTTATCTGGCTAAAAATCACTTCATGCAGCATCAGTTCGCTTCATTTGCAAAATATGCTTCAGCAGTGTATTTGATATGGCGGCAAGGCACACGATATGCAAACTTGGTCAAGCATTAGATTTGCAAAAAGCGGCGCATAGTATACAGGCTCTTTGCCCGGCAGGGCATTGGTATTACGCGCATTTGCCCTATTTAACGGCAGATGCGCCCTTAGTGCGGCAGATATAGAAAACTGCATTCTCTGCCAAGCAGAAAATGCAGTCTGAGTAGAAAGTGTGGCTGAAAGATTATTTCAGCTTGGTTTCTTTGTAAACCACGTGCTTGCGGGCAACCGGATCGAATTTTTTGATTTCGAATTTGCCGGGGGTAGTCCGCTTGTTTTTGGTGGTGGTGTAGAAATGGCCGGTGCCGGCGCTGGATTCCAGCTTGATTTTATCGCGCATGACTCTAATTCCTTAAATAATGTGATTAGGCTTCGCCGCGTGCGCGCAGATCAGCCAGAACGGCATCAATGCCAACTTTGTCAATCAAACGCAAAGCCGCGTTGGAAACGCGCAGGCGCACCCAGCGGTTTTCGCTCTCAACCCAAAAACGGCGCGATTGCAGGTTCGGCAAAAAACGGCGCTTGGTTTTGTTGTTGGCGTGCGATACGTTGTTACCGGACATCGGCCGCTTCCCGGTTACTTTGCAAACTCGTGCCATGGTTAATTCTCCAAACTTCAAAAAAATATTAGATAGAAACGAAACTTGCTTTATACCATAGAAAGCATTTTCGGTTCAAGTTCTATCGCGATGAACTTGGCGGATGTGCTGCTGGATACAACATTTTGTGGGTAGGGTGCCTACAACGGTGTGCTGGATAGGTTTTTGTATTTAACATGCTGTTTTAACAAGTTTATTTATTTAATGATTTTATTTTCAGGTAGCCTTAATTGCTAGGAACAAGTGCTGCATCAGGCCGGTATGGTTTGATGAATGTGGTAGGGCTCATTTAATATTTTTCGTTTTTTAATCCCAGCGCGATATCAAAATACAGCCAAACACCAGATTTAAAGGCAATACAATGGACAAATCAAACGCCGGCGTGAGCAAATTCCTCAGTTATATCCTGCGCCATCATCCCGAAGCCATCGGTTTGACGCTAGATGGCGAAGGCTGGGCAGATGTGGGTGAACTATTAACTCAGGCAGCTGCGCACGGGCGCAACATCAGCCTGCCGCTATTGCATGAAGTGGTGGCTACCAATAATAAAAAACGGTTTACGCTGTCTGCCGATGGCCGCAAAATCCGTGCCGAGCAAGGGCATTCCACTGCACAGGTGGATATTGCCCACACCGAAACCGAGCCGCCGGAAATCCTGTATCACGGCACGGCGCAGCGTTTTGCCGAAGCTATTGAAGAGCAAGGCTTGTTGCCGGGCAGCCGGCATTATGTGCACCTGTCGGGCGATGTGGAGACGGCTGTGTCGGTAGGTGGCCGCCACGGCAAGCCGTTGGTATTGGAAGTGCAGGCCGGGCTGATGCGGCGGCAGGGTTTTGTGTTTTATTTAACAGCCAATAAAGTATGGCTAATTAAGGAAGTGCCGCCACGGTTTTTACGGCGAATGTAAGAGGCTACCTGAAAGATTTATACTACTTAGGCAGGCTTTCAGGTAGCCTGTTTAGCTATGGATTAACAGGGCTACCTGAAGGCACAAACTTTAACCTAGAGCAAACATTTGGCCGACGATATTCTTGAATAATCTAAGGCGTGCCATTTCGCTGTCGAGTAAAACCTTTGTTAAAATCCGCCATTTCCGCCGCACGGGCAAACAATCTACTTGCCACTTGCGCCTTGTGGCTTTACAGTTCGGCCTGTGCGAAATGCACGTTTCTCAGGAGAAACACCCATGCAACAGACAAAAGACCAAGAATGGCTGCTGGTGGACGGCGGCAATCTTGAGGTGAGTGTGACCCGCGAAGCTGATGCCGTGGAAGAAGCGCAACGTCTGCGTTTCGACATCTTCGGCCGCGAGATGGGCGCCGGTATACACGGTGAAGACGGCCGCGATATCGACCGTTATGATGAATTCTGCCGCCACCTGATCGTGCGCGACAAAACCAGCGGCCGCATCATCGGCACCTACCGCTTGATCACCGAAGAAGCTGCCCAAGCCGCCGGTGGTTGGTATTCCGATTCGGAATTCGACCTCTCCCGCATTCGCCATATCCTGCCCAAAACCGTGGAGCTAGGTCGCGCCTGCGTACACAAAGACTACCGTACTGGTGGCACGATTTCATTGCTGTGGATGGGTTTGATCAGTTTCATGCAAGCACATGGCCTAGAATACATGATCGGCTGTGGTAGCGTGCATGTGGACGACGGCGGACACTATGCCGCCAGCCTGTTTAACCAGCTTAAACAAACCCATTACTCGCCCGAGGAATATCGCGTGTTCCCGAAAGTGCCGCTGCCGCTGAACGAACTGCGGCAGGATTTGGAGGTGGAAGCACCTCCTCTGATGAAAGGCTATCTGCGCGCCGGCATATGGATTTGCGGCGAGCCGCATTGGGATAAGGATTTCGGTAGTGCCGATATGCTGGTAATGATGCCGATGGCCAATATCCATCCGCGTTACGCCAAACATTTTGTTAAATAAATCAGAAGACAAGGTTAGCTGATGCGTAGGCTCAGACTGATTGTCAGGCTATTTGGGGTGGCTGCCATTTTGTTGTGGGGCTGCTTTCAGGTAGCCTTGTTTTTCGGCCGTGAAGATAAGGCCAAACGTCAATGGCGGATTCAACGCTGGTCGCGCCAGTGCATGAAAGTGTTCGGTACCAAGCTGACCGTGCACGGCGCGGAACGTTTTTTCGCCGAAGGTGGCCAGTTTATGGTGGGCAACCACATCTCTTGGCTGGATATTTTCCTCATCAACTCTGTGCAGGCCGTGCGCTTTGTGGCCAAGCAGGAAGTGCGCGACTGGCCGGTAATCGGCTGGCTGGTGGCGCGGGTGGACACGATTTTTATTAAACGCGGCAACCGCCAATCATCGCAGCAGGTGATGGATGTGCTGTTGCAGATTTTGGCAGAAAAGGATTATGCGGTGGTATTCCCCGAAGGAACAAGCACCGACGGGCGGGGCATCAAGCCGTTTAAGAGCGGGCTGTTCGATACCGCCATTATTGGCAAATATCCGGTTTGGCCGGTGCTGGTGTACTACCCGAATGAAGACGGCAGCCCGAACACGGATATGGCCTATTGCGGTGAAACCAGCCTTTGGCAGTCGTTCTGCCGCATCCTTCCGCAACGGCGCAGCGAAGGCGTGCTATATTTTCTGGAACCGATCTCGCCGGAAGGCAAAACACGACAAGACCTATGTGCTGCCGCCCAAGTGCAAATTGCGGCCAAACTGGCCAAACTGCGCGGGCTGCCGCCGGAGAGCGTGGTGGAAGAAAAGGGGGCTGTGTTCGAGCGGACTTAAGCTGTCGTGATGATTGTTGGGCTGTCCAGTTTGTAGGGACGGCCTTTTGTTTGGTCTTGTAATTTTATTTTTTATTTCAGTGCATTGAATTTTCAGGTAGCCTGTAGATAAGCAGACCACCTGAAACTTTGTGGCATTCGGGTTGAAATACCCAACAGGTTTAATCGAGTAACAAGCGGCGCAAGATATTTTCGTAAATGGCAGAAAGCCGGGGGATGGCAGCTAGATCGATGTGCTCATCGATTTGGTGGATGCTGGCATTTACTGGGCCGAGTTCGATAAGTTCGCGGGCAATGGCTTTGAGGAAACGGCCATCTGAGGTGCCGCCGCCGGTGGAGAGGACGGCTTGGATGCTACATTCCTCGGCAATAGCAGCTTGAGCGGCTTGGGTGAGTCGGCCGGCTTCGGTAATGAAGGGTTGGCCGGAGAGCTGCCATTGGAGGCTGTAGTGCAGATGATGTTTATCTAATATGGCTTCTACCCGGCGTTGCAGGCTTGCGGCATCGATTTCTGAGGAGAAACGGAAGTTGAATTGTACGGATAGCTCGCTGGGGATAACGTTGGTGGTGCCGGTGCCGGCGTGGATATTGGAAATTTGGAAGCCGGTGGGCGGGAAGTAGGCGTTGCCGTTGTCCCAATGCTCGGCAGTGAGCTCGGCTAGAGCGGGAGCGGCCAGATGAATGGGATTGGCGGCGAGGTGGGGGTAGGCGATGTGTCCTTGTTTGCCGTGGATGGTGAGGCTACCTGAAAGCGAGCCGCGTCGGCCATTTTTGATGGTATCGCCCAGGATGTGTTCCGCGGTAGGCTCACCGATGATGCAGTAGTCGATATGCTCACCACGTTGGTGCAGGGTTTCAACCACGCGCACGGTGCCTTCTTTGCCGTCGCCCTCTTCGTCTGAAGTAATTAGCAGGGAGAGACTACCTGAAAATTGTGGATGCTGTGCAATAAAGCGCTCGCAGGCAGTAATGAAACAGGCGATGCTGGTTTTCATGTCGGCTGAGCCGCGCCCGTAGAGTTTGCCGTTGCGTTCGGTGGGCTGGAACGGCGGAGATGCCCATGCTCCAACGGAGCCGGGCGAAACAACGTCAGTATGGCCAGCAAAGCACAATAGCGGCATACCGCTGCCGCGCCGCGCCCATAAGTTTTGTGTGTGGCCAAAGGGCATGTGTTCAATAGAAAAACCAATGGCGCGTAAACGTTCGGCAATTATCTCTTGACAGCCGTGGTCATCCGGGGTGATGGAGGCCCGGGCAATAAGCTGTTTGGCCAGCCAGAGGGAAGAAGTTTCGGTCATGAGGAGCAGAATTGGGTAGATGGTGATGAAGCTGGGTTATAGCGAGTTTGGTTGGATTTGCCAAGTTATAGGTAGTCTGCAAGCTAGGGAAAGCTACCTGGAAACCAAGCTGTACAGTTTAAAAGTATTTGATAAAAAGGGCTTATATAACATTTATTTTTACTGATGAATGAAACAGCTAGACAATATTGTGCATGAATAGGGAATATTTTCGGCGAAATAGCTTGACTTGGAAATTAATCCTAAATATAATTCAGAACTTCACAGCGCACCCGTAGCTCAGTTGGATAGAGTATCTGGCTACGAACCAGAGGGTCGGGCGTTCGAATCGCTCCGGGTGCGCCATAATTTATCCGCGCCCATCGTCTAGCGGTTAGGACATCGCCCTTTCACGGCGGTAACGGGGGTTCGATTCCCCCTGGGCGTGCCAACTTTCCGTACTATGAACCCCTATGGAATCATTGATAATTCGTTCCGGGTTGTAGTGTATAACCACTTCAGTGGGATTTATATCAATTTTTCCGATAAAGCTCTGCAATAAAATGCGGAGCTTTTTTTCATTTGCAGTATTCAGGAGGATAGTTCTCAGCGTGCGTAATGCGCTGTCGACATCAATCTCCGGGATTGCATCAACATCGGGCGCGCCCGCCAGCTTGTCGAGTTCGATGAGCAGGGTTTGTTCCCGTTCATCATAACCGGCCACGCGCTCAAGCAGGGAGCGGCTGTCTGAACCGGACAGCCCTGATTCCACCAGTTCAAACAGGGTATTGCGCCGGCGGCGTAGTTCGGTGAGTTCTTGCTGGAGTAGTTTGCGCTGCTCGGCATTATTGGTACGTTTTTCGACGTATTTCCGATAAGCCTCACCGATGAAATCGCTGACCACTTCTTGGGTAAGCAGTTTGTCGACCACAATATTTAGCAGGTAGTCATCCAGCTTTTCGGCCGATATGCGGCGCGATATGCAATTGCAACCTTTCTTGAAGCCGCTGCAGTTGTAGTAATTGTAGCGGCGTTTGGTTTTACCGGTGGCGGTTTCAATGCTCATGGCCTTGCCGCAGTGGCCGCACCGCAGCAAACCGGTGAATAGGAAACGGCTGGAAGGGCTGCCGGTTTGCTTATAATCCGGCCGGTAGCGTTTTTGTACGGCTTCGAAATCTTTTTCCGAAACCAACGGCTCGTGGGTTTGCCGAATAATCCACTCTTCCGGCGGGTTGGGTTTGTTGCCGCTGCGTTTGTTATACACGGTCTGCCCGATGTAGACACGGTTTTTCAGCATATGCGACAGGCTGGCGGCCTGCCATTCGGCCCCGCGCCGGGTATGACCGCGCCCAGTAAAACTGCGGACGATGGCAACGGCGCCCTCCCCTGCCGCAAAACGGCGGAAGGCTTCCTGCACCAGTGTTTTTTCGGCATCGTTCGGCACCAGTTTACGGCGTTTGCCCTGGCTGGTTATTTGATAGCCGAACGGTGCGCGTCCGCCGTTAAACCAGCCTTCTTCCGCGTTTTTCAACATGGCGCGGCGGGTGTCGCGACTGATTTGGCGTGATACCTGCTCATCCATAATTTCCATAATCGAATCGGTGAACCAGCCCTCGTCAGTGTCGCTATCGATATTCATCGATGCATATACCAGGCGGGTACCGTTTTCACGCAGCAGCAGTTTGTAGCGGGCGGCATCCAACTTATTACGGGCGAAACGGGAGGTGGACCAGACGATAAAGTAGTCCACATCGTTTACCGCACAATAATGAATCGCGCGTTGAAATGCCTGCCTCTTCACAGCCGAAGTACCGGTAATACCCTCATCGCGGAATATCTGCAGCACACCGGCACCGAGCTCTTGGGCTTTCTTTCTGCATTGATCTGTCTGGGCATCGATTGAAATGCCCTCGTCGGCTTGGCGGGTGGTACTGACCCGCACATAGATGATTGCTCGTTTCATGATTTCCCTTCCTGTGTAGGGTGGATTTTACTGCCTATCCTGTGCCAAAAATACCCCTGTTTTGTTCTTGTCTTTGGTCGTTTAATGCCCGTATGGCCGACCATTCTTCCCAATCCCTCGATACCGTTGTTTTCCGTTGCACCGCCTGCAAGCACACTTTTGAGTGTGCGCCGCAGACGGTGCGGGATGCGCCTGAATGCGAGTGGCACCCGTTTGCCTATCAGGCAGCCTGCCCGAAATGCGGGGAGACCTGTGCCCAGGCGGCCTGGCACCGCAACCTAATGAAGGGCTGGGCAAATGCCACTGGTCCGAAGACGCCGGAAGGCAAGGCGGCGGTGCGTAAGAATCTGGAAGGCCACCCGACGCCGGAGGAAACACGAAGGACCCGCTTCAATGCGCTCAAACACGGCATGAATGCCCGCACCGCCACCTATTTCCCGGCCAAGCCGGACGGCTACCCGGCCTGCCGCACCTGCACTGTGGATCGCGAATACTGCCGCAGCCAGCCGGCCTGCGTAAAGCAGACGCAGCTGTTTATGCTGCACCACGCCGCGTTCGAGCAGCGCGACCCGCGGTATTTGACCGAGATTTATGCCGATATGCAGGCGGCCATCACCGCCATCGTCCAGCAGATACTGCAGACGATTGTGGCGGACGGGGTGGTTTTGCGCGCACCGGCATGGAAGGTGGATCAGGAAGGCAATGTAGTGATCGGCGAATACCTCGACCGGGCCAGCGGCGAGATGAAGGTGATTTACGAAGTCCACTCCCATCCGCTGATTCGCAGCCTGCAGGATTTCTTGAGCAAAAATGGTCTGTCGTTGGCCGATATGGGAATGACACCGAAAGTCATCGAGCAGGAAGAGCAGGCATTAGGCCACCTGAAACAGGATGCCGCCACCCAGCAGTCGCTTTTGGAATTCTCCGAGCGCAGTGCCAAAGCACTGGAGAACTTGGCAGTGCTGGCGCAACGCGCTAACGCACGCAAGCAGCAAGACCCGGTGTTGATTGAATACCGGCAGCAGAATGGGGATAAATGATGCTGCCAGCTGACTACTGCGCCGACTGCGGTGCCAAATTGGACGGGCACGAGCAGTTGCAATATTTGGACGTGTGCCGCGACTGCCATGAGGAATGGACGGCTTATTTGGCGCAGTTGGCTCCACAGACGGAGGCTGCATGACGACCGCCGCCCAACGCATCCAAATACAGCATAGCGCCGAGCAGGAAATCATGCGCTATGCCCGACCCGATCAGGTTACCGGCATCAGGCCGCATGCCCTGTGGCACAAGCATGTGCACAACGTCGGTCTCGACCCGATGCAGGTATTGAAGATGCAGGAGATGGACGACCACCGCAATACGGTGGATTTTTCCTGCCGCCGGACCGGTAAAACAGCAGTGAAAGAAATGTACTGCCTGGAATATTTGGCTACTACCCCTTTCCAAGAAGAAGGGATTGTGGCGCCACGCTTACAGCAGAGCCAAACCAACCTGATGTATCACATCGATGCCATCCGACGCAGCCCGATTTTGAGTGGTTGGATCGGCTATAAATCCGGGCGGCGACAGATTGCCGATACCCGTTACCAGTTCCACAACGGCAGTAAGGCCGTCTGCTACGGCATCATGAGCCAAATTGACGGTGACGGCCTGAGTATCGGTTCGCTGGAAGAAATCGACGATATGCCGGCCGACCGGCTATTTTCCCGCTTCCTGCCTATGCTGGACTCGGCACAGTGCTTGAGAGTGGATAGTTCGGTGAATTTCTACCCGCAAAACCGCCAACACCACCGGCACGATTGATGAAACCACTACCGCCAGCTGGCAGCTATTCGGACGCCGTGCAAAAAATATGCAGGACTGGTAAAAGTAGCCGACAACCAGTGCAACGACCTGCCCAAATGGCCGGCGTATGGGTAAGTAATAGCTGCATCATAGTGCCCGGCATCTGCATCACCACCTATTTTAAGATCTCAGTAGAGCTGTTTTATTAAATCATGTTACACTATGTTATAGAATAACATAGTGTAACTGGTGTAGCTATGAAGTTTTTTGTTTTTCTGTCAGTAGGTTTAGTTGTTTTTAATACTTACCCAACAACAGTTTGGGCTGAAGATGCAGTAGAGTTATCGGAGATTCATATCACGGGACGTAAAACCCCGCAATCGGGTGCCCGTTTGGATAGCGGTAGCAAGAGCGTGCTTTATAACTCAGATCTGCAATCTGTTCGAGCAATATCCTTGGGGCAGACGGTAGAAAAAATCAGTGGTGTTCACAACAACAGCTTCGGCCCCAATAACGGTTTGCCGCAAATCCGCAGCTTGACCGGATCGAGGGTATACCTGATGCAAAATGGTTTGGGTATATCGGATATGGCCGGTATCAGCGGCAATCTGCCCAGTGCGGTTGAGCCTTTCCTAGCTGATAAGATAACTGTACAGAAATCTTCTGCTGCCGTGTTGTATGGAGGGCATGCTGTTGGAGGGGCGGTTCAAGTGGAAACTGGGCAGATTCCCCAACAACTGCCGGAGAAAAATTTTGGCGGCAAGGGGGAAATCAGCGGGGGATACAATACTCCGACCACGCAGTTATTCAACCTTACCGGCAAAAGCGGGCAGATTGCCTGGCATATCGACGGGATGAATAACAAGATTTCATCCTACCGCGTACCGGGAGACAGTAAGGCTGCGATATGCCACAATCGGGCAGAAATCAATACCAATTATCCGCTGACTCTCTTGTGTCAAGTTTCGAGGAATTACGAGTATTTCTTCAATCAGGGGTTCTATAAATATGTAGATCGGAATTATCTACTCAGAGGTAAAGACTACTTAGACCAATACGAATTGGATATTTCCGATGTTTACCGTCGGGATAAGCCTTCTTACGGCAATTGGGTGGAAAATCCCGGATATGATCCATCTGTTACCGAAGGCAAAGGCAGACGGTTGAGAAGTATTGAAGATGTAACACCTAATGAACACGGCAAAATGGCCAATAGCCATATGCACCAACAATCTGTATCGGCCGGTGTCAGCTATATCGGTGCAGATGGATATATTGGGTTGGGGGTCAGCCGTTATCTGAACCGCTACGGGGTACCGGGCTATGCCTCCTTATCCACGCGAGCTGGTAGGAAGAATGCATTGTCACCAGTTAATATAGAAAGCAGCCAAGCCCGTTGGCTACTGGATGGGATGTATCGTTCGCAACAACCCTGGTTGGATAACGTCAGGTTTTCTTTTGCGCATATTGATGCGACAAACCGTGAGTTGCTCGGCAACCAATTTGCCGACAGCCTGAATAGCCAAAGCAACCAAGGAAGACTAGAGATAAATTACCGACCTATCCAATGGTGGCAGGGAGTGTTGGGCGGGGATTGGACACAACGCCGCACTAACGGTGAGGGGGTTGATCGTTATCTGCCGGACACAAAAACGACCGAATATGCGGTGTTTGCGTTGCAGAAGTTTAATTGGGGAAATTGGTCAACTGATATCGGTGCGCGGCATGGACGCACCCGTCAGCAAGCCATATTGGGCAATTACCAGCCTGGGCGCGGCTTAAATGAAGGTTATATCAAACAACATAATAATAAAATGTTTGAATTGAACAGCTATCAGGCAGCTTTAAAGTGGCAGCCTGCTGAAGGTTGGGAAACCGGTATCCGCTACAGCCGTTCGCAACGGGCGCCGGAAGTAAACGAGCTGTTTGCCAGTAACCGACACTACGCCATTTTAACCAATGAGCACGGCGATCCGCGTTTGCAGCCTGAAACGGCCAATACATGGGAATTCAGCCAACAAATTAGTTGGAGAAATAGCCGACTGAAGGTTAATTATTACCAAACCCGTTTCCAGGACTATATCTACTTGGGACAAACTGGCACAGATAAAGGGGATGGGCTGCCTTATAAAGAATGGCGGCAGGGAGATACCCGGATTAAAGGGATGGAATTAGAAGCATCCCATCATTTTCATTTAGATCGTTATGGTACTTTAGAAGCAAAAGTATTTGTAGATTGGGTAAAAAATAGTCCGGTTTTTACCGGTAAAAATGATTCCAATAGTTCTTCATGGGATGAATATGTGCGCCGTAAAAATGATGGTGATTATATGCCCGGACTACCAGCATCACGATACGGAGCAAGTTTAGTTTGGAGTAAAGGAAACTGGATGCTCAGCAGCAGTTTGACTCACTATTTACCACAAAAACATTTAGGGCGCGTCATCAACGAAGAAATCAGTTTGGGTGGGTATACTATTTGGGATATGTACCTGAATTACTCCCATCAATTGGGACAGTCCGCTCAAATGGAATGGTTTTTGGATGCCCGAAATCTGAGTAATACCGAAGCACGTCCGCATAACTCCACCTTGAAGTATTTGGCTCCGTTGCCGGGCAGATCGGTACGAACGGGAGTGCGGGTTTCTTTCTAACTAAGTATCCCATTATCTAAAATGACGGATTTACAGTAGTGTAAATCCGTCATTTTTTAATACCAATTGAATTGCCTACCAACAAACATAGCAGCCAGCTTGTCTACCTACCCTGTAGGTGTTGATCAAAATGGAAGGGGCAATGAGTTTGAACTCCCTGATATTAAGACCACATAAGCAGAAGCTGTTGGATATTTCTGGCCGTCATCTCATGCCCATCTTTGCCTGGAAGAGGAAACGAGCTGGGCCAGCAGCCTGAGCACTATTCCATCAATGCTTTATGTTCCGGTTTCCCATCGTTAATAAGTAACAGAGTATCAAATACTTTTTTATTGAGCAGTTCGCTGATTTTCTAACTGTATTCCAACATCTAAAAACATCACAGTAATCGCGTAACTCCAGCCCGTAGGTTTGCGAACAGATCAAACTCAAAAACCTGCAGGCTACCTGAAATTCCAAGAACTCCACCGGCTCCAAATTTTTCACCTCACCCACTCCCACATAAACGTGAACAGAATTTCATGCTTGCCCTTGGGCAGTTTATCAAACAGGCACAAAAACTCGCGCTGCTCTTCAGTATAGTTGTTGTATTCGGGCAAGGCTTCGGCCAGCACCTCTCGCACTGGCTCATACATGATGCCGGTCATTTCTCCTTTGCCAGTGGCCACCCATTCGAAGTTCACTTCCAATGCCTGAGCGATGCACGACAAGAACATGACGAGCTGAAAAGTATCGACCGCAGCCAGTCAGATGGAGACTATGTGTTGTTTGTTACCACCAATATTTGAGGAGGAATCGACATATTGTGATACTGCACAAAAGCAATGATAGGGGTAGGAATAACGAGAATAGCCAAGCAAGTTACCAAGAATTTGGGCGAGCAAATTCACCCTTCACAGATTTACAAGATTGTTGCCAGAAGCGAGAGCTAGGCTGAACACGAAAGATTTTTGGTAGTAGGATATGCATCCGTTGAGTTCATAGTATAGAAAGTACAGCGTGCCAAGATTTCAAGAGTTCAGTTAATTTTGGGCTTTGGAATAACAAAAAATAATGACTTTAGAACTTAACTTTGTTTCCAAAGTTAAGTTCTTCTTATTTATGTTTTATGTATTGTATCTGCTACAATTATCTGCTATTGCTTTATCGGAATTACTGAAACTGATACAAGATGGCTAATCACAAACAATACAGGAATACAACAAGGTAAGCCAACATAGTAGGAAGTAAAGTGCTTTGGCAAAAACCAATACATTACAACCCTTTTTGTTCAACCGCAATTAAAGGCTACCTGAAACTTTCAGGTAGCCTTTTTACCATCATTTTATGATTCATCCCATCACAATAGCTGCTCTCAGCTGTACTCAGCCAACTAATTATGCAAATGTTTCAATCCGTGCTGTCAGTTTCTCAGCACTCAAACCCAGGTCGTCCAGCAGGATAGTCGGGTCGCCGTGGCCAGTAACGATGTCTTCGATGCCCAGTAGCAACACGGGCAAGCGGCAGCCTTGTTTGGCCAGCACCTCCAACACCGCGCTGCCGGCTCCGCCTTGCACGGCGTTTTCTTCAATGCACACTAGCTGCTGATGGGTGGCAGCCAAATCGGCAATCAATTCTTCGTCCAGCGGTTTCACAAAGCGCATATCGGCCACAGTTAAATCCAGCTGTTCCGCTGCCTGCAACGCGGGCTGCACCATACTGCCGAAAGCCAACACAGCAGTTCCCCTGCCCTGCCGCCGCACCACGCCCTTGCCTACCGGCACGGTATCCAAGCTGCTGCCGATTACCGTACTGCCGCTGACACCGCGCGGGTAGCGCACGGCAGTGGGGCAATCCAACGCGTAGCAGGTAGAAAGTAGCAGGCGGCATTCTTCGCCGCTGCTGGGCGCAGCCAGCACCATATTCGGAATGCAGCGCAGGAAGCTCAAATCATAGGCACCGGCATGGGTAGGGCCGTCGGCGCCGACGATACCGGCACGGTCGATGGCAAACAATACTGGCAGGTTTTGCAATGCCACGTCGTGCACAAGTTGGTCGTAAGCGCGTTGCAGGAAAGTAGAGTAAATCGCCACCACGGGTTTGATGCCGCCACAGGCTAGGCCGGCAGCAAAGGTAACGGCGTGCTGCTCGGCAATACCGACGTCAAAATAGCGTTCGGGAAAGCGTCGCTCAAACTCCACCAACCCACTGCCTTCACGCATGGCGGGAGTGATGGCGGCCAATTTGCCATCTGCAGCGGCTTGGTCGCATATCCATTGGCCGAAAATCTGGGTGTAGCTCAAAGGGGCAGCGCCACCACTCACTGGGCCTTGGTCGGGATTAAATTTGCCCACGGCATGAAAACCGACCGGATCGTTTTCAGCCAGTTTGTAGCCCTGCCCTTTTTGCGTGAGCACATGCCAAAGCTGCGGGCCTTTGCGCTGTTTCATATCTTTGAGCACAGCCACCAGTTGCCGCACGTCGTGGCCGTCCACCGGGCCGGTGTAGGTGAAGCCGAAGTTGTCGAACAAGGAATCTGGACGGATGCGCGAGCCGTCGAGCACACTTTTCAGCCGCTGCTCCACTTTCTGCGCGATATGCAGCGCGCCGGGCAATTTGTCGAGCACTTTTTCGGATTTGTGTTTGATACTGCGCAAGGTGTCGCGCCAGTCTTTGGCCTGGCTGCCGGCAAGGTATTTGGGGAAAGCGCCCACGTTGGGGGAAATCGACATTTCGTTGTCGTTGAGGATAACCAGCAAATCGATGTCCATATCGCCCGCATTGTTCAGCGCTTCAAAAGCTTGGCCGGCGGTCATCGCGCCGTCGCCGATAACAGCCACGCTGCGGTTGGGGCTACCTGAAAGCTTGTCGGCCACCGCCATGCCTAATGCCGCACCGATGGAAGTGGAGGAGTGGCCAACACCGAAATCGTCGTATTCCGATTCGCTGCGCTTGGGGAAACCGGCCAAGCCGCCGTATTGGCGCATGGTGTGCATGCGATTGCGGCGGCCAGTGAGCACTTTGTGCGGATAGCTTTGGTGGCCTACGTCCCAAATTAAGTGGTCGTTAGGCGTATCGTACACATAATGCAATGCCACAGCCAGCTCCACTGCGCCCAGATTGCTAGCGAAATGGCCACCGGTTTTGCTGATGCTGTCGAGCAAAAAGGTACGCAATTCAGCAGCCAGCTGCGGCAACTGGTCTTCACGCAAACGGCGCAAATCCTGCGGGTAGTCGATGGTATCGAGAAGCGGCGTGGTAGTCATGGTGTGGCGATTCCCTATTGATCGGGATAAATAAAGCCGGATTATATAGCCATTCTGCCCGGCACAGCAGGCAAATTGGCATCAGCATGCCAATCCTTGCTATGATGACACTTTCCCACCCGGCACACTGCCATGACCGACACCGCCCAAATCGTTACCAGCTACGGCCGCCGCTTTATTGTACGCACCACCGGCGGCCACACCTTCGAGGCCACCACCCGCAAAAAGCGGGTAGACTTCGCCTGCGGCGACCAAGTACACATCACGCCGCTGAATGCCGAGCAAGCGGTGATTGAAGATTTCCTGCCGCGCCGCAGCCTGCTCTTCCGCCAAGATGCTTGGAAAACCAAGCTGATTGCCGCTAATGTGAGTCAACTGCTGATTGTGCTGGCTGCTGTGCCTACACCCAGCGAGCTGCTGTTACAACGCGCCCTGCTGGCGGCAGAAGCAGCTGATATCGGCGCAGTGATTGTGTTGAACAAAACCGATTTGCCGGAAACAGGACAATGGCGCAGCAAACTAGAGTTTTATGAAGGCCTGGGCTACCCCGTGCTGCCCGTTAGCGCCATGCAAGATGCCGCCGCCCTGCTGCCAGTGTTGAATGGGCACACCAGCATCCTGCTTGGCCAAAGCGGTATGGGCAAATCTACCCTGATTAATGCCCTGCTCGGCCAAAGCATCGCCCACACCAACGAAATCTCCAGCGCCCTCGACTCCGGCAAACACACCACCACCCACGCCCAGCTCTACGACCTAAACGAAACCGCCCACATCATCGATTCCCCCGGCCTGCAGGAATTCGGCCTGCACCATCTTCAGGTAGCCTCCCTGCCCCACTATTTCCCCGATATGCGCGACTTCATCGGCCAATGCCGGTTCCACAACTGCAGCCACCGCCAAGAACCTGGCTGCGCGATCAAAGCCACTGCAGAAGCCGGCCATATCCGTGCCAACCGCTTACAGCTTCTGCAACAGCTGACCGATGAACTATCCACAAAAAAGTGGTAAACCTCTGAGGCCGCCTACCGACATTACTGCATTTACATAGCCCTGCATATCTTTACCCTCCTGAACCTTGCACAATCAGAATAGATAATTTACCATTTTTACAAAAGCAATCTATCAGATAATAAAAATTCTGTTTGCACTAGAAAATAACAGCTTTAACGAGAGTAAATTATGACAAAAAAAACCACCAACTACGTTGTAACCATTGCTGATGCCATCAACAGCAACCAAAACCGCCAGGTCTTGTTGCAGCTGCCACGCGAGGAAGTGCGCTATCTGAACCAGGCCGAATTTAAAAAATTCGTGGCCGACAAATGCCAAGTAAGCGCGTTTAAAATTCATTCTATTGAGCGTTTTTACAAATAAGCTCTTGCTGAAATAGCTTCAGCTATTCAGCCATATATAGCAAAACCGCTCCGGTATTACACCGGAGCGGTTTTTATATGAGGTGGCGAGCCGGAGCCCCGGCACTGCTGAATTCAGGGTGGGCTGCTTGCTTCCGCACCTGACCCCTTGTCCCAAACCTGCATGCGGGGAGACCCGCCGTAGAAAGTGCGAATTATACGGAGCCGAATGCGTTTTGCCAAGACGGCACCATTTTCAGGTAGCCTCAACTGGTACAGCTGATGGGTGCAAGCTCAGCTGCTACAGTGTTTCAGGTAGCCTGGTATTGCCTGCCCTCACGAAGATAAAATTCACCTACTTGCTCAACATTCCTAAAAAGGCTACCTGAAAGCCTAATCCAGCTTTCAGGTAGCCTTTTGTATAAATCAACAACTCAATTACTGTCGGAAACCTTCCAACACCTTAACACGGAATATCGGAAACTCATCCAGCTCGTCCAACACAAACAACTGGGCATCATGTTCTTTTTCAAACCCTTTTTCGAATTTTTCCAACAATATGGTGCGGGCGTTGCTAACATCGTATTTTTTGGTGATTTTCAAACGCACCGCCCATTGGCGGCGTGCCGGGTCTTCGATAATCATCATCAGGCATTGCAGCTCGAAGTCACCCTTGTCGTCGTTGCCGAAAAATTTGTCTGAAAAATTGCGCAACATACTGCTTTCCCCCTTGACATTACAAAATGTCTAAAAAATTTAACTTGATTATACGTTTTGCCCACAGGCGATACCATTGCCTGTGGGCGCGATATATTTGACTTAAATCAAACAAATGGCGAATTAGGTATGTTTAAACAATCTCCCCGTTAATATAGGCAACAGGCTGAATTATAAAACCAAATATATCATTTGACCCTCGCGATAAGACACCAAACCACCCAACAGGTTCGGCAGGTAGGAAATACGCTGGCTGCCAACTGTCACCGCGCGTTCCAGTACGTGGATGCGGTTTCTCGCGCACAGGTGATCGAAATAGCCCAGGATGCACCAATGGATGTTCGGCGTGTCGTACCAATCACTAAAACATACCCTTGCTCACGAGCATATGTGCCCACCGAAGGTTACCTGAAAACGGTTGTGCCAGTAGTCGAAATCGGCGGCGGGGTCGAAATAGTCCAGCGCCTTGGTCATAAGCAGATAAGTGTTGGCATTGAAGCGGTCAGCGAATTTGTCGCCCTGGTAGCGCAGGTAGCTTTCCACCTCAAATTCAATGCTGTAGCCGTATTGCAGCTTACCGCTCCTCATCTGACGGCCGAATTTTTTGCCCAGCCCGTCTTCAGCCAGATAAGTAATGTGCCCCATCATGCGAGCAATCTTCAGGCCGCGCCGGGGCACGGCTTGGCGACTGGAGTAGTGGCCTTCGTGGAAGTCGGGATCGGTGAGGATAGCCTGGCGGGCCATGTCGTTAAACACGATGTTTTGGGTGGACAATTTAGGCGCAGAGGCAATCACCGGCACGTGACGCACACGTTCGGGGAAGTCGGTTGCCCATTGCAAGGTCTGTATACTGCCGAGACTGCCGCCCCTTGATGCCGAAATGGTCGGCCAGCATGGCTTGCGAGCGCACCCGGGCTTTTACGATAACCATCGGAGAATCCGAGCCGTAAGGTTTGCCTGTGGCGGGGTTGATGCTCAACGGGCCGCTGCTGCCCAGGTTATTGGGCCCGACCACAAAAAAGCTTGGTATCCACCGGTTTATTGTGGCCGACCATGTTGCCTCATCAACCGGAGTGTTCGTCGTCCGGATGGTGGCGGCAAGCCACGTGGTGCATGCCGGAAAGGGCATGTCAAATCAGGATGGCGTTGGATTTATCGGCATTGAGCGTGCCATAGGTTTCGGTAATCAAATCAAAACGCAGCAGCGTGTCGACGTTTTGCAGGGCAAAGGGCTGTTCGAATGCAATGGTTTGCGGGGTAACGATGCCCACGAAAGCGGGTGGGTTCATAGATAGAAATTGGCGTGATTAATTTATGTGGATTATAGCGGATGAGGCGGGGAAATTCATGATGGGCAACGGAGAAGGCTACCTGAAACTGCATTGGAGCTGCTCTGCTGCTTTTTCAGGTAGCCTCTTGCCCCAAACAAACAGGCTACCTGAACATATTTTCAGGTAGCCTGTTACATCATTCAAATCAAGTTATAGCAGATTACATTTAAACCGATACCGCGTTGGCTCGCCTGACTGTACGCGCGTACTGCCTGCGGCTCGCCGCCTTTCCTCGATTTAAATTGCATTCACTATATTACTTCGCCACCACTTGGTTCAGCTCGCCTTTGGCATAACGGGTGGCCATTTTTTCTAGCGAAATCGGTTTGATTTTGCTGGCCATGCCTTCGCAGCCGAAGGCCTGATAACGGGCCAGGCAGATGCCTTTCATGGCTTCGATGGTTTTGGCCAGGTATTTGCGCGGGTCGAATTCGGCAGGGTTTTCGGCTAAGAATTTGCGGATTGCCCCTGTGCTGGCCAAGCGCAGGTCAGTGTCGATATTCACTTTGCGCACGCCGTGTTTGATGCCTTCCACAATTTCTTCCACCGGTACGCCGTAGGTTTCGCCGATGCCGCCGCCGTGCTCGTTAATCACTTTCAGCCATTCCTGCGGCACCGAGCTGGAGCCGTGCATCACGATATGCGTGTTCGGCAGGGCTGCGTGGATTTCTTTGATGCGGTCGATGCGCAATACGTCGCCTGTGGGCGGACGGGTGAATTTGTATGCACCGTGGCTGGTGCCCACGGCAATCGCCAGTGCGTCCACGCCGGTGTCGTTCACGAAGCGCACGGCATCTTCTACACTGGTGAGCATTTGGTCGTGGCTCAATTTGCCCACCGCGCCCACGCCGTCTTCTTCGCCCGCTTCGCCGGTTTCCAAGTTGCCCAACACGCCGATTTCGCCTTCCACCGACACGCCGCAGGCATGGGAGAAGTTCACCACGGTGCGGGTAACGTCCACGTTGTATTCGTAGGAAGACGGGGTTTTGCCGTCGGCCAGGAGCGAGCCGTCCATCATTACGGAGGAGAAGCCCAGCTGGATAGAGCGCTGGCAAACATCGGGCGAGGCACCGTGGTCTTGGTGCATCACCACGGGAATATGCGGAAACTCTTCCACTGCCGCCAAAATCAGGTGGCGCAAGAAGGGGGCGCCGGCATATTTGCGCGCGCCGGCGGAAGCCTGCACGATAACGGGCGCGTTCACTTGGTCGGCCGCTTCCATGATGGCGCGCATCTGCTCCAAGTTGTTCACATTAAAAGCGGGCAGGCCGTAGCCGTGTTCGGCGGCGTGGTCTAAAAGCTGGCGCATGGATACCAGAGCCATAGCAATCTCCTGAATGATAATTGGTTGTGAAAATCAGTGGGATTATAGCAGCAAACCGTCCCGATGGCGGGAGTGTGAGTTCCACCAATTCAAATTGGGCATGGCAGCAGGCCGTAGCGGCAAGTATGGCACGGCGGGCAAAGAAGTAGAATGCTCATTTGAAGCAGCTATATAATTCGGTTTTTTATTTTTCAGGTAGCCTCATGCCGCCCTCCCAGCCCGTTTGGCTGTTCGACCTAGACGATACCCTGCACCGCGCCGATGCGGGCATTTTCCGCCTCATCAACCGCCGCATGACCGAATTCATGGCACGCGAACTGAGCCTGAGCCTGCCCGAAGCCTCCGACTTGCGCGAGCACTATTGGCAACTCTACGGCGCCACGCTCGGCGGTTTGCAGCAGCACCATCCGCAGGTTTGCCCCGCCGAATTCCTGCGCCAAAGTCATCATCTGCCCGAACTCATCGCCGCCTTGCAGCCGATGCCGCACATCGATACCGCGCTCGCCGCCCTACCCGGCCGCAAAGCCGTGTTTTCCAACGGCCCTGCATTTTATGTGCACGCCCTAATCGAAGCCATGCAGCTGGACAGCCATTTTGAAGCCCTATTCGGCGTGGACGACCTTGCCCTGCACTACAAGCCGCAGCCGCAGGCCTTCCACATGGTGTGCGCCGCGCTGGCCGTGCCGCCGCAGCAATGCGTGCTGGTGGACGACAGCCCGGCCAATCTGCAAGCGGCCAAAGCTTTGGGCATGCGCACGGTGTGGTTCGGCAGCCGTGCCCAGCCGCAGCCATGTGCCGACCATATCGCCCGCAATATGTGCGAGCTGCAGGCTCTAGCTGGAAAAATCATGTAAAATCTGGCTCTTGCATTCCAATACTGGATTTCAGGTAGCCTCTTGGCCATAATCGAATAACAAGAAAGAACACCCCATGCAACACACCGATTCTGCCGATACCCAACACGAATATTTTGCCGACCGCCCCGGCTTCCCCGCCAAAACCATCGTGGCCACGCTCTTTATCGGCGCCTTCTTCGGCTACCTGAACGACACCCTGCTCAACGTGGCGCTCACGCCCATCATGCGCGATTTCCACATCGATAAAACCACCGCCCAATGGCTCACCACCGGCTTTCTTCTGGTGATGGGCGCATTCACGCCGATTACCGCCGGCGTCATCCAATGGTTTGAAACCCGCAAAATGGTGCTCATCACCCAAGCCACCTTCCTCGCCGGCTCGCTGATTTGCGCCCTCGCGCCCAATTTCGGCGTGCTGCTGGCCGGGCGCATGGTGCAGGCCATATCCGCCGCCTTCGTGGGCACCACCAACATCGGCGAACACCTCTCCAGCGGCAGCAGCCCGCAGCAAGCCATGCTCAACGGCATCCACCTGAATATGAGCTTCGCCCTCGCCGTCGGCATCCTCACCATCGTCTGTGCCTACCGGCTCAAGCCGCACGGCAAAAGCAGCGATTAGAATTTATGTCCGACAAAGCAAAAGGCTACCTGAACTTTCAGGTAGCCTTTTACCCATTACATCATCACTCCGACACACATCCTTCGCCACGGCACGGCGGGCACGACTGCCGCTCGTGGTAGCTGGCTGCCAAAGCCAGCATAGCGGTTTCCACAGCCGCCGCATCTGCCTGCGCGGGGATTTGCGCCACAAAATAATTCACCGAACGGCTGCCCGGCAGATAGGCCACCAGCTCCTGCCCGCCGTTGCTGTAACCGGTAAAACGCCACAGTTCGCCGCTCACCCCGTCGCGGGCACGGATACGGCGCAATATGGCTGGCCGTATGCGCTCATTCGATTGGGCATATTGCGCCACCACATCATTCACCTGCCCGCGCACGGCTGCAGTAAAGCTCTCGTGCGGCTTGCGGCCGATGCTGCCCGCATAAATCATCACCCGCGCCGCACGCAACTTGCCATCTTGCGGCAGAAACACCATCGGCACGCCCTTATCGGCCAGCAACCGGTTATCCTGCGTCCAGCCTGCTGGTGCGTGGAAACCATAACAATGGTTTGCCCCATACGCATAGCCCGTGTCCCATGCTGGAGCAGCATATGCCCCACTTATCGCCGCACAAATGGCCAACATCAAACCCAAACGCTTCATGATTTTCTCCCATTGCTTGAACGGCACGATTGCCTCCCGCTACTCTACCATTAAGCCGATATACTGGCCAATCTTTCAGGTAGCCTCAACACCGACAACCACCCCACGCCGACCAAAGGCTACCTGAAAACTCAACGGACACACAGCTATCCCCAACTCCCTACCTCCCTCAAAGCCTAAAAACCAACAGCCAGCCCCGGCTGTTCGCGTTATAATTGGCAACAAAAGCAACACCAGTCTCACAACAGAAAAAGGATAAAGTCATGCGCCCCGCCGTTCTACTGCTCGCCCTCATCGCCCTTTCCGCCTGCACTTGGGAGACCTACCAAGACCAACAAGGCAAAACCGGCCTGCGCCAGCGTTATGCCCCAGGCACGCCCGTGGTATACCAAGACGGCACCTTCGCCCGCGACCAACGCTACAACGAATACCGCCCCGTGCCCGTGCCTGTTACCCGCGAACAACACCAACACAGCGTGCCGCGCACCACCTGGAGCGGCGACAGCGTGCCCGAAGCACCAAGCGGCCATTAATATCGGCAGTTTGAATCCTCTTTTTTCAGGTAGCCCCAAGCAGGCTACCTGAAAACCATCATTTCAAAGAAATCGTTTCTAGAAAGCCCACTCATGCACCAGCCCCTCCATATCGTCATCCTCGCCGCCGGCAAAGGCACGCGCATGTATTCCGCCCTGCCCAAAGTGCTGCACCGCATCGGCGGCAAAACTATGCTTGAGCGCGTTATCGACACCGCGCAAAGCCTCAGCCCGCAAAGCATCAACGTGGTGATCGGCCACGGCAAAGAGCAGGTGCGTGAACAAGTGCAGCGCAAAGGCATCCGTTGGGTGGAGCAAACAGAACAGCTCGGCACCGGCCACGCCGTGCAAACCGCCCTGCCGCACCTCGGCAGCACGGGCCGCACCCTCGTGCTCTATGGCGACGTTCCGCTGATTAACCACGCCACCCTGGAAGAGCTGCTGCAAGCCGCCGGCAGCGAAATCGGCCTGCTCACCGACATCCCGCCCAACCCCTTCGGGCTGGGCCGCATCATCCGCGAGGCCAACGGCCAAGTAGCGGCCATTGTGGAAGAAAAAGACGCCTCTCCAGAGCAAAAAGCCATCCGCGAAACCAACACCGGCATTTTCGTTTTGCCCAACGCACACCTTGCCCGCTGGCTGGGCAGCCTCTCCAGCAACAATGCTCAAGGCGAATACTACCTCACCGACGTCATCGCCCTTGCCCGCGCCGATGGCGTGGCCGTGCATCCCGTTCAGGTAGCCTCCTCCTACCTTGCCGCCGGGGTGAACAATAAAATCCAGCTCGCCGAACTCGAGCGCATCTTCCAACGCGAACAGACGCAAAGCCTGCTCCAAGCCGGCCTCACCCTGCGCGACCCGGCCCGCTTCGACCTGCGCGGCAGCCTTCAGCACGGCCAAGACGTGGTGATTGATGTGAACGTGGTGCTGGGAGGCGAAAACCAATTCGGCAACAACGTATCCATCGGCGCCAACTGCGTGATTAAAAACGCTGTCATCGGCGACAACACGGTTATCGAGCCCTTCTCGCACCTCGAAAACTGCCGCATCGGCAGCAGCGCCCGCATCGGCCCCTTCGCCCGCCTGCGCCCCAATGCCGATTTGGCCGACGAAGTGCACATCGGCAACTTCGTGGAAGTGAAAAACAGCACCATCGGCCGCGGCAGCAAAGCCAACCACCTCACCTACCTCGGCGACGCGCAAATCGGCAGCCGCAGCAACATCGGCGCCGGCACCATCACCTGCAACTACGATGGAGTACACAAACACCAAACCGTTATCGGCGACGAAGTGCGCATCGGCTCCGGCAACATGCTGGTTGCCCCGCTCACCATCGGCCACCGCGCCACCACCGGCGCCGGCAGCACGCTCACCCGCAACTGCCCCGAAGGTGAACTCACCCTCACCCGCGCTCGTCAAACCACCATATCTGGCTGGATACGGCCGGAAAAAGAGAAAAAATAA
This sequence comes from Eikenella sp. NML99-0057, assembly GCF_001648535.1. Classification (NCBI taxonomy): domain Bacteria; kingdom Pseudomonadati; phylum Pseudomonadota; class Betaproteobacteria; order Neisseriales; family Neisseriaceae; genus Eikenella; species Eikenella sp. NML99-0057. Next base: position 87,428 of record NZ_LXST01000003.1, on the reverse strand, counting down.
GCCGAAGCATAAAGCTTCGGTGACATCAGGCTACCTGAAAAATTTGGTCCACATAATCAAACCATTTTGAATTTTCAGGTAGCCTTCCTGCGTACTAATCAGGCGACCTAGAATCTGTTTGGTCATGGCTCAGCAAAACCGGAGCTACTTTTACTTATCTTGCAGCCTACCCTTATCTATTTCATACCCCAAAAAAAACCAGCCCCGCCATCTGAAACGGCGGGGCTGTGTTGTGATTCCGGTTTACATATGCTGCGTGAAGGTGCGGGTAATCACATCGCGTTGCTGCTCGGGCGTGAGGGAATTGAAGCGCACGGCATAGCCGGATACGCGGATGGTGAGCTGCGGGTATTTATCGGGGTTGGCGGCTGCGTCTTCCAGCATTTCGCGGCTCATCACGTTTACGTTCAGGTGCTGACCACCTTCCACTTTCGGACGCATATAGCTGTCTACGGCCACTTCTTGGTAGCTCACATCGCCCAAATCGCTCAGGGCAACGATTTGGTCGGCAGCGAAATGCTCGTCCTTGCTGCACAGGCAACGCGCCTGCTGGGTTTCGTCGTCCAACAGCCAGAAAGAGTGCACCAAGGCGGGGTGTTGGGCTGATTGGGTAATTTGAATACCTTTAATCATAATGATTCATCTCCAAGAGTTGTGTTGTAAAGCTATGGTTTTAAAATAATTCCGCATTGCCAGGCAATACGGCACGAAAACGGTTAAACGCAGCAGCGGCCAAAGCGCAGTTTTTGGTTTAACAGGGCGTGGTAGCACAGCTGTTTCACCACGAGTACGGAGGTATTATCCTCCAAAGCCACGAGGGCATGGGTTTCCTGCGGTTCAAGCCGCGCTAGGGTCATCGGCTGCAAATCAATCTGCCCCTGCTCGGTTTTCAGGCATACCGCGCCAGAGAGGACGGTGATGGTAATAATGGCTTCAGCCGAATAGGGTGGCACTTCATTGCCTTTTTGCAGGTTGAGCTGCACGATTTGCTGGTCAGCATCCTCCGCAATAACGCCGCCTACGGGTTGGTTGGGGTTGAGTTGATAGCCTCGCATGGTGTTTTTCCTGAAAACCGAATGCTGCCAATGCCAGGTTGGCACTACAATAGGGCCATTGGGATACGACAACCATTCGGTTTTAAATTAAATTCGGCAAAAAACGCGCCGACGGCCAGACTGAAACGGCACAGGGCGAAAGGATGTGGGCAATTATTCCAAACCTGCCGCCCTATTCTGCTATTTTACAGATTTTACTGGCTTGCCTCAATTACCGACCGCTCCAAAATCCGCGTGGCGGATGCGATTGGCTAAAAAACCACACAAGACAAAAGGCTACATGAAATTTCAAGTAGCTTGTTTATGACTGCAACCCGCTATTTGACCTGTTGGCGTTCGCCACCCGCCGTTTGGTTATCCAAATCATGAGACAACAACTTGGACGCTTATAGAATTCCTATTCCCAAATCAGCTCTTCGGCTTTCACCATGTCGATAACGTAGCGGCAGCCGGCGAAGGCCATATCGTGGTGGCAGGTGGTTACACCCACCCACACCGCCATGCCACCCACTTCCAGCCACCTGTAGTGGTACACGCACACGGCTGCTTCCAAGCCAAAGCAGCGTTTGGCCTCTTCAATCACAGCCTGCCCTTGGCAGCACGCCAATTCTTCATACACGCCGTACACCAAATAATTCACGCGCTGCCCATCGTTTTGACGGCGTATCCAGTCTTCGAAGCTGAGGAAAGCGCCGCATTGCTCATTTATTAAGAGGACCGTACTAGATTAGCAATCTATGTTACCCTCAGAGTATGAAGATAACACACTGCAAATTAAAGAAAAAGTACAGAAAGAACTGATCCGTTTTTTTGTGCTGGAAGTTACTGCCCGTGCCACTGCCGATATTTTAGGTATCCATCCCAATTCGGCAGCCCTGTTCTACCGCAAAATCCGCTAAGTCATCAGCCATCATCTGGCACTGGCTACTAATGAGATTTTTGATAGCCCAGTTGAGTTGGACGAAAGTTATTTTGGCAGACGGCGTAAGGGTAGGCGCGGTCGCGTGGCGGCAGGCAAAGTGGTCGTCTCCGGTATTCTGAAACAGCATGATAAGGCCTATACGGTGGTTGCAGATAACGACAAGTATGAAACTTTACTGCCTGTCATCAAATAAAAAATTATCCCTGACAGCATCATTTACACGGACAGCCTAAGCAGCTACGACAGACTGGATGTGAGTGGTTTTATCTATCACCGCATCAATCATGCCAAAGCGTTTGCAGACCGTCAGAACCACATCAACGGCATCAAAAATTTTTGGAATCAGGCAAAACGCGCCTTACGCAAATACAACGGAATCGACCGCAAATCTTTCCTGCTGTTCTTGAAAGAATGCGAATTCCGGCTTAACTTCGGCACACCATCCCGGCAGCTTAAAACGCTGCGGAAGTGGTGTGGAATTTAGGGCTAATCTAGTACAGCCCCTTATTAAAAGCTGTTGGTGCAGGGCTTGGCTTTCTATTGCTTATTCATTCAAATCAAATATTCAGCCTACTACTACCGGAGGGATAAAGGCCACGATGTCGTTGGCAACAATCAGCTGCTCTCAACCGGCAAAAGCATGTACCGCCACGCGCACACGTTCCTGTTGTATAGAGTAAAGCTGTATTGCTGTGAAAGTTGTTCGTATAAGGCTGCCGTGGCCCAGCCTTCGGCGATGTGGATTTTTCCTTCTTTGCCTGCTCGCACAGGGCGGCGAAATACAGCTCAGTGATTTCAACAGTTGAACTCAATGTTCACCTCCGAATTTGTGTATCTAGGCAGATATCTTGGATTTGGATAAAGGGGATGCCGCGCTGGTAGGTAGCGGCAGCAAAACCGGCAAGGTCGCCGATTACGCCGCCGCCGAGAGCGAGGATAGTGGTACGGCGGTCGGCATGGTGCTGCAACAATCCAGTGTAGATTTGCTGGAGGGATTCGTTATTTTTGTATTGTTCGCCGTCGGGCAGGATGATGCTGCAGGTACTGATGCCGAGTTGTCGGCAGGCGGCTTCAATAGAAGCAAGGTAGAGCGGGGCAACGGTCTGGTTGCTGATGATGGCGGCTTTGCTGCTAATGTGTGGGCGGATGTGTTCGGCCAGATTATCAAGCAGGCGAAAGCCGATGTGGATGGGGTAGCTGTGGCCGGGGGGACATGCAAAGTTTGCTCTCTGCCATCCTCTCCTTCTTCAGCCAAATATTTTTCCCACCCCACTCTTGAATTCAACGTCACCAGCCTTATCTTCAAGCCCGCACAAGTGGTGTGCCGTGCCCTGCCCGGCATATTTCTGTTTACCCTCAATCGGGTAGCAACAAAATCATCAAATTCAATTCTGGAGAGAAGATTTATGAAAATTCGTCCGTTGCACGACCGTGTGGTTATCAAACGCCTGGAAGCCGAAGAAAAAACCGCTTCCGGTATTGTTTTGCCCGGCTCTGCTGCTGAAAAGCCCGATATGGGCGAAGTAGTGGCCGTGGGCGCCGGCAAGCTCACCAAAGACGGCGGGCGCCGTAAGCTAGATGTGAAAGTGGGCGACCGTGTGATTTTCGGCAAATACAGCGGCCAAACCGTGAAAGCAGACGGCGAAGAGTTGCTAGTGATGCGCGAAGAAGACATTTTTGGCATCATCGAATAAGCAACCTCATCAAGACAACAATTTCTGATTTTTTATTTTAGGAGTCATACATATGGCAGCAAAAGATGTACAGTTTGGCAATGAAGTCCGTCAGAAGATGGTAAACGGCGTAAACGTTTTGTCTAACGCCGTGAAAATAACACTCGGCCCGAAAGGCCGTAATGTGGTGTTGGACCGCACTTTCGGCGGCCCGCACATCACCAAAGATGGCGTTACCGTGGCCAAGGAAATTGAACTGAAAGACAAGTTTGAAAACATGGGCGCACAGATGGTGAAAGAAGTCGCCTCCAAAACCAACGATGTGGCCGGCGACGGTACCACTACCGCTACTGTGTTGGCACAAGCCATCGTGGCCGAAGGCATGAAATACGTTACCGCCGGCATGAACCCGACCGATCTGAAACGTGGTATCGATAAAGCCGTTTCCGCTTTGGTAAAAGAATTGCAGAACATTGCCAAGCCAGTGCCAGAGAAATCTAAGGAAATCGCCCAAGTGGCTTCTATTTCCGCCAACTCCGACGAATCCATCGGCAACATCATCGCCCAAGCCATGAATGAAGTGGGCAAAGAAGGCGTGATTACCGTGGAAGACGGCAAATCGCTGGAAAACGAAGTGGAAGTGGTAAAAGGCATGCAGTTCGACCGCGGCTACCTCTCCCCCTATTTCGTCAACAACCCGGAAAAACAACTGGCCGAGCTGGATAGCCCGTTTGTTCTGCTGTTTGACAAGAAAATCAGCAATATCCGAGACCTGCTACCCGTGCTGGAGCAAGTGGCCAAAACCAGCCGTCCGCTGCTGATTATCGCTGAAGATGTGGAAGGCGAAGCCTTAGCCACGTTGGTGGTGAACAACATTCGCGGCATCCTGAAAACCGTGGCTGTGAAAGCCCCGGGCTTCGGCGACCGCCGCAAAGCCATGCTGCAAGACATCGCCATCCTCACCGGCGGCACTGTGATCGCCGAAGAAGTGGGCTTGTCTTTGGAAAAAGCCACGCTGGAAGATTTGGGCCAAGCCAAACGCATCGAAGTGGGCAAAGAAAACACCACCATCATCGATGGTTTGGGCGACAAATCCGCCGTAGAAGCCCGTGTGGTCGAAATCCGCACCCAGATTGACACCGCTACCAGCGAGTACGACAAGGAAAAACTGCAAGAGCGCGTGGCTAAACTAGCCGGCGGCGTGGCCGTAATCAAAGTGGGCGCGGCCACCGAAGTAGAAATGAAAGAGAAAAAAGACCGCGTAGACGACGCGCTGCACGCCACTCGTGCCGCTGTGGAAGAAGGCGTAGTGGCCGGCGGCGGCGTAGCCCTGCTGCGTGCCCGCTCTGCCCTGAGTAAAGTGGAAACTGCCAATGCCGACCAAGAAGCCGGCGTGCAAATCGTATTGCGTGCGGTTGAGTCTCCGCTGCGCCAAATCGTGGCCAACGCCGGCGGCGAGCCGAGCGTGGTGGTGAACAAAGTGCTGGAAGGCAGCGGCAACTTCGGCTACAACGCCGGTAACGACAGCTACGGCGACATGCTGGAAATGGGTGTAATCGACCCGGCCAAAGTTACCCGCTTTGCGCTGCAAAACGCCGCTTCCATCGCTGGCCTGATGCTGACCACCGAATGCATGGTAGCCGACATTCCGGAAGACAAGCCCGCCGCTCCGGACATGGGCGGAATGGGAGGCATGGGCGGAATGGGTATGATGTAATTGTCCCAACGCCATGCAAAAGCACCCTCGCCTGAGGGTGCTTTTTCTTGCCTGCCGTTTGCCGTTAAAGGCTACCTGAAATTTTAGCTTCGCAGAAACTTCACTGCGCTGCGTTTTCAGGTAGCCTCTTCCCCATCACTAATCCGCATATTCTCTATAAATAAATTTCTATATATAACAACAAATAATAATCAAAATGAAAATTCATCACGCCAAACTTAATCCAACATCAAACTTTGGCACGCTTTATGCTTATCCACTATCGAAATTTCTTTTTCTACCCATCTAAACTATCCAACAATTATTAGGACACCAAATAAATGGCTACAGCAGTGAGAAAATTATCCCGAAACAACAAATCCCGCAGCAAACACAGCGGCAGGAATGGCGGCGGCGCATTGCGTTCAGTCGGCCTTCTGTTGGCTCTGATTCTGGTGGGTGGCGGCGTATATGCCTATATAAACCCGGAAATCATCGAGCAGGCAAAATCCATTGTCGGCTTGGCCGAACCGGCCAATGAAAGCGGTATGGGCGCAACCGCCCCGCAAGTGCCTGCTGCCCCCACCATCACCGATCCGAAAGCCGTTGAAGCACTGAATATGGCGAAAGTATGGGTGGAAACCCGCTTAGCCAAAGGTACCCGCTTGAATGAAATCAATGAAGCAATCGACGTTCCTGCTGGTCAGGAGGAGTTCTGGCAGAGTATCACTCTTAGTCAAGGCGCGATTACTGCTATTCCTGCCGGCAGCACTGCCGAACGTGCGGTTCTCCTGCTGCCAATGCAGTCGCAGGGTCAATTGATTTGGGCTTGTGCCGGCGATATCCCGCAGGCTATCGAAAGCATCTGCACCCAGTAAAGTTACTCTCTAGCTGTTCTTTTAGGCTGCTTGATTTTTCAGGTAGCCTGCTTTTTGCCTGCATGATTCGTAGTATATGGCTAAAGTACACTTTTCATATAAAGCAGCAAGCCACAGACAGTACAAGAGTGCGACAAGGTAGGTCTACGCCGTATAAAGAAATCAATGCATTTAGCTATAAATCTTTTACAACACAAACCAAACAAAGAGCTACCTAAAACCCATTTTCAGGCAACCTTTGCCATACTGGTTGCTTAAATCTGCCCTTACCTCAATACAGCCAAAACCAGAGTATCTGTTTTCCCGAGAACACAAACATTCCGGTATTACCTGCTGCCCAATCTGTCCACACTCACCCACGCAGTTCTTTGGGCAGCACAAACACGATGCCCTCTTTCTTGCCTTCCCTTTCCTGCACCGTTTCATAGCCCCAACTGTGCACGGTATCCACTACCTCTCGCACCAGCACCTCTGGTGCAGAGGCTCCAGCAGTAATCCCCACCCGCTCTTTGCCGGTGAACCATTCCTTTTTCAGGTAGCCTGCATTATCCACCATATAGGCATCCACGCCATGCTGCGCGGCCACTTCGCGCAAACGATTGCTGTTGGAAGAATTGGGCGAGCCTACCACCACCACCACATCGCTGGCCGCCGCCAGCTGCTTCACCGCTTCTTGACGGTTGGTGGTAGCATAGCAGATGTCTTCCTTGTGCGGGCTTCGGATATTGGGAAAGCGCGCCCGCAGCGCATCGATGATTTCCTTGGTTTCGTCAATCGACAGCGTGGTTTGGCTCACGTGCGCCAGCTTATCGGGGTTGCGTACTTCCAAATCGACCACATCCGCCGCCGTTTCCACCAAAAGCATACTGCCAGGCGGCAGCTGCCCCATCGTGCCTTCCACTTCCGAATGGCCAGCATGGCCGATCATGATGATTTGGTAGCCGTGCTCGTCCAATCGCGCCACTTCACGGTGCACCTTGGTTACCAGCGGACAAGTGGCATCAAACACACGGAAACCACGCTCCGCCGCTTCCTGCTGCACCGCCTTGGATACGCCGTGCGCCGAATAAATCAGTGTAGCGCCGGGCGGTACTTCCTCCAACTCCTCCACGAAAATCGCCCCTTTGGCGCGCAAATTGTCCACCACGAATTTATTGTGCACCACTTCATGCCGCACATAAACCGGCGCACCAAACAGCTCCAATGCCCGTTCCACAATACTGATGGCACGGTCCACTCCTGCGCAAAAACCGCGCGGATTGGCCAGCATAATGGTTTTCACCATGTTTTTCCTCTATGTGTGTCTGTTGCTATCTTTAGGTAGCTTGATTTCGCCTGCCCTGACAGAAACCGTCAATTACGAACAATACTGCGCCAATACAGATAAAACTATCGGCCACATTAAACGCCGGATAGTAGCGATTATTCCAATAAAACAACAAGAAATCGATTACATGCCCGTAGTTGATGCGGTCGATGACATTACCGATGGCGCCGCCGATAATCATCGCTGCTGCCACATCACCCAAACGGCCGAATTTCCCAGAACGGATACCCAATGCCAAATACAGCGTAACCACCGCCGCCAAGCCGGCAAACAAATATTTCTGCCAGCCTGAGGCACCGGCCAGGAAACTAAACGCCGCACCGGGGTTGTACACATGTGTCAGATCGAAAAACCCCTCGATAACCGGTTCGCGCCAGTTGAACACGATATGATCCAACACCCACAATTTGCTCCACTGATCGGCCACCACTACCAAAGCAGCCAGCAAAGCATACGACCACAGCCGGAACCACGAAACTTCTTTCATATTCATCATCACCTAACAGATAAAAAGTGGCTGCACTGTACTATAAAGCGCCTGCATGCAGCCAAACTTATGGAACAGGCTCCAGCGTCAAACAAACATCCCGCCTCTCTCAACTCCATTCAGGCTATAGCTGAAGCAACATCTTCTCCTACCAGACCATGAGCCGTAGACAGTACAAAAGTACAGCAAGACGAGCCAACGCAGTAAGAGAAGAGAAGTGCGTTAGCGATACCTGAAAGCAAAGCGCTGTGCAGAGTAGTAATAATCTGAGCACGCCGCAGTCGATGAGGCGGATTGTTTGCGTAGCGGCATGGGCCAGCGGTACGGGGACAGCGGTTTGCCAAAGTGCCCAGCCGGAGAACGTCAGCAGGGTGCAGCCTGCCCATGAAGAGGCTTTTCTGCTGCACGGTTTTGGCTGAGCGGTGCGGCCGACGGCGGGCGGTATAGAGCGCGTAGATGGCGAAACACAGCGGCAGGTTCGGCCACAGCAGATTGGCCAACTATGCCCGCCCGGCACTGCGCGGCCGTGCAGGAAATACACAAAATCCGGTGCGAGGCTGTCGATAACCATGGCTGGGAAGTGAACGCGGCGGCGGGTAAAGGGCAGCATGGCAACGGGGTGAGCAAGGGTGAAGGGCATGGTTGGGGAAGATTTGAAGGTATGGTAAGAAATTACCTGAAACTTACTTCATTCGTTTTCAGGTAGCTTTTTTGAGTTGGGTATGCGAATGCTAGTGTGTGGGCGCAAGATTATAGCTGAAACAATTATTTTTTTATACCAGGCGGCGAACCGCAGGCAGTATGAGTAATACGGAAAGCCAAGCCAACGCGGTATGAAGAGAGTAAGGGTTTTAGCTATGGTAAACCAAAGGCTACCTGAAACCCACTCATCAGCGTTTTTTAAACACCAAATCCCACACACCATGCCCGAGCCGTTTGCCGCGTGCTTCAAATTTGGTTTCGGGGCGGTAGGCGGGAGTGAGGGCATAGGCTTCAGCGGTGTTTTGCAGCTCGGGGAAACTGCCCAGCACTTCGAGCATCTGCACGGCGTATTCTTCCCAGTCGGTGGCGAGGTGGATGTAGCCGCCGCTTTTGAGTTTGGGCAGCAGTTTGGCCACGAAGGGGGCTTGAATCAGGCGGCGTTTATGATGGCGTTTTTTGTGCCAGGGGTCGGGGAAGAAGATGTGGATACCGCTTAGGCAGGCATCGGGCAGCATGGTTTCCACTACTTCCACGGCATCGTGGCGCATCACGCGGATATTGGCAATATCCTGTTCGGCCATGAGTTTGCACAAATTGCCCACGCCGGGGCCGTGCACGTCGATGGCGAGAAAGTCTTTTTCAGGTAGCCTTTTGGCGATTTCGGCGGTGGCAGTGCCCATGCCGAAGCCTATTTCGAGGATTTTCGGGGCTTCCCGGCCGAAGACGGCATTTAAATCAACGGGCGCGTGTTGGAAATCCAGGCCGAAGCGCGGCCAGTTTTCATCGATGGCGCGCTGTTGGGCGGGGGTCATGTGGCCTTGGCGCAAAACGAAAGATTTGATGCTGCGCGGGTGTTGTTCGTGTTGGGCATCGGATTGGGTCATGTTGGGTATCTGCAATGTGTGGCTCAAATGGCGCTATATTGCCAGCATCGGGCGGGGCGCTCAAGTTTCAACCGCTTCCCGACAAACACAGCGGCGGTGCTTTGTGCGATAATTCGCCAGATTTATTCACACTTCAGAAACAGGGATTGATTATGGCAGAAGCAAAAAACAAGGCAGATAAAGCGTCTACTCCTGAAGACGATAAGAAAAAGGCTCTGGCCGCCGCGCTGGCGCAGATTGAAAAGAATTTCGGCAAAGGCTCCATCATGAAGATGGACGGCAGCCATCAGGATGAAAACTTGGAAGTGATTTCCACCGGTTCTTTGGGTGTGGATTTGGCGCTGGGCGTGGGCGGTTTGCCGCGCGGGCGCATTGTGGAAATCTTCGGCCCGGAATCTTCCGGCAAAACCACGCTGTGCTTGGAAACCATCGCGCAATGTCAGAAAAACGGCGGCGTGTGTGCCTTTATCGATGCGGAAAACGCGTTCGACCCGATTTATGCGCGCAAGCTGGGCGTGAAGGTGGAAGAGCTGATGGTGTCGCAGCCGGATACGGGCGAGCAGGCGCTGGAAATCTGCGATATGCTGGTGCGCTCCGGCGGTGTGGATATGGTGGTGATCGACTCCGTGGCCGCGCTGGTGCCGAAAGCGGAAATCGAAGGCGAAATGGGCGACAGCCACGTCGGCCTGCAAGCCCGCCTGATGAGCCAGGCCTTGCGCAAGCTCACCGGCCACATTAAGAAAACCAACACTTTGGTGGTGTTCATCAACCAAATCCGCATGAAGATCGGCGTGATGTTCGGCAGCCCGGAAACCACCACCGGCGGCAACGCGCTCAAGTTCTACGCCTCCGTACGCCTCGATATCCGCCGCATCGGCCAGATTAAAAAAGGCGACGACATCCTGGGCAACGAAACCCGCGTGAAAGTGATTAAAAACAAAGTGGCGCCGCCGTTCCGCCAAGCCGAGTTCGATATCCTCTACGGCGAAGGCGTAAGCCGCGAAGGCGAGCTGATCGACTGGGGCGATAAAGTCGGCATCATCAAAAAATCCGGCGCGTGGTATAGCTACAACGGCGATAAAATCGGCCAAGGCAAAGACAACGTGCGCGTGTGGCTGAAGGAAAACCCGGAAGTGGCCGCCGAAATTGAAGCGCAAATCCGCAAGGAAGTCGGTATCAATATCGAGATTACCGAAGGGCAACGCGACAAGACCGACGGCGAACAGCCGGAAGAGTAAGTCTGCCGAAAAGGCTACCTGAAGATACCAAATGCAAGATTTTCAGGTAGCCTTTTTCATTTTAGCTTCGCAGAAGCCTTGCGCGAACAACTGCACCAAAGCGCCGCCCTGCTGCCGAAATGGTACAACAGGGGCTGGATAGGTAGTTGGAATAAGGAAAAGGCACCTGAAATAAAAATGGAGCTACCTGAAATCACAGCTGCAACGCAATTAAAACTCACTTCGTGAAACTGCACTTTCAGGCAGCCTTTTGCAAGAGAGCAAAAGGCAATAAAAAACCTTTGTTTCGCAACAAAGGTTTTTCAATTTGGCGGAAGCGGTGAGATTCGAACTCACGGTGGGCCTAACCCACGACGGTTTTCAAGACCGCTGCATTAAACCACTCTGCCACGCTTCCAGTTTAGTGAAGCGCGCACTATACAGGTTTTTTGCGAATTTGAACAGCATTATTTTGTATAACTGTTCCAAATAGGAAGGGTACTGTGTTGGTTCGCCGATTTGTCTCATTTGGCCATACAGCAGGGTGGAGAAACCTTGCTTTTAGGCTGTTGCAATAGAAAACAGGCTGCAACTGCGTGCAGCCTGTTGGCTATTTTTGGTGGGTCTGGCTGGTCTCGAACCAGCGACCAAAGGATTATGAGTCCTCTGCTCTAACCCCTGAGCTACAGACCCGGCTAGAAAGGGCGGCATTGTACCGACAAGCCGCCGGCCTAGCAAGGATTACTGCTTGTTTTCCTCGCCGTCTAGGAAGCTGCGCAAGCGGTCGCTGCGGGTGGGATGGCGCAGTTTGCGCAGAGCTTTGGCTTCGATTTGGCGGATGCGTTCACGGGTTACGTCAAACTGTTTGCCCACTTCTTCCAGCGTATGGTCGGTGTTCATGTCGATGCCGAAACGCATGCGCAAAACTTTGGCTTCACGCGGAGTGAGGCTTTCTAAAACGTCTTTGGTGGCTTCACGTAGTCCGGAATACATGGCGGCATCGGCCGGGGCAATATTGTTTACGTCTTCGATAAAGTCACCTAAGTGGCTGTCGTCGTCGTCGCCTATAGGGGTTTCCATAGAAATAGGCTCTTTGGCAATCTTCATGATTTTTCGGATCTTGTCTTCCGGCATTTCCATCAATTCGGCCAGCTCGGCGGCGTCTGGGTCTTCACCGGTTTCTTGCAGATACTGGCGCGAGATGCGGTTCATTTTGTTGATGGTTTCAATCATGTGCACTGGGATGCGAATAGTACGCGCCTGGTCGGCAATCGAACGGGTAATGGCTTGACGTATCCACCAAGTAGCGTAGGTGGAGAATTTGTAGCCGCGCCGGTATTCGAATTTATCCACCGCTTTCATTAAACCGATATTGCCTTCCTGAATCAAATCGAGGAATTGTAGGCCGCGGTTGGTGTATTTTTTGGCGATGGAAATTACTAGGCGCAGGTTGGCCTGTATCATTTCTTGCTTGGCAGCGGCGGTTTCTTTTTCGTTCGCCACCATGTTTTTGCTGATTTTTTTCAGTTCCGCAATGGAAATCTGCGCGTGTTTCTCCTGTTCGATGAGAATATTCTGCTTTTCGATGATGGCATATTGGAAACGGCTCAGGGCCTCGCTCCACACATGGTTTTTGCTGATTTCGGCTTCCACCCAATTTAAATCGGTAATATTGGACAGGAAATTGTTGATAAAGTAATCGCGATCCATGTGTACACGGTTGAGGCAAATGTCGCGGATTTCGCGTTCCAGGCGGCGGATGCTGTCTACGCGAGTGCGCAGATTGTTGCTCAGAGTTTCAATCTGGCGGGTGGTAAAGCGTACATTAAGCAGTTGATCGGCAATATAGTTGCGCAGGTTCAGATAGGTTTTGTGCTGGCTGTGGTGTTTTTGCAGCGCAGCAATCATTTTCTGATAGGTAGCTTGGATGTTTTCAAAGTGTGCCAACACTTTTTGCTTGAGCTCTTCGAGGTTGGCGGCAGAGATGGCGCCAGTATCTTCTTCAGTACCTTCTTCATCTGCATTGCTGTCTTCGTTTTCATCTAAATTGGTATTGGGAGCCGCCTCTTCGGCTTTTCCCACACCGATGCCCAATTCATCAAGCAGCTCTTCGTGCGGGTCAATAATATCTTCCACCGCTTCGTCCACCCGGATTTCACCGTTGCGAATCTTTTCAATCAGTTCGAGGATTTCAGCAATCGAGCCGGGGCAGGCGGAGATGGCCTGAATCATGTTACGCAGGGCAGTTTCGATTTTTTTAGCGATAACAATTTCGTCTTCGCGCGTGAGCAAATCCACCTGCCCCATTTCGCGCATATACATGCGCACAGGGTCGGTGGTGCGGCCGAATTCGGAGTCGGCGCTGGAGAGGGCGGCTTCGGCTTCGGCAACGGCATCGTCGTCGGTCATGTTGGCCGTATTGTCGGCCAACAGCAGGGTTTCGCTGTCGGGCGTTTCTTCGGTTACCTGAATGCCCAGGCCAGAAATCATATTGACGATGTTGTCGATCTGCTCGGCATCCGACATATCATCGGGCAGGGCGTCGTTGATTTCGGCGTAGGTGATGTAGCCGCGTTCTTTACCTTGCAGAATCAGCTGTCTGAGCCGTGCCCTTTGCTCCTCCGGCGTGAGCGGGCGGTTGCTTTCGTCTTGTTCTTCGGTGGCGGGGTTGTTCTGTTCGGACATGTTTCTCTCGTTGTTCACAGGTCGGTGTAATCGGCATTGCCTAAATGGTGCCGTTGACAGGAGGACGCCTCAAAAGCTCCAGCAGCAGTTTGGTTTCGTCATCGCTCAAGCCGTGTTCGATGCGTTTGCGTTTCAACGCTTCAACTTGCTGGGTTTTCAAGGCGTTCATCAATTTTTGCATACCCGATTGGAAATTCAGTGCGTCGGATTCGCCATCCCCCTCAAAGTGGGCGCTGTCCGTACCGGACTGCATGATGCGGCTGATATTGCCGTAATAGGGGGTGTTGCGCATGGCTTCCATCAATCCGGCACTGGATAGCGGCGAGCGGCTGCGGCGCACATGGGCGGCCATGACGCTCAGGCAGGCAAGGTCGGCATCCAGTTCCAGATGGTCGGGTAGGTCGATATATGTAGCCCATTGCGGATTTATCAATAGGCGGCGGATTTGTTGTTGCGCCAAGCTCAGCATTTGCGGCTGGCGGAAGGTTTGGCGCGGCAGGGTGTAGCGTTGCTGGGCAACGTGGCGTTTGGGGACTTCCTGCCCCATCAGATGCGCCAAATTGGCCGGATCGATGCCCACTAAGTTGCTCAGTTTCTGCTTGAGCAGGAAGGCGAGAGCGGGGGCGGTAATCTGGGTGAGCAGCGGGGTGGCGGTTTTCACCAGCTCGGCCTTCCCTTCTTGGCTGCGCAAATCGAGCTTGGCGGTGAGCGCGTCCCAAAAATAGGCGGAAAGCGGCTTGCTTTGGTGCAGCAGCATATCTTCAAAACGTTCCCGCCCGTGTTCGCGCACATAGCTGTCGGGGTCGTGGCCTTCGGGCAGAAAGAGGAAGTGTAGCGATTTGCCGTCTTTCAGTTGGGGCAGGGCGTTTTCCAATGCACGCCAGGCGGCTTTGCGGCCGGCCGCATCGCCATCGAAGCAGAAATAGATGCTGTCGGTTTGGCGCATCAGAATTTTAACGTGCTCGGCGGTGGTGGAGGTGCCCAGTGCGGCCACGCAGTAGCCGATGCCGAACTGCGCCAGCGCAACCACGTCCATATAGCCTTCCACCACCAGGATGCGGCCGGCTTCTTTCACAGCGGCACGGGCTTCGTAGAGGCCGTAGAGGTTTTTGCCTTTATCGAACAGCGGGGTGTCGGGCGAGTTGAGGTATTTGGGTTTTGAGTCGTCCAATACGCGGCCGCCGAAGCCGATAACCTGCCCGCTGCTGTTGCGGATGGGGAACATGATGCGGTGGCGGAAGCGGTCGTAGTGGCTGCCGTCTTTTTCAATCACCATGCCGCTGTTTACCAGTGCTTCGGAAGGGTAGGGGGTGAAACTTTGCGCCAGCGGCCGCCAGCTGTCGGGCGCGTAGCCTAGGCCGTAGTGGGTGGCGACTTCATTGGAGAGGCCGCGTTTTTTCAGGTAGCCTTTTGCTGCTTCGTTGGCGGCAAGCTCGCGGGTGTAGAAGGCAGCAGCTTGGGCGGTGGTTTCTTCCAGGGTTTGCTGGCGCTGTTTGCGGCGCGCGCGCGCTTCGGGGCTTTCCTGCCGGCCTTTTTGCTGCGGCACCACCATACTGGCACGGTCAGCCAGATACTGCACGGCTTCGGTGAAGCCCAGCCCTTGGTATTCCATGACGAAACCGATGGCCGTGCCGTGTGCGCCGCAGCCGAAACAGTGATAGAACTGTTTGCTCGGGCTGACGGAGAACGACGGAGTCTTTTCTTTGTGGAACGGGCAGCAGGCCATGTAGTTGGCGCCGCCTTTCTTCAGCGGCACGCTCTCGTCGATGATGTCGACAATATCGGTTTTGGCCAGCAGCTCGTCGATGAATTCGCTGGGAATCATGGCGGGCCGGGGTTTCGGTAGGAAAGGTTACCTGAAAATGGGTTGGGGGAGTTTTCAGGTAGCCTCAATGCTGTGCGGACAGCTATGGGTTTATTTGGCAGGCGGAACGTAGCCTTGCACCACATCGGCTTCGCCGTCGCCGAAGAAGTAGTTCTCCATCTGTTGCGACAGATACTGGCGCGCGCGCGGGTCGGCCAGGCTGAGGCGGTTTTCGTTGATGAGCATGGTTTGGTGGCGCGTCCAGGCATCCCATGCTTCCTGCGATACGTTTTCAAAAATGCGCTTGCCCAAATCGTTGGGCAGAGGTGGGAATTTGAGGCCGGGCGCTTCTTTGCCCAGCTTGATGCAATTTACCATGCGGGTCATGTGCTTTCCTTTTCGGGTGGTGTGGATGAGGTTTAACGGTTGTTTAAGCCCAATACGTCTTGCATATCGTATAGGCCGGTGCGTTGCTGTTGCAGCCACACGGCAGCACGTACGGCGCCGGCGGCGAAGGTCATGCGGCTGGAGGCTTTGTGGGTGATTTCCACACGCTCGCCTTCGCCGGCAAACAGGGCGGTGTGTTCGCCCACGATATCGCCGCCGCGCACGGTGGCAAAGCCGATGGTTTGCGGGCTGCGCGCGCCGGTGTGGCCTTCGCGGCCATACACGGCGCAGTCGGCCAGGTTGCGGCCGAGGGCGCGGGCAATCACTTCGCCCATACGCAGGGCGGTACCGCTGGGGGCGTCCACTTTGTGGCGGTGGTGCGCTTCGATGATTTCGATGTCGTAGCCTTCATTCAGCACGCGGGTTACGGTGTCGAGAATGTGGAAGGTGAGGTTTACGCCGATGCTGAAGTTGGCGGCAAACACAATGCCGGTGTGTTCTGCAGCGGCAGCGATGGCGGCTTTGCCCGCTTCGTCGAAACCGGTGGTGCCGATAACCATTTTGATGCCGCGCTTGGCGCAGCGGGGCAAAAGGCTACCTGAAATATTGGGGTGAGTGAAATCGATGAGCACGTCGCAGTTGGCGAGCACGGCATCGATGTCGCTGCTGACGGCTATGCCCGTTTTCAAGCCGGAAGCATGGCCGGCATCCAAACCCAAAGCTTCGGAGCCTTCGTGTTCCAGCGCGCCGGTGAGCACAGCGTGCGGATTGGCCGCCACGGCTTCAACCAGCACTTTGCCCATGCGGCCGTTTACCCCGGCCAGGGCAACTCTAATGGTGGCAGACATAATATTCCTCAAGCGGGTAATATTCCTCAAGCGGGATTATTGTGCGGATTGGCCGGCAGGTGCGGCTTGCTGTTGTTGCTTGCGCAATTCGTCCAACACATCGCCTTCAGCTTTAACCAGGGAGTCGTTCGCATCGAAATACAGGGTGAGGTTTTTGCGTTCGCGCACTTTGCCGCCGCGGCTCACTTCAAAAACGTAGTCCCAGCGGTTGCCGTGCAGCGGGTCGCGCAGCAGCGGCGTGCCCAGAATGTGCTGCACCTGCTCTTTGCTCAAGCCTTGGTGCAGCGAGGCTACGGCCTGCAAATCGAGCTCGTTGCCTTGCACGATGGTGAGCTTGTAGGAGGGGAAGCGGGCGAGGCGTTCGGTGCTGCACGCGGCCAAACCGATGCAGGCAGCCAAGGCCAAATAAACGGATTTATTCACAAATATGCCTTTCAAGATAAATCGCGCACCGCCCCGGCTGAGTAATTTAAAGGTGGGCAAGTGCCTTAAAAATGCGTATTATAACGGTTGCTGACAAATTTGAGCGACAGAACATCATACATCATGGAAAACAATATTGCACAACTCAAAGGCAGCGGCCTGAAAGTAACCGGCCCGCGTTTGAAGATTTTGGATTTGTTTGAAACCCATGCCGAAGAGCACCTGAGCGCGGAAGACGTATACCGCATCCTCTTGGAAGAAGGCGTTGAAATCGGTGTGGCCACCATTTACCGCGTTCTAACCCAGTTCGAGCAGGCCGATATTTTGTTGCGCCACCATTTCGAGAGCGGTAAAGCGGTGTACGAGCTGAACAAGGGCGACCACCACGACCACATCGTGTGCGTGAAATGCGGCAAAGTTACCGAGTTTCACAACCCCACCATCGAAAACTTGCAAGGCAAAATTGCCGAAGAAAACGGTTACCTCATTGTGGACCACGCGCTGTATCTGTATGGTGTGTGCGGCAATTGTCAGTAGAAACACTTCTATAAAGCAGGCAGCAATATTTTCAGGTAGCCTCTATGGCTCAAAATATTCCTTTGCTACCGGAAGGCTGTTTGCAGTTTCCCGACCCGCGCTTGGCCATTGCCGAACACGATGGCTTGGTGGCAGTGAGCCGGGATTTAACGGCACAGCGGCTTTTGGCGGCTTATCAACAGGGCATCTTCCCGTGGTTTGAGGAGGATGGCCTGTTTTTTTGGTTTGCCACCGCACCGCGCACGGTGCTGCATCCTCAGCGGCTGCACATCAGCCGCTCGCTGGCCAAGACCATACGCAACTGGCATTATGCGGTAACGGTCAATCAAAACTTCCACGCCGTGATTTCCGCCTGCGCCGCCACGCCCAGGCCGCATCAGGGCGGCAGCTGGATCGCACCGGCGTTTCAGGTAGCCTACAACGAGCTGCACCGCATCGGCCATGCGCATTCGTTCGAATGCTGGTATCCCGATGAGGGCGGGCATCTGCTTTTGGCCGGCGGGCTTTATGGCGTGCAGATCGGGCGGGTGTTTTTCGGCGAGTCGATGTTTGCCTGGCAGAACGATGCCTCGAAAATCGCCTTTGCCCACGCCGTGCCGTTTTTGCAGCGCTGCAGCATCGCCTTGATTGATTGCCAGCAAGACACGCCGCATCTGGCGCGTTTCGGCTCGGAGCTGATGGCTTTTGACGATTTCCAGGCTGAATTAAACCGCCTGACCGCACAAACACTTGCCGAACCCATCGGCCAGCGCCTGCTCCAACAGCAGGGCGCGTGGTTCGGCAAGGAGGCGTGAGTGCCGAAACCGGTTCGCAAGAAGCGCGTTACATGGCACAATATCGGCTGTTTTAGATTACAGGCTACCTGAAAATTTCAGGTAGCCTCCCGCTTACTCTATGGCGGATAAACCTGCTTTCATGCCGGGCGGGCTATCATGCCGCGGCAAAAGGAAAGTGAATCCGCCGTATCACCCATCATCCACAAGGAGAAACCATGTCTCTACAAAACATCATCGAAACCGCGTTTGAACAGCGCGCCGAAATTACTCCGCACAACGTTTCCGCCGAAGTGAAGGAAGCTGTGCTCGATACGATTTATCAGCTCGATTCCGGCAACCTGCGCGTGGCCGAGCGGCAGGGCGTGGGGCAGTGGAAAGTGAACGAGTGGGCGAAAAAGGCCGTGCTGCTTTCCTTCCGCATTGCCGATAACGAAGTGTCCAGCGACGGCGTGAGCAAATATTTTGACAAAGTGCCCACCAAATTCGCCGATTGGATTCCGCAGCAGTTTCAGGTAGCCGGTTTCCGCGCCGTGCCCGGCGCCGTGGCGCGCCGCGGCAGCTTTATCGGCAAAAACGTGGTGCTGATGCCTTCTTATGTGAACATCGGCGCCTATGTGGACGAGGGTACGATGGTGGACACTTGGGCCACCGTGGGCTCTTGCGCGCAAATCGGTAAAAACGTGCACCTGAGCGGCGGCGTGGGTATCGGCGGCGTGCTCGAGCCTTTGCAGGCCGCGCCCACCATTATTGAAGACAACTGCTTCATCGGCGCGCGTAGCGAAATCGTGGAAGGTGTGATTGTGGAAGAGGGCAGCGTGATTTCCATGGGCGTGTATATCGGCCAATCCACCAAGATCTACGACCGCGAAACCGGCGAAATCCACTACGGCCGCGTGCCCGCCGGCTCGGTGGTGGTGTCAGGCAGCCTGCCGGCTAAAGACGGCACGCACAGCCTCTACTGCGCCGTGATCGTGAAGAAAGTAGACGCGCAAACTCGTGCAAAAACCAGCGTGAACGAATTGCTGCGCGGCGTGTAGCTTGCCGGATTTTCAGGTAGCCTGTTTGCAAGAAGGCTACCTGAAAGCTATTTAACTTAGGAGAAAACCATGCGAGCCCTTCTTCTTGTCGATATCCAAAACGACTTCATGCCTAGCGGCCGCCTGCCTGTGGCCGAAGGCGATGCCATTATCGAGCCGGTAAACCGGATTATCGGCGGCTATCCGCTGGTGGTGGCCTCGCAAGACTGGCATCCTGCCGGGCACGAGAGCTTCGCCTCCGCCCATGCCGGTAAAAAACCGTTCGACATCATAAACCTGCACGGTTTGGAGCAAGTGCTGTGGCCGGATCACTGCATTGCCGGCAGCAGCGGCGCAGCGTTCCATCCCGAGCTCAACACCACGCCCATCGCCGCCGTATTCCGCAAGGGCATGGACAAGCACACCGACAGCTACAGCGCGTTTTACGATAACGGCCGCCGTAGCAGCACCCAGCTTGCCGCCTACCTACGCGCCCACGGCGTAACCGATATTGACGTGGTGGGGTTGGCGGCTGATTTCTGCGTGTATTTCAGCATTGCCGACGCGCTGGCCGAAGGCTTCCGCGTGCGCCTGCTGGAGCACGCAACCCGTGCTATCGATGCCGCAGGCTTCGCCGCCAAAAAAGCCGAGTTGCTGGCGCATCCGAATTTTTCGCTGGCCGATTAGTTTTGGTTCGAGTTTTTCAGGTAGCCTCTGCGTTATCAAAGGCTACCTGAAAAATTTTAGCTAACGCTGCATCTGACAGCCGCCCGCGCTTTCAGGTAAAATCCGCCCGACCATCATTATTTTCAGGTAGCCCAAACCATGCTTAATAAAGACCAATTCGCCGATAACCACTTTATCCGCACCATCATCGAAGAAGACCTCAAAAGCGGCAAACACAGCGCCATCCAAACCCGTTTCCCGCCCGAACCCAACGGCTACCTGCACATTGGCCACGCCAAATCCATCTGCCTGAACTTCGGTTTGGCCTATATCTACGACGGCCTGTGCAACCTGCGTTTCGACGACACCAACCCGGAAAAAGAAAACGACGAATACGTTAATGCCATCAAGGAAGACGTTGAATGGCTGGGTTTCCATTGGGCGGGCGAGCCGCGTTTCGCTTCCAATTATTTCGATCAGCTGCATGACTATGCTGTCGGTTTAATCAAAGACGGCAAAGCATATGTGGATGATTTAACGCCGGAACAAATGCGCGAATACCGCGGCACGCTGACACAAGCGGGCAAAAACAGCCCCTACCGCGAGCGCAGCATCGAAGAAAACCTCGATTTGTTCACGCGCATGAAAAACGGCGAATTCCCCGACGGCAGCAAAACCCTGCGCCTGAAAATCGACATGGCATCGGGCAACATCAATATGCGCGACCCCGTCATCTACCGCATCCGTCGCGCCCATCACCACAACACCGGCGACAAATGGTGCATCTACCCGATGTACGACTACACGCATTGCATTTCCGATGCCATCGAAGGCATCACGCATTCCTTGTGTACGCTCGAATTTGAAGACCACCGCCCGCTCTACGACTGGGTGTTGGACAACATCCCCGCGCCACACCCCACCCGCCCGCGCCAATACGAGTTTTCCCGTTTGGAGCTGTTGTATTCCATCACCTCCAAACGCAAGCTGAACCAATTGGTTGCCGACGGCCACGTTGCCGGCTGGGACGATCCGCGTATGCCCACCATTTCCGGTATGCGCCGCCGCGGCTACACGCCCGAAGGCCTGCGCCTGTTTGCCAAACGCGCCGGTATTTCTAAGTCTGAAAACATCGTTGATATGAGCGTGTTGGAAGGCGCGATTCGCGAAGAGCTGGAAAACTCCGCCCCGCGTATGATGGCTGTGTTGAATCCGATTAAGGTAACGCTCACCAACTACGATGCCGCTCGTACCGAAAGCCGCATCGCGCCGTATCACCCGAACCGCGAAGATATGGGCAGCCGCGAACTGCCGATTTCGTCTACGCTCTACATTGAAGCCGACGATTTCAGCGAAAACCCGCCCAAAGGCTGGAAACGCCTGACGCCCGGCGGCGAAGTGCGCCTGCGCCACAGCTATGTGATGAAGTGCGACGAAGTGGTGAAAGACGCCAGCGGCAACATCGTTGAGCTCAAATGTAGCCTGGATTACGACACCTTGGGCAAAAACCCAGAAGGCCGCAAAGTGAAGGGCGTTATCCATTGGCTCTCGGCCGAACATGCCGTTCCCGCCACCGTGCGCCTGTACGACCGCCTGTTTACCGAACCCCGCCCTGATGCCGTGCGCGGCGAGGACGGCGCATACCTGCCGTTTACCGATTTCCTCAACCCCGAATCGGCTAAAGAAATCACCGCCTACGTTGAAGCCGCCGCCAATGATTTGCCTGCGGAGAGCCGCTGGCAGTTCGAACGGCTGGGCTATTTCGTGACCGACCGCAAAGACCATGCAAAAGGCAAGCCCGTGTTTAACAAAACGGTGGGTTTGCGCGATACTTGGCAGGCTAAAGCCCAATAACCCTGCGATGATGCAAAGGCTACCTGAAAAAGGCAGAGCCAGGTTTAGCTTCGCAGAAACTTTGCTTCGGCTGCGCCGAAACGTCATTTTCAGGTAGCCTGCTTTCATGCCGGACAGTATCTATACTTGACTAAATTACTTGGGTATTGGAAAATCCGCATCCCCTTGATGCAACAAGACCATAGCCCTATGCGATTAACCACCAAAGGCCGTTTTGCCGTAACCGCCATGCTTGATTTGGCGCTGTACGGGCACGAAAACCCCGTCAGCCTCAACGCCATCAGCGGTCGGCAGAATATTTCCCTATCCTACCTTGAGCAGCTTTTCGGCAAGCTACGCCGCGCCGGGCTGGTAGAAAGCGTGCGCGGGCCCGGTGGTGGCTATTTACTCAGCCGCCCGCCCGACGGCATCAATATTGCCGAAATTATCTATGCCGCCGAAGACAAGCTGGATGCCACCCGCTGCGGCGGCCAAACCAACTGCCATCACGGCACGCCCTGCCTCACGCATGATTTATGGGAGAACCTCAACCAAACCATCCAAGGCTACCTGAACAGCATCTCCCTGCAAGATGTGCTTGATAAAAGGCATAGCCACTACCTGTCATGATGCCGCCATCGACCTTACCCATATCCACTATAGCTAAGGCACTTATTTCTTTCTGCGGGGGTAAGCCAGCCGCTTTGGAAATGCGCTTCCGCTATGAATTAATTACACAACCACATACCAAACAGAGAAAATCATGGCCAAACAAACCCCCATCTATCTCGACTACGCCGCCACCTGCCCCGTAGACAAACGCGTGGCCGAAAAAATGATTCCCTATTTGAGCGACATCTTCGGCAACCCCGCCTCCAACAGCCACACATTCGGCTGGACGGCGGAAGAAGCTGTTGAAAAAGCCCGTGCCAACATCGCCGCCCTAATTAACGCCGACCCCAAAGAAATCGTCTTCACCAGCGGCGCGACTGAGTCCGACAACCTCGCCATCAAAGGCGCGGCAAACTTCTATAAATCCAAAGGCAAACACCTCATCACCGTCAAAACCGAACACAAAGCCGTGCTCGACACCATGCGCGACCTCGAACGCCAAGGTTTTGAAGTCACCTACCTCGGCGTACAAGAAAACGGCCTGATCGATTTGGACGAACTCAAAGCTGTCATCCGACCCGACACCATCCTGATTTCCGTGATGTGGGTGAACAACGAAATCGGCGTGGTTCAAGATATCCCCGCCATCGGAGAAATCTGCCGCGAACGCAAAATCATCTTCCACGTCGATGCCGCACAAGCCTGCGGCAAAATACCTGTGGACGTTGAAGCCGCCAAAATCGACTTACTGTCCATGTCCGGACACAAAGTGTACGGCCCCAAAGGCATCGGCGCACTATACGTCCGCCGCAAACCCCGCGTCCGCCTCGCAGCCCAAATGCACGGTGGCGGCCATGAACGCGGCTTCCGTAGCGGCACCCTGCCCACCCACCAAATCGTCGGCATGGGCGAAGCCTTCCGCATCGCCAAAGAAGAACTCGCGCAAGATATGGCGCACTACACCAAACTGCGCGACATTTTCCTCAAAGGCATCGAAGACATCGAAGAAGTCTATATCAACGGCGACCTCGAACACCGCGCCCCGAACAACCTGAACGTCAGCTTCAACTTTGTCGAAGGCGAAAGCCTGATTATGGCGGTTAAAGAACTTGCCGTATCCAGCGGTTCAGCCTGTACCTCCGCTTCGCTCGAACCCAGCTACGTCCTGCGCGCGCTCGGCCGCAACGACGAACTGGCGCACTCATCTCTGCGCATCACCTTCGGCCGCATGACCACCGAAGAAGAGGTGCAGTTTGCAGCAGAACTGATTAAATCCAAAATCGGCAAACTGCGCGAGCTTTCTCCGCTGTGGGAGATGTTTAAGGAAGGAATTGATTTGAGTACGGTAGAGTGGGCAGAACATTGATTTGCTCTCAAAGAGAAGGCTGGCTGAGATTTATCTACCAATCCTAGCAAGTAGGTTGGGTTAAAAACCCAACAATAGCAAAATCCTTTTTTCAGGTAGCCTTAATTCCACATTAAACTTTGAAGAACACAACCATGAACGACCAAGAACTAGACCTTGATAATTTGGATGCCCTACTCGAAGACTTCGATGGTATCACCGTGGAAGGCGGCACTGATCCTGAAAACAACGATGACGGCTGTGAAGGCGGTGCGTGCAAAATTTAGCCGCCCCATTTGAGCTTCGCAGGAATCTGTTTTGCCCGTTTTAATTTCGTTGAAACTAGAACTTTAGCTTCGCAGAAACTCCGTTTTCAGGTAGCCTTAATCCAATCACAAACCATCATAATTTTTAATAAGGAAACACATCATGGCATACAGCGATAAAGTTATTGACCACTACGAAAACCCGCGTAACGTCGGCACGCTTGATAAAGACGACAACAACGTTGGCACCGGCATGGTGGGTGCGCCCGCCTGCGGCGACGTGATGCGCCTGCAAATCAAAGTGAACGATCAAGGCATCATCGAAGATGCGAAATTCAAAACCTACGGTTGCGGCTCAGCCATTGCCTCGTCCAGCCTGATTACCGAATGGGTGAAAGGCAAAAGCCTGGACGACGCGCTGGCGATTAAAAACAGCGAAATTGCCGAAGAATTGGAATTGCCGCCCGTGAAAATCCACTGCTCGATTTTGGCGGAAGACGCAGTGAAAGCCGCCGTGGCCGATTATAAAAAGAAAAAAGGCGTATAACTATGGCCGGTGGCTGGGCGCCCGACGGCGCGGAACAGGCGTAAATTGATGCCAATTTAGACGATGCGCTGGCCGCCGCCCGGCGACATTTGCCCTCCGGTGAAAGCGCCTGTGAATGCACCGAATGCGGCGAACCCATTCCCGAAGCCCGCCGCCGTGCCCTGCCCGGCGTGCAGTTGTGCATTACCTGCCAAGAAGAGGCCGACAAACAGCAGCAATTCCGCTCCGCCTACAATCGGCGCGGCAGCAAGGACAGCCAGCTGAAATAGGCTACCTGAAACTGATGGTTTCATAGCAACCGAGTTTCCTGACAACGCGCCTGCTCGGGCATCGATGCCGTGTATGATCGTTTTACTGTCTGATGACGGTTTTCAGGTAGCCTGCCCCAAAAAAACCTGCCGACATCAATACGGAATAAACCTATGTTTACCCCAGAAGAAACCCAATCCCTGCTCGCCGAAAAGGTATCGGCAAAACCGTGCTGCAACGCTTACAGCAAATGGGTTTGGACGACGTGGCCAAACTGGCTGCCGCTGATGCTGCCGATGTATTAGAGCAGGGCGCGGCGCTTACCGGCAGCAGTTGCTGGAAAAACAGCCCGCAGGCCAAATCTGCCATAGCCACCGCTATCGCTTGGGCAGTAAACCGACAAAAGGCTACCTGAAAACCTGATATTGTTTTTCAGGTAGCCTCTTAAGAACCTAAAACAAAGGAAACCCCATGATTACACTCACACCCAACGCTGCCGAACACATCCGCAGCTTCCTCACCAAGCGTGGTAAAGGCGAAGGTATCCGCATCGGCGTGAAAACCAGCGGCTGCTCCGGCATGGCCTACACGCTGGAATTTGCCGATGAAATACTGCCCGATGATCTGGTGTTTGAAGGGCACGGCGTAAAAGTATTGGTTGATCCGAAAAGCCATATCTATCTCGACGGCACCGAGTTGGACTTCACCAAAGAAGGCCTTCAGGAGGGCTTCAAATTCGCCAACCCGAACGTGAAAAACGAATGCGGTTGCGGCGAAAGCTTTAATGTTTGAGCCCTTGGATTAGCGCATCAGAAGGCTACCTGGAACCCCGATTGTGGTTTTCAGGTAGCCTTATCGGCTACAATGCGGCCGTTTCTTTGATTGGGATTGATGATGGCAACCCGTTCCAAATCCTCCAAAAGCTGGCTGAACGAGCACGTGAACGACCCCTATGTGCATCAGGCGCAGAAAGACGGCTATCGTGCCCGGGCGGCATACAAATTGCTGGAAATCAACGACAAAGACAAGTTGATTAAAAATGGCTCTGTGTTGGCCGATTTGGGCAGCGCGCCGGGCAGCTGGTCGCAGGTGGCAGTTAAGCTGGCGGGGTCGCAGGGCAGGGTGTTTGCATTGGATATTTTGCCGATGGAGCCGATTGTGGGCGTATCGTTTATCCAAGGCGATTTCCGCGAAAACGAGGTGCTGGAAGAGTTGGAAAACTTGCTCGAAGGCCGCGCGCTAGACCTTGTAATTTGCGATATGGCACCCAATATGTCGGGCAATGCGGTAACCGACCAGGCGCGCAGCTATGTTTTGTGCGAGCTGGCACTGGATTTTGCCGCCGAGCATCTGAAAACCGGCGGCAATATGCTGGTGAAAGTGTTCCAGGGCGCGGGATTTCAGGAATATATGCAGGCCATGCGCGGGGTGTTTGCCCAAGTGCAGGTGCGCAAGCCCAAGGCCTCGCGCAGCCGTTCCAGCGAAGTGTATCTGCTGGGCAGGAGTAAGCGGTAAATCGGCAAGGTACTGGTTATCATCTGTTTTTTATTTGTGGCATTTATATAGTTAGGAGCTTGTTACCGTGCGTAACACCGTTAGGACGATTTTGGTTTGGCTGTTTCTGGCCGGGGTGCTGCTTGCCTCGGCCCAAACGTTGCTGGGCAAGAGGGAAGACAAACAGCTGATCAACTATTCGCAGTTTATCCAGCAGGTAAACAAAGGCGAAGTGGCCAAGGTGGATATTGAAGGCACGCTGCTGAGCGGTTATGTGATTAAAGGCGAGCGCACCGACAAATCCAAGTTCTATACCAATGCGCCGATGGACGACAAACTCCTGACGATGCTGCAGGACAAGAACGTTGATTTCCGATACATCCCCGAAGAAAAACCCGGCCTGTGGAGCAATATTTTCTTCACCAGCCTCTTGCCGGTACTGTTGCTGATTGGCGCTTGGTTTTACTTTTTGCGCATGCAAAACGGCGGCGGGGGCAAAGGCGGGGCGTTTTCCTTCGGCAAAAGCCGTGCTCGGCTGCTGGATAAAGATGCCAACCGCGTAACCTTCGCCGATGTGGCCGGTTGCGACGAGGCGAAAGAAGAAGTGCAGGAAATCGTGGATTACCTCCAAGCGCCAAACCGCTATCAGAGCTTGGGTGGCCGTGTGCCGCGCGGAATTTTGCTGGCCGGCAGCCCGGGTACAGGTAAGACTTTGTTGGCCAAGGCGATTGCCGGCGAAGCAGGCGTGCCGTTTTTCAGCATCTCTGGTTCGGACTTTGTGGAAATGTTCGTGGGCGTGGGCGCTTCCCGCGTGCGCGATATGTTTGAGCAGGCTAAGAAAAATGCGCCCTGTATCATCTTTATCGATGAAATCGATGCCGTGGGCCGCCAGCGTGGTGCCGGTTTGGGTGGCGGCAACGATGAACGCGAACAGACTTTGAACCAGCTGCTGGTGGAGATGGATGGTTTTGAAAGCAATCAAACGGTTATCGTGATTGCTGCCACCAATCGCCCGGATGTACTCGACCCAGCCTTGCAGCGCCCCGGCCGTTTCGACCGCCAAGTGGTGGTGCCGTTGCCTGATATCCGCGGCCGCGAACAGATTTTGAAAGTGCACGCCAAGAGAGTGCCACTGGATGCTTCGGTGGATTTGGTGTCGCTGGCGCGCGGCACACCCGGTTTTTCCGGTGCGGATTTGGCTAACTTGGTGAATGAGGCTGCGCTGTTTGCCGGCCGCCGCAATAAAATCAAGGTTGATCAGAGCGACTTTGAAGATGCCAAAGACAAAATCTATATGGGCCCCGAGCGGCGCAGCATGGTGATGCACGAAGACGAAAAACGCGCCACCGCTTATCATGAAGCCGGGCATGCCATCGTGGCCGAGAGCCTGCCGTTTACCGATCCGGTGCATAAAGTAACCATTATGCCGCGCGGCCGTGCGCTGGGCTTGACCTGGCAGCTGCCGGAGCGCGACCGTATTTCGATGTATAAAGACCAAATGCTCAGCCAGCTGGCTATCCTGTTTGGCGGACGCATTGCCGAAGACATTTTTGTCGGCCGCATTTCCACCGGTGCGTCCAACGATTTCGAACGTGCCACACAGATAGCGCGCGAAATGGTAACGCGTTATGGCATGAGCGAAAAAATGGGTGTGATGGTGTATGCCGAAAACGAAGGCGAAGTGTTCCTTGGCCGCAGCATTACCCGCTCGCAGCATATTTCCGAGAAAACCCAGCAGGATGTGGATGCCGAAATCCGCCGCATTTTGGACGAACAATATGCGGTGGCCTACAAAATTTTGGATGAAAACCGCGATAAGATGGAAACCATGTGCAAGGCCTTGATGGAATGGGAAACCATCGATCGCGATCAAGTGCTGGAGATCATGGAGGGCAAGCAGCCCAGCCCGCCGAAAGACTACAGCCACAATGTGCGTGGCGGCAACGACGCCGATGCCGGCAGCGCTGAGGCAACAGATGCAGGCGAAACTGACCAGCCTCTTGCCGAACCCGCTCCGGCTTTGGCAGATGAGGCTGCCGAGCAAGACCAAGCTGCTGTTCCGCTGAACGCACAGGCTGCAGAAGAATCAGAGCAGCAAGAGGCCGCTGCCGACAAACAGCTTTAAAATCACGGTGTATTATTTTCCTGCCAACACATCCGATGAAAGGAAAAACAATGAGCCAAAACGAAAACCTCCAGCCCGAATCCGCCGATAACAATGCACCGCAAGTGCAGGATGATACCGAGCTGAAGGTGCTCAACAATGCCGACAACAACAACGGCGAAACCACCGAAAGCGGTTGCTGTGGCGTTTGTGGCAGCTAAGTTTGGTTGGTTCTTTTGATAAAGAAGGCTACCTGAAACTTTCAGGTAGCCTTTTTAATCTTACTGCCGAACGGTACTCAGCCCTTACCCTTGCCGCCTGGCGGCCATGCGCTTGCCGATGATGTGCAGTTCGGCTTCGGGGATTTTGTGGTCACCTAGGTCGAACAGCTGCTCTTCGCGCGGAATGTGGAAGTCGTAGCCGGCAGTGAAGCGTGTGATGAGCTCGAGGTTGGGCGGCATGCCGTCGGCGAGGGAGGCCAGGTGTTGGTTGAGCAAATCCCAGCTGCTGTGCAGGGATTGGTGTTCGCTTTCCAACTCTTGGATCAGCGCCTTTGCTTCGGGGGCGTATTGCAGCAGCAGGGGAAAGAAATCTTCTTCTTCGTCTTGGTGGTGTAGAAGAGCGGCTACATTGAAATAGTGACAGATTTGGGTAACGGCTTGCTCAGCTACGGTGTTGTAGCCGTGCTGTGCTGTTGCAGATAGTCGGGCAGGGCGTGCAGTTGGCTGCAGAAGCGTTTTACTTTGCCATGGCAGGCGCGCAGCATGGCGGTGGGCTGCTCGAAGATAACGGAGCTGGTGTTGAATAAGTCCATGATGTGTATTGTTGAGGCTACCTGAAAAGCAAAATGCTGCCGTAATACGGCAGCAGTGTCAATGTGTGGACAGGGTTGGCCGAGCTGGGTGCGCGGTGGCAAAACTGCGGCTATTGCAGATTGTTTTTGCCGGCAGCAGCCTGATGGTTATCGCTGTGGTTGCCTAGGTAGGAAACGGCCAAATCGGCGCAGCAGCCGCAGCAGGTGGCCACGCCCAAGGCGTTTTGCAGGTCAGTAAGGCTGGTGGCTCCGGCGGCAACAGTTTCTTGAATCTGGCGGTCGGAAATGGCATTACAAACACAAACAAACATGAGTGTGCCCCTTAAAAATAGTTGTTCTATTGATAATCAGTATTATTAGTGTATAGTAATGGAAACTAATTTAGTATGGCAATAGGTTTTTATGTAAATGGGAGGGCAGGGAAAAGTTGCAGTTGTGGCCTTGGTATATAGCTAAAGCACTTCTCTATCCTACTGCGTTGGCTCGCCTTGTATGAGTGCTTCAGCTATGGCCTTTCTGGCTGCTACAAACCTTCTCTGCTATTTGGCCAAACTAACATAAAAGGCTACCTGAAATTTAGCTTCGTAGAAACTGGAGCTTTCAGGTAGCCTTATTATGTTGGCAGGATGAGCTTTACCCACTATTCTCTGTGTAATGATGGGCTATATATTATCCCCCCCTACTCCGGTTCAGAATCTGCCTGCCCGTTTAAAACAGGCAAGGCCAAGGTTTCGCCGTTTCCGCCCACGAATTCAATTTCACACTCATCTTTGCCGTATATATCTAGAATCACGCTGTGTGTGCTGACAGACAGGCGGTGTTCGGGAATGTCTCTAATCAGTTCAACTACTCTATCTTGTTGGCAGAAAGTGTCTCTATTTGCAACGCTGGCCAGATGCCGTGTGGTGGCAGCAGAAGCCGGCCCCGGCCGTACAGCTGCTCTTCCAAGACCAATGCCGCAGGCAGAAAGGCAAATTGGTGCGGCATGACGGTGATGGTGTGATTGATTGCAGCGGTGCTTATCCGCCAGCCGTGCCACTGGGGTGACAAGCTACCTGAAACTTGCCACCACACGCTGCCTTCCTGCTCCCCCTGCCCTGCCTGCTCGTAGGTCCAGCCCAGCAGCACGGTTTGCTGCGGCATAGCAAGCATTTCATTCAGGGCGGCATACAGTGGGCTGAGGTAATCGTCGGCATCGGCGGCGAGAAACACGCTGTTGCCGCTGCTGCCGAGGATTTGCGCCAGCTGGAAAGTGGTGGCGTTGTGAAGATTGGCCATGAAGTCGAGTGGCGAGGGCTGGCAGGCGGTAAGTTTTTGCTGCATCGCGGCCATGCGGGAGGGAGAGCTGAACGGCGAGGCGAGATAAATGGCAGGGTTTTCAGGTAGCCCTTGGCACAGCGGCAAGGCGCCGAGCAGGGCGAGCAGGGTGAAACGGCTCAGGCGGCGGGCATCAATACCGTATTGCTCGCGCAAAAGGCGGCGCAGCTCGGCATCAGGCTGCTGCGGTTCGGCAATAAAGCGGGCGCTGGCTTGGAGGTAGGCCAGTGTTTGGCCTGGGTGCAATGGATTCGACATCATCAAATATACTTTTCAGGTAGCCTTAACCCTGCCAATCCAACACCCAGGCACAATGGCTGCCGCCGAAGCCAAGGAAATAGTTCAGATAGCTGCCGTTTGGCAGCGGCTGGCCGTGCAGTGTGGGCAAAGGGAAATCGGGGGAGGATATGGGCAGGGGCGGCAGGCGGCCTTGTTGCAAGGCGGCGTGCAGCAGGGCGGTTTCCAAGGAGGCACTCGCGCCGAGGGTGTGGCCGGTGTAGGGTTTGAACAGCATGGCCGGAGTATGCGGCCAGATTTGGCGGCGCACCTGCATTTCTACTTCATCGCTCAGGCCGCCGCTGCCGTGGGTTTTCACGCCGCACAAATCCGGCGCGACCATCCCGGCACGGCGAAGACATTCGGCAAGCAGGCTGTGCAGCGGTTCGGTGGAAGAGGCGGTGAGGTTAAGGTGGTCGGTTTGCGCGGTGAAACCGTGCAGGCGGCAGGCGTAATCGTTGTGCGGTTGGGCAGAGAGTGCCAGCGCGGCCATACCTTCACCCAACACCAGCCCGCCGGCATCGAGAAACGGCAGCCTGCCCGGCTCGGTGTCGAGCAGATTCATGGCATAGAAATGCTCGAAGGTGAGCCGATTGAAGCTTTCAAAACCGACCACGATAGCGCGTTCGGCCAAGCCGTTTTCGATGCTGCTGGCAGCAGCAAGCAGGGCTTGGGCGGCGGCGGTGCAAGAGGTGGCGAAGCTGAATACGTTGGGGCTGCGGAAACGGGTTTTCAGGTAGCCTCCGATTTCGCACAAGGTGTAGTGTTCTTCTTCTGGGCTGGCAGCCGGCGCAGCTTCGCGGTCGGACATCACATAGGAGGTGGAACCGATAAACACGGGAATGCCGGCCAGGTTGTCTGCATCCCAGCCAGCTGCCGTAGCGGTTTGGCGGATTTGAGCCTCAATCCAGCCGCACAGCTGCGCCAGCGTGGCCGGAGCGGCGGGGAAGGCGGCAAAATACGGCAGCTCGCGCGGCCGCCCCAGGCCGTGTGCGGTACGGCGGGCGGGCGGTAGGAAGGGTGTTTCAGGTAGCCCGAACGGGCGGCTGCCCTGCCCTTGTGCGCACCAATAACTGCTGCCGCACAAATAGGCGGCTCGGGATGGAGTGTTTATGGTGTTCATTTTTCAGGTAGCCTCAAGTGGTCTGCCCGGCGTTTCCAGCAATTCCCATTCATACTCCGCCTCATGGATGGCCAGCACATAGCCGTTTTCAAGATACAGCCCGAAATCGTCATGTTGTTCAAACCAATGATCCAAAGCGGCCTGCAAGGCGGGCAGGGAAATGCGCGCCCAGAAGCCGAAGCCGTTTTCTTCTAGGCTTATCCAAGCTTTATCGGCAAGCAAGGCGCGTATCCGGCGCACCATTTCGGCACGGGCGGCTTGGTGTTGGGCTTGGCGGAGCGGGTGGTCGATGATGCCGTTTTGATGAAACGGGAAGATGGCGGCAGCCGGGCGGACGGTGCGGTAGATGCCGCTGTCGATAAACCGACGGGCAATGTCGCCATCTGTGGATTGGATGTCGGCAATATTTAAAAAGGCGTAGCGCTGCTGCAGGCGGGCTTGGGCGTTGCGTTGTTGGAGTTGGGCGATTTTCGGATTCATGCGTTGTGCTTAGCGATACGGCAAAGGCTACCTGAAAGCGGGCAGAACGGTTTTTCAGGTAGCCTTTATGCGCCATGCTGTTCGCGAATAAAGGCGGCCAAATCGCGCACGTTCATCATGTGTTTGCGCACCATGCGGTCGCCGTTGAGGCGCACGCCGTAACGGGCTTGCAGAGCGACGGTGATTTGCAGCGCATCGAGCGAATCGAGGCCGACCGGGCTTTCCGGGCCGAACAGCGGGGAGTCGTCGGCAAAGGCGGCCATGTCCACGTCGTCTTGTTTTTCGGTTTCGCGCACAATCAGGCTTTTCAAGGCCTGCTCCAGCGCGGGGGAGCTTAAATCGGGCGTGTTCACGTTAAAATCTCGCTTGGGTTTTGAGTTGGCGGCGGTAGAGCGCGGCGGCAGCGGCAAGGGCGGCCAGGCCGAAGCCGGCCAGGCGCAGCAGCTGTGGAATGATTTGTGCCAGGGTGTAATGGTTTAACAGCAGCTTCTGGAAGGCGGCCAACCCCCAGCCCATCGGCGAGAGCTGGGAGAGCTGCTGCATCAGCGCAGGCATGATGTGCACCGGCACCATCACGCCGCCCAGTGCGGCCATGATGATGATGCCGCCACCACCCAGCACCACGGCGTGTTCGGTGGTTTTGGCCAGCACGCTCACCAAAAGCCCGTAGCCCAGCGCGGCCAGGCTCACGGCGCAGGATACGGCGGCATAGCCAGCCCAGCCTCCGGCCAGCGCAAAGGCAGGCATGCCGAGCAGGGGCAGCACCCATGCGCCCAGCGCAATCATGCCAGCAAACTGCAACTGGTTGATTAAGAAGTAGGGAATCAGCTTGGCAGCCAAGAGTTTCCAAGCGGGGGCACGCGCCATGTTCAGGCGGGTGAGCGTGTTGGTCTGCCGCTCCATCGCCATCACGTTGGAGAGCGGTATCATAATGAAAAACATACCGAAAATCAGCCAGGCGGGCACGCTGTGCTGCACGGAATTGGGCTGCTCCACCGCCTCGCCCTGCCGGTTCAGATACGTTTCCTGCCACATTTCGCGCCCGAGATAAGTTTCGACTTGGCCGAACTTACTGTCCAATTCTTTGTTCACTTGATCTTGAATACGGCGCACGGCGGGGTTTTTGTTGTTGTCCAACACGATTTCGTTGCCATCGAAATACTGCGCCAGGCGTGCCTGGGTGTAGTGCTGGCGCATCAGGCCTTTGATGCCGAGCAGCCAGCCGCGGTCGGCATCGGGCTGGAGCCACAGGCGCAGGGGCTGTTCTTTTTCCAGCGGGGTGGTTTCATCGTTTGGATTGAGCAGCAGCAAATCGGCCTCGCCGCGCTGTAAGGCTACCTGAAAATCGGCCAGGCGGCTTTTATCGGCCAGCTGCACTTTCAGCTTCTCGTTTTGCAGGGCTTGCAGAAACTGTTGGTTAAGCTGGCTGTCGGGTTTGCCGAGCAGCACGATTTGCGCATCGGGATTGAGGTTTTCCCGACTACTGCTCAAGGCGGCCGACATAATCAGCATAAACAGAATCGGCATTACAAACAGCACGGCCACGCCGTGCAGATCGCGGCTGAGCAGCTTGAGTTCTTTTGCAATGGCGGCGGCTAACATGAGGCCGGCCTTGTGGGATGGGATGCTTGCATGGGCTTGGTCATATTCGTTTTATGGTTTTCAGGTAGCCTGCTTGGCCAAGAAGTCCAAATAAAAGCTTTCCAGCGAGGCAAAGCCGAAACGGCAGGCTTCGGCGGCGTAGCCTTTATTTTGCAGTGCAGCCAGCAGTTCGGCGGGCGTATCGGTATCGAAATGCAACGTGCCGTCGGCGGCACAGCGGCCTTGCAACGCGGCCAGCTCGGCATCGGGCAGCGGCGGCACGGTGCGCAAGGCCAGGCCAGGTTGCCCGCCTTGGCGCAGCACCTCATGCAGGCCGCCGTGATACACCAGCCGTCCGCCGTGCAGCAGCGCAATATCGCGGCACAACAGCTCGATTTCCTGCAAATAATGCGAGGTGTACACCACCGTGATGCCTTGCTGCGTGAGCGCGGCCACGCTATCCAAAATAAAGCGGCGCGATTCGGGGTCGATGCCTACGGTGATTTCGTCCAAAAAAATCAGCTTGGGGCGGTTGATGAGGCCGATGGCGAAGTTTAAGCGCCGCTTCAGGCCGCCGGAGAGGTGTTTGGCCAGCTTGGCGCGGTGTTCGGCCAGGCCGGCCTGCTCCAGCAGGGTTTTCAGGTAGCCTTCGTCGCGCACGGCATACAGCGCGGCAAAAAAGCGCATATTGTCCCACACCGAGAGCAAGGGATAAAAGGCAAAATCCTGCGGCACCAGCGAAATACGCTGCCGCTCTTTGGCCGGCAACCTGCCCAGCAGCACGCCGTCAAACAAAATCTGCCCGCCCTGCACCGGCAAAAGCCCGGCCAAAAGCGACATCAGCGTGGTTTTACCCGCACCGTTAGGGCCGAGCAAGCCCAGTGCAGCCCCTTCGACTATCGGCAGACTCACGCCGTTGAGCGCATTTTCCTGCGCCTGCGGATAGCGATAGGTAATTTCCTGTATTTCAATCATAAATTTTAAATTCTTAACATTTTAAATTCTTAACAAAGTTGCCAGAAACTGTCCATTTTATTCAACTACCTGAAAAATAATATCAGAATAATAGCCTAAGTCTGCTCGAAACTGCCGCCCAAAATTTCTAAAATCGATCCTCGTTCTTAACTCAACCTAATAATGATACTGATATGAGTACAATGAAAACTGCAAGATGGTACGGTCGCCGTGACATCCACGTGGAAGACGTAGCCGTTCCCGAAATCACACGCCCGTCATAAGTGAAAATCGCTGTGAAATACACCGGCATCTGCGGCAGCGACCTGCACGAATACCTCAACGGCCCTATCTTTATCCTGGTAGAGAAAGAGCACCCCTATTCCAGCCGCAAAGGCCCGCTCACGCCCGACCACGAATTTGCCAGCGAAATCGTGGAAGTGGGAACAGGCGTAACCAATGTGAAAGTAGGTGACTGCATAACCGTTGGGCCGATTTTGGACAAAGACGGACTCAAAGGCAAATACAACCTCGATAAAAATCTCGGCTTCGTTGGCCTGGCTGCCGACGGCGGCTTCACCAGCTACTGCGTGGTAGACGGCGAATTGTGCCACAAATTGCCCGACAGCATCGACTATGAACAAGGCGCGCTCACCGAGCCCGCCGCCGTGGCCCTGTATGCCGTGCGCCAGAGCAAACTCAAAGCCGGCAACACCGCTGCCGTATTCGACTGCGGCCCCATCGGCCTGCCCACCATCGAAGCCCTGCGTGCTGCTGGTGCTACCACCATCTACGCCATTGAGCTTTCTCCCGAACGCCAAGCCAAAGCTCGCAAACTGGGTGCCGTGGTGATCAACCCCTCCAAAGTGAATGTGGTAGAACACATCAAAGCCGAAAACGATGACGACGTAAACGTGTCGTTTGAGGTAACCGGCGTGGCTCCCGTGCTGAAACAGGCCATCGAAGCCGTGGAAAACGACGGCAAATGCGTGATCGTGAGCATTTGGGAAAACGAAGCCTCCATCCACCCGAACGAAATCGTGATTAAGGAAAAAACTGTGAAAGGCATCATCGCCTACCGCGACATTTTCCCCGCCGTATTGCAACTGATGGAACAAGGCTACTTCCCGAAAACAAGCTGGTTACCAAACGCATCAAGCCGCAAGACATCGTGAGCGAAGGCTTTGAAGCCCTAGTGAAAGAGAAGAGCCAAGTGAAGATTTTGGTGTCTCCGAACTAAGCGCACAGTTGGCTTAAACCGAACAGCCGCCCACAGGGAAACTTGCGGGCGGTTTTGTATGAAAGGCTACCTGAAAAATGGATTTCAGGTAGCCTTCGGTGCAGTGGCGTGCAGGCATTAAATATACCCTGCGGAATCTCAAATAGCCCTTACGCCCACATGGATCCAAACAATTGGAAATAATCAGGAAAGGTTTTGCTCACGCATTGTGGATCATTGATACACACGGGCATGCCGAGCAGGGAAACCAGCGAGAAGCACATGGCCATGCGGTGGTCGTCATAGGTGTCGATGCTGGCGTTGGCGGCCAGGCGGGGCGGCGGGTTGATGTGGATGGCTTCGGCTTCCTCTTCCACCCGTGCGCCGAGTTTGCGCAGTTCGGTGGCCATGGCGGCGATGCGGTCGGTTTCTTTCACGCGCCACGAGCCGATGTTGCGCAGGCTGCAACGCGCGCCGGAGGCAAGCGCCACCACGGCCAGAGTCATTGCCGCATCAGGGATGTGGTTGGCATCCAAATCAAAGGGGCTGATGCGCTGGCCGGGGCGGCGGGCTACCTGAATATAATTTTCACCCCATTCCACGGCGGCGCCGATTTTTTCCAGCTCGGCAGCAAACGCGGTATCGCCCTGGATGCTGTGCCGCCCGATGCCGTACACGCGCACGGGGGCGGCGGCAAGCAGGCCGGCGGCGAGGAAATAGGACGCGCCGGAGGCATCGCCTTCCACATGGAGGGTGGCCGGGGCGTGGTAGCGGGCGTTTTCAGGTAGCCTGAACAGGCGGTGGCTGTCGTGGGCTACCTGAACGCCGAATTGCGCCATCAGTTTGAGCGTGATGTCGATATAGGGTTGGGAAATCAGCTCGCCCTGCACTTCGATTTCGTGCTCCTGCCCGGTGAGCGGCAAGGACATCAGGAGGGCGGTGAGGAATTGGCTGGACACGTTGCCGCGCACGGTAATGCGGCCCTGGCCGCCGGCCTGCCGTTCGTTGATGTGCAGCGGCGGATAGCCTTCCCGGCCTTCGTAGCGGATTGTTGCCCCAGCTTGGCGCAGGGCATCGACCAAATCGCCGATGGGGCGCTCGTGCATCCGCGCCACGCCGTGCAGGCGGTAATCGCCGCCAAGCAAGGCCAGGGCGGCGGTAAGTGGGCGGAAAGCGGTGCCGGCGTTGCCGAGGAACAAATCGGCCTGCCGCTGCGGGAAACGGCCGCCGCAGCCGTGCACGGTATAGCTGCCGCCGCCATGATGTTCGATGCGGACGCCGAGGCTTTGCAGCGCGGCGAGCATGTGGCGGGTGTCGTCGGCGTCGAGCAGGTTTTCAATGCGGCAGGCGTTGTCGGACAGGGCGGCCAACAGCAGGGTGCGGTTGCTGATGCTTTTGGAGCCGGGCAGCGTGATGGCGGCAGGGCGCAGGCGGGCGGCGGGTAGATAGAGGGAATCGGTCATGATGGGATGGGCTTGGGATAGGGAGGGAAACTGGCTGCAAACAGGCAGCGGGTTTTATAGTGGAATGGCTGCTTTCAGGTAGCCTTTCGTGTTTGCGGGCTACCTGAAATTTTGGCGGTTTTCAGGTAGCCTCTTGCTTGGCCTACAGGCTACCTGAAACCACCGCCCTACTCTGCTGCCGCCATTTCCAGCATTTCGGCGGCATGGCGGCGGGTGGTGTCGGTGAGGGTTTCGCCGCCGAGCATACGGGCGATTTCTTCAACGCGCGCACTGCCTTCGAGCTCACGGATGGTGCTCACGGTTTGGCCGCCGCCGCTGTGTTTGCTCACCTGCCAATGCTGCACGCCGCAGGCGGCCACTTGCGGCAGGTGGGTAACAGCGAGCACTTGGTGCTGCCGCCCCAACGTGCGCAGGGCGCGGCCGACGGTTTCGGCCACGCCGCCGCCGATGCCGCTGTCTACTTCGTCAAAAATCAGGGTGGGAATCTGGGTGTATTGGCTGGCGGTTACCTGCAGAGCCAGGCTGATGCGGGCCAGTTCGCCGCCGGAAGCGACTTTGTTCAACGGCCGCAAGGGGCTGCCTTGGTTGGCGGCTACCTGAAACTGCACCTGCTCCAGCCCGTATGCCTGCGCTTCGCACGGAATGAGCTCGATGTGGAAACGTGCGCCGCGCATGGAAAGCTGCTGCATATGCTCGGTGGTTTCTTCGGCCAGTTTGGCGGCGGCCTGCTGCCTTTGGGCAGACAGCTCGCGTGCGGGCTGCTGGTAGGCGGCTTCGGCCAGGCGCACTTGTTCGCGCAATGCTTCGATGTCGGCGGCGGCTTCGGAATCGGCCAAATCCTGCTGCAGCTGTGCCAGGCGGGCAGGCAGCTCTTCTGGCTCGATACGGTGGCGGCGGGCGGCAGACATCAGTTCGGCCATGCGCTCTTCCTGCGCGGCCAATTCGGCGGGGTTGATTTCGGCACGGGCGGCCACGCTGTGCATGTGGCTGCTGATTTCGCTCAGCTCGGCTTCGATGCTATCCAGCATTTCCAGGCTTTCGGCAAAACGCGGTTCGATGCCGGAGAGGCTTTCCAGCTGGCGTCGGCAGCGCCCGGCCAGGCTGTGCAGGCCGTTGTCGCCGTCGATGTGAGCAGCCACTTCTTCGGCAGCCTGCAACAGCTCAGCAGCATGCGCTAGGCTGTCGTAGCTTTGCGAAAGCTGCGCCCATTCGCCTTCCACCGGGGCGAGTTTTTCCATTTCGCCCACCTGCCAGGCCAGCCGTTCGCGCTCTTCGGCCAAACGCTCGCCCTCAGCCTCGGCGGTGGCCAAATCCTCCTGCACCTGCCGCCATTGCCGATAAGCGGCTTGCACTTGTTCGGCCAAAGGTTTGCTGCCGGCAAAAGCGTCCAGCAGATCGCGCTGCACGGCTTCGCTGTTGAGCGAGTGGTGTGCACTTTGGCCGTGGATGTCCACCAGGCGGCTGCCGATTTGGCGCAGTTGGGCCAGGGTGACAGCCTGATTGTTAATGAAGCTGCGGCTACGGCCTTTGCTGTCGATGGTGCGGCGGATGGAAAGCTCGACCTCGTCTGCGCCGAGCAGGCCTTGTTCGCAGAGTTCGGCGCGCAATGCGGGCAGGTCGCTCAAATCAAACAGGGCGGAAAGCTGCGCTTCGGGGCAGCCGTGGCGGATTTGGCTGTAGTCGGCCTTGTCGCCGAGCAACAGGCTGAGCGCATCGAGCGTAATGGATTTACCGGCACCGGTTTCGCCGGTGAGCACGGTAAAGCCAGGCTGGAAATCCAAATGGAGTTGCTCAACAATTACAAAATCGCGCAAAGAGAGGGCAAGCAGCATGGTGTTCTCGAAAGGGAAGAGTGAGGCGGATTATATAACAGGCTACCTGAAAACCGAGAGGCTACCTGAAAACGGTTTTTCAGGTAGCCTTTTGCTGTGTATCTTGGAATTACAGTAGTGCGTCTACAAACTCGCGGGCGTTAAACGGGCGCAAGTCGTCGATGCCCTCGCCCACGCCGATAAAGCGCACCGGCACGGGGCGGCGGCTGGCGAGTGCGGCCAATACGCCGCCTTTGGCCGTGCCGTCGAGCTTGGTCACGATGAGGCCGGTGAGACCCAGCGCGTCATCGAAGGCAATCACTTGGTTCACGGCGTTCTGCCCGATATTGGCATCCAGCACCACCACGATTTCGTGCGGCACGTCGGGCATGGATTTCTGCAACACGCGCTTCACTTTTTTGATTTCTTCCATCAAATGGGTTTGCGTAGGCAGGCGGCCGGCGGTGTCGGCCAGCACGATGTCGATACCGCGCGCCTTGGCGGCTTCCACGGCATCGAAACAGACGGCGGCAGAATCGCCGGAAGCTTGGGAAATCACGGTAACGCCGTTGCGCTCGCCCCATTCGGCCAGCTGCTCGCGGGCAGCGGCGCGGAAAGTGTCGCCGGCAGCCAGCAGCACGCTTTTGCCCTGCCCTTGAAAATATTTGGCCAGCTTGCCGATAGAAGTGGTTTTGCCCGCGCCGTTAATGCCGGCGAGCATAATCACAAACGGCCGTTTGTCTGCGGGCAAGGTCAGTGGCTGTTCCAGCGGTTTAATCAGCTCGTAGATGGCCTCTTTCAATGCACCGCGCAGTTCTTCACCGTCTTTCAGGCCGCGCAGGCTCACACGCTGGCGCACTTCTTCCATCAGATGCTCGGTGGCTTCAATGCCCATATCACTGGTGAGCAGCACGGTTTCCAGCTCTTCATACAGGTCTTCGTCTATCTTGCCGCCGCCAAACGCACCGGCCAGCGACTTGGCCATTTGCTGGCGCGATTTGCTCAAGCCTTGTCTGAGTCGGTCGGCCCAGCTGAGCGAGGCGGACTGTTCAGGCGAAGGTTCGGTAGTGATTGCTTCTGCAATTGATGAAGCAGCCAGTTCAGCGGCTTCCTGTTCATTGAATGCTAGTTCGTTGGTTGACTGCTCATCAGAGGCATATTCATCGATCGAAGCAACTTCTTCAGCCGTGGCAATGGATTGTTCAGCCAAGACTTCCAGTTGCACGAGCGGTGCTTCAGCATTCGCTACCTCTGTAGCTGCAGTTTCATGCACCAATGTTTTGTTGGGCAAGTCAGTCGATTTCGATTCGGCAACAGAAATTTCAGCAGCAAATGTCGGGGCAGCGGCTTGCTCTGCTGTTTCTGATGCAGATTGCGTCGCAACCTCTTCGGCTTGCACTACTTCTTCAACCGCCTGTACCAACTCGGCTTCCTGTTGCGGGGCTGTGGGTTGCGCTTTGCGCTTTCTAAAAAATCCAAATACCATCTGGTTGGTTATACTCCATAAACAAACCGGTTTACTAACCAGCAATGGAACAAAGGCTACCTGAAACAGATTGGCTGTATTTTCAGGTAGCCTGGCGTGCGGCACTCATTGCGTGTCGGATAGGCGTTTAGCTGCTTTCCAAATCTACAATGCTGCGTGCGGCACGGCGGGCGTCGAGCAAGATCAAACCTAGTTTGGCACTTTCTCGGGCAGTTACTACCAATACAGTGTCTTCACCGGCTTGAATCAGCAGGATGTAGCCATCGGTGCCTTTCACAATCACCTGCTCCAATTCGCCACATAGTAGCTCTTTGGTAGTACGGTTGCCCAAGGCCAGCAACGCGGCAGACATAGCACCCACACGATCCGGGTCAATATTGGCCTGGAGCATAGAGGCAACCGGCAAGCCGTCACTGGAAATAACAGCGGAAGCGGTAATATCAACAGACGAGCTGTTTAAATCGCTCAATACAGAAGAAACTAATTGTTGTTGCATATTGTGTTTTCCCAATAATTTAATTAGAGTGCTTCAATCTGGTTAGCAGAATCAACGATTTGATACAGCGCCCGCACTAAAGATACAAATTCATCTTTATGCAGCTGCGGTACACCGCCGGTAACCAGGATAAATTTCAAATCACCGATATACAGCGGGAAGAAAGTCAGCTCACTCTGGCCTGACGGATCACAAATGCCCACCGCATTGTGGTAGATATTCAGGTTGTTCTTAATCAAGAGGCTATGCTGTTCATACAAGCGAACGGCTTCACTGGCCAACACTGCGATTTCTTCAGCAGCTTCGTGGTTGAAACCGGAGCTGGAAAAATAGAAACCGTCTTGATCTACCAATAATGCCTTCTGCACATCAGAGAGGTGTGTCAGGATATTGGGCAGGCCGGTGCCGCTGAGCAAATCGGTTTTTTTGTCTGGCTCGTCTTCGCCATACAAAAATTCCAAACGCTGCATGCGGTACAACAAGTTGAGTGCGGCATCAATATCGTTGGTTTGCGCCCAACGCAATAAATTTTCCCGGCCAACAGTTTCCTGCTCGCCAGCCTGCAGAATACCGCCCAGCAGAGTACGGCTAGCGCTTTGGCCTTTATTGGAAACCGCATAGTATGCGCCAGCGGGAGTTACTCGTGGGTATAGATTAGGCTGCAAAAGTAGTGTCGAATCCATTTTTATACCTCTAAACCAGGATCAATTGAATACAGCATCGCAGTAACCAGCTGTTTCACATCGTTTTCATTCCGCGCATCAATTTCAAATACCGGCACGTTCATGCCGTATTGCAGCAGGTATTTCTGATACACCTCGATACCGGGCGTGGCTTTCAAATCCATCTTGGTTACACCCACAACCACAGGTGCGGTTTTGAGCAAATCACTAAACGAATCCAAGAAGAATTTCAGGTCTTTCAAAGGATTGGAACGGGTATTATCCAACAGCAACACCAAGCCCATACTGCCTTGGCTCAAAATGTCCCACATGAAATCAAAACGTTCCTGCCCGGGCGTGCCGTACAAATGCACCTTGGTATTCTCA
The DNA here is from genome assembly GCF_001648535.1 of Eikenella sp. NML99-0057. NCBI lineage: Bacteria > Pseudomonadati > Pseudomonadota > Betaproteobacteria > Neisseriales > Neisseriaceae > Eikenella > Eikenella sp. NML99-0057. The sequence goes on along the minus strand of NZ_LXST01000003.1, from coordinate 44,926 downwards.
TCTAAGTGAATCACACCGTAGTCCATGGCCACGGTGGTGTGGCTTTTCATGGAGGTAGTCATATCAGATGCACGGGCATCAGTCTTAATTGGTGGGTCATCTGACAGCGCAGCAATAGCGGTAGTTTTCCCTACGCCGACCGGACCTGTAAAAATAATCTTATTCTCTGCCATGTTATATTCCTTTATCGGCCAATAATTTTATTCATCAAACGTTGCAGCAGCCCGCGCTGTTTCGGTACTTCTTCGTCGCTATCTTCTTCATGCGCTCTAGTATGAACTCTCTCCGGACGCTGTATAGTTTGCGTTTGTGCAGCAACTCTAGCTTGCCCTGCTCCAGCAGTCTGAGTCTCAGCCTGCCCGGCCGATTCCACAATCAGATGATCGGTAACATAGACCGCAGTAAGATAATCAGCTAAATCTTTGTTATCGATAAGCATCAGCTTGTGCAGAATAGTCAGGCTACCTGAAGCCTTGGTTAAGAAGGCGGATAGGCGCATTGATTCGGCAAGCGGTGCCAAACGAGTCAGGTTTGGCCAGTTGCGAACTTTGAATACTGTGCTTTTGTTGATTACTTTGGGAAAGCGGCCATTACTTGTCCAAATAGCCAACTGCCATAAGCAAGCAGTAATGGAAAGCTTGGCCTTGGCTTTCAAGTTCTCTTCAGTAATCGCTCGCGTTTGCAAATCAACAAATTTCTGTTCACACAAAGATTTGAGTGTTTCAGAATCGGTTACCAACAACACTTTCTGAATGGACGGGAACACCAGCAACATAGGTTTGCCGTTGTGCATTACCGCCACATTGACATCCTGCTTGGCTGCTTTGCGTACTTCGCCCAACAAACCGTTGTCTTCATCGAAATGTTCGATGGTGATACTAGCCGAATGAGATCGTACAGACGAAGCTTGCTCGGTTTCCTGTGTTGCCAGCCTAGGAGCATGCTCCGATCGGCTACTACTACTGGCTACCCAAATGCCGTTACCCTGTTGCAGGTTTTTTAAGTTCAAAAACAGAGTATCGAACTTAATCGGCTTGGCCAGATAAGGAGCGGTTACCGGAGGCGGCAAGCTGGAAAAATACACCACCTTCGCATCGGGAAACTGGTTTTTTGCATCTTTCCAAATCTCCACATCAGTATCGGCATCGGCCAATACCATATCTGGCTGAATACCCTGCTCCACTGTAACCAGTTCATAATTAGTAATACCATGCATTTTGAATGCCATACGGAACATCGCATATTGGCGCTCATCCATGCCCAACAACATGATGTGAACCGTCTTCACTTGGGGGATTGCGTTATTAGTCATTTATCATGTCCGAACAGAACCGTAGTTGATTTTTTGTAGTAATTGGCTCATTGCCAATACTACCTCCTCTGGCGGATGCTGGATATTGGCACGTATCTTATGCAATACCTGTTCCAGGCGCTCCCATTCTTCTGCACGTTCGCAAATATCAAACAATGTAATATACAACTGTGATTCGCTGGGGTACTCCAAGATGGATTCTTCCAGCAAATTCATTGCTTCATCTAACTGGCCATACATCAGTAATGATTCGACATCACGCAACACTTTTTCTGCCGGGGTCTGTTTCATACTGACATCATCAGTACGTGTTTTAATAAGGGGTTTACGGTGCGCTTTTTGAGTACTGGTGCCACGATCCAAGAAACCGTTGGCAGTCCCGATTTCGCGCAGTTGAACCTCATTCGGATTGGATTCCAACTGAGTGAAGATGGTGTGTTCGCCCAGGTTGAGACCCCAGCCCAGCATTCTTTCCTTCACTTGGCGGCCATACTGACCCAAGGTGTAATAAAGCTGCCAAAGATGTTGGGCAAAACGGTCAATATTTTGATTTTTATAGTCCAAACTCAGCGCATCAATAATCAACGCAGCCGGTTTGTTGGCCTGGCGGATGGCCTTATTGGCATAGCTAACTGCCGTATCGTAGGCAAGCCTGTCCTTCATCAGGCGATAGCCAGATTCAGGCTTCATAAAGCCCATCAGAGCAGCTTTTTCTTCATCATGTACAAGAATAGCACCGGTATATTTGGAATTGGTAACCAGCTCTTTGCGGGACTCGGCCAATGCTGAATTGGCCACTTTCTGCTCGCTCTCGGCTTCTACGGCTACACGGCGGCTTTTCTGCTTGGTTTGTGCCGGCATATCCAGCCCGATGCGTTCGCCGATTTCAGCAGAGGTCTGCTGTATACCCCAGCCTAGTAATTCTTCAGCCAACACGCGCAGACTAAGGTTGTTTTTATCAACTGCCAAACCTTGTTTGATGTAGTCCTCGGTTTGCGCTTTAGTGAGCAGATTGCCGAACTGGCGCAAAGTTTCAGCCAATTCATCCGGCTTTTTAGCATCCAGCCACAGCTGCACCAGCTCATTAACTAAAGAGCTGCGCATACCATCGCTCACGACTACCGAGCCAGAAGTTAGATATTGAGACAGCGATTCGGCAGCTTTTTCGTGGTAACCGAATTGCTTATAGACTTTATATTCCGTCAGGGCATCCACTTCCTGCGACACATTGGCAGCCTCTTCCACTTCCACATCAGGTACAGCTTCCCAACCCCAGTCTTCGCTCACTTCAACCTCTTCAGGCTCGGATAACGAAGCGGCTACAGACTGTCGATCTGCCGCTGGAGCCGATTTCTTGCTGGCCACCCTAGCGGCAGCACGCTTACTTCTGCCTTTTTTCTCTTCATCAACAGCGGCTTTTGCCTGCTGTTTCTGGCGGCGTTGAACAAAAATCAAGCCGGCTAAAACCACCAATAGCGGAATCAGAATCATCAGATCCATTTATCCCACCCTCCCTAAACATAATTGAATGAAAATATTCATCCTACTTCTCTTATTACGTCTTTCCAAATACAAATGTTGAAAATTCAGCCTAAAGTATATATTAATTTACACGTTCTATTCAAACGGATTCACGAAAACCGCCACCAAAAAGAGGAGTTACGCACCAACAGCGTATCTTTATTCTCCTCCCAGCAGGCAGTAACTGATAGGCAATTTTCACAGCAACACCCCGTTGGGCAACAACAGCCAAACATAGCCTGTCTGCTTCATGCGGCCGGCCACCCTTCCTGCCTCATCGCCATACCCCCAAAAAAAGTCCACCCGCACCGCGCCGTTGATGGCACTGCCGGTGTCTTGCGCCATAATCAGGCGGTTGAGCGCATGGCCGGTTTCAGGATGCGCAGTGGCCAGAAACAGTGGTGCGCCCAAAGTGATGAAGCGTTTATCCACCGCGCCGGAATAACCGCCGCTCAATGGCACACCCAATGAACCAATCGGCCCGTCATTGCCATCCGGTAGTTGGCGGAAAAACACATAACTGGGGTTTTGACCCAACACCTCAGCCAGTTTATCCGGATGTGCACGCAACCAATCGCGGATTTTCGGCATACTGGTTTGCGCTAACGGCAAATAACCTTTATTGGCCATATAGCGGCCGATAGAAATATAGGGATGATCGTTTTTATCGGCAAACCCCAGGCGGATATAGCGCCCGTCTGGCGTACGGATTCGGCCGGAGCCTTGGATATGCAGGAAAAACAACTCAACCGGATCATCGGCATAAGCCAACACTGGCGCACTACCGTTTACCGCACCAGCATTAATTTGGGCACGGGTGTAATACGGCACAAAACGGCTACCTGAAACCCGCCCTTTCAAAGATCGGCTTTTCTCACGACCAGGGAAATCAGCCAGATTAGCCGTGTATTCACCATTGGCGGCAATTTGGCCACTATTGCGACCGGTGAGATGGATACGCACCGTTCCTGATTGCGGCGCACCAGCCAACGGCACAGTAACCAAATCAGCGGGTAAGCCATAAATCGGGAAGCGTGCCTGTACCGTTTGCCGTGCGCTGCCGTGCAACACAGGCTCGTAGTAGCCGGTTATCGTGCCGCCCAACTGCCCATTGTGGCTCACTTCCCACGGCGTGAAATATTGCTCGAAAAACTGCCTGGCCGCCGCAGACTGACTGCCCACCCTGTCAGCCTGAGCACACACATTCTGCCATTGCGGCTTGTTCTTCAAAGCAGTACAGCTTTTGCGAAACGCATTCAGGCTAGCCGCAAAATCCTGCTGCGGCCACTGCGGCAACGCCGCAAACGATACCGCCTTATACCCTGCCGGGCTACCTGAAACCCGGTGCTGATAGCCTTCCGCATAACGCTGGCCGGGCGGCAAAGCCGGCATACCGCTGATACCACTGCCAGAGGGCTTGGGCCGGCTATGAAAAAAACAGCCGCCCAGCAACAATGCCGACAGCAACAGCCAGCCGTTACGAGAAGAAAGAAATTTTCCTGCCATTTCAGTTTTCATTCCATGAAGTTGAATTTATACCACTGAAAGAAATCGATAAATAATATATAAACATTGCAGCCCGTCCCGCACCGTTTCCGATGCATTCTAGCCAACTCCTGCCCGTTTACGGCGGCCGCAGGCGCAAACTGGCAGAATTTAACCACCCACCCAAGCCGCCGGGCAAATCATTTTACAAGTACAAACATTTCGCCCGCTGCCGCATCGGCTACAATACTGTTTTTCGCCTTTCCATTTTTCAGGTAGCCTTTCATGAGCCGCAAAAGCGCCGTATCCCCCATGATGCAGCAGTATCTCGAGATCCAAGCCCAGCATACCGACAAACTGCTGTTCTACCGCATGGGCGACTTCTACGAGCTCTTCTTCACCGACGCCGAAGAAGCCGCCCGCCTGCTCGACATCACCCTCACCACCCGCGGCCAAATCAACGGCGAACCCATCAAAATGGCCGGCGTGCCGCATCATGCGGCCGAGCAATACTTGGCCAAATTGGTCAAACTCGGCCGCAGCGTGGCTATTTGCGAGCAAGTGGGCGAAGTGGGCGCCAATAAAGGCCCCGTGGCGCGCGAAGTGGTGCGCATCATTACCCCCGGCACGCTCACCGATGCCGCCCTGTTGGAAGACAAAGAAACCAACCGCATCGCCGCCGTGGCTTGGAACGGCAAGGCCAAGCAACCGGTCGGCCTCGCCTGGGCCTCCCTGCAAAGCGGCGAATTCAAAGCCAAAATCATCACCCCAGCCCAACTGCCCGACGAACTCGCACGCTTGCAGGCCGCCGAAGTATTGCTGCCCGACCAAGCCGCCGCCAAACTGAGGCTACCTGAAAACTGCAACCCCACCCGCCTACACGACTGGCAATTCGCCCCCGACAGCGCCCACACCCTGCTCACCGACTACTTCGGCTGCCAAGACCTGCTCGGCTTCGGCCTCCAAGCCGGCGAACACGACCCCGCCATCGGCGCCGCCGGCGCCCTGCTCAACTACATCCGCCACACCCAATCCCGCCTGCCGCGCCACCTCGACAACCTCAGCCTCGAAACCGAACAGCAATACATCGGCATGGATGCCGCCACCCGCCGCAACCTCGAAATCACCGCCACCCTGTCCGGCAAAAAAGAGCCCACCCTCTTTTCCACCCTCGACCGCTGCGCCGGCAACATGGGCAGCCGCCTGCTCGCCCAATGGCTGCACAACCCCCTGCGCAACCGCGAACACATCCGCGCCCGCCAAGAAGCCGTATCCGCCCTGCAAAACGATTATTCCTCCCTGCAAGGCTACCTGAAAACCATCGCCGACATCGAACGCATCGCCGCCCGCATCGCCGTAGGCTCCGCCCGCCCGCGCGACCTCTCCGGCCTGCGCGACAGCTTATTCACCCTCACCCAACTCAGGCTACCTGAAAGCAGCCTACTCAACACCCTGGCCGACATCTTCCCGCAAGGTGCCGATATTGCCGAGAAGTTACAAGCCGCTATCCTGCCCGAGCCCGCCGTGTGGCTGCGTGACGGCGGCGTAATCAACCACGGCTTTTCCGCCGAGCTCGACGAGTTGCGCCGCATCCAAAACCACGGCAGCGACTTCCTGCTCGAACTCGAAGCGCGCGAACGCGAGCGCACCGGCCTCTCCACCCTCAAAGTCGAATACAATCGCGTGCACGGCTTCTACATCGAGCTTTCCAAAATCCAAGCCGCCGAAGCCCCCGCCGACTACCAGCGCCGCCAAACCCTGAAAAACGCCGAACGCTTCATTACCCCCGAGCTCAAAACCTTCGAAGACAAAGTGCTCAACGCCCAAGATCGCGCCCTATCCCTCGAAAAACGCCTCTACGACAGCCTGTTGCAAGAACTCCAGCAGCAACTGCCCCTGCTGCAGCGTACCGCCAAGGCCGCCGCCGCGCTGGACGTCCTCTGCTGCTTTGCCCACTTTGCCGCCGAACACGATTACCACGCCCCCCAGTTTACCGACTATCCCGGCATCGAAATCGACAACGGCCGCCATCCCGTGGTTGAAGGCCAAGTGCCGCACTTCACCCCCAACCACACCCGCCTCGACCACAAACACCGCCTCATGCTGCTCACCGGCCCCAATATGGGCGGCAAATCCACCTATATGCGCCAAGTCGCCCACATCGTTTTGCTTGCCCACACCGGCAGCTTCGTGCCCGCCGAAGCCGCCCGCATCGGCCAAATCGACCAAATTTTCACCCGCATCGGCGCCTCCGACGACCTCGCCGCCAACCGCTCCACCTTCATGGTGGAAATGAGCGAAACCGCCTACATCCTGCGCCACGCCACCGAGCAATCCCTAGTGCTCATGGACGAAGTCGGCCGCGGTACCTCCACCTTCGACGGCCTCGCCCTCGCCCAAGCCGTGGCCGAACATTTAATCCAAAAAAACCAATCCTTCAGCCTGTTTGCCACCCACTATTTTGAGCTCACCCGCCTGCCCGAGCAGCACAGCGCCGCCGTCAATATGCACCTCTCCGCCCTGGAAGAAGGGCAAGACATCGTCTTCCTGCACCACATCGAGCCCGGCCCGGCCGAAAAAAGCTACGGCATCGCCGTGGCCAAACTCGCCGGCCTGCCCGCCCCCGCCCTCAAAGCCGCGCAGAAACACCTCGAACAGCTCGAAGCCCAAGCCGCCGCCCACCGCCCACAGATGGACATGTTCAACCTGCCCGAAGAAGCTGCGCCCGAACACAGCCCAGCCGAGCCCATCCCACCTGCCGCCCATCCCCTACTGCAAGAAATCGCTGCGCTGCATCCCGACGAACTCACTCCACGCCAAGCCCTCGACCTGCTGTATCAACTGCAAAAACAGGCTGCTGCCGCGCAGGAGGCTACCTGAAAATGCATGTATCAATTTCAGGTGACCTTGCCACAAAGTGCTGCCTAAAAGCGTAATAATTTGTCTATTTTCTGTAAAACAGCGTTTCTGTAAAACAGCGATAATACACCTGCTTTCGGACACGAAAGCCATAAATTCAATTATCCATTAAGGACCCTCCCAATCATGAAACAACGCTTACTTGCCTTAGCCCTCATTTCCGTATTGGCAGCCTGCGGCGGTCAAACCAACAGCTCTGCCCCGGCTCAATCAACCGACACCAGCAGCACACAGCCCGTTGCTGCCAGCGTCGCACAACCCGCTGCTACCGCCCCTGCTCTCGATTCCGTACTAGCCGACCCCAAAGTGGGCGACCTCTACGCCGCTAAAATCAGCGCGTTTTCCGACCAAGGCTTTGGCCGAAACGGCAAAGAGCAGTCCGTAGCCTACGGCCTGATGAAAGTGGTGGAAGTGTAGTCCAACCACATCATCGTTATCACCGAAGATGCTGCTTGGGAAGTGCCAGAAGGCGCCAAACAAGACCTGAACGGCAACCTCTCCAACATCACTTGGGACGAATCCGAGCGCATCCAAATCAAACGCGACGAACTACCCCGGATGGTGGCCGACGGTCGCATCGTGGAAACTCGCCGACTCGACAAATAATCCACGCCATACATTATCAAAGGCTACCTAAACCCCTTACGCGGTTTTCAGGTAGCCTTTTCATTAACACTACCACACACTAACCTCAGCACCCATTAGCGTTATAATCCCACTACCTTCCTGCCACACATAAGCAGCGGCCACCATACCAACAACCCCAAAGACATCCCCCCATGACAGCCAAAACCTCTTTAACTACAACGGCAACGGCCAAAACGAAGCCTACCCGATCAAACTCATCATCAACCAACCGCCCCGAACCGTGTACTGGTCAGATTCTTCTACAACGACCCCGCCACCCCCTGCACCCGTGCCACCCCTTTTGAGCGCAAAGGCCGCAACATAGAAATCACCATTTCCAAATTCGCCTCTTAAGGCGTGTTCGCAACGCATTTTTCAGATAGCCCCAATCCAAACCCAAGCGCAAGGACATCCCACATGACCATCAAACAACGATTCTGGCAAGCCAGCACCATACTGGAAGAAGCCGACCTCCTGTTCGACGAAGCCGCCTGCCGAGCTGCCCTGGAGCGCATGGCCGAAGAAATTACCGCCGACTTGGCCGAGCAATACCCCCTGCTCCTACCCGTGATGGGCGGTGCCGTCGTTTTCACCGGCCAGCTCCTGCCCCTCTTGCGCTTCCCGCTCGATTTCGACTACGTACACGTTTCCCGTTACGGCAGCGAACTAAGCGGCAGCGTGCAGCTCAACTGGCTGCGTGCCCCGCAAAACAGCGTGGAAGGCCGACACGTTCTCGTGCTCGACGACATCCTAGACGAAGGCCACACCATGGCCGCCATCCACAAACAAGTACTGGAAATGGGCGCCGCCTCCTGCTACACCGCCGTATTCGCCAATAAAAACATCAACCGCCCTAAACCCATCACTGCCGATTATGTAGGTATCCACGTGCCCGACCGCTATGTGTTCGGCTACGGCATGGATGCCGGTGGCATGTGGCGCAACCTCGGCGCCATCTACGCCCTGGCCAATAAATAGCCAAACCCAAACTTAAGGCTACCTGAGGCACCGAATCACTTTCAGGTAGCCTTACCCAAACAAACCCAATCCCATCGCTTGCCGCCCCTGGTTAATAGTGCAACAATGCGGCCTGCGAAAAACCAGCACAGGCAAACGTCTGCCGGCCGTCTTATTGATTCGGCTGCTTTACGCTGATTGATTAACCCTTTACCAAGAAAGAAGCCCTATGCCAAACTTCCTCCTCGTGCCTATCGGCACCAAAACCGGACTCACCAGCATCTCGCTCGGCCTGCTGCGCGCCCTGCAACGCAGCGGCCGCCGCCCGGTGTACTACAAACCGGTATCGCACAAACCCACTCCCGCCGGCGACACCGAAGCCGCCATCGTGTTTGCCAACAAACTGTTCCATCTCAACCCGCCGCGCCCGCAGCCGCTCTCTAAAGTAGAAGAATTGGTGGGCGCCGGGCGTGATGACGATTTGATCGAGCTGATGGTATCCGATTTCGACCAGGTTACCGCCGCCGAGCACGATGTAGCTATTATTGAAGGCGTGGTGCCCGACAGCGAACTCGGTTTCCTCGCCAACAAAAACGCGCAAATCGCCGCCGCGCTCAACGCCAACGTGATCCTGGTAGCTACTGCCGGCAACCACAGCGCCGAACAGGTGGCCGACCAAATCAATCTAGCCGCGCAGGAATACGCCAACAGCCATACCGATGTGGCCGGCTTCATCATCAACCGCTACAACGGCAACGACAGCAAAGCCTTCGCCGCCGAAGTGTCTGCCAAAGTGCGCGGCGGCATCCCCTGCATGGGCGTGCTGCCTTTTGCGCCCGAACAATCGCTGCGCCGCGTGGCCGACATTGCAGGCTACCTGAACACCCAAGTGATTGCCGGAAAAGAGCATTTGGGCAACCGCACCAAAGAAATCGTGGTGGCCGCGCAAAACGCCGCCCACATGCACCACCGCATCACTTCCGGCGCACTGGTGATTACCCCCGGCGACCGTGAAGACATCCTGATGGCTGCCTCGCTGAAAATCCTCAGCGGCGTGCCGGTGGCCGGCCTGCTGCTCACCTGCGGCACCGCGCCTTCGCCCGCCGTGCAAGGCATCATCAGCCCTGCGCTGAGCCAAAACGTGCCGGTGCTACTCACCGAACACGACACCTTCGCCACCGCCTACGCGCTGGCCCATCAAGACCAAACCATTCCCGCCGACGACACCGAGCGCATGGAAACCATGGTGGAATTCGTGGCCAAACACGTTGATGTGGAAGAACTCTGCCGCCACATCGGCCAGCCGCGCCAACTACTGATGTCACCACCCACCTTCCGCTTCCGCATGATGGAGCAAGCGCGCGCCGCCAACCGACGCATCGTACTGCCGGAAGGCGACGAACCGCGCACTGTGGAAGCCGCCGCCATCTGCCAAAGCAAAGGTATCGCCCGCTGCGTGCTACTGGCCAAACCAGAAGCCGTGCGCGAAGTGGCCGCCAACCGCGGCATCACCCTGCCTGAAGGCTTGGAAATCATCGATCCCGACACCATCCGCGAGCAATACGTTGCCCCGATGGTAGAACTGCGCAAAAACAAAGGCCTCACCCCCGGCTTAGCGAGCCAGGCGCTGGAAGACAGCGTAGTGCTCGGCACCATGATGCTGCAGCAAAACGACGTGGATGGCTTGGTGTCCGGCGCGGTACACACCACCGCCAACACCATCCGCCCCGCCCTGCAGCTGATTAAAACCGCCCCCGGCGCCAGCCTAGTGTCCAGCGTGTTCTTCATGCTGATGCCCGAGCAGGTGTTCGTGTATGGCGACTGCGCCGTGAACCCCGAGCCCACCGCCGAAGAGCTGGCCGACATCGCCATCCAATCGGCCGAATCCGCCAAAGCCTTCGGCATCGACCCCAAAGTGGCCATGATTTCTTACTCCACCGGCACCTCCGGCAGCGGCGCCGATGTGGAAAAAGTGAAAGAAGCCACCCGCTTGGCGCAGGAAAAACGCCCCGACCTGCTCATCGACGGCCCGCTGCAATACGACGCCGCCAGCGTGCCCAGCGTAGGTCGCCAAAAAGCGCCCGACAGCAAAGTAGCCGGCCAAGCCAACGTGTTCGTCTTCCCCGACCTGAACACCGGCAACACCACCTACAAAGCCGTACAGCGCAGCGCCAACGTATTGAGCATCGGCCCCATGCTGCAAGGCCTGCGCAAACCGGTAAACGACCTCTCGCGCGGCGCATTGGTGGACGATATCGTCTACACCATCGCCCTCACTGCCATCCAGGCCGTGCAGATGGGTAAATAAACCGCCCGCCCTGTTGGGATTTAGACATCAGGTAAAAGGCTACCTGAAAACTTTAGCCTCGCAGAAACTCGCGAGCTCGTTTTCAGGTAGCCTTTGCATTGCAGACAAATACAACTATTAGAAACGCACACCGCCCCGGATGCCGAAGCTGTGGCGGTTGGTTTTCTGCACCTCGATATTTTCACCTTCGTGGGTAAAGTTGGTGGCTTTATCCCGCGTGTAACGGTAATAGGGGCCGAAGGTGAGGCTAGTGCTTTCGCCCAGCTGTTTGTTCACATCTACACCCAATCCGAGGCTGTAGTTGTTTTGTTTGTATTTACCGTCACTGGCATACTCAATCTGTGTATATTGTTCTTCCACACGGCGGTGTAGGCTGACTTGGGCTTCGGTCCACGGGGTAATGCTCCAGCTGCTGCCCAGTTGCTGCTCGTATTCCACCTGGGCTTTCAGATACAGGTTGTTGGCACTGATATCGACAGCATCGTCGTCGGGATCGATTCGGTGGCTGTGCACATCTATTTTGCCGTGGCTATAGCCCAAACCACCCCCCACGCGCAGACCGCCGTTTTTGAAGCCGGAGGGAGAGAACAAATAACCGGCATACACATCTACGTTATTAGTTTTGGCACCGTTGATGATTTTTTCGCCATTGGCTTTCGCATCGGAATCGAGGTATTGATAGCCCAATTCGGCACGAATAGCGTGTTGCTGAGCTAGCGGAATATCGGCGCGGCCTTGCAGGGTAACGCCGTTGCCGGAATATTTAAGTTGATCGATTTTGGCATTTTCGTGTGCGTAACCGGTGGTTACGGTGTAGCGGCCGTCTTTGATGGGATGCAGCGGCACACCCTCATCTGTGGGGGCGGCCTGAACAGCGGCAGACAAGGCCAACACGGCCAAGGCAATTAGGGTTTTCTGCATAATTTTCTCCGGTGTGGATGGAAAGAATGCCGTGGCGGCGGTTTACCGCATCCAACGGCGGAATACTGCTGACAAAATCAGTTTAATGCTTTGAGGAAGCAATATTCCGGCGAGCATGATAATCCTGACCCAATTAAGTTTCAACTCTGAATAAACAAACAGTTCTCTTTCCGATACCCATTAGGTTTGCCACCATGCAGCATAACAAGATAGGGCTTTGAAATTTAGAAAAATTAGCACATTATTCTTTTCAGGTAGCCTTTCCGCCATTAATCTCCATACCCGTTCGGATTGCCACTTTGCCAGCGCCAAGAGTCGCGCATCATGTCGTTCAGGCTGCGCTCGGCATGCCAGCCCAATTCGGCGGCGGCACGGGCAGGGTCAGCGTAGCATTCGGCGATGTCGCCCGCGCGGCGGGGTTTGACGGCATAGGGGATTTTTTTGCCCGAGGCGGCTTCGAAGGCGCGGACGATTTCCAGCACGGACGAGCCCTTGCCGGTGCCGAGGTTGTAGATGTGCACGCCTGCTTCGCGGCTTTTTTTATCGAGGGCGGCCACGTGGCCGAGCGCCAGATCGACAACGTGGATGTAGTCGCGCACGCCGGTGCCGTCGGGGGTGGGGTAGTCGTCGCCGAACACGGAAAGCTCAGCCAGTTTGCCTGCGGCCACTTGGCAAACGTAGGGCAGCAGGTTGTTCGGAATGCCGTTGGGCTGCTCGCCGATGCGGCCGCTGGGATGCGCGCCGATGGGGTTGAAATAGCGCAGCAGAATCACGCTCCAAGCAGGGTCGGCCGTGTGGAGGTCGGCCATCATGCGCTCCATCATCTGCTTGGACGCGCCATAGGGATTGGTGGCTTGGCCGAGGGGGGCGGTTTCGGTAATCGGCACGGTGTCCGGGTCGCCGTACACGGTGGCGGAGGAACTGAACACGATGCTTTTCACGCCCGCGCACTGCATTTCTTCCAGCAGGATGAGGCTACCTGAAACGTTGTTGCTGTAATACTCCAGCGGTTTTTTCACGCTCTCGCCCACGGCTTTGAGGGCGGCGAAATGGATCACGGATTGGATGGGGTGTTCGGCAAAAATGCGGCGCAACAATTCGCGGTCACGGATGTCGCCCTGATAAAAGGCGGGGGTGTGGCCGGTGATTTCGGCGATGCGGCCGATAACTTGGGGCGAGGCATTGCAGAGGTTATCGATAATCACGGGGAGATGGCCGGCTTGGATGAGCTCGACCACGGTGTGCGAGCCGATGAAACCGGCGCCGCCGGTAACGAGGATAGTGGACATGGGTTTCCTTTTTGTTTTGGATGATATTTTAGCTTCACAAAAGCCCGCCGCATTGGTTTTCAGGTAGCCTTTAGGCTGGCAAAAGGCTACCTGAAACTTATCTTGCACCGAAGCCAGTGATGATCGTTTTCAGGGTTTTAAACAGAATCAGCACATCCAGCGCGAAGGAAAAGTGCTTGATGTAGTAGAAATCGTGCTCGATTTTCACTTGGGTTTCGTCTGTGTTGCCGGCATAGCCCTGCATCACCTGTGCCCAGCCGGAAAGGCCGGGGCGCACGATGTGGCGGTAGCCGTAGAAGGGGATGCTTTGCTCAAACTGCTGCACAAAGGCTTTCTGCTCGGGGCGCGGGCCGATGAGCGCCATGTCGCCTTTGATGATGTTCCAAAACTGCGGCAGCTCGTCCAGCCGGGTTTTGCGGATGAAGCGGCCGGTGCGGGTGATTCGCGTGTCGCCTTCCTGCGCCAGTTGCGCGCCGTGTTTTTCCGAATCGCACACCATGCTGCGGAATTTATAAATTTTAAACTCGCGCCCGCCACGGCCCACGCGGTTTTGCACAAACAGCACCGGTCCAGGGCTTTCCAGCCGGATGGCCAGCGCGGTGGCCAGCATCAGCGGCAGGGTGAGCGGCAGGCTGGCCACCACCATCAAGGCTTCCAGCGCCTGCTTAATCGCCATATAGGCCGGGCTGGGCAGCAGCGAGCCTAAATCGTTTTCATACATATGCCGGATTTTCACGCGACCGGTGAGAGATTCCTCCACCTGGCGGATGTTGTAAACCGCAATGCCGCGCAAGGTACAATCGGCCAGGAAACGCTGCCAATCCGCCCCCAAATCGGGCGCATGCAGATTGGTTACCACCGTGTTCACGCGGCCGGTTTCAGGTAACCTAGGCTCGGCAAGCTCGTGCCAGCGGATGTTTGATAGTTGCGGCAAATCGCGCATGCCTTCCACATCAATATAATACAGATGGCGGATGTGCCGCTTTTCCAGCCAGGTTTCGGCAAACAGATACAACACCGTGAGCGCAAACCCGGCGGCCAGGTAATACACCGAATACGGCAGGCGCAGCATGGCGGCAAACACCAGCGGCAGCCCCAGCCCGATGGCCGACACCGGAATCACTGACAGCTTAGAATGCTCGCCGGGGAAACGCGTCAGGTTGCGGCTCAAAGCGTAGGAGAGCAGCAGGCCGGCCAAGAGCAGGCTGTAGCTGGAAAGATTGGTGGCCGTGGGATGAGTCCACTCGCGCGGCGGCCAAAACCACCACGCCGGCGCAATCAGAATCACCAAAGCGGCGGCAACAAAGCGCAGAATCATTTTTATCGTTTTCATTATTTCCGTTATTTCTCGTTTGGCAGTTGGGTCGATACAGGCTACCTGGAATTTTAAACACCCTATAAAACCAAGCACAGGCCATTATGAGCATATGGTTCGGGCTATGTTTTCTCTGCTGGCACAGCCGAACGGAGCGCGGTTTTTCGGGGAGCAATGGCGAATGGAGTAAAAATGGTAGAGGCTACCTGAAATTCAGCAAGCTGCCCAAACCCAACTTATGCTTAATAAAAGCCCGGCTTCACAGCAAATCTACTTCCGCAACAACACTCGATACACCCACTGCCGAACCCCATTCGGCAGCAGCCGCACCGGCAATCGCAACAGCACGTTTTTCGCCGACTGCGCCGCGCTCAAAAAGCCCGCGCGGTAGAAGCGCCATTGCATGGCCAGCTCGTTTTTCGCATACGCCCAGCCGCCGCGCCGCCGATACATCTCGTCGCCCGCGCGCGCATACACCAGCACTTCGGGCAGGTTGGCAAAACGGCAGCCTTGCAGCAGCATGCGCACCCACAAATCATAATCCTCATACAGCGGCGCGTGCTGATAATTGCCCGCTGCCAGCACTGCCGATTTGCGGTAGCACACCGTCATGTGGTTGATGGGATTGCGGCTTTTGGCAAAGCGTACAATTTCCTCGTGTTCGCAGGGCACGCGGCGGCTGTGCGCGGCATCGGCCGGTGTGTGCTCAAACTCGTCAATCTGGCTGCCGCACATGTCAAGCTCTGAGTGCGCCGCCACAAAAGCCAGCTGCCGCGCGAAACGCTCGGGGTGGCAGATATCATCTGTATCCATGCGGCACACCCATTCGTGTGTACAGGCCTCTAGGCCGGCATTCAGCGCCCGCCCCAGCCCAACGTTTTGCGGCAGCCGCACAATCTTCAGCGGCAGGCTAGCTGAAAAGCTTGCTACAACGGCTTCCAGGTTTTCAGGTAGCCCGCCGTCATACACCAGCACGATTTCGTTTGGCGGCAGGGTTTGTGCGGCCAAGCTGGCCAAACATTGGCGCAGATATTCCGGCTGCTCACGTGCATACAGCGACATCAACACGGAAAACGGCGGCGTGCTTTCCACCAAAAGGCTACCTGAAAGCTGGCTTTGTGCTGGCGCCCTCATGCCGCTGCTCCTTCTGTCTCGTCTAAAAAGCGCAGTGCGGTATCGTCGTCCACTTTGCGTGCCAGCCAATTCGGGCTGTGGCGCAAGGCTTGCAGTTCGGCCAAAGCCAGCGTATCGGGGTGGTTGCTGCCCGGAGCGAAACGGATGTGGCGGTGGTTGCTGGGCCACAGCTTGATGCTCGCCGTTTCAGGTAGCCTTTTTGCCAAATATTGGAAGAAATGCTCGTCCGGGCAAAGCTTCTTGCGGAAGAAGGCGCAGGCCTGCTTATCGGCCGCGTTCAGCAGGACTGCCAAGGCCGTACGGTCGGCAGAAAACCATTGGCTGCCGGCATAGGCCGTTTGCGTGGTAGGCAGGATTTTATCGGCTGCCTGAAACGCTTTGGTGAGCAGCTTGCCGGGCAGGCGGCGCTGCCAGGCGGTGTCGGCGTGCGGCGTGTTGAAACGCACGCGATAGCGCAGGCGCGGCTCGGCATGGCATTCCAGCAACAGGCTGCCGCGCGGCAGTGCGGCAAATTCGCGCTCGATTTGCTCGGGGGCGTGCAGCAACACGCAGTTGCCGCTCACGAGGTGCACAAAGCGGATGTCTGCATCGGCCAGCGCGGCACGCATCAGGTGCAGCGTGGCTTCCACCATGCTGAAGCCCGCCCAGCGGATGTTGACGCGCTGCGGAATCAGGCCCACATTCGGCGGCAGGGGTGGCAACGCGCCGATATCTGCCTTGGCATCGTAGTGCAGCAGCAGGCGGATTTTGGGGTGGCGCTCGGCCAGCCGCAGCCAATAAAGCGGCGGGCGGTGGCACAAAATTAAAAAGGCGCTGCTCATAACGCTAAACAGTTATCGTGAAACTCACTCAATATCGATAATCGGAATGCCCAACTGCGCCATCACGTCATAAATCCGCGCCACGCCTGGCGTGTGAAAGGCGGCTTCTGCAGGGCGCACGGCATACACGGCGGTGCGCGGGAAGGCGTACACATTCAGCGCAGCGGTGCTGACGAGGTGGTACACCTCGAAGCGGGTATCAGGCTCGCGGCGCAGGCTTTCCAATAGATAGTCTTCAAAAATCAGCGGGCTGGCAATGTATTCGGCGCCCGATACGCGGTAGGTTTCGCGCGGGTGCGGGAAATATTCGCCAATCTCAAAACGGCGCAGCAGGCTTTCGGCCAGCGCGGCGTTATCTGCCGTATTGGGCAGCAACGGCTGGCCGAGCAGGATGCGGCGGGTGCGGACGGGAGTAGGGTTTGCGGCAGCCGCGTCGGCCGTATTTTTTTCAGGTAGCCTTTCGTTTAAGCCACACTCATTCACTGCCCCATTGCCGCTTCTCAGCACCTCTCTGCCTTCGCTTTGGCGAAGCCCACCTTCCCCGCTTTCAGGTAGCCCTTGCCCGGCTGCCGCCCACAAATCCAGCGGCACGGTGGGCGCGGCAATATTGGGCTGGCCGGGATAGAGCGTGTGGTGCCGACGCGAGAGGCGGCGCAGGTCTTCGGTTTGCAGGCGGATGCCGCGCAGGCGGTTCATCAGCTGCCGCTGGCGGTTGCTGCTGTTGCGGTAGAGCACGCTGCCGGGAATCAGGTTGCCCGTGCCGTCGTCGAAGGTTTCCAGCGCATCAAAGCGGATGCGGTTCAGCACATATTGCACGTTCGGATTATCGATGCTGGCGGCAAAGGCGGTGGCGTATTCTTTATCCAGCCCGCGCAGCAGGCGGGGCAAGCCCAGCTCGCGCCGCCATTTGCTTTGCGGAATCAGGGCATATTCGGCATGGCGGCTGCCCGCAGAGGCTACTTGAAAATAATGCCGAAACTTAGCATTGTCCGCATCTTCGTAGCACAGCATCAGCAAATCGAACGGCTCTGCGCGCTGCGCCATCAGCCGCTGCGCCATCAAGGCCTGCAGGGGCGTGAGGCAGATGATTAAATTCGCCAAATCAGCCATACGGTTTCACCTGCCGGAACAATATCGGGAAAATCAGCGCGTTGCCGGCAATCATCGCCAGCGGCACCCATTGGATACCTACCCGCGCGGTGAGCAACAACACCAGCAGATAGCCGCCCGCCGAGAGCAGCGAAGTGAGCGCGATGCGCTGGTTTTGCGCGTGGTAAAACAAATAATTCACCTGCAAATAATAGGGCACAGTCAAACTGAAACCAAGCAAAAACAGGCAAATATAGTAATGCACCCCCGCATACTGCGCCCCGAGCAGCCACAGAAACAGCCGCTCCGGCATCAGCCAGGCCACCACTGCCGGCAGCGGTGCGGTCAAGAGCGAGAGCAGTGCCCAGCGGCGCACCGTAGCCGCTGTGATTTTGCCGCTGCGCAAGGCCTGGTAGTAATACGGCACGGTGGCTTTGTTCAGCGCCATCAGCAACACGCCCAGCACGCTGGCGGTTTGATAGCCCGCCGAATACACGCCCAGCGTGGCGGCGGAATAGCCCTGATAAATCACCACGCGGTCGAACTGCCCTTTCACATAATTGCCCGCATGATGAATCACCAAAGGCAGGCCGAGCGCGAAAATATAGCGTAAAGCCTGCCACACCCGCTGCCGGTTAAACCCCAGCCGCTGTCCGGCACTGCGCCGATAAAGCAGATAAGCCGCCAGCGACACCAGCGCATTGCCGGCAAACAGAGCCAAGAAGCGCCGTTCTACCGGATAATCCGCGCTCATTTCCAGCAGCCACACCGTGAGCACGGTGGTGAACAGGCTGCTGCCGAACTGAATGGCCGTATAGGCCAAGGCCTGTTTGCGGCATTGGCGCAGGCTCAATTGCGTGGCCAACACCGTTTGCGCCGCCGCCGCACACACCACCGAGGCCAACGCCAATGAATGCAGCTGCCACGCCGCCAACAAGCCGATAAGCGCGGCAAAAGCGGTATACAGCGCGCCGGCATACACCACGCTGTGCAGATTGCGCTGGCCGTATATATAGTAATACCGCGTCACCGCGCCATCCTGGCTCATGCCAAAACCGATAAGCAGCAGCGAAAATGCCGCCTGATAATACGACAGCTCGCCAAACCCCGCCGTACCCAGCTTGCGCGTGAGATAGGGCAGCAGCAGGAAAGGCATGGCCTTGGCCAGCATTTCGCCGACGAGGTAGATGAGGCTGTCTTTTAGAATCTTCATATAGGAACTTTTCAGGTAGCCTTCAATACCGCCTTGAGGCTACCTGAAACTTTAAGCTACTTATAAAAATTTGAACATATGGAATTTTTGCCAATATAACAGAAATAAGTATCTTGGCTGCTGCTATAAGGGAAACGCCGGGTTTCAGGTAGCCTTCGCTATTCACTCCCTATTCACCTTTGCGCCTCATGCCGGCGCGGGCACTTTCTTTTCTTTGCTTCGCCAAAGCAAAGAAAGCAAAAGAAAGGCGACTGCGGGCACAACCTCAACCGTTTTCTCCTAATATTTTGCGTTTGATTTCACAAAAAGCGGATTCCCAGCTTCGTTGGTACTCAAGTTTTCAGGTAGCCTCTAACACTGCCGTAAGGCTACCTGAAACTTTTTCTACTCTTCCACGCAATCCCAATCGGTGGCCGTATTGGCCGCCACATCGCGGCGCAGGCGTTTGCCGATGAGCGCGTCGTAATGCTTGGGCGCCAGCCCGTAGCCGGGGCGCACGCTGCGGATGCAGTCGGCGCCGATGGTGTCGCCCGCTTTCATATCCTTCACAAAATACAGCGAACGGCGGAACTGGATATTGCCCTGCTCGCTCGATTTCAAACCGTAATCGGCCTGCCCCAGCGCCTGCCAGGCGGTATGGCTGCTGCGGCACAATTCAGCCAAATCCTGCGGTTCTAAAGAAAAACTGTCGTCCGGGCCGCCGCCGTTTCTGTCTAGCGTGAAGTGCTTTTCGATCACGCACGCACCGAGCGCCACAGCGGCGATGGCGGTGGTGTTGTCCAGCGTGTGATCGGACAAACCCACCGGCACGCCGAAGCGCTGCGCCATATCAGGCAGCGTGCGCAGGTTGTAATCCGCCGCCGGTGCGGGGTAGCCGCTCACGCAGTGCAGCAACACCAATTCCTTGCAGCCGCCTTCACGCGCGGCGGCCACGGCTTCGGCGATTTCTTCGGCATCGGCCATGCCGGTGGACACAATCATCGGCTTGCCGGTTTGCGCCACATAACGGATCAGCGGCAAATCTACCGCTTCAAACGAGGCGATTTTGTAAGCCGGGGCATCGAGGCTTTCCAGCAAATCCACCGCCGTAAAGTCAAACGGCGAGCTGAAAATGGTGATACCCTGCTCGCGGGCAAAATCAAACAGCGGCTTGTGCCATTCCCAAGGCAGATGCGCTTTTTGATACAGCTCGTGCAGCGTTTGCCCGTCCCACAGGCCGCCTTTGATTTGAAACTCGGGCGCGTTGCTGCGTAGCGTGATGGTGTCGGCGGTGTAGGTTTGGATTTTGACGGCATCGGCACCGGCAGCCTTGGCCTGTTCTATGATGTTGAAGGCGGTTTGCAGGCTACCGTTATGGTTGGCCGACATCTCGGCAATGATGTAGGGCGGGTGGACAGCGCCGATGGGGCGGCCGTTGATTTGGAATGTGGGTTTCATGGGTGGTTTCGGTTTCAGGTAGCCTGTTATGGGGAGGCTGCCGTTTTAGCGTTTAATACAAAAAATCTTCGGCACGAAGCACAAATGATAAGGCCTGCTGCGCCTCCTGCCCGGCTGCCTTATCTGCCGGGCGGAAACCGAGCCGGCGGTGCAGAGCCAGGCTGGCGGCATTGTGCGGCAACACTTGGCCGTGTACCTCGCGCATATTCAGGCGGTAGAAAGCGTATTGTAACGCCAGCTGCCCCAATGTGCCGCCATGGCCTTGGCCGCGCGGGCAATCGGGGGCGAGGTAGAAGCCCCATTCGCAGCGGCCGCCGCCCAGGTGTTTGAAGCTGGCATAGCCCTGCGCCGTACCGCCGGTTTCATACAACAGTATGGTGAACTCAGGATTGGCCAGCTGGCGGGCAAACCATGCCTGATGCCCATCCCAAGCGATTTCTCCGCTATCTAACATAAAGCGGCGAACCTCGGGATGATTGCGCCACTCAAACAGGCGGCGGCAGTCGGCAGGCGCGGCAGGACGCAGCACGGCAGGCGCGAAATCGGCCAAATTATTGGCGGCCCGCAGCACGCCGCGCCCATCGCACAGCGCGGCGGCACGGCGGCTTTGCTCTGCCCGCAGGGCAGGCGTTTCGGCCAGTAGGCGGGCCAAGCTGGCAGGCAAATCTGCCATATTGGCCACACTCGCCACTCCGGCCTGCTGCAAGGTTTCTGCGATGCCGCGTTGGTTTTCTGCCAACACCAGCATCATGGTGGGCAATCCCAGGCAGCAGCGTTCCCACGAAGTGCTGCCCGCCGCACCGATGGCCAAATCGGCTTCGGCCATCAGCTCGGCCATATTGTTGGCACCCACCAGCACGCGGCAAGGATACGGCGCGCTATCGGCAAAAACCTGCACGGCAGCGGTGTGCGGCGCGGTTTTGCCCATCACCACGGTGACGCGGCAGGCGGCAGGCAGGCTACCTGAAAGCGCCTGCAGCACCGCCAACGTATGGTTGTCCTTATCCACGCCGCCCAAATTCACCAAAATATGCTTCAGGTAGCCTGTTTCAGCTTGGGCAGTGCGGCGTTGCAAACTTGCCTCGCGCCAGGCTGCAAATTCTTCGCGCAGCAGGGCGTAGCGCGTGCCGGTAAGCAGGCGGCAGGCGGGCGGCACTAAGCCGGCGTAATCGGCCGGGGTGTGGCCGAGGTTTTGATCCAGCAGCAAATCGGCGGCGTGGGGGCGGTCGGCCAAGTCGTCGATCGCCATCAGGCGGCTGCCTGCAGCAGCCTTGGCGGCCAGCTCCCACTCGGCGGATAAAGCGTAGTGGTCGCAGATAATCCAATCCGGCGCAAAAGCGCGGATAGGCGGCACGCAATCGGCGGCATCCTGCGCCTGCGATACGGGCAGCCAATGCGCGTGGGCGGGCTGGGAGTGCGTTGCTGCGTTCTGTTCGGGCGCATCACGATTTTCAGGTAGCCTTCCGGCCAGCGGCGGCACGGGCAGCAAAATCAGGCCGAAGCCCGCGCGCTCAATCGTTTCGCCCAAATGGCCGGGCAGCGCGCAGCAGATAAAGCGCACTTCGTGACCGCGCCGCGAGAGCTCGTGCGCCAGCGTGAGGCAGCGCATGATGTGGCCGCTGCCGATTTGCAGGGAGGCGTCTGCGCGGATGAGGAATTTCATGTTCTACAACTTTCAGGCTACCTGAAAATATCTAGCCGTTTTCTTTTATCAATTCAAACGGCAAGCCCGACCTTTCCGCTAGCTGCCGCGCGAAGATTTTGGCACGACTCTGATCGTGGCTACTTTTGAGCAAGATTTTCCCACCGTTTCGCAACAACAGCCACACTTTCCCTTCTCCAGAAAATCCTCCAGAAAAACAAATGTTTTGAATTTCACTATAAGCAAACTCATACTGCGTCCGCCACGACAGTTTGCGCCATACAAAAACATTCAACACCAGCTGCTTACTATCAAGCAGTGCACAAATTTTATAAGCGCTTTTGATGCGCCTCCAAACAAAAATTGGGAAACCAAGCAGCAAACCGCTGGCTACAATTAGATACAACCAAGCGCGAACGCCCTCCGCCTCGCCATCACTCAGCCAACGCAGCAAGGTGGTCCACATCACGATAATCCATGCATAAGCAAGCAGATAAATCCAAATCTGATTTCTGCCAAACGTATATTGCACCACCCGTTTTTCTCTACTAAACATCATCGTCTCTTTAATTCAGGCTACCTGAAAACTAGTACAGCAAACTGCTATGCGGCAACATCACTCCCCCCGCTCCCGCAACACGCGCCACATCACTTCCGCCCGCGCCCAATCTTCGGGCGTATCGATATCCTGCACGCGGTAGCGCGGCAACTTCACGGCGGCGGCGCGGCTGTTGAAAATCGGCTTTTCCGCCAGCCAGGCTTCGGCGCTGCCCCAATAAAACTGCCCCGCGTCGTGCCAAGCGTGCTCCAAATCCTGCGAGCGCACGGCAAAATTTTCCGGCTGAAACATCGACACGCCGCCCTGCCCGTCCAGCCGCAGGGCACGCTGGATAGGAAAGGGGAAATCGGTTACCGAAAAAGCATAATCGCCGCCGCTTCGGCGCAGCGTATCCAGCCCGCGTTGCAGGTCGGCAGGGCGCACGAAAGGGGCGGTGGCATACAGGCAGCAAACTTCGGGCAAGGCCGGCTTGAGGCTAGCTGAACAATCCGGCTGCCCGCTTTTGCCATGCAGCAACCCGCTGCGCTCACTTTCAGGTAGCCTCTCCGCCAGCAGCGTGGCAACGGCATGACGCATCACGGCGCCGGTGGTGGCGAAATCATCCGCCAGCTCGGGCGGGCGCACAAACGGGGTTTCCGCGCCGTATTGCCGCGCCACGGCGGCGATTTCTTCATCATCGGTCGACACCGCCACACGCGCAAAGCAGCCGCTCTCCAGCGCCGCTTCGACGGAATAGGCAATCATCGGCTTGCCGTTGAATGGCTTGATGTTTTTGCGCGGAATGCGTTTGCTGCCGCCGCGGGCTGGAATGATGCAAAGGGTCATGGAGTAGCGGTTTCTGCCAGCCTTTGGGAAGGCGTGGCGAATACGGTTTATTAAGGCGGGGATTATAGCTGATTTGGGCAGTCGGCCGCAGCGGTTTCAATGTGCGCAGGCAGGGATTGCGGTGGGCACAACAAGGGTTTGGGCGGGGCTTGGCATGGCAAATATAAAATCCGCCAGTTTATCAAAAAGGCTACCTGAAACTTTTCAGGTAGCCTCAAATTTGTGTGCAGCGCTTCAAATATGCCGATACACCTCGTCAAACGGCAGGCGGTAGCGTTCGCCCCAAATGCCGTGGCCTTCCTTGCGGATACCGCAGGAAACAACCATGTTGATTTCCGCGCCGCGCGGCAGGTTCAGAATGCGTTTCACGCGGCGGCTGTCCAGCCCTTCCATCGGGCAGGTGTCGTAGCCCGCTTCGGCCATGGCAAGCATGAAAGTTTGCGCCGCCAAGCCGCAGCTTTTGTGCACCACGATACGCATATCGGCCTCAGACACATCGCGCATCATCGGGCGGAACAGGCCGATGCCCCAGGCCAGCATTTTGCGGAACGCGCCGAGCAGGCCGAAGCAGCAGGCATAAACAAAGGGCATGAGCTTATTGCGGTAGCCTTCTTCCGCCTGAATGCGTTTGGCCTGTTTTTCCGGCGGGCTGTTGCGTTGGATGTTGCTGCGCTCAAAATCGAGCACGGCTTGGGCGCGGCTACGGTGCAGGTCTTGGCGGGTAACGAACACCACCATCTGCGGCGCGGTGGCGGCGGCTTTTTGGCCGAGGCAGGCTGCAGCGAGCTGCTTCAGCACGGCGGCATCGGTGATGTGGTAGAACTCGTAAAGCTGCATATTGGAGCTACTGGGGGCCAGCTGGGCAAGGCGCAGGCATTGGCGCACGGTGTCGGCATCAATAGGGGCGTCGCCGTAGTGACGCACGGAGCGGCGGCGTTCGAGGGCTTGTTGCAGGGTCATGATTACTCCTTCAGGTAGCCTGAAAACATTATTTTAAACAATGCCTAAAATGATTGCATTAATCCTTGGCAAGCGCAGGCGGTGGCCTTGCACCATTCGGCGCCTTACTCTGCCGCCGGGCCGCTTTGAAACACCAGCCGCAAATCTTCTCGGCAGCTGCCGGAGAGCGTCCACACGGCGGTATTCGGCATAGGCAGAGCGGTTTGAAAAGCACGGAAGGCAGCCATGTCGGCAGGAGAGGCTACCTGAAAGCCTAAAAGTTTCCAGGCCAATAAGGCAATCCAAATCCCGTGGCCGAACAATAAGCTGCCATCGGGCAACTGGTGCCATTGCTGCAAAAACGCTTCCAGCCGTGTATCGAAATCGGCAAAGCTGTCTGCGCCCTGCCCCACTCGCTCGTTCACATCGCCGCGCTGCCAATAGGCTTGGGCAATAGGCCGGCGCTCGCTAGGGCTGAGCTTGGCGATCAAATCGAATGGCAGATAGGAAAATTCGTTTAAACAGGGCAACTCAGCGGGCTCGATGCCGTAGTGCCGGCAATAGGGCGCGGCGGTTTCGCGGGTGCGGCACATTTGGGATACGAACACCGGGCGGCTTGAAGTTATGCTGTGTAGAAGTGCACTACGTTCGTTTTCAGGTAGCCTTTATACTTTAATAAAGGCTACCTGAACATGAACAGTCTTGTCTGCGTCAAGACCTCTTCATCAGCAAGCAGAGGGAAGCTTGCTCACACACATATCTTACGGCTGTTGCTATCTGCCAAACGGTGCAGCAAACCGATCCAGCAAACGCTGCTTTTCCCGATTCACGGCTTCCTCATCCAAATGACCACATTTTTCAGGCGAAAAATCGGGATTGGACCGGCGGAATGCATCTTGATACGTCTGGTAAAACATTTGTGGAAAAGCTTTGTCGTCAGGCGCTACGCGATTCATATGAATCACCATGTTTTGCTGAATGGGGTTGCCCTCGGCAAAAAATGGGTCGTTTCCCTGCGACAGGCCGCACAGCACCAATGCCTGATGTGCCTGCCCGAGCATGGCTGCAACCATAAGCGCATAACCACGTTCTTGCTCAGGCGACAGAGGCTCGGCCCGGGCAGCAAATACCGTGCAGGCCAGTAATATCCATAATGCTTTATTTGTCATGATTGTTCTCTCAGGCAGCAGAAATTTTAGCTTTGCAGAAACTCATCTTCCTGCGGAAACCTCGTTTTCAGGCTGCCTCCCCTCGCTGCCAAAGGCTACCTGAAAGCCCGTTCCAACACTTCTGCCACTTTATCCTGTTCGGCTTCAGTCAGATCAAAATACAGCGGAATGCTGATTGTGCCGGCGTAGTAGGCTTCGGCAGCAGGGAAGTCGCCCGGTTTGAAGCCGAAGTATTGGCGGTAGTAGGGCTGGGTGTGGACGGGAATATAGTGCACGTTGGCGCCGATGCCATTTTGCCGCAGAAAGTCGAACACTTGGCGGCGGGTTTTGCCGCTGTCGGCGCGGACTTGTACGGGGTAGAGATGCAAGGCGGAGCGGCTTTCTGGATGTCGGTACGGCAAGACGAGCGGCAGATGGGCAAGCAGGCGGTCGTATCGCGCGGCGAGCTCGTGGCGGCGGGCGACAAATTCGTCGATGCGGGTCATCTGGCTCACGCCGAGGGCGGCTTGCAGCTCGGTCATGCGGTAGTTGTAGCCGAGGTCGATTTGCTGGTAATACCAAGCGCCATCCGGCTCTTGGGTCATTTCTTCAGGATTGCGGGTGATGCCGTGGCTGCGCAGCAGGGCGAGTTTAGCGGCAAGCTCTGGGCTGTTGGTGAGGGCTGCGCCGCCTTCGGCGGTGGTGATGATTTTGACGGGGTGAAAACTGAATACGGTGACGTCGCTATATTGGCAGTTGCCAACTTTGCCGCCCTGATAACTGCCACCAACGGCATGGGAGGCATCTTCGATGATTTTGAAGCCGTATTCTTTGGATAATGCGTGGATTTTCCGCATATCACAGGGTTCACCCGAAAAGTGAACCGGCACAACGATTTTGGGCAGGCTACCTGAAACTTTGGCCGCTTTCAGCTTGGCTTCCAGCGCAGCGGGGGGCATATTCAGCGTGTGCGGATCAATATCTACAAAATCCACATCAGCACCGCAATAGCGGGCGCAGTTAGCAGAGGCGGTGAAGGTGATGGGAGATGTCCACAGGCTGTCGCCTTTGCCCAGGCCAAGGGCGAGGCAGGCGAGGTGCAGGGCGGAGGTGGCGCTGTTTACAGCAACGGCGTGCTGCGCACCGCAGTAATTCTTCAGGCTGTCTTCAAAGGCAGGCACTTGCGGGCCTTGGGTGAGAAAGTCGGATTGGAGCACACGCACGACGGTGGCTATGTCGGCTTCAGAGATGGTTTGGCGGCCATAGGGGATCATGAGGGGGTCCTTTAGTTGGATAGATGGATTTGTTGTGGAAATGGCTTTTCTGATGCGTAGCTGCTGGGATTTTATTTTCAGGTAGCCTTTACAGATGCAGGCTACCTGAAATTAGGTTTTAATTACTGCCCATATTCTCGTTTATCATCGGCTGCTCCTGCTCTATTTGCTGAGGTTGCTGCTGCATAGGAACAGGGGAAACTCGTGGCTGAGTAACTGTTGTAGGAGCACCTTGTTTTACACCACTTCGTCCTAACAATTGATCAATGACAGGTTCCATTTTGGTTTGTGTAGAAGCAAATTTTGTCAATGCCAGACCGCCACCGCCACGCAAATGATATTCTGCTTGCGCAATTTGTCTTCCTTCTTTCCAAAGATATAATTCGGCATGAGATGAGATAGGTAAGTAGTTACGTCCCAAGAACGCAAAGCAGTATAAGTCATAGAATAAACACAACCTTATGCTGATTTATCTTCTACAACTTGCGACTGAATATTATGATATGCCAACCGATTTTGCAGTACGCTAACAAAATCTCTAACCTGCACACGCGGGTTATTCTCAATACAGATTTCCCTAATATCCTCAGCCGCACTAACAGGTTGAACCGTAATTGATGTACATGCAAAAAGGACGGTTACTCCTAGCAATGCTGCCAAAAGTCTCTTTTGATTTGAATACATAATTTTCTCCTTTAATGTCTCCATCATAAAATTCAGGCTACCTGAAAATTGTTCAACTAGTTTTAACTTCATTGAAGCTTCCCTTTCAGGTAGCCTTCTCTATCAAATCGCGCCGATTTTCTCTTTGTTAGCCTCAATCCACGCCTGCAATTCCTCGCGCGTCATCCATTCCGTGTTGTTGTTGCTGGCATACACGAAGCCTTCGGGCACTTTCACGCCGTTTTTGATGCGCTCGGGCGTTTCATCCCAGCCGTTGATAGCGGGCAGGATTTTGAAGTGTTCGGGATATTCGTAAGTGTGGAACGAGTCTTCCGCGCCAATCATCTGCTCGTGCAGTTTTTCGCCGGGGCGGATGCCGACGGTTTCCTGCGCGCATTCGGGTGCAACGGCGGCAGCCAAGTCGCAAATGTTCATGGACGGGATTTTTTTCACATAAATTTCGCCGCCCACCATGTCGTCAAACGCGTGCCACACCAGCTCCACACCCTGTTCCAGCGAAATCATAAATCGGGTCATGCGCGGGTCGGTAATCGGCAGCGTGCCGCGTGCGCGTTGGGTGAGGAAAAACGGTATCACCGAGCCGCGCGAGCCCATCACGTTGCCGTAGCGCACCACGGCGAAGCGGCAGCCGTGTTCGCCGGAATAGGCGTTGCCGGCCACGAAGAGTTTGTCGCTGGCGAGCTTGGTCGCGCCGTATAAATTGACGGGGCTGCTGGCTTTGTCGGTGGACAGGGCGACGACGCGCTTCACGCCTTTGTCGATGCAGGCGTCAATCAGGTTCATTGCGCCGTTGATGTTGGTTTTCACGCACTCAAACGGGTTGTATTCGGCGGTGGGGACGATTTTGGTGGCGGCGGCATGGACGACGTAATCCACGCCGTCGAGCGCGCGGTACAGGCGGTCTTTGTCGCGCACGTCGCCGATGAAGAAGCGCACGCGTTTGTCGCCCTGAAATTTTTTCGCCATTTCCCACTGCTTCATTTCGTCGCGGGAGAATATGATGATTTTTTTGGGATTGTATTTGGCCAGGGTCATGGGCACGAAGGTGTTGCCGAACGAGCCGGTACCGCCGGTGACGAGGATGGTGGAATTAGAAAGCATGGATAACCTGTTGTTTTAGCTTAATAGGATAGCTGATTCCACCGCAAAATCATCTTAATGGAAACAGCGTAATATGAAGTGGCAAATTATAGCACCGGCATTCGGTGGCTTCTATCGTGCCGCAGGCTACCTGAAAAGTGGCAGCACAGCCTCGCCAAGCTCAACTCACATCTGTGCCAAAGAGAAATAACAGCATGGATTTATCTCTCCTCACTCCTCTTTGGAATAGCCATACATTACAATAATGCCTTTCCCCTACTCCACCCTACCGCCTATGTCTGCCGCTCAAGATCTTACCCTGCTCCTCGTGCGTGACGCCGCCGAGCCGGAAATGTGGATAGACATTTGGGCACGCAGTTATCCGCTGGTGCAACAAGTATCTTGCGCTGCCGATGAAGGCATTGCCCAATGGCAAAGTAAAATCAACACAGCATGGCGGCTTATTCCCGGCCAAGCCATGATTGTGGCACATGGCGCAGGCGTACCGGCCGTGATGGCTTGGTAGTTTCAGAACAGCATGCGCGGCCAGCAACGCATCCGTGGTATGATCTTGGTTTCTCCCCTGCAATCTGCCTGCATGGATGATGAATGGCATACCCTACAACGTACCCGTACCAACTGCAAAGCCGCTTTAGTAATCGGGCAAGATGAAAATCCGCTGTGCCCAACCAACTGGGCAAGCGATACTGCCACCATCTGGCAAGCCAGGCTGTTACGCGCACCGCAACCTGGCCACCTCAACCGCCGCTTGGGCGGCTGGCAATGGGGCATGCGGCTGATGCAGGAAATGTTGTGGGATGACTAATATCCTTGGCGCTACGGGCAATACGGTTTTCAGGTAGCCTCTACACTCCTTGTCACGTTTTCCATGCGCCAAATCAGATCAACACAGGGTAAATCTAATCCATTGAGATAAATTGACTTTACCCGAACTCACACCCAGCAAAACAATGCCAAGCAGCAGCGGCCAAATCCATATATACAACCTTCCTCCCTAGCTTGCCTTACTGCAACAATGTATAGGGATTACGCCATAAATTCCGTTTCCGCTCAGGATAAACATTGACAGTAAACCGCTTAATCTTTAAAATTAAGATTTTCTTATATTAATTTGGATTTTTCTGCTATGAAAACCTTCTCAGCCAAACCGCACGAGGTGAAGCGCGAATGGTATGTCATTGATGCCCAAGATAAAGTTCTGGGTCGTGTGGCTACCGAAGTCGCCCGTCGCTTGCGTGGCAAACACAAGCCCGAATACACCCCGCACGTAGATACTGGCGACTACATCATTGTAGTTAATGCCGACAAGCTGCGTGTTACCGGTGATAAAAATGAAGGCAAAATCTACTACCGCCACTCTGGCTTCCCTGGCGGTATCTACCAGCGCACTTTCCGGGAAATGCAAGACAAATTCCCCGGCCGCGCTCTAGAACAAGCTGTTAAAGGCATGTTGCCTAAAGGCCCCTTGGGCTACGCCATGATCCGCAAGCTGAAAGTGTACGCTGGCAGCGAACATCAGCATGCCGCCCAACAACCCAAAGTATTGGAAATTTAAGGACACCATTTTATGAACGGTAAATACTACTACGGCACTGGCCGTCGCAAAAGTTCTGTAGCCCGTGTGTTCCTGCAAAAAGGTTCTGGTCAGATTGTGGTAAACGGTCGCCCCGTTGACGAATTTTTCGCCCGTGAAACCAGCCGCATGGTGGTGCGCCAGCCTTTGGTTCTGACCGAAAATGCTGAAGCATTCGATATTATGGTAAACGTGTGTGGTGGCGGTGAAACCGGCCAATCCGGCGCTATCCGTCACGGCATCACCCGTGCTCTGATCGACTATGATGCAGGTTTGAAATCTGCTCTGTCTCAAGCTGGCTTCGTTACTCGCGATGCCCGTGAAGTGGAGCGTAAAAAATTCGGTCTGCGCAAAGCACGGCGCGCCAAACAGTTCTCCAAACGTTAATTCGTTTTATATTGCAGAAGAGCCGGTTTCCCCGGCTCTTTATTTATATGCAAGTATCTAATGCTACCTGAAAATTCTCGGTAGCCTTAGATACTTGAAAAACGTTGTTTGTGACACATGCCTACTTTCTTTGTTTGCTGCCGGCTCACTTATCGCTTACCTATTTGTATGCCTATACTCACCACCGTGTTATAACTAAACTTGGTACGATCAACTTAGTTGTCGGTTCATTATAAGGGGCATTTTTCGAAAGTATTTCTAGAATATCCCAAATATACCCCCAAAAATTCTGTCGTTTCAATGACACCCGGATAATCCGCGATAGATACTGAACAAACTCCAAACATGACTGAAAGCCTTGCTGGTCTTGGATTTGGGAGATTGCCGTAAAGGCGTTAGACAAAAAAATAACCGCTAAAATGCCAGAGGCTCTATCGAAATGGATAGATAACTTATTGAAATATAAAGACACAAATTTTCAAAAATCCGAAAATACCGTAAAAAATACCGTAGATTTGCAATGTCTAGGCTTTTTTTGGACTTTTAGACATTTTTAGACATGGGTTTTCAGGTAGCTTGATTTTCAGCAGCTATCCTGCCCATTCTACCAAATACGCTGCCTAACCAGTAACACAACACAACTGCCTACATTAAGGCTATCAGCCAACGCCCATTCTAGCCAAACCGCTGCACAGCGCCGCATAGCGGCTATTCCTGCCAATCGGCGAATACATCGTGCCCTTGGCTGTCTTGGGTGCGCTCTATGCCCCATCTACCAATTCGCAGGCAGCAGCATTGAAACCCTGCCAGTCTGCCGGCAGGCGCATGGCTTGGCCGCATTCGCTGGTATCAGGTTGGGCGGTCTGTATGGTTACGGCTATCCTTTATCGGCTTTAGTGGTTATCTAATGTAGGGGATATGGCAGGGTGTAGCAAGGGGTAGCCGACAAGCCCCGCCGCCGTTAGCCCGGGCGCATCGGCCGCTTCCAGGTAAGGGTCGCATTTTTTGCAGGTAGCCTGCTTTGTTGGTTCGGTAGCCGGCAGGAATGGGCAGCAGGGGTTAATCCTTTTCCCGCAATGTTCACGCTGATTTCCCAATCGGCGCTTATGCAGAATAAACCCCTTTTAAAACAATAAACAATGATTTATCCCTGTATTTTAACGGAAACCCTTTAACAAACCCGCCTGAAAACAGGATAAAAAATATGAATGAGAATGCGGGCGGTCTAGGAAGTGCATCGCTCCAAACTTTTCATGCCCCCCTGCCTATCTGCAGGCCAAACCAAGGAAGGAAGTCATCACACCGCCCCGCTTGTCAAAAATTGCGCGCCGTATTACCCGCGTTCTTGGCAGGTGGCGGAGTACCTTTTACCGTTTCAACCAATCAAATCAAACAGCCTTCCCTTACCCCGGCTCTGCCGATACAAATAACCGTCCACCATTGCCTTAGCCGTAATCTTCAGCACGATTTCCCGCCCGCCCATTTCTACCTGCTCCGCCGGCCGGATAATGCCGGCTATGCTCACTATCTGCCCGGCATTGCATTCCATCAGTCTGCTACACAGCCGCCTATCGAAGGCGATTAGGTCGGCGTTCAGCTCGATAGCCGGCAGGTTGCCGCTGCGGTAGCCGTACACCGTCAGCTTCGCGATTAGGTAGTCCGTTCCCCGTTTGGTTTTCAGCATTTTCGGCTTTAATTGCAGCCTACCGCTAACGATACCGTCTATCATATTGTTTTTCCTGAATTTATAAAACACACCCTGATTTTATTTTTTCTATATATACAAAACATGGTGGGGAAAGTGGGGAAAGTGGGGAAAGTGGGGAAAGTGGGGAAACCAAACATAATCAATATATTACAAAGGCGCTTAGGTGGGGAAGGGGTGGGGAAGGGGTGGGGACAGACGTGGGGAAGGGGCTGGGGACACCAGCCGGCAGAAAGGGCAGGCTACCTGAAACGCTTCCCCACCTTCCCCACCGTGTCCCCACCCCTTCCCCACTTTTTATTAAGCGGCACATTTCAATATATCATATTGATTTATATGTTGATTAACTAACATATATTAAACCTGTCCCCACCTTCCCCACTTATTCTTCTCGCGCGTGTGATAGCTGGTGTTAAAAATGCACACACCCCACGCTTGCCTCGCCAGCTCATATCCGCCCGACGCGCACCGTCAAATTTGCTCTGCCGCCTCATCCGGCGGCACGTCCCCGACAAAGCAATACATCCGCTTCACACAAAGCAGGTTTAGTTCCACCGCCTTACGCGGCAGCTTGATACGGTTATGCTTGCCGTCTTTGCGCATCCAGCCATCCGCCGTTAAAACTTGGCATACCTTGCGCGGGTCAAAGCCCTTGCAGATATATTCTTCAAACACCTTATCCGTGAGGAAATAACGCGGTTTGCCCGTACTGCCGTCTTCATAGTTTGCCGGCACAACGAAGCCCCAAAACTCCGCATAATCGGGTTGGTAATTGCCGCCAATACCCACATCCGCCAAATTGACAAAATACTTGCTGCTCTGCCCGTAAGCCTGTAGGAAATCGCGCGCGCTCTTGCGGATTATCCTGTCTTCACGGTTGCCGCCGCCGTCCCGCTCATACCAAGCACCGAAACAGGATAAAACACCAGCAAAGCCCGCCCCCCTTTCAAGCCCGGTTATGCCCCACTCCGTTGCCAATTCCAAGGCTGCCGCCGCCAACACGAAACGCCGCGCAGCACGGGCAGGCTGGCTGGCCAAATCCGGCGGTAATTGCGCTTCAAACTCGCCCTGCAAGGCTTTCAGCCGCCCCTTAAGCGCTTCCGGTTCGGTGTGCAACCGTTGCACCAGCTCCGCTACATAAGCGCGAAATACCGTTCCATACAGGCTTTTGGCCGCTTCCTCCAAATGTACCGCCAAGCTCTTGCCGTCAGCGAAGCCGTGCAATTCGTCAAATGCGCCGTAGCCCTTGCCCGCATCCGCCGGGATAGACGGCAGCCTTACTGCCTGCCCCGCGTTCAGCTCGAAGCCGGCAGCGCGCAAATAATTTTCTAAATCGTATTCGCCGGTGGAAATGGCCGCCACCGTCCAACTCAAGCGGCCTCTATTGCCGCCCTTGGCCGCCCCTTGCAGCTTGGATTGCCCATTGAATACCGAATAAGCTACCTCTTTGGCGGTTTTCGGGTCGGCCTCGCTGATTTCATCGAGAAACAACAGGCCGTCATTATTGGAGGCGGCTTCATTGTCAAAACCTAGCGAAGTGCCTTTCCATTGCACTTTCAGGCGGGAAGGGTCGCCAAGTGCGGACACCGCAATCAGCCCCGATATGCTCTTGCCGATAGACGAACTACCGAAAAAATGGAAACCGCCGCTTTCCTGCTTAACCAGCCGCAACAGGGGTGCGGCAAAAACCATGTCCAAAGCCAGCAATGGGCGGCTGTTGCCGGCCAAATAACGCCCGATTTCCGCCTGCCATTGCGCCACGCTGCCGGCAGACTGAAACGCTTCCTGCTTGCTGGTGTCGCCGATATAGATAACTTTGCCTTCCGGGCTGCCCAACACCTCGCCGCTGGGCAATACATAGGCGCTGAAATGCTTATCACACCAGCCGCCGCGCCTCACTACCTGCCACACCTCGGCGTTGCCTTCCCATTGGATATAGTCGGCCAGCAGCCCCATCAACATACTGCCTTGCTTCACGCCGATACCCAAACCGCGCAGGAAACCCCACCCGTCCGGCCGCCCCACTATATCCATAGGCAGCGCGCGCCGCTCCGTACGGCCGTTGCGTTTGAACTCGATTACTCTGTATTCGTTGCCCTCGAAATCCTGCCCGCGCCCGACAATCTCGAACGGGTCTGCCAGCTTTTGCGGTTTCTTGAAGTGTTCCACGCCGTCCTTATCCGTACTCACGCCGTGATACCACACCCCCGCCGACAAGGTGGCATTGTGCCAAATCACTTCGTAATAGGGCGCTATCGGCTGCGGCTCGCTGTCCCGAATGGCGGCCAATGCCTCCAAATCGCTGCGTTCGCCCTTAACCAGCTTCAAGCGGCCGTTACCCTTGCCGCCGCCCTGATTGCCCTTGGCTGCGCCTTGGCGGCCGTTTGCCGCGTTGTTTTCGCCTGTTTCGTTTCTGTCGTCTCTGTTGTCGCTCATTTTCAGGTAGCCTCTATTGTTTCAGGTAGCCTTTAGCCGTATTGGCCGCCAGCACGTCCAGCGCATCCGTGCCGATACCGTCCGGCTGCCAAATCCTAATGCTGTCCAATTTGCCGCTATATCGACGCTGCAATGCCCGCGCGGCCTGAATGCCGGTTTTATTCGGGTCGTTATCGGCAATAATGACCAGCTCCCGCACGCTATCGGGCAACACCAGCGATTTCAGCCCGTGCGCCGAACCGCAAGCCCACATCGGCACGCCCGATATATACCGCGCCGCTATCGCCGTCTCGATACCCTCGCACACACCCAATAGGCCGTTTTGCGGGCGGAATAGGCGCATGGCCGCACCGGTCAGGCTGCCCGCGCCCACCGCCTGCATTTTCTTGGCCGGCAGCCGTTGCCGGCTGCGCGGCTCATATAGCGCCGCCTTGGCCACTTCGCCGCCGGCGGCCACCGTGAGATAGGTTTGATGCAACCCGCACGGCTTGCCCGCCGTATCGCGGTAAACCGCCACCATAGCGGGGAAACGCCCGATAACACGCCCCACGTGCCAATAGGCCAAACGCGGATGCAGGCGCAAATCGCCGCTTATCGGCAACTGTTCCGGGTAGGGAATACCGCGCCCATGCAGATAATCCGCAATCAGCCGGCTGCCGTTCCACGGCTCGCATTCGCCCCATAAAGCCGCCAGCCGCTGCCGCTTGGCCTCATCCCTTACCGCTTCTTGCACAGGCGGCGCGGCTTTGGCCAACACCGGCGCAGGCTGCCCGCCGCCCATGCCCAACACCCCGGCCACCGCCCGCACCGCTTCCTTGAAGTCATAACCCGACACCAGCATCAGCAAATCAAAGCCGCTACCGCCATCCGGGGCACAATGGTTGCAGATAAAACCGCCACCCTGCTTATGGTCGGTAAAGCGGTAGCGGTCTTTGCCGCCGCAGGCAGGGCATGGCTGGTGTTTGCGCGTATCGGTATAGCGGGCATCCACGCCCAAGGCCGCCAAGATGGCCGGCCAGCGCCCGCGTGCCACCGCCTTCACTTCGGCTAGGGAAAAGCGCGGCCGTTTTTCGTCTGGATAACTCATGATTTGGCTTTCTTCAGGCTGCAAACCGCCCTGCCTAGTGCCAAAACGTGCGCTAGGCGGCCTGATTTGCGAAATTAAGGGGATAGAATGGAAAGATAGGGCAATACTGCCGCACGGCCTAAACGCGCTATAAACGCAAATTTAAGCCGTTTACCGCGCATTTATCGCTTGCGGTGTTTATGCCGGTTGCTTGCGGCGGCAGGCTGCCGGGCTGGCGTTTGGCTGCGCCGGTAGGCCAGCGGATTGCCCGACACCAGCCAAGCCCCGCCTGCCAGCTGCAAAATCATGGGATTGCCGGCCTCATGCGCCGCCGCATATTCCGCCGCTTCAGTAAAGCTGCCGCACTCCAGCAGCCCCGCCAGCGCCGCAGGATTGCACCTGTCCAGCGCCACCGTGCCGGCAGATACGCCCCACAGATACACACACCAGCGCTCACCCTGCCGCAACACGCCAATACGCGCACCCTCCGGCCGGTTGCCACCCAATGCGGCTATCGCCTCCGCCGTTTCGGCAAGGCTGGCAAAGGCAAACAACGGCTTAATGGCTAAAGGGTTCATCGTTTGCCCCCTTCCTGCTTTTGCGTGCCGTTCAAAGCTTGTTGGAATCCTTGGCGGAAGCCGTATTGCTCCGTCAGCACACCGGACAGCTCGTGCAGATAGAGCAAAGCCGCGCCCAATTCCGCCATCAGCGCATTAGACAGGCGGGCGCTTTCCGCCGCGCCAAGCTCTTGCTGGGAAGCCGGCAGGGTGGCATGGTGTTCCAGCAGTCGGCCTACCGTTTCCAAGATAAAGCCCAAGCGCCGGGAGGCCACTTCCGACAGCTCGAGCAGGTTGTCCAGCTCGGTATCGGATAAATCAACCACATACTCCGCTGCAAGATACTCACGGTTGGCCAACAAGCCGGCCAAGCCGCCATATAGCGCCATATTGATGCGGCTGGTGTCGAGTTTGCCGGTATTCATGCCACACCTCCCGATACCACACGGCACACCGTCCATTTGTCGGCGGCGGATTGCTGGATATTGAAGCGGTAATGGTCGGCACGCGCGGCCGTCAGGCGGTCGATAAAGGCAGCAGCTTGTATCAGGCTGGGAAACGTGCGGATAGGATGAGAAACAAGCGGGCGTGAATAGCCCTGTCGGATTTTGGTCATGATTGCTTACCTCTTTCTGGTTAGGCTCTACGCCGCCTTTCCGTTCTCACGCGGTGGGGCGGCAGGGCAAAGGGCAAAGGGTGAGAAACCGACAACCAGTATCGGCAAGGCTTACGCCTTACTTTGCCCCCGCCTGCCTCTGAAAGGTAAAGCAAGGGGAATGCAAGCATGAAAATACCGCTTGGCGTGCTGGTGTCGGAAACACCTTGCGCGGTGGGCGGCTGCTTGCCTGGTTGTATCAGCTTCTCACGGCTGGCCGTTTGATTGAAAACGGCGCGGCCATTATTGCCCGGTGGAATTGTGCTGTCAAGGGGCGGTGGGGTTTTCAGGTAGCCTTTTCCGCTTCGCCCAGATGCACCACCGCGAACAGCGGCGGCGGATTGCCGCGCCGGGCATCTTCGCCGCGCAAGGCCGCCCGTTCGGCCTGCTCCACCATCGGCGGCGGGTTAGTATATGGCGAAATCGCCTGATAGGCCGCTGCAAACGGCAATCCTTCCAGCCACACCGGCAAAATACGCCCTTGCTCGCATTGCTCTCGAATACGCCTGATTTCATCATCCGGCGGTATCTGCCCGCTGCTTATCACGTCATACACCAGCAAGGCTGCTTGCAGGCTTTCCATTGCCGGTACATCGTCAAAATAGCGGACAAGGTACACCGCTCCCGCCTGTTTCGCGCGTTTCTCTGTTTCCAAACCCAAGCTATATAGCGCATTGCGGCGGCTGTAACTGTGGATTTGCACATCTGCCGGCCATTGCCCTGCTTCCAACGCGGCCAGCAGCCCCGCCCTATCCGTAAGGGCGAAAGTCAGATTGCTCCGGTCGCACAACAATACGGCTTGGCTGCTCATCTCGCCCCCTTCCCACCCTTATCGGCGGCGCTGGTGTTATGGGTGGCATGGCTCGCCGCAATACGCTTATCCAGCCACGCTTGCAGTCGGTCGGAAGGCCAAGCTACCGCATTGGCGGACAGCTGCACCCGCTGCGGGAAATCCGGGTCGTACCGCGTCTTGTCTTTCGGGTTGCACTTGGCATAAATCGCCGCCCGGCTCAAGCCGGTAATCGCCATCACATCGGGCAGGCGCAACATTCGGATGGAAATAGAACTATCAGCCATAAAATCCTCCATATAAATAAAAACTCCAACAAAAACCGTGTATTCATTGTCATTTAGGATAGCAACAATGGAATACACGGCAATGTAATCAGACAGCCG
The DNA here is from genome assembly GCF_001648535.1 of Eikenella sp. NML99-0057. NCBI lineage: Bacteria > Pseudomonadati > Pseudomonadota > Betaproteobacteria > Neisseriales > Neisseriaceae > Eikenella > Eikenella sp. NML99-0057. The sequence goes on along the minus strand of NZ_LXST01000003.1, from coordinate 6,851 downwards.
TTTTTATGGAATAGCCGATACCGTACAGGATATAGCCGATACCGCTCAGGATATATCCTGTACGGTATCGGCTATATTTTTCTGCACTCCTTAACTCTACTTCCTTACTTTGTCAAATTTATACTGTCCTTGAATTTTTCAAACTCCTGTCCAGTTATGGCTTTTATTGCCCCCTCAAGGGTTTTATACCCATACGCAACATAATTTCTCATAGCAAACTGCCTTGCCGACAACTTGGGCTTTTCTTGTTTAGCCTCCACAAAAGCCTGTTGAAACTTCTGTCTATTTGCTCCCCTCACCTTAGCGGACTTAGCCGCCTGTTTACGGCTTTTATTCGCCAAAGCCCTAGCACCTAATTCAGCGAAATTAATCACACCATTTGCTGCTATATCCGCATGGGAAGCCAAGGCCAATAGTGCGGATACGTCTGCCATCAGCTCAAATACGGCTACCGGATTATAGAAAACAGAAACATGGTAGCCGTTTTCGTCCACTTGTTCATAAGCGGTTTCCAGCACATCTGTAATCGTTTCCCATTGATGGTAGTCATCCACTATCCGTCGATAGGCGGCAGCCAGCAAATGTTGCCGGGTTAATCCGATTATCCGGCGCTGCATACCGCATATTTTGACTGACAGCGGAATATCCGCTGCCTTGGGGAGCTGGCTTTTGTCTTTGTAACAGCCATACAGGGCAGCCGGCAAAACTGGGACGGTGTATTCATCCCGCGTTTTGTTGTATCGTCCTTTCCCTATCTCTGCATCAAAAGCAGCAATGATTTTATCTATATCGGCTAATATCTTGTCGATTTCTGCCACTGTCATCATTTCCAGCCAGCTTTTACATTCCAGCTTAGTCAGCAGCAGGCATGGGCTTAAATGCAATGCTACCTCGCGGCCACGCTGTAATAGCGGGTGTTGGCTGCCGTGTTCATTTGAAACCGTATCGCTCATCAAAACGCCCCATATTTCTGCCCCACAGCATAGGGAGGCCACACCGGCAGGCTTGGGGCTGCATCCTGCTTTTCGCCCTTGGTAGCTAATCGCGGGCTAGGTATGGCCGTAAACTTTTCAGGTAGCCTGTTTGGCTTGCTCGTACCGCTCCCGTAAAAAATCCGAATACCATTGCATCATTTCCTTGCGCTGCGGCAGGTATTCCGTGCGGTGGTAAGCGGCGCGCACTTTGTTTTGCTCCACATGGGCTAACTGCCGCTCGATAACGTCCGGCGGCCAGCCGTTTTCGTTCAGAATATCGGTAGCCAAGCTGCGGAAGCCGTGCGGTGTGGCTATGCCGCTGTAGCCCATCCTACCTGTCAGATAAGACAGGGTGTTTTCGCTCATGCACCTATCGGCATGGCTCACGGAGGGAAATAAATAGCGGCTGTAGCCGGTTATCGCCCGCAGTTCGGCCAGCAGTTCCAGCGACCAATTGGCCAGCGGCACGATATGCGGGGCTTTCATCTTCATTTTCTCGGCGGGAATGCGCCACTCTGCCGCCTCAAAGTCGATTTCCTCCCATTCCGCCCGCCTCAATTCCCCTGCCCGCACAAACAGCAGCATAATCAGCAGCATGGCTATCCGGGTTGGCTGCCGGATTTTTTCGGCCAGCAAACGGCGGTAAAACTCCACCAGCTCGGCTTGCGGCAAGGCGGGCTGGTGTTTTTGTTTGGGCAGTTTGATTGTGCCGGTTAGCACGGCGGCGGGGTTGTTTTCGGCTCGCTCTGTTCGGATAGCGTAGTTAAATACGGCTTTGATGCGCTGTAATATGCTGGCCGCCGTATCCAATGCACCACGTGCGGCCACCGCATCAACGGTTGCCTTCACGTCTTTAATACGGATTTCCGCTATCGGCAGGCTGCCAAGCGCAGGCAAAATATCCACCTCGAAGCTGCGCCACACTTTAGCGGCATGGCCTGCCGTCCAGCCGGCGCGCTGGTGTTCGTACCATTCGGCGGCCAAATTGCGGAAGGTGTTTTGTAGGGCGGCAATGCGCTCTTGTTTGGCCTGCTTCTTGGCTTCGCCCGGGTCTTGCCCGGCAGCCAGCAGCCGGCGCGCGCTTTCGGCGGCTTCCCGCGCTTCGAGCAGGGAGATAAGGGGATATTTCCCGATTGATAGTGTTTTTCGCTTATTAGCTATCGCGTAATCAAGCCGCCATAATTTGCCGCCCGCAGGGGTAACTTGCAGATACAGCCCGCTACCGTCAGTCAGCTTGTAAGCTTTGTCGGCAGGCTTGGCATTCTTTATTTGGCGGTCGGTTAGCGGCATTTTTACGGTATTTTTTCGGCGGTATTTTCAAAATACCGTAAAAGATACCGTAAAAATTCTGTTGCTTCAATGCAATTCGGATAGACGGCGGTAGATACCAAACAAGCCCTAAACATAGCTAGAAACCTTGCTGGGCTTGGGTCTTGTAGATTTAGATAGAAGGCGTTAGACAAAAAAATAACCGCTAAAATGCGGTTAGTGGTGGCCAGAGGCAGGATCGAACTGCCGACACACGGATTTTCAATCCGTTGCTCTACCAACTGAGCTATCTGGCCGCTTTCGCAGCTTATTATTACACCAGTTATTCCAATCTGAGTCAAGCTTTTCCGGGAAAATATTTTTGTTAATTAGCGAATATATTATTTTCTCAAATATTTTTCAGGTACCTTTCATCTCTTGTCTCTACCCTGATCCTGCCGCAAATGTTCCATTGCCAACTCAATAGTGTACAGCTGTTTACGGTAGTGTTTGCAAGGTGAACAAACGAGGAGATGCAATCGCAGTTGCCAGTGTTCCAGGAGGCTCAGCGGACGGTCGTGTTGTAGCGAAATCAGTTCTGCGGCTTGTTGGCATTTCAGCATATGCATCCTCCTTATCCGTTTAACCAATTACTTTGCAGACAGCGACGTAGGCCATTACGGGCGCGGTAAAGAATGGTGTAGCAGTTATCAGCGCTAATACCGGTTTGCTGACAAATTTCAGCCACTTCCAACCCCATCAACTCCCGTAGCATAAATACTCGCGCGGTATTGTCCGGTAATTGTTCGAGGCAGTATTCCATAGTATGCATAAATTCCTGCTGCCGGATGATGTCTTCCGGAGAAGCCCATGTTTGTGGGTTGGCGCTGTCCATCCAATGGCCGCTCTCGTCAAACTGCTGCCGGCGGACGGCATCGAGAAACTGCTCGTCTTCGCTGCTCACTTGCCATTGCAGTCGGTTTTGTCGGCTACGCAGGCTGTCTAATAAGGTGTTACGCAAAATAGCAAACACCCACGTTTGCCATTGTGCGGCAGCTTGAAACTGCTGCCGGCGAGCAAAAGCTTTCAGCAGGGTGTCTTGCACCACGTCTTCCGCCCATTGGGCATCGTGTAGTTGCAGGGTGGCAAAACGTAGAAGTTTGCGCCGCAGTTCGGCAACATCGGCCTGCTGCCAAACCTGTTCCAGGTGGTGATTAGGGTCTGCTTGGTTAGGTTTCATTTTGCTTTGGAAGGCTACCTGAAACTTTCAAGTAGCCCATTCTTTGTGATTAGACGATTTAGCTACTGCCATTCTGACATGCTAAGACCTTTGAAAAACTACCTCCCACGGGCACTTAGGGCATTATGTGCTACTCAATCGCTTACCTACCTCTAATGATATGCCTGTGCTGCGACAGCCAAACAAATTCTTTCTCCCCGCAAAGCAGCGAGCTGCAGAAAGCACAGTAGTACAACAAGGTGAGCTAACGCCGTAAGGGGAGGAGAAGAAGGTGTTTGGTGAAACGCCTTGAACTGCGCCCATATTCGGCAACTCTTAAAAGGTCTTATACCGCTAACTTCAGCAACTCAATTGGATTCTTCCAAAAGGTTACCTGAAACTTTTCAGGTTTGCCGTGAATGCTGCTGTGCATGTAGTCGATTTAATTGCCGCCGCTTCGATATGCTGCCGAATAGGAGCACAACTTTGCCACGGCCTCACGCAGTTGGGCGGCCAGCACGGCCAGTTCTGCATGATCGGCCATTTTATCTTCGTGTTGCGCCAGCTCGTACAAATGCCCGGGAATCAGGTGCATATGGTAGTGGAACACGCTCTGGCCTGCTTCTTGGCCGTTAAGCTGCATTTGCACGATGCCGTGCCGCTGCAGAACTTTGCGCTGGGCAGTAATGATTTTTTGGGCAGCAGCAAACACGGCTTGGGCGTATTCCGTCGGCAGGTCGGTCAGCTCCACAGCCTGTGTTTTCGGCACAATCAACACATGGCCACGCGCCTGTGGCATCACGTCGAGAAAGGCGAGGACTTTTTCGTCTTCGTACACCGTATGGTTGGGAATTTCACCGCGCAGGATTTTGGCGAAAATATTATTGCTGTCGTATGCGGACATGGCGTTCTCCTTGATAGTCAATAAGAATTTTTCAGCTACGTTGCGGCTGATGTTTTTCAGGTAGCCTGCTAAGCAAATTGCTTCAAGCCCTAAGGCTACCTGAAAACTCACACGGCTTCCAGTTTGGCAAACTTGGTGTCCAGCACTTTGATGCCCTGCTTGCCGAAGTTTACGGTGAGGCGGGCGCTGCCTGCTTTGTGCTCACCTTCGATGATTACGCCGGTGCCGAATTTGGCGTGCCGCACATTTTGGCCGATGCTGAAGCCGTCGTAATCCTGCTTCGCCACCGGCGCAGCCCATTCTGCCCTGCTCTGTTGAGGCCGGCCTTCGGGCACGGGGAAGCGTGGTTTCAGCACGGGGGTGAGTAAACGCAGTAAATCGGGCGGAATTTCTTCCACAAAGCGTGATACGGTGCCGAAATGGGTTTGGCCGTGCAACATCCGCTGTTGCGCCATGCTGATGTAGAGCCGCCGCCGGGCGCGGGTGATGGCCACATACATCAGCCGCCGCTCTTCCTCCAGCCCGCCGTGTTCGGCCAGGCTTAATTCGCTGGGAAAACGGCCTTCTTCCATGCCGGTGAGGAATACGGCGTCGAATTCCAGCCCTTTGGCGGCGTGCACGGTCATCAGCTGTACGGCAGATTCATCGGCGGCGGCCTGGTTCTCACCAGATTCAAGCGCAGCATTGCTCAAAAAGGCAAGCACGGGGAATGCCGGGCTCTCTGCGGCATCGGCGAGCAAGGTTTCAAACGTGCTGTCTTCAGGGCGGAATTCTTCGGCCGCACGAATGAGTTCGTCCAAGTTGTTTAAGCGGTCTTGATAGTCGGCTTTTTGGTTTTGGTAATACTCATACAGACCGCTGCTGCGCACGGCCTCGGCCACAATCTCAGGTAGCCCCACTTGGCCAATGCAGCCACGCAGGCTTTCAATCAGGCGCACAAAGGCTGCCACTTTGCCGTTTTTCACGGCCACGCGGCAGGCTGCCTGCCACAGCGGCATGCCTTCCTGCGCAGCAGCGGCTTGAATGTTTTCCACCGTACGGCTGCCAATGCCGCGTGCGGGCACGTTGATGACGCGCAACAAAGCGTTATCGTCGTCAGGATTAACCGCCAGCCGCAAATAAGCAAGTGCATGTTTGATCTCCTGCCGCTCATAAAAGCGCAGGCCGCCGTAGATTTTATAGGGCAGTCCTGCACGAAACAGAGCTTGCTCGAGAATTCGCGACTGGGCATTGCTGCGGTAGAGCACGGCAGTTTGTGCCAAATCCATGCCGTCCCGGTGCAGGGCTTTGATTTCTTCTACCACGAACTCGGCTTCTTCACCGTCGGTAAAGGCGGAAAGGAAGCGGATTTTTTCGCCATGCTCGGCTTCAGTGCGCAGGTTCTTGCCCAAGCGGCCGTCGTTATGGGCAATCACGGCATTGGCCGCAGCAAGGATATTGCCCACCGAACGGTAGTTCTGCTCCAGCTTGATAGGAGAGGCTACCTGAAATTCACGCATGAAATCGGCCATATTGCCCACGCGCGCGCCACGGAAACGGTAGATGCTCTGATCGTCGTCACCCACAGCAAATACAGCAGCATGTTGCCCAGCCAGAAGTTTGAGCCAATCGTATTGCAGTTTGTTGGTGTCTTGGAATTCGTCCACCAAGATGTGGTTGAAGCGGTTTTGGTAGTGAGTACGTAGGATCTCGTTACTTTGCAACACTTCATAGCTACGCAACATGAGTTCAGCAAAATCTGCTACCCCTTCCTGCCGACACAGACGATCGTATTCGGCATAGCATTCAATCAGGTGCTGCTCAAACGGATTGTTGGCATGTAGCACAGCAGCACGCAAACCTGCTTCTTTTTGCGCGTTGATAAAGCCTTGTAAGACACGCGGGGCGATGATTTCTTCGGAAATGTTGAGAGCTTTGAGCAGGCGTTTGACTAGAGCGAGCTGGTCACTGCTATCTAAAATCTGGAAGGCAGCAGGCAAACCAGCTTCTTTGTGATGCAAACGCAGAAATCGGTGGCACAGGCCATGGAACGTACCCAGCCACATAGCGCGAATATTAAGCGGCAACATGGCTTCGAGCCGGGCACGCATTTCTTTCGCAGCCTTATTAGTGAAAGTAACCGCCATCACCGAATGTAGGCTAGCTTGGGCGCTATGCAAGAGCCAAGCGATGCGGGTAGTAAGCACTTTCGTTTTACCACTGCCGGCACCAGCCAGCACCAAAGCAGATTGCGCCGGCCAGGTTACCGCAGAAAGTTGCTCATTGTTTAAGCCGGAAAGTAGGGAGTTTTTCGGAATAGGCGTGAACACGATATGGAGTATTGGGCTAACTAGAAAAGATGGATTATATAGTTAAAATTCTTAATTAATCTGAGTATTCTTTCCATTCCTTTCATCATACTCCCACAAAGCACAACACCCGCCATCAGGCAGGTGTCGTAAATAGGTGTTTGGCAGTGTCCTACTTTCGCACGGGTATCCGCACTATCATCGGCGCTGGTTCGTTT
>NZ_LXST01000002.1:0-285409 GCF_001648535.1 Eikenella sp. NML99-0057 | reverse complement strand
CGCCCCTGCAATGCCAGCGAATGCACATAAGCCACCGCAGAGGGCAACAACGGGGCGGCGATTTGGTCGATATGCGCCACACCGAAGCGCTGATGCACCATGCGGTAGGCAGCCGAATAATCGATACCGCAGCGGGCTACCAGCAGCTTGACCGCATCCACCAGGCCGCGCCGTTCGTCTATCGTGGTTTGGGCAGAGGGCAGAGCTTCGGGAGCGTGCAGGCTGCCTGAAACAACTGCATCGAAAGTGCGGATAACCTGTAAAAAGAATTTGGCACTAATCCAAGTAGCGTAGGCATACACCAATTCTTTGCATGCGTAAGTGCCGCGCTTACTACCGCCGCGAACTACTTTGATAACTTGTTGATTTTCTTTCAAACCTGTAATTTCAGGTTTGGATATTTCATCAATCAATTCAGTAGTTTGCTGCAATTTCAGCCAGTTTGTCAGTTCATGGCGTTTCTCGCCACCACTGGCTTTATGTAAATCATTGAGGGAATATAGGTTGTCGAATTGACGGATAGCCACATTGGCTACAGAGATTGCGTTCATGATGAACTCCTTGACAGTTTAGTTTAGTGTTGCCGCTGAATAGGGCGGCGGGCTTCAACTACCGTGTCAAGACGGCTCGCAGTATTCCCCGGAGGTGTTGTATTTCTGCGTATAGACCCGCCATTGGAGGCTACCTGAAAAATATCAGGCACAAAAAATGCGCACTGACGGGGCGGATATCCGCTTGACATTTAGTAGTGCGGTTATCATAAACAAAACCCCCTGCAAATGCAAGGGGCTGCCTGAAAATCAGACATATGGCTGAAACTGGTTGTCATCGCTATATAGTAAATCCATCAACTTTGGATGAATAAACAATTTTTCCCTACCAATTGTCATTTCACGCAATACGCCGATTTTCACCAGCTCTTTTAGATATTTAGAAGCAGTCTGCCGCTTGGCAATACCTGCAGTTTCAAGGTTGCCGATACGGGTATAGGGTTGCTCGAAAAGCAAATCAGACAACTCCCTGCTATATAGTGTTGGTGCCGCCTTTTGGATGTATATACGGGTTTCATCTGCCAGCCGCTTGATGCCTTCTATTTTTGCCAATGTCCAGCCGGCAGTTTCTTCCACCCCCCTCAGAATATAGACAATCCAATCTTGCCAGTGCTGCTTCTCAGTTACGCCTAGCAACAAGCGGTAATAATCGGTTTTGTGTTGAATAATATAACGACTAAGATAGAGTATAGGTAGCCCAAGTAATCCTTTTTCAATCAGGAACAGACTATTTAGTACACGGCCAGTTCGCCCATTCCCATCTGCAAACGGGTGGATTGCTTCAAACTGATAGTGAGCTATTGCCATAACTATCAAAGGGTCGATATGGTCGGATTCATGGATGAATTTTTCCCAATTAGCCAATTTCTGCCGTATTAACTCCTCTCCTTCCGGAGGTGTATAGACAATTTTACCGCTATGCCCAGTTTTCAGCGCTGTTCCACCAATACGGCGAATATCCATATCACGCCCTTTAATTACACTACATACCTGCACAGCAGTTTGCGTACACAAAGGGAGACGTTGTAGTGATTGGAACCCTGATAATAAAGCATTTCTGTATTGAAGAGCTTCTTTGGTAGCGGGGTCGATACTGTCTTGAGATAATTGCAGAGACTGAAACAGTTTGTCGGCAGTTGTAACAATATTCTCAATCTCAGAACTTGCCCTTGCCTCCATTACTGGTAGCGTATTGATCAGCATGGCCTGATTGGGAATAAGTTCTGCCGCTTGTTTTAACTCTCCAAGCGCCACTCGGGCACGGATACAGTGTTTTAAAATAAATTTATCTTCAACGTCTTGGACGGGAGGTAATGATGGAAGATTGTTGTAAGGAACTTCAGCTTGCCATTTTGTCATGTTTATTTTTTATGAATTTTTAAAGGTATTTGCAGTATAGGTTGATGCCGTGTACATATCAAGTAAATGTGACTAAAAATAGTGACATATTAAACATATCATTGGTAATTATATGACTTATTTATACAAATACTGGAAACCACTTGCCCTTGCCGCGCTGTTGGCGGCGGTGGTAGGCGGGGAATATTGGTATGGTAGGCAACGCTACCAAGCGGGCTATGCTGCGGCCACGGCAGCCATCAATGCCAAACTGGCCGAGCAAAAGCAGAAGCATCAAAAAACCGCCCATGCGGCAAGCGTGGAATATCAACAAGAGAAGTCCAAAGCGGACGAGAAAGTGAGGGTAAGGCGTGAAGTGGTACAGCAAATTATCGAGCGGCCTGTGTTTACTGGCGATTGCGTTGATGCTTCCGGGGTGCAAGTCCTCAACGCCGCCATTGCCGAGCGCCATTGAGCCGCCGGCCGATTTGGCTATGCCCTGCCCCAGGCTGCCCGAATTGTCGGGAACAACGGGCAAGGTGATGCTGCCGTGGGCGCTGGAAGTGGTGCATCTGTATAACGACTGTGCGGCACGGCATGACGGCCTAATCAAGGCATGGCCTAATTAGACAACAGCCAGTACAAAGATGGCTAATAAAGAGTTTGGACAAAGTTTGCCAGCGTGTGGTTTAATACGGCCAAGGTATCCAAAGTTTTAGCAAGCGGTAAATTAGCTAAATCAATGGGTTATATAAAATTCTCGTGACTTGTAATCAGGGGGTCGCGAGTTCGATTCCTGCCGCCGGCACCAAATCCCAAACAGGCTACCTTTTCAGGTAGCCTGTTTTACTTACTGCCATACGTACACCCTTCAAACTCAATATCTCTCTCTGTGGGAGCTGCCGTCTGCCCACGCCGGCGATATTCCCAGCCCATGTATCGATACCGCCCTCCGGCAACATCCGTGTATTCACCTATTCAGACTATACCATGGCACCGAATGTGGATATGTGGGCGATCACGTTTCAAAAGGCAACGACTTCATCGTGGTAAACGACTTGGCCGACGGCTTGAGCATCCGCTTCTCTGATTTGGCTAAAACCGATTTAGCAGAAAAGCTGCTGAGCATCGTTGAAACACCAAGGCTACCTGAAACACCATAGCCAAACAAAGCAGGCACAATCGCAAAGTTGTGCCTGCTTGTTTATCCACCGCACCAAATTAACGGGCAGGAGAGCAATCCTTATACAGCATTTGGCCGTTGGGCGCGCTCACGATGATATCTTGGCTACGGTAGTTGGCCGAATCCATAGCATTGGTAGTCAGGCGGTAGCCGTTGGCGCTGAATACGGTGTCCACATTGTCGGAAGCCGACAGGTTATACGGCAAACGCAGATTGCGGTTGTTCACTCTCAGCTCGGCGCTAGTAGGCACGCCGGCGGAATTGAAGTGGTAATTCACATTCAAGCGGCGGCCCTGCTGGCAAACGTAGGCCACACTGCCGCTACGGGCTGCGGCGGGCGGCACTTGACGGGCAGGCTCGTTGTGGCGCGGATTACAGTCTTTATACAGGAATTCGCTGCGCGGCGAGAGGATGCTGATGCCTTCTTCACTGCGGTAGTTGCTGGCGGTAAGCACCGGGCCGGTCAGGTTGTAGCCGGCACGGTCTTTAAACGCTGTGCCCGTGCTGTCAGAGCGGCGCGCATCGAAAGCCATGTTGCGGTTGCTGCCGTTGAGGCGGGCGCGCGCAGACACGGGTTTGCCACGGCTGTTGAACTGATAGCTCACATCCACCTGTTTGCCTTGTTGGCAGACATAAGACACAGTGCCGCCAGCAGCAAATGCCGGAGCAGCGATGCCCACGGCCAAAGCAGCTAATGCAGTAGATTGCCAAAACTTCATTTTCAAACTCCCTTCATGTTGGAATGTAATTGGCGTTCTCTAGGCGGATTGGCCTTTTACGCGGCCAAAACCCAATGCAGAACATTGGGTGCATTGTAACAAACCGTTTTCTTAATCTACTGTTAGCCCTAGGTTAAAATTTGTAGCGACTGTGTGGGTAAATCGTTTTTCAAGTAGCCCGGAATCAGGGGTAAAGGCTACCTGAAAAATAGCCATATCCAGCTGCTATTTCATTTTCAGGTAGCTTCAACACCCGAGGCACCAAGCTCAATCCACGTTCACCATCACCAGCTGCATCCGGCAAGCGCTCACTGCACTCAACGCATGGCGTTCGTTCGGGGCAAGATACACCACATCTCCCGCATGCAGGATTTCGTGGCGCGCGCCGATGGAGAAATCCATCTCGCCTTCCAGTAGGGTAACCACCACGGCCTTGGTAGAGGTGTGCTCGGTGAGCACTTGGCCGGCATCAAGCGTGAAAGCCACCACACGCAGCAAGTCGTTATTCAGCACAGTGCGTGAAGTGGTGGCCTGCTCGCTCACGGGCAGCGCCTGGTTCAGGCCGAGTTTGAATAGGGATTCAGATACAGAGGTAACAGCAGTTGCAGACATCAGATTGCTCCTTAATTTGTTTAACGAGTGGGAGAAAAATCCGGCCGGCAGGGTTTGATTGGATATTTTATTATTGTTGAAATGGTTAGCCGCTTAATGCAGGTTAGATGACAGCAAACTTACTTAAGATGAAACCATCATAACATATTTTCAGGTAGCCTTCCCACTGCCCGGCAGGCTACCTGAAACTCCTCAAATAGTTTACACTTCACCATTGATATCCATTCCCGCCCGCATGACGAAAGGCCTAGCTTCATGAAACTGTTTTCGCTCATCATCAAACTGCTGCTTTTAGCGGTTTTTATCGTTTTAGCCGCATTCAACACCCATCTCGTCAGCTTCAGCTACCTGCCCGGCAGCGAAATCAGCCTGCCGCTGATTCTGCTGCTCTTGGCGTTTTTCGTTATCGGCGCGGTGTTCGGCGTGTTTTCCATGTTTGGCCGCCTACTCTCCTTGCGCCATGAAAACAACCGCCTGCGCAACGAAGTGCGCAAAAACGCCCGGATCGCGCAGGAGCAGCTGCAAACGCCCGCGCCCGCCGATGCCACTCAGCCTGTGCCCAACGCCGCCCCGGTGAAGGAATAGGCGCATGGACGGCAATATTTGGTGGTGGCTCACCCCGATTATCCTGCTGCCCGTCTTCTTTGCCATGGGCTGGTTTGCCGCCCGGGTAGACATGAAAGCCGTGCTTAAGCAGGCCAAATCCGTGCCCACCGCGTTTTACGCCAGCCTGGATGCCCTGGTAGACCACAACCTCGGCAGCGCCGCCCGCCACCTGGCCGACATGACCGACCTGCTGCCCGCCGGCGACAACGCCTACGAGCTGCACCTCACCCTGGGCAAACTCTACCGCCAGCGCGGCGAAAACGACAAAGCCATCCGCATGCACCAAGCCCTGCTCGAAGCGCCCGAAACCGTGGGCGAAAAGCGCAACCAAGTGCTGTTTGAACTCGGGCAAGACTACCAAAGCGCCGGCTTGGTAGACCGCGCCGAGCAGATTTTCCTCGGCCTGCAGCAAGGCAATATGGCCGCCCAAGCCCGCCAAGTGCTGCTGAATATCTACCAGCAAGACCGCGACTGGGCCAAAGCCATCGACACTGCCCAGCTGCTCAGCCACGACGAACAAACCTACCGCTTCGAAATCGCCCAATTCTATTGTGAGCTGGCACAAGCTGCCCTGTTCAAATCCGACTTCGAGCAAGCCCGTGCCAATATTGCCAAAGCACTGGACGCCAACCGCAAATGCGCCCGCGCCAACATGATTCTCGGCGACTTGGAGCAAAAGCTGGGCAACTACCCCGCCGCCGTAGCCGCCTACACCGCCATCGAAAAACAAAACCATGCCTACTTAAGCATGGTGGGCGAAAAACTGTATGACGCCTACGATGCCCAAGGCGAAGCCGCCGCCGGCCTCGCCGTGCTCACAGGCTACCTGAAAACCTTTCCCCAGCTCGATTTAATCAACGTAGTGTACGAAAAATCGCTGCTGCTCTACGGCGAAGAAAAAGCGGCCGAAACCGCCGTGGAACTCGTGCGCCAAAAGCCTGACCTCGGCGGCGTATACCGCCTGCTCGGTCTGCGCCTGAACAACCTCGATCCTGCCTGGAAGAGCGATGCTGACATGATGCGCGGCGTGATCGGGCGCACCCTGCAGAAAAACGTGATGTACCGCTGCCGCCACTGCCATTTCAAATCGCAAGTATTCTTCTGGCACTGTCCCGCCTGCAACAAATGGGAAACCTTCACCCCCAACAAAATCGAAGTTTAGCCCCGAACGGAAAACAAAATGCCCGATAACATGATGACCATCAACCAAATGTACCGCATGCTCAACGTGTGGACACACCGCATCCGCCACAGCGACCGTTTTATCGAACGCTACAGCGGTGCCCAACGCGCCCTGCTCGCCTACCTCAGCCTCGACCTTCTGATGGAAGACGACGGCTTCGTGGTGCTGATTGCCGATGGCCGGGGCGAACACGCCCTCGCCCCCGAAACCGCCGAATACCTGCGCCAATGGGGCGTTCGCGACACCCCCAACATCATCGATCGCGCCCACGCCCTTTACCAACAGCACGGCGCCACCATCCAAGCCGCCACCCCAAACAGCAGCATTGAAAAACTGCGCATACAATTCCCCCAGTTTGACGAGCTCGATGCCGACTACTGCCTCGTGTGTGAAGACGACTTCTGTACCGTCTGCTCCTACATCCGCCGTCACCCTGCAGAATTCGCCGAGCTCACTGCCGCTGCCGGCGAAAGCGGCAGTCCCATGCCCCCGCTTGACGCTTAATTAAAGGCTACCTGAAACCTATTCCTCAGCAACACGGCTTTCAGGTAGCCTTTTCCATTCCAACCCATCCGCCCCCATCCCCATGAACCCCCTTATCCTCGACCCCGCCCCGCCCGCCCGCCGCACCCCCGTTATCGTTGCCCTCGATTTTGCCAACGAAGCCGACACCCTCGCCTTCGTGCGCCGCTTAAGCCCCGATTTGTGCCGCCTCAAAATCGGTAAAGAGCTGTTTACCGCCACCGGCCGCCGTCTGGCCGAAGCCCTAATCAACCAAGGCTTCCAACTCTTCCTCGACCTCAAATACCACGACATCCCCAACACCGTGGCCGCCGCCTGCCGCGTGGCCGCCGACATGGGCGTGTGGATGGTGGATATGCACACATCAGGCGGCCGCCGCATGATGGAAGCCGCCACCGAAGCCGTGGCCAACCACCGCCAACGCCCCCTGCTCATCGGCGTCACCATCCTCACCAGCATGGAACAGGCAGACCTCAACGAACTCGGCCTCACTGCCCCCATTGCCGATTGGGCATCCCGCTGGGCCGCCCTGGCGCAGCAATCCGGCCTCGACGGCGTGGTCTGTTCCCCGCACGAAGCTGCCTCCCTGCGCCAGCAGCGCGGCAGCGAATTCGTGTTGGTTACTCCCGGCATCCGCCCCAACCCCGGTAGCAACCAAGACGACCAGCGCCGTATCATGCCCCCTGCCCAAGCCCTCGCCGACGGCAGCAGCTACCTTGTTATGGGCCGCCCCATCACCCAAGCGCCCGACCCCGCCGCCGTACTGGCCGAAATCAACCGCCTGGCCAACCCCGCCGACTAAGCAGCCAATAGCAATCAGGCTACCTGAAAACGAATCCCGTTTTAACTTCGTTGAAGTTCGCTTTCGGGTAGCCTCCATTCATTTCGCCGCCAACGCCCCCTTCCCAGCCACTTGCCGCCGACTGACAAACCCGCCGTTTTCTTGTACAATCCGCCTCTTATTTCGTCAAAATCCGTAAACCTTGATAGCGGATTAACACATTTTCGATACAAGGCGGCGAGCCGCAGATAGTACAGGTAGTACGGCAAGGCGGGCCAACGTCGTAGCAAAAGTTAAGTTAATTCGCCATACCGCAGCAGAGCAAAGATTTCCATGAACAGCGAAACCGGCCTTATTCAACTGTTTTCCCAACATTTTCCGATTATCTACGAATATCGCCAAATGTTCTTCTTCGGCATGCTGGCCACCATCGGCATCGCCGCCGCCTCCACCTTTTTCGGCATGATTCTGGGCTTGTGCAACGCCCTGATCCGCGTGATTCGAATCGAAAAAGGCAACATCGTTACCAAAGGCCTGCTGCGGCTGCTGCAACAATGCTCGCGCCTCTACGTTACCCTATTCCGCGGCACGCCGATGCTGGTACAGATTTTTATTTGGCACAACGTGTGGTCGCCCCTTTTGGTGCATCAGCAAAACGGCCTGTTAATCAGCGGCGATTTGGCTATCTACCTGCGCCAGAACTATGCCCCGCTGGTGGCTGGTATCTTGGCACTTTCCTTCAACTCCGGCGCCTACATCACCGAAGTATTCCGCTCCGGCATCAAATCTATCGACCGCGGACAAATGGAAGCTGCCCGCTCGCTCGGCTTGAGCTACGGCCAAGCCATGCGTTACATCATCCTGCCGCAAACCCTGCGCCATATGCTCGGTCCCTTGGGCAACGAATTTATCACCCTGCTCAAAGACAGCTCGCTCTTGGCCACCATCGCCGTAGCCGAGCTGACCTATGTCGCCAAGAGCGCGGCCGGCCGCTATTATGTGTATGAAGAACCGTATTACTTCATCGCCTTGGTTTACCTGATGCTCACCATGACACTGGCCTGGTTCTTCTCCCACCTGGAGAAAAAATACAATACCGACAATAACCGCTAACCGCTTGCTTCTCTCAACCAAAAGGCTACCTGAAAATTTCAGGTAGCCTTTTTATCATTTGCAGCGCTTACTCTGCGGGAAAAACCGATCCACTCCGTTTTCGCACCACACCAGCTTCTGTTCCTGAGCAGCGGCCAGTAGGCGGTCGTTTTCCGGCAGGGCGGCGCGTTCGGCTTCGGGGTGGTAGAGGTGGTAAGCCACAGCGGCGAATTTCAGGTTGGCGCGTTGGCCGCCATTGTTGAAAAAGCGGGCGACAAATTCACTGTCTTCACGCCCCCAGCCGACAAAATCGCTGTTGAAGCCGTTGATTTTCAGCGCGTCTTCGCGGAAGAAAGCCATATTGCAGCCGCGGATGCCGTGGAAATCATCGCGGGTTTCGCGGCGTAGGATGCGCTTGGAAAGCCACGGTAGGTGGCAGGCGGAGAAGCGTTTTTCAAAACGTTTTTCCAAGCCCTTTTCATACCATTTGAGCACGCGGTAGCTTGAAGGGTTGTCCAGCAGCTCGTTGGTTTTCTCGGGCGTGAGGATCACGCGGCTGCCCTGCACAAACAGGCCTTTTTTTGCGGCGTGTTTGTGGTCGGCGATAAATTCGGGATGCAGCACCATATCGCCGTCGATAATCACGATATAGTCACTGCCCGCCTGCGCTAGGGCGCGGTTGCGCGATTCGGCCAGGCGAAAACCGTCGTCGGGCTGCCAGGCGTGCAACAGCGGCACGGGGAACTGCGCCCGATAGCGTTCAACCACGGCACGGGTATCGTCGCGCGAGCCGTCGTCGGCCACAATCACTTCCTGCGGCAGCACGCGCTGCGCCAGCACCGAACGCAGCACGGCTTCCAGCGCGTCGGGGCGGTTGTAGGTGGTGGTGATGAGCGACACGGTGAGCCGCTGGTTGGCTTCGTGCAGCTTGATGTATTTGTAGTAGGCGCCGCTGGCGTTGGCAAAGGCAATCGTCCAACCGTCGCCGCCGTCGAACATGCCGCGTTTCAAAATATAGTTTTTGAAAAACGCCACCGCGCCGTGCCCCACCGCACTGAGCACGGAAGCGCGCCGTTTGAATTGCTGCTGCGCGGCAAACAAATCGGTGTAGTGCTGCATTTTGCTGATGAGGGCGGCGGCGCCGTCGAACGAATAATGCAGAAGCGGATGTTTTTCAGGTAGCCTCACCACGCTGCTGCCGGCCGGTTCGATTAGGGATTCGTGTACCTGGTTGTCGTTGAAGCGCACGGTTTGGCGGTGGTAGAGGCGTTTCACCCAATCCGGATACCAGCCGCAGCTTTTGATGGGGCGGCCGCGATAATGGTTCAGGCGCGGCAGAGCGTAGATTTTGCCGCTATCGCCCCAATCCAGCGCGCGGATGGCCTCCACTTGCTCGGGCGGCAGGATTTCATCGCTGTCGATATTGAGCACCCAATCGTTGCGTGCCAAACCGGCAGCCAGGTTTTTCATCGGGCCGAAGCCGATAAAGTCGTGATGGTGCACGGCCACATTGGGGAAGCGGCGGGCAATGTCAAGCGTGCGGTCGGTGGAGCCGTTGTCGAGCACGATGATTTCGTCAAATGCGGCCAGTGCGGCCAAGCAGTCTGCCAAGTGCCGCTCGGCATTTTTCACCAGCATGGTGATGCTCACGGGAATGGGGGTCATAATGCCTCTTCTATTGAATACGATTGGATGGCACAGGCTACCTGAAAACGAAGCTTCAACGCCGTTAAAACAAACGAAGTGAGTTTCTACGAAGCTAAAACGAGTAAAGCAAGTTTCGCCAAAACAAGGTGTTCAAAAGTAGCCGAGCCAAGGTTTCAGGTAGCCTCTAACGCCGTTTGCGGGCAGGTGCAGGCGTTTGACCGGCGGCGTACACCACAAATACGGTCGGCTGCTTGTGCAGGTCGGGCAGTTGCGGCTGTTTACGCCATTCGCCCGCCGTCATGCTGATGATACGCTGCTCCGGCAGGGTGAGGTTGCTGGCGGCGCACAGCAGGGTATCGGCTTGCAGCGCGGCCACGGCATCGGCCAGCAGGGCGTTGTTGCGATAGGGGGTTTCGATAAAGATTTGGCTTTCGTTGCGGCACTGCGAATCCTGCTCGATGGTTTTCAGGTAGCCCACCCGCCCGGCAGAATCGGCGGGCAGATAACCGCGAAAGGCAAACTGCTGGCCGTTGGCACCGGAGGCCATCAGGGCCAGCATCAGGCTGGACGGCCCCACCAGCGGCCACACGGCAAATCCGGCGCGATGCGCCAGCGCCACCAGCACCGCGCCGGGGTCGGCCACCGCAGGGCAGCCGGCTTCGCTGAGCAAACCCATGCTGCGACCTTGGCGCAGCGGTTGCAGCAAATCGGGCAATTCGGCGGGCTCGGTGTGTTTGTTTAACGTGCGCAGGCTCAGCTCTTGCAGCGGAGCGTTCAAACCGAAATGGCGCAAGCAGGCGCGGGCGGTTTTCTCGCCTTCAACCACAAAATCGGTAAGGCCTGCCAGCAGCTTTTGCTCGTGCGGCAGAAGGCAGGGGGTATCTGGGCTGCCTAGCGGAGTGGGGATAAGGAATAAAGTGGGTTGCATAGTGTTGTTGCTGGCCTAGAAAAGGCTACCTGAAAATTTGGTGGGCTATCTCTCACTATTCGGAAACTTGCTGGTGCGTTTTAGTTTCGGAGAAACTCGCCTCACTCATTTTAACTGCGTTGAAGCTTCGCTTTCAGGTAACCTATGCCGTATCAAAGCGTTTCACGGTAGGCATCCAAATCGGCGGCGGTTTTGGTGGGGATAAATTGGGTGATTTGGTATTCAGCCAGTTTGGCTTGGTAAAACGGGTCTTCGGCAATCACAGCCTCGGCCTGTGCCCGATTGTCGGCACGCATGATAATCACGCCGCCGGTGCGCGGCTCTTTGCGGCCGGAAAGCAAAAACGTGCCGGCAGCATAGTGGCTGTCGAGATATTCGATGTGGGCGGGCAGACAAGCCTCAATTTCGGATAATGGTTTGATATAGCTTAGGGAAACGATAAACATAACTTGCCTTCTTGAGTCATTAAAACATTTTAAAGGAGCTACCTGAAATTTCAGGCAGCCTCAAGCTCACAAAACCGCCACCCCTTCGGCCTGCAAAAAATCAATCAACCGGAAAATCGGCAGGCCGATGAGGGCATTGGGATCGCTGCTGTCGATGCGTTCAATCAGCGCCCCGCCCAAACCTTCGCTTTTCGCGCCGCCTGCGCAATAAACCGCATCCGGTTCGCGCTCCAGATAACGGGCGATTTGCTGCGCGGTAAGCGGGCGCATCTTTACCGTGGTGGTATCCACATGGCAGTGCAGACTACCTGAAAATGTATTGAGCACACACAATGCGCTATAAAAATGCAGCTCTCGGCCAGCGGTTTCAGCCAGCATTTGTTGTGCTTTCGCCACGTCCATCGGCTTGCCCAGCTGCTGCCCGTTGCAGCAGGCCACTTGGTCGGCACCGATAATCAAATGCTGCGGGAAACGCGCAACCAGCGCGCGGGATTTGGCCTCGGCCAACCGTTCGGCAGTTTGGCAGGGCGTTTCGCCGGGTAGCGGCGTTTCATCGCAATCAGGCGCGGCAGTGGCAAATTGCAGGCCGAGCTTGGCCAACTGCCGCCGTCGGAACGGCGAAGAAGAAGCGAGAACAATCGGCAGGGCTGTGTTCATAAACCGTATTAAAATATTGACGTTTCAGGCGGCTGATTATATCATGATACGTTTATGTCAGACCCTATTTTGATTGATCTGAAAGCACTGGCCGAACAGGCACAGCATCTGGCCGGCCAAATCCGGCTGAGCGAGATGGATGAGCGCGTGAGCCGGCACGAGTTTTTGGCCGAACGGCAAACGCCTGTGTCTTTTACCTTACAGGGCGGCTGCGATAAACGGCAGCGCCTGTATTTGGATTTATCGGTTTCAGCGCAGTTGTCGCTGGTTTGCCAACGCTGCATGCAGCCGTTGCCCTTTGCTTTAAACGAACAGGCGCATATCGTTTTGTTTGATAGCGAAGAAGCGCTGGATGAAGCCATGGCGGCCGAAGAAGAGCTCGAAGGCATGCTGCCAGAAGCGCAGTTAGATGTCGGCATGCTAGTGGAAGAGCAGATTCTGATGGCGCTGCCGTATGCCCCCTGCCACGAAAGCTGCCATTCCGATCAGCTCGATGCCGTCAATCAAGATCGCCCCAATCCGTTTGCTGCTTTGGCGGCGTTGAAAAGTGGTCGTTAATTATTTTATTCAGGTTTATCCTCAGGAGTTTGCAACATGGCTGTTCAACAAAACAAGAAATCCCCCTCCCGCCGCGGCATGCACCGCTCCCACGACGCGCTGACCGCTCCCGCCCTGTCTGTAGACAGCGCTACCGGCGAAGTACACCGCCCGCACCACATTTCCGCCAACGGCATGTACCGTGGCCGCAAAGTCGTTAAGGCCAAAGACGAGTAAATCAGCCATAGGCCGATTCCAAGCCAGCAGATTGCCCTTAGCAATTACTGGCTTTTTTGCGTTGCATTGCAAATATAGGGCAGCAAAGAAAACCGGGGTTTCAGGCAGCCTGAAACAGCCTCTGTGCCTATTGGTTGCCCTCTGCTCAACAGCTGTTTACAATTTGCCGTCACGCAGATAACTCAATAACAACCCTCACTGCGCCGACTTAACAAAGGATTGAAAATGTCGGAAAAAATTTGGTACACCTACGACGAGATTCATCAAGCCATCCGCCATCTGGCGCAAAAAATCCAAGCGTCCGGCACTCGCTACGATGCGATGATCGCCATTGGCGGCGGCGGTTTCATCCCCGCGCGGATGCTGCGTAGCTTCATCAATATTCCAATCTACGCCATCACCACCGCCTATTACTGTAACGACCACAGCCACACCCCCGCGATTCCGTGCAGAAAATCCAATGGCTCGACCCAATGCCGGAGAGCTTGAAAGGCAAACATGTTTTGGTGGTGGACGAAGTAGACGACAGCCGCGTTACCCTGCAATTCTGCCTCGAACAGCTGCAAAAAGAAAACTTTGCTTCACTAGGCGTAGCCGTATTGCACGAAAAAATCAAAGAAAAAAAAGGCACCCTACCGCCCAATATCGCCTACTTCAGCGGCCTTGTTACGCCCGACTGGTGGATTAACTACCCCTGGGATGCCGACGACATCAATGAACACAACGCACTAGCCGCCCAAAAACCGCAACTGCCCTAAGGGCTACCTGATACCATCCGTCCGCCGCTATTCCATTCTATCTTTCAGGTAGCCTCATGGCACGGCAACGGAACACAACGGAAACACAGAATTAAATGATTACTTTAGCCATAGACGCAATGGGCGGCGATGCCGGCCTCACGGTTACCATTCCGGCAGCTTTAGCCTTCCTACAAGAAAAAACTGATGTCAAACTCATTCTGGTAGGCAATGAAGAAGCCGTTCGCAGCACACTGAGCGAACACGCTTCACACGAGCGGCTACAAATCATACATGCCAGCGAAGTGGTGGGCATGGACGAAGCCCCACAGTCGGCCTTGAAAAACAAAAAAGACTCTTCTATGCGCGTGGCCATCAGCCAGGTAAAAGCAGGAGCAGCGCAGGCAGCCGTATCCGCCGGTAACACCGGCGCACTGATGGCCACTGCCCGCTTCGTGCTCAAAACCCTGCCCGGCATCGACCGGCCGGCAATTGCCAAATTCATGCCCTCTAAAGGCGGCGGCCTCGCCCTGATGCTGGATTTGGGCGCCAACGTGGATTGCTCCGCCGCCCAGCTGTTGCAATTTGCCGTGATGGGCGGCGAACTGTTCGGCGCCATGTATCCGCGCAACAGCCAACCGCGTATCGGCCTGCTTAATGTCGGTACTGAAGACATCAAAGGCGGTAGCGTGATTAAAGAAGCACACCACCTGTTGCAACAAAGCCCGCTGAATTTTGTTGGCAACGTGGAAGGCAACGCTGTGTTCAGTGGCGAAGTCGATGTTGTCGTGGCTGACGGCTTTACTGGCAACGCCGTATTGAAAGCCATCGAAGGGGCAGTTAAATTCATCGGCGGCATTATCCGCGAAGAGTTCAGCCGCAACTGGCTGAACAAGCTGGCGGCCCTGCTGGCACTACCCACCCTGCACGGCTTCAAAAACCGCCTCGACCCGCGCAAATTCAACGGCGCCATCTTCCTCGGCCTGCGCGGCATCGTAATCAAAAGCCACGGCGGCGCAGACGTAGAAGCCTTCAAATACGCCCTGCTCGAGGCCTACCACGAAGTCGAATCCGGCTCCATGGCCAAAATCGAACAAGGCATCGCCACCCAAATGGCACGCCTGACTGCCGCAGCAGAACAAACTCAAACCGTAACTAACCCCGCAGAATAAGCCCCGACCATCCCACAACCGAAAGGACGGCACAGCATGAATTGGCAACAACCTTGGATTATTGGTAACTGGAAAATGAACGGTCGCCGCAGCTCAACAGCGGCATTTGCCCAAGCTTGGACGACACAAAGGCTACCTGAAAACGTCAGCACCGGTATTGCCGCTCCCCTGCCTTATCTGCTCGACTTAAAACAAGCTGCGCCCGCTCTGCCAGTCGGTGCGCAAGATGTGAGCCGCTTCGATAAAGACGGCGCATTCACCGGCGAAACTTCCGCCGCCATGCTGGCCGACCTTGGCGCACAATTCGTGCTGCTCGGCCACTCCGAACGCCGCCAGTATTTCGGTGAAAATAACGAAACCCTCTCCGCCAAGTTAGACAACGCCTTGGCCGCCGGACTCACCCCGATTCTGTGTGTGGGCGAAACTCTAGCCCAACGCCAAGCTGCGCAGGAGCAAGCTGTAGTGGCCGAACAACTCTCTGTATTGCGCGGCAAAGCCATGCCCCATATTGCCGTTGCCTACGAGCCGGTATGGGCCATCGGTACCGGGCAAGTGGCTTCCCCCGAACAAATTGCCGATATGCACGCTTTTATTTACGCAGAGCTCTTGTCTTTCACCAACAAGAGTGCTAATATCCGCGCTCTTTACGGCGGCAGTGTCAATGCACAAAACGCACAAACCATCCTGACCCTGCCTAATGTAGACGGTGCCTTAGTCGGCGGCGCATCCTTGCAGGCCGACAGTTTTGCCGCCATCGTTCAAGCCGCAGCAAAGCAATAAATAGCGAAACAAACATGGAAGCTTTTAAAACCCTTATTATGATTATTGGTGGCTTTGCCTCGATTGCTGTCATCGGCTTAGTGCTGATGCAGCAGGGCAAGGGTGCTGATGCTGGTGCGGCTTTTGGCACCGGCAGCGCGCAAGGCGTATTCGGTTCTGCCGGCAGCGCCAACTTCCTCAGCCGCAGCACTGCTATCGCCGCTACTGTATTTTTCTGCTGCTGTTTGGCACTCAGCATCATTTCCTCCAAGCAGGGCAGCGGTAACAAACTGGGGTTGGATGCACCTGCTGCAGCACAGCAGCACGCTCCAGCCGCTTCGCAACCAGCAGCAGCCAGCAAACCGGTTATTCCGGAGTAAAAACAAATTCTGATTTTTCAGCCGACATGGTGGAATTGGTAGACACGCTATCTTGAGGGGGTAGTGACCGTAGGTCGTATGAGTTCAAGTCTCATTGTCGGCACCATCTTCACAAAACAGCCCAAATTTCCGGGCTGTTTTTTCGTTTATCTCCATACCTTAATAATTGATATAGCTAAAGCAATTATTCTTCATATTATAAGTGTCAAGCCGAAGACAACACAGGAGTGCGGTAAGGCAAACCAATGCAATATGTATGAAAAGTTTAGCCAAAACCACTCTTTCAGGTAGCACCTTGTACGGCAGCTAATACTACTTCCTTTCCGCCACTTTCTCCGTTAAAACCGTGCCGCCAAGGTAGTCGTAAAAAATTGTCGGAAAGAGTGTATGATGGCGAAGCCGATAGGCAGTATCCACCATGCCAACACCATGCCGGCCATGGTTTGGGGTGGTAGGGGGGGGTGAGTTGGCGTAGGATGCCGAATGAGGCAAGCGACAGAAGCAGCACAGAAGCCCAGATGAAGTGCAGGCGCAGTTGGCGCAGGCTGGGGCGGCTGCCGGCAGGGGTTTACAGCTGTAGCCGCCACACTTTCATCGGCAGGGTTTGCCCGCGCGGGCTGTGCCAGCAAAGGCGGAAATAGCCCCACCACACAGCTAGGATGATCAGTGCTACGGCC
This sequence comes from Eikenella sp. NML99-0057, assembly GCF_001648535.1. Taxonomy (NCBI): domain Bacteria; kingdom Pseudomonadati; phylum Pseudomonadota; class Betaproteobacteria; order Neisseriales; family Neisseriaceae; genus Eikenella; species Eikenella sp. NML99-0057. The sequence continues at coordinate 268,645 of NZ_LXST01000002.1, read as the reverse complement.
GTTTCGACCAGCAGCGGCACAGTATGCAACGCCATATTGGCGGCGGCGGCGGGGATAAAAGCCACGCAGGTTACGGCGGCCAGCAGCAAGGCTTCGTAGCACAGGGCGGCGGAAAGAGGCGGGGAAAGGAGTGCTCATACGAAGTGTTGTTGGCAAAAAGAATGAATGGTTTGACTGTGTTGCTGGAGGCTACCTGAAAACGGGTCGATCACCAAATCGGCGGGCAGTTTGCGCAGCCAGGTGAGCTGGCGCTTGGCAAGCTGGCGGGTGGCGGCAATACCCTGGGCAATGAAAGTATTACGGTCGGTTTTGCCTTGCAGATGTGCCCAAGCTTGGCGGTAGCCCACGCAGCGTACGGCGGGGTAGTCGGGGGTGAGCTCGGGATATTGCACTTGCAGTTGGCCTACTTCATCTAGAAAGCCTTGCTCCAGCATGGCGTAGAAGCGTTGTTCGATATTGCGGTGCAACCGTTCGCGTTGCGCCGGAATCAGGGCGATGCTGCGCAGGGAGAGCATTGGCGTGGCGCTGGGCTGTTCGGCAAAGTGTTGGCTGAGCGGCCGGCCGGTGAGCAGCCACACTTCCAATGCGCGTTCGATGCGCTGGCTGTCGCCGGGCTTGAGGCGGGCGGCGGTGGCGGGGTCGGCCTGCTGCAGTTGGGCATAGAGATGTGGCAGGCCGTGTTGCTGTTTTTGCTCTTGCAGTTGGCGGCGGATTTCAGGATTGGCGGCGGGCAGGCTGTTGAGGCCGTTGACGAGGGCGTGGTAGTACATCATGGTGCCGCCCACAATCAGCGGCAGGCGGCCGCGCGCGTGGATTTCGCGGCACAGGCGCAGGCAGTCGCTCAAAAAATCGGCCACGCTGTAGCTTTGCGGCGGGTTGATGATATCGATGAGGTGGTGCGGCACGGCATCGCGCTCGGCAGGAGTGGGCTTGGCGGTGCCGATGTCCATGCTGCGGTAAATCAGCGCGGAATCGAGGCTGACGATTTCCAGCGGCAGCTTTTCGGCCAAGGCAAGCGCGAGCGCGGTTTTGCCGGCGGCAGTGGGGCCGAGTAAGGCGAGTGCCTGCGGCGGAGTGGATTGCAGCATGAGGCTACCTGAAAAAGAAATCAATATTCCGGCTTTATGTTTCAGGTAGCCTGTGGCCACACAAAAGGCTACCTGAAACATAAAGCCACACGGCGCGGCATTCTATCAGCCGCATGATAAAAAACAAAATATAGCGCATTAGAATAAGAAGGCTGCTTCGTTGCCCCGCCCTACCCCGCTCCCGCCTTTCAGGCTACCTGAAAATCAGGTAGAGTTCGGCCTAACGTAATTTCCCCATAATTTCTCCATTACACCACATGAAACACAGCCAATTTCACCGCATCGGCATCGTTACCCGCCCCAACACCCCGCAATTGGGCGAAACCCTGAGCGAACTGGTGGCCTTCTTTTTAGAAAACAGCATCGAAGTGCTGATAGACGAAGAATGCGGCGCCGATTTGTCTGCCAACCTGCTAGCCGAAAACTGCCGACGGGTAGCCAAAGAAGACATGGGTACCTGCTGCGATTTGGTGCTGGTGCTCGGAGGAGACGGCACATTTTTATCCGTAGCCCGCCAACTTGCCCCCTACCGCATCCCCATCATGGGCGTGCATCTGGGGCATTTAGGCTTCCTCACCCAAGTGCCGCGCCAAAACATGATTGCCGACATTTCGCGCATGCTCGCCGGCCAATACCTGCCCGAAGAGCGCATCATGCTGGAATGCACCGTGCAGCGCCACGACGAATCCGACTGCACCGCGCTGGCTCTCAACGAAGTCGTCATCAGCCGTGGCGGCTTGGGGCAGATGATTGAATTTGAAGTATTTATCAACCAAGAGTTTGTCTACACCCAACGCTCCGACGGGCTGATTGTGTCCACCCCCACCGGCTCCACCGCCTACGCCCTGGCTGCCGGCGGACCGATTCTGCAATCCACCCTGCGCGCCCTCACACTCGTGCCCATCTGCCCGCAATCCATGACCAACCGCCCCATCGTGGTGCCCGACAGCTGCGAAATCGAAATCCTCATCACCAAAGCCGACAACGCCCGCGTACATTGCGACGGCCAATCCCACATCGACCTGCACAGCATGAACCGGCTCACCATCCGCCGCTACCGCAACACCCTGCGCGTGCTGCACCCCACCAACTACCAATACTACAAAACCCTGCGCCAGAAACTGCATTGGGGCGAGCAGCTGGTGTAGCAGGCAGAGGCTACCTGAAAACGGTTTTGATAACGGTGCAGGCAGTAAAAATGAAACCAGCCGGGCTCATGCCCGGCTTTTGGTTTTTCAGGTAGCCTTTCCACCTTGGAATCCGCCATGTGTAAGCACCAGGAAATTCAAATTAAAAAGGCTACCTGAAATTTTTAGCTTCGCTTTCAGGTAGCCTTTCCAAGCAATAAATAACCAGGGCAACCGCATGGGCAATCTACCTTAGCCCACGTCGGCAAGCAGGGGAAGGCAAGCCAACACTGTAGGAAATAAAGTGTCCCGACTATAGCCGTTTTCAGCTAGCCTCTTTGCCGCCTGATGCCTTGCTATGCGTATCCGCCCACTCAATCAATGCCTGGCGCAAGTCTTCTAAGCCCAGGCTTTGGGTAACGGAAAGGCGCACGGCGGCGATTTGGCCGCTTTTGCTGCGCAGGATGCCGGGCTGTTGCTGCTCGGCGGGCAGGAGGTCGATTTTGTTATACAGCAAGAGCTGCGGCACATTGGCGGCGCCGATTTCGGCCAGTACGCGGTTGACGTCTTCCATGCGCTGTTCGTAGTCGGGCTGGGAAACGTCGGCCACATGGAGCAATACGTCGGCTTGGGCGGTTTCCTCCAGCGTGGCGGAGAAGGCGGCCACCAGGCGGTGCGGCAGGTCGCGCACGAAGCCGACGGTGTCGGTGAGGATGATGCTGTGTTCGCTGTCGAGATACAGGCGGCGGGCGGTGGTATCGAGCGTAGCGAAGAGCTGGTCTTTGGCCAACACGTCGGCTTTGGTGAGGCGGTTAAACAAACTGGATTTGCCGGTGTTGGTGTAACCCACCAGGGCAAAGGTGGGCAGGCTGCCCTGCTGGCGGGCTTTGCGGCGGGTGGCACGCTGACGGCGCACGTCGGCAAGTCGTTTTTTCAGGGTGGTGATTTTTTGGGCGATCAGGCGGCGGTCGGTTTCAAGCTGGGTTTCGCCCGGGCCTTTGAGGCCGATGCCGCCTTTTTGGCTTTGCAGGTGGCCGTAGCCGCGCACCAGGCGGCCGGAGAGGTGGGTGAGCTGTGCCAGCTCCACTTGCAGGCGGCCTTCTTGGCTTTGCGCGCGCTGGGCGAAAATGGCGAGAATCAGCCCCACGCGGTCGAGCACGCGGCATTGCAGCTTGGCTTCGAGGTTGCGCTCCTGCGTGGGCGTGAGCTCGTGGTTGAACACGGCCAATTCGATATTGTGCGCCTGCACTTCGGCCGCCAGCTCTTCGGCTTTGCCGCTGCCCACAAACAATGCGCCGCTGGGGCGGTCGCGGCGGGCGGTGGAAACATGCACCAACTCCCCGCCGCCAGCACGCACCAGCTCGGCAGCTTCATCCAGCACGTTTTGGAAAGCACGGGTGCGCTGCTCGTTGCTGCCGGAGAAACTGTCGGCCAGCATCACACCCACCAGCAATACGCGCTCGGGGCGGCTGAGGGATTTATCGGGCTGGAAAGGCGGGCGGCGCGGCATGACATCAGGCAGAACGATTGAAGATGCGGCATTATAGCGCATGGGCAGGCGGGTGCAGGCTACCTGAAAACCATATTATGGTTTTCAGGTAGCCTTCAAGCAGCGGGATAGATGTTTACAATATCTTGTTTTTTGTTACAATCCAATTATCGGCAATACCCTTTTTCCCCTTTCCAAACAGGAGCGGCAAGATGAAGCAAACCATGATGAACACGGCAGCGGGCGCGTTGGCGGCAGTGCTATTGGGCGGCGCGGGCTTGGCATATGCCAACCCCTATCCGGTTGGCTCGCAGCAATGGCACAACTTTAATGGCATCATGCAGTCAGAAGCAGATCGGATACAACGCGAGCGCAATGCCACACGGCAACAGCCGATCAACCGCGGCCCCACCGCCGCCGAAATACGTGCCTGGGAGCAGCGCGAGGCAAAGGTGCAAGCCGAAATCGCGGAACTGCGCCGCACGCCGTTTTACATGGCCATCGCTAACGATTTCGGCAGCAACCAAATGATGTGGGCTGGCGGTTTTAGTACCGGGCAGCGGGCGGTGGAAGAGGCACTCAAGCAATGCCGCACCTCCAATTGCAGGGTTATCAAAACATTGAGCAACTCCTGCGCCGTGGTGGTGGGTGCCACCAACCACCCGCGTTCCGACTCTGATTTCTTCATCGGCATACATAAAGATGACCGGGTAGCAGCACATCAAGCAATGCAGGCTTGCGAAACAATGCATGGCAAAAACCGCCAAGACAGATGTTTCTACTCAACCGTCCGTACTAAAAACGGCACGGCTTTCTGCGTGGGCTACGATTACAGCGTGTACGGGCAGGAATAAAGCCTGCCGTTTGAGGCTGAAAGGCTACCTGAAACTTTCAGGTAGCCTCTTTGATTGCTTGCGAAAGGCGGTTGTGCCGGATGGCAGCGCGGCTATGCCGGCCTATTCGTGCGCCGGTTTAGCCGCCGATGCGTTCCAGCAGCATCCGTTCGAGTTTGAGCTGGAAGGCAGTGTCGGCCAGCTGGGGATGGCGGATGAGGAAGCTGTCTTCTGCGCGTTCGTCGAAGGTGGCGATGGCGGCGTAGCTGAGGCTGATGTTGAGCCGGGCGAACACGTCGGCGATGTCGGCCAGCAGGAAGGCGCGGTTGGCGGCGATGATTTCCAGGGTGTAGGCGCCGGCAGTTTCTTCGGCGGAGAGGGTGATGCGCGGGGCGATGGGCAGGTGGCGCAGGCGGCGGCTCAGCCGGCGGGGCGCGGGAGTGGGCTCGGCGGCGCCCGGCGGGTGGTGCACGAATTGGTTTAATGCTTGCTGCAGGCGGCGGCTGATGCGCTCGATGTCGTCGGCAAGGCAGTTGGCGGGCAGTTGCAGCACGAAGGTGTCGAGGATGTATTGGTGGTCGGTAACGTAGGCGTGGGCGGCGAGGATGCCGAGCTGGTGGCGGCCGAACAGGCGGCACAGGCCAGCAAACAGGCGGTCGCGGTTGGGCATAAACACCATCACTTGCAGGCCGCCGGTTGCGCTCAGGGGGCGGATATGGGCTTGGGGCGTTGCGGCATCGGCAGCGAGCAGGGGCAGATGCCACAGGATGATGTCGGCGCTGTGGCGCACGAAATAGGCCTGCCCGAGCTGCTGCCACAGTTCACGGCTTTGCGCTTCGCCCACGCCCGCTTCGGCCAAGACCTGGCGGGCTTTTTGCTGGCGGCGGCTCACGGCCATGTCGCGGCTGGTGGTTTGGCCGCCGAAGTATTGCAGGGCGGAGCGGAACAGGGTTTCGAGCAGGCTGGCTTTCCAAGCATTCCAGATTTTGGGGTTGGTGCCGCGCATATCGGCCACGGTGAGCAGGTAAAGCGCGGTGAGCCGCTCGGGCGTTTGCACGCGGCGGCAGAAGGCGGCCACCACGGCCGGGTCTTGGATGTCTTCTTTCTGCGCGGTGAGCGACATTAAAAGATGGTTGCCCACCAGCCACACGAGCAAGTCGGTTTCGTATTGGCTCAGGAAATGGTCGGCGGCGAAGCGGCGGGTGTCTTCCATGCCCAGTTCGGCGTGGTCGCCGCCGCGCCCCTTGGCGATGTCGTGAAACAGGGCGGCCAAATACAGCACGGGTTTGCGCTCGAAGGCGTGCATCAGGGCGCTGGCAAAAGGCAGCTCGTGGCTGTGCGCTTCCAGAGCCAGCCGGCGCATATTGCGCACCACCATCAGGATGTGGTCGTCCACGGGGTAAACGTGGAACAGGTCGTGCTGCAACAGGCCGACGATTTTGCCCCACTCGGGCAGATAATGCGAAAGCGCGCCGTAGAGGTTGAGGAAGCGCAGCAGGTGGGTGAGCCCGCCGCCGTGGCGGAAGAAACCCACGAAGCGGCGGCGGTTGGCCGGATCGGCATAAAAACGGGCGTCGGTTTTCTGCACCGCCTGCCACCAGGCGCGCAGGGTTTCGGGGGCGAGGCCGGCGAGGTTGCTGTATTGCTGCCACAGTTCCAGCACCTTGAAAATATGCTGCGGCTCGCGGCGGAACAGGGTTTTGTCGCGCACGGCGATGAGGTTGTTTACTTGGAAATAGTGTTCGTCTAAATCCAGCGCCACGCGCGGCAGCGGCGAGGAAATGCGCCCGCGCAGCATCGGCAGCAGGATGCCGCCCAGCTGCTTCACGGTTTTCACCGCGCGGTAGAGCGTGTGCATCAGCCGCTCGCTGCGCACTTGTTTGCTTTCATCGGTGTAGCCCAGCGCGTAGGCCACCTGCGGCTGCAAGTCGAAACGCAGCTGCTCCTGCGGCTTGCCGGCGGCCAGGTGCAGCTCGATGCGGATGCGTGCCAGGCTGCGGTGGCTGCGGCGCAACATGGCCGCTTCGGTGCGGGTGAGGATGCCTTGGCGGGCGAGGCGGTGCAGTTGCGGCGAAATGCCCTGCACCCGCGCCAGCCAGAGCATGGTGTGGATATCGCGCAGGCCGCCGGGGCAGGTTTTCAGGTTTGGCTCCAGGCTGCTGCCTGCTTGTGCTTTCAGGTGCCGCTGCTGCAATTCCAGCAGTTTGCCTTCGGCAAAGGCCGTCAGGTCGCGCTGCACGTCTAAATTGCGGCAAAGGCGGGCAAATAATTCTTGGCTGCCGTGGAGCAGGCGGGCTTCGAGGAGCGAGGTGTCGCCAGTTAGGTCTTCCGCCGCCCCGGCGCACAGCTCGGCCACGCTGCCGGTTTTCAGCGAGGGGTTCAGCCCCATGTCCCACAGGGTTTGCAGCCAAGTTTCAATTTGCTGTTGTTGTGTTTCATTCAGAGAATCGGCCGCTGCAATGCCCAAATCCACATCGGAATGCGGATACATCTCGCCGCGCCCGAAGCCGCCCAACGCCAGCAGCGCCAGCTCTCCTTCCGGCTGCATTTGCCGCCACAGCGCGGTAACGGTGTGCGAGAGCAGGGCGCTGTAGGCAGCAAAAAAACGCTGCGGGCTGCGGTGGCGGCGGTAGTCGGCAACAATTTGCCGTTTGTGCTCGGCCAGCTCTTGCGCCAAAAGCTGCGGGGATTGCGGCATGGTGGATTCCTTGGATGGGGTGGGGTGATGGTAGCCTTGGGATGGGAATGGGAAGGCTACCTGAAAATATTTGATTGGTTTTTCAGGTAGCCTTATTCGGTCAAACCATACGCCTACAGCCTGCTCACGCCGGTTACGCCTTTCACGTTGGCGAGGCTGGCGAGCACGTGGGGCAGGTCGTCCGCCTGATGTACTTCCAGCGTGAAACGCAGGCTGGCCTGCAGGTTGCGCGATTGGGTTTGCACGGCGGTCACGTTGAGTTTGTGCCGCGCCAGTGCTTCGGAAATATCGCGCAACAGGCCGTTGCGGTCTTGGGCGGATACTTCGATATCCACGGCAAATACTTGCCCGGCAGGCACGCCGGCCCAGCAGGCCAGTACGACTTTTTCAGCCGCGTCGGCAGCGAGTTTCTGGAAAGAGGCGCAGCCGATGCGGTGGATGGAAATGCCGCGCCCGCGCGTTACGAAGCCGGCGATTTCGTCGGGAGGGGCGGGTTTGCAGCATTTGGCCAACGTGGTGAGCAGGCCGGATTCGCCGTCCACCAAAATGCCGCCTTTGCCGCCGGTTTCTTTGATGCGCGACTGTTTGACGATGCTCTCGGTGCTCACCGGCGCGGCAGGCGGCTCGGCCAGCAGGCCGCAGGCTTTCTGCACGGCGCGGGGCATGATTTCGCCGTGTGCCACGGCGGTGTAGAGCTCGTCCGGTTTTTTGAAGCCGAGCTTTTCGGCCAAAGCCTGCATATTGGGCTTGGGCTGGACTTTGAGCAGGGTTTTTTCCAGCTGCAGCCGGCCTTGTTCGCGCACGCTTTCGGCATTTTGGCGGCGGATGTGAGCGCGGATTTTGGCAGCGGCCTTGTTGCTTTTCACCCAGCCTTCATACAGCCAGTTTACGGAGGGTTCACCCTCTTTGGCGGCGATGATTTCCACACGCTGGCCGTTCTCTAGCGGAGTGGAGAGCGGCACGATTTGGCCGTCTACCTTCGCGCCGCGGCAGCGGTCGCCCAGGCTGCTGTGCAGGGCGTAGGCGAAGTCGATGGGGGTAGCACCCACGGGCAGGGAGAGTACTTTGCCGTGCGGGGTGAGCACATAAATGGTGTCGTTAAACAGCTCGGTCTGGAAGGCGGCGGCGAGGTCGGCTTTGCCGCTCTCGGCCATGTTTTCGCGCCAATCCAAGAGCTGGCGCAGCCAGGCGATTTTCTGCTCATATGCGGAATCGCCTTTGCCGCCTTCTTTATAACGCCAGTGCGCGGCCACGCCGAATTCGTTGAATTGGTGCATTTCTTTGGTGCGGATTTGCACCTCGATGCCTTTGTCTTCCGGGCCGACAATCACGGTGTGCAGGCTTTTGTAGCCGTTGCCTTTGGGGTTGGCGATGTAGTCGTCGAATTCGCCGGGGATGGGCTGCCATAGGCTGTGCACGATGCCCAGCACGGTGTAGCACTCGGGCACGCTGTTCACCAGCACGCGCACGGCGCGGATGTCGTAGAGCCCTTCGAAATCGAGCTTTTTCTTCACCATCTTGCGGTAGATGGAGTAGATGTGTTTGGGGCGGCCGGCCACGTCGTAATCGCGGATGCCGTATTTGGCCAGCTCGGCTTTGAGGATGCCGAGGAAGTGGTCGATATAGTGCTGCCGCTCAGGGCGTTTTTCGTCAAGCAGGTGGGCGATGCGGCGGTATTCTTCGGGATTTTGGTGGCGAAAGCCGAGGTCTTCGAGCTGCCATTTGAGCTGCCACACGCCCAAGCGGTTGGCCAGCGGGGCGAAAATATCCAGCGTTTCTTTGGCAATGCTGCGTTTTTCCGGGCTGTCGGGGCAGCCGCCGAGGTATTGCATGGTGCGGGTGCGCAGGGCGAGCTTGATCAGCACCACGCGGATGTCGGACACCATGGCCAACAGCATTTTACGCATGGTTTCCGCCTGTGCGGCACGCTCTTCAGGCGTAGCCAAGCCATCCACACGGGCAAAGTGGGTGAGCTTCTGCACTTGGTCGATGCCCTGCATCAGGCTGCATACGGTTTGGCCGCACTGCCCGGCTACCTGAAGCTGCCAATCCCCGCCCTGCTTAGACATGCCCGACAATATGGTGGCGGCCACGGCTTCGGGCAGCAAATCGAGCTGTGCCACCATCTGCGCTGCACCCACGGCGTGCGGCAGCAGCGGCTCGCCGGCGTAGGTTTGTGCGTTGGCGGGGTAGTGCACTTCGGCCAGTGCGAACGCTTGCTGCAAGAGTGCGCGGTCGGCCTCGTTTTGCTGTGCGGCATAGCCTTTCAGCCAGGCCAAACATTCTTGCAGGTTGGTTACATGCGTGTCTGAATAGCCGGTCTCCATGATTTCCCTTTTGTGCAGTATGAAGTTTGATTGTAACCAAAAATCCGGCCAGTGGGGCCTTGTTGGCGCAGGGAGTTTGATGCAGGTGCAATTTTGTTTGGGGAAGTGGTAAGATTCGCGCTTTCCAAAGGCTACCTGAAAGATACCCGCTATGCTGTTCCACCCCGAAGTGATGACTGTTGAAATGCTGGCGCAGAAAATCCGCAAAATCCCAAACTGGCCGCAGAAAGGCGTGCTGTTCCACGACATCACCCCCGTGCTGCAAAGCCCGGAATATTTCCGCCTATTGGTGGATTTGCTCACCTACCGCTACATGACGCAAGATATCGACGTGGTGGCAGGGCTGGACGCGCGCGGCTTCATCATTGGCGCCGCGCTGGCCTACCAGCTCAACGTGGGCTTTGTGCCCATCCGCAAAAAAGGCAAGCTGCCCTTTACCACCGTCTCTGAAAGCTACGCGCTCGAATACGGCGAAGCCACCGTGGAAATCCACACCGACGCCATTAAAGACAACGCCCGCGTTTTGCTGGTGGACGATCTAGTGGCCACCGGCGGCACTATGCACGCCGGCATTAAACTCATCCACAAGCTCGGCGGGAGCGTGGTGGAAGCCGCTGCCATCCTTGAGTTCACCGACCTGCCCGGCGGCGACCGCGTCCGCAACGAAGGCGTTTCCCTGTTTACCCTGTATCAAAACAGCGGTGCCGTGGGAAAAGAGCATATTGCGCCGCAGGCCGGCTAAAACCGCCCATGCCATATCCGGCTTTCAGGCTACCTGAAGCCGGATTATTTTTCGATTTGGAGGAATTTTATGCCGCCGGATAAAGCGGTGCAGTAGGCGCGTGATTGCCCACACTAAAATCATCGGCGGCGGCGAAGAAGCCTCTGTTACCTTCCCCGTGGCCAAACTGGCCGCCGGCACCAACTACAAATTCTTCTGTTCCTTCCCCGGGCATGCCGGCGTGATGAACGGTGTGGTGAAACTGGCAGATTAAACGCCGACAGTTTGCCCAAACAGGCCAAAGGCTACCTGAAAGTTTAGCTTTGCAGAAACTCCGCTACGCTGCGTTTTCAGGTAGCCTTTGCCCCGAATGCCAAACCCCAAAAACTTACTCCGGCAGCACCTCTTCCGCCGCCGCCTGCACCAAGGCCGCAGCTTCTTCGATGGCGGTTTGTTCGCCGTCGGCTTCCGGCGGCAGGCGTGCCAAAATGGTTTCGCTGGCGCGCACTTTCTCACCGATGGCCACCAGCGGCACGGCATCGGTGGGCAGATACACATCCACCCGCGAGCCGAAGCGAACAAAGCCGTAGCGTTGGCCGCGCATGACTTTCTCGCCCGGCTGCACGTAGCACAAAATACGCCGCGCCACCAGGCCTGCCACCTGCACAAAGGTAAGCTCGCGCCCGCTTCGGGTGGTGGCAAAAACCGCGTTGCGCTCGTTTTCCGTACAGGCCTTATCCAGCGCGGCGTTTACGAATTGGCCGGGGAAGTAGTCCACCCGCGTAACCGTGCCGTCAACCGGCGCGCGTTGCGAATGCACGTTGAACACGTTCATAAACACGCTGATTTTCAGCGCAGGTACCTTGCGGAACGGGTCTTCAGCACGTTCTACCACCACAATGCGTCCGTCGGCCGGGCAGAGCACGGCTTCCGGGTCGGCCGGAATATCGCGCGCCGGATCGCGGAAAAATTGCACCACAAACACGGTAAACACCCAAAACGGCAGCGACCACCAGCCGTAGCAGATGCTCACCAGCATGCTCAGCAGCAGCCCGCCCAAAATAAACGGCCAGCCTTCCCGCGCAATCAGCGGGTGGGGGTAGGAACGGTTCACGGTATTATCCTCATGAAATAAAGTTGGAATAGGGTGCGATTATACAAGATACGGGATATATGGCGAATTAACTTAACTTCCACCATAGCCTTCGCTGCTTGCTCTATTGTGGGAGGCAATAAACTTCTTTCGGACACTTGGCGCGCGTAATATTTTTGGTCATAGGCGCAGGTTGAATTTCTAGTAGTTTGTGAAATTTCAGGTAGCCTCGGCTTACTTCACCACTGCTCGCCGCGTTCGCCCGTGCGGTCGCCCCAAGTTTCGTCTGGTTCGTAGGGCAGCACCATCATGGCCGCGAGCCAGCCGCTGCAGGCGAATAGTACGGGCAGTACATACCACGGCGGTGTGGCCATCAGCCGGCTGAACGTGCCGTCGGGCACGGGTAGCATGCCCTCCAAAGTGTTGGCAATCAGCCGGTTGAACTCCGGCACCACATCCACACCCGCCAATTGCGGCAGGGCATACAAAACCGCCGTCAGCCCCATCCAGGCCAAAGTGGCCATTGCCCGTCCCGGCAGATTATTTTGCCAAGCCAAGCGGCCGGCCAGCCAGCCCGTGAGCAGGGCGGGCAGCGCGAGTAGCCATAGGCAGTGGATGGCCGATGTCAGCACGATGCTCAAACCGTTGAATCCCGCTAGGCGCAGCAGCATGGCCTGCGGCGACTGCCAGCCGCCTTTCCACAACACGGTTAGCGCGCCGTAGAGCAGGCCGCAGGAAATGCCCGTATACAGCACATACCAAATCATCGTTTGCTGCTGCGGCAAAGTTTGCCGATTCCCCACTGCCCGCTCCTTGATTTCACCAAAGGTGCACAGGCTACCTGAAAGCGCCACATACGTAAACCGGGCATTTTCAGGTAGCCTTATCGTGAAGCTAGACAATCTGTGCCGGCTGGCACACAATCCCAGCCTTCAACCATCTTGCCAAACAAAGGAGCATCATGAGCCAGAACAACGCCACCATTCTGCAAACCCTGCCCGTTGGCCAAAAAGTCGGCATCGCCTTTTCCGGCGGGCTCGACACCTCCGCCGCCCTCTTGTGGATGAAACTCAAAGGCGCACTGCCTTACGCCTACACCGCCAACCTCGGCCAGCCCGACGAAGACGACTACAACGCCATTCCCCAAAAAGCGATGGAATACGGTGCGCAAAATGCCCGCCTGATTGACTGCCGCGCGCAGTTGGCACACGAAGGCATCGCCGCCATCCAATGCGGCGCGTTTCATGTGTCCACCGGCGGCGTGCCCTATTTCAACACCACCCCGCTTGGCCGAGCTGTAACCGGCACCATGCTCGTTTCCGCCATGAAGGAAGACGATGTAAATATCTGGGGCGACGGCAGCACCTACAAAGGCAACGACATCGAACGCTTCTACCGCTACGGCCTGCTCACCAATCCCGCGCTGAAAATCTACAAACCCTGGCTCGACCAACAATTTATCGACGAACTCGGCGGCCGCCACGAAATGAGCCAATTCCTCATCGCCAACGGCTTCCAATACAAAATGTCGGTAGAAAAAGCCTATTCCACCGATTCCAATATGCTCGGCGCAACGCATGAAGCCAAAGACTTGGAGTTTCTGAACAGCGGCATCAAAATCGTCAAACCCATTATGGGCGTGGCGTTTTGGGATGAAAACGTGGCAGTGAAAGCCGAAGAAGTGCGCGTGCGCTTTGAAGAAGGCGTGCCGGTGGCCTTGAACGGCCAAACCTTTGCCGACGCAGTGGAACTCTTCCTCGAAGCCAACCGCATCGGCGGCCGCCACGGCCTCGGCATGAGCGACCAAATCGAAAACCGCATCATCGAAGCCAAATCGCGCGGCATCTACGAAGCCCCCGGCATGGCGCTGCTGCACATCGCCTACGAACGCCTGCTCACCGGCATCCACAACGAAGACACTATCGAACAATACCGCATCAACGGCCTGCGCCTCGGCCGCCTGCTCTACCAAGGCCGCTGGTTCGACAGCCAAGCGCTGATGCTGCGCGAAACCGCCCAACGCTGGGTGGCCAAAGCCATCACCGGCGAAGTAACCCTCGAACTGCGCCGCGGCAACGACTATTCGATTCTGAACACCGAATCGCCCAACCTCACCTACGCGCCCGAACGCCTGAGCATGGAAAAAGTGGAAAATGCCGCCTTCACCCCGCTCGACCGCATCGGCCAGCTCACCATGCGCAACCTCGACATCACCGACACCCGCGCCAAACTCGGCATCTACGCCGACAGCGGCCTGCTCTCGCTGGGCGAAGGCTCGGTGTTGCCCAAACTGGGCAAGGGCAAGTAAGCCAAAGCCGCAGCAAATAAAAGGCTACCTGAAAAACCATATTCGGTTTTCAGGTAGCCTTTTGGCTGTAACTGGCTTAATGCTGGCCGTAGATACTGTAATCGTAGCCAGTACACAAGGGTTTACGGACTTGCCAATAGCTGCAATTGCCCGCGCCGTGCTGCGCTTCGCAGGAGTGCATGGCTTTGGCCGCTGCCTGCCTGTCATCCTTATCTAAGGCAACGAAAATATCTGCCGCCGATTTTGCCCGGCTGTCTGGCTCAACCACGGCGGCGCAGGTGTTGGCAAAAGTTCTGATAACCCGACAATTGGACGAGCTGCATTGCTTCAGAGTTTCTTCCACGGCTCGGTGCTCGGAAATATAGCCGCCGCTCCACATGGATTGGCGGGTGTCGAAATCATAGGCAATCGCCATGTAAAACGGCGTGCGGCGCAGTTCCGCGATTTCGGCTTGCACCTTTGCCTCGCGCTGCTCCCAGGCGCGTATTTCGGCGGCGGTGGGGCCGCGGTTGATCGGCTGTTGCCGTGTGGCATTGCGCTCGCGTTGTATCCGATCTGCTTCCGATTGCATGGCGCCATTGTAGTTGTGCCATTGCTGCGAGCCAACCGGATAGGGGTTGGCATATGCCAAGCCCGCACTGCCCAATAGCACTGCCGCCAATACGCCCGCTGCCGTGTTCATCATGGTTTGCTTCATCTTGCCGCTCCTGTTTGGAAAGGGGAAAAAGGGTATTGCCGATGATTGGATTGTAACAAAAAACAAGATATTGTAAACATCTATCCCGCTGCTTGAAGGCTACCTGAAAACCATCCCCCGCATTAGGAGAATGCCATCCAAGCGCAGGTTTGTATACTCCGCCGCTGCCCCGCAAATGTGCGCCGGCTGCTTATTCCATATTCTCTTTCAGCCACGTTTGCAGCAAAGGATTGTTGATTTGAAACGCGCTGTTGCCGAATTTGCTGATCAGGTCTTTGCGTTGCAGCTTTCTGATGGCACTTTGCACGGTGCTTACTTTCACGCTTTCCACGCCCAATATCCGGGCGGCCTGCTCTCTGAATTCCGCGCCATACGGGCTCACCTCCCCCTGCGCCATCGATTGCAGCAGCAGCCGCTCGATGGCGCTTAATGCTTTCCACTGCATCGGAATATTGCTGTTTTCCTGCATCTGCCCAAGCCGCACTTGCGCGGCGGCTTCCAGGCTGAGCGCGGGGTTGATGATCATGTCTTGAATCACGGCGCGGATATACATCGGGCTTTTGTTGAACTGCTCGAAAATGGCGTAAAACTTCTCCGCATCCAGCTGCTGCCCGGTTCGGTCGTGATAAACGCCGGCCAAAAAATCGATGAAATCCTGCCCCAAAGTGGGAAAATCCAGCGCGTGGGAAAAGTGGAAGAAGGGAGCCTTGATGTCGTTGAACATGGCGCGCAGGCCGTTGGTGCTGCTGCCGGTAAACAGGGTTTTTACGCGGCTTTGGTTGATATCCAGGCCGGTTCTCAAGCTGCGTATCATGCCTTCGGTATTCGGCAGCCGCGCCAATTCTTGCGCTTCGTCTAGCAGCAGCAAGGTGGGGCGGCTGTCGGCGGCGATATAGGCGATGATTTCGCTGATGCCCGGCAGGTCGCGCGGCGGCGTTTCGCGCTCCAGGCCCACGCCCAACACGTCTATCTTGGTTAGGCTGCCGAAAAAGGTTTTCACGCCGTTGCCGGTGCGGGTTTCCAAGGCAAAACGGTGTAGGGCTTCATGGAAAAACTGCGCGGTGCTGGCGCTGTCTTTGTTGTCCATGAAAGAGAAATAAAACACATTAAAGCCGTTTTTCTCGGCGGCCGGGGCAATATCGTTGGTAAGGAATTGCGTTTTGCCCATGCGGCGCGGGGCAAACAGCGTGAATGCGTTGGATACGCCGCTTTTCAGGCTGCTGAGCAGGGCGGCAGCCAATTCGGTTCTGGGGAAATAGAGAGGGTCTTCCATACGGGTGCCTTTATGTGGGATTAGCCATTATTGTACTGTATTTTGTCTAATTGTACATTTATCGTCTAATAACGTCTAAGCCGATACCCACCACCCTTTGCAGGCTACCTGAAACGCCGCCGTTGCCCCAGCCCGCCCGCTCCAGTAAACTGCCCGCGTTTATCCCTCCCTCCGCCACACCATGCCCCAAGCCCTCAACCTCCGCAACGGAACCATCACCTACGACAATTTCTTCTGGCTGCTGGAACACACCGACAGCAACCCAGCCGATCTGCTTTTAGGCGAAGACCTACTGCAAATCAGCTTTTGCGGCGGGCAATACCTGCTCGATGCGGGCTGGTATGGCTTCGGCCCGCGCGGGCAGTTTGGCGTGATGCTGGTGGAAAACCAAGATTGGGAACATCCCCTGCGCCAGGAATACACCCGCGAAATCAGCCGCCTGCCCGCCCTGTTGCAGGAGTGCATCGACTGGCTCTGGCACACCCGCATCGCCCCGGCCGAGGCCGACCCCCGCCCGCTGCTGCAAGTGGTGGCCGGCATTGTGTATAACGATCGCGGCGAGGTGCTGCTCAGTTCGCGCCCCGCAGGCAAGGCCTACGCGGGCTATTGGGAATTTGCCGGCGGCAAGGTAGAGGAGGGCGAGAGCGAACTGGCGGCATTGCACCGCGAGTTTGCCGAAGAACTGGGCATCCAAATCCGCAGCGCTGTGCCGTGGCTCACCAAAACCCACAGCTACGAACACGCCCATGTGCGGCTGCGTTTTTTCCGCGTGCCGGCCGACGGCTGGCGCGGCGAATTGCAGTCGCGCGAAGGCCAGCAATGGCGCTGGCAGCAGCCGGGGCGTTATGATGTGTCGCCCATGCTGCCGGCCAATACCGCGCTGCTGGCGGCGCTGGCGTTGCCCACGCAGTTTTCAGGTAGCCTGAATGAAGGTTTGCACGCGGCAGACGGTTTTTGCGTGCTGCCGCTCCATGCCGCCAACCCACCGCCGGGCAGCCGCCTGCTGACGGACTTAGCCGATTTGGCCGCCGATACGCCGGGCGATGTGCGCCGCTGGCCGCTGGTGCACTCAGCCGGCGACATTGCCGCCGCAGCCGCCGCCCAAGCCGAAGCCGCCGTGTGGCCGGCAGATAACGCAACAGCGGCAGAACAAGCCTGCGCCGCGCTGGCCGCAGGCGTGCCGCTGCCGCTGGTGCTGCTGCCTGCCAATGCGACGCTGACGGCACACTATGCCGAACGCTGGCTCGCGGCAGGGGCGCATGCGGTGGCGCAAGGGCGATGAAGATGTTTTCAGGTAGCCTTTGACACATGGCATGAGGCTACCTGAAAAACCAAACCGAAAGGACAAACAAATGTGGCACAAGCTTAATCCGTATTGGAAAGATATTTTGATTGCCTTGGCGCTGTATCTGCCGCTAACGGTATATACGCTGTGCTGGCCACCCTCAATCGGGTTATTGACTTTACCTTTTTTGGAAGACGTAGCTCTTGCTAATTATATTCTTCTGCTCATCCCCACCCTGCTGGCTTGGCTGTTCAGTTGGAAAATGTCGAGCGTTCGACCGTATTTTGTGTCGGGCATCTCGCTGACCATGAATTTGGGATTATGGGGGTATTGGCTGGCAGTGCTCGTGTTTGATAACGGTGAATTATGGTTTGCATATTGGTTTTCGACACCGGCTTTAGTGATCGGCTTTATCGTGGCCTTGATACGGCAAGCAGGATCAAAAGCCGAGGGAAGGGCAGCGTTTCGGACAGGTTTTCTCAACAGCTTTGTGCCGTTTTTGCTGGCCCCGATTGTCATAATACTTTTCCTAATCAGACCCAGATAACCCGCCCAAACTTTTTCAGGTAGCCTCTCATGCCCCTCTCCCCACCCGCACCAAAATCCTGCTTGCCTTCGCCGCGCTGTTGCTGCTGGCCGGCGGCCATTTCGCCGTACGCCAATGGCGTGCCGGGCGACAGCCCGCTGCCGAAACAGTGGTGCAAACCGATTGCGACCCGCGCCAAGGCTGTACCCTGCCCAACGGCAGCCGCATCCGCTTTGCCGCCGCACGCCACCGCCCCTTCGACATCACCCTGGAAAACGTGCCGCCCCAAGTGCAGCAGGCAGAAGTGAGTTCAGCATGGATGGCATGGACATGGGCTTCAACCGCTTCCCGCTTAAGCGCCAGGCCGACGGCTCCTGGCTCGCCGCCCAAATCCGCTGGCCCGTGTGCACCGACCGCCGCGACGGCTACCTGGCAGACATCCGCATCGGCAGCCAAGTTTTTCAGGTAGCCTTCCAAGCCGAATAACCCGTTATTTTAAAAACCAATCGCCACACCATGCCCCTACTGCAAGCCCCCGGCTCCGGCCTCAGCGCCCTGCCCCCGCTCTCGCTCTATATCCACATCCCCTGGTGCATCCAAAAATGCCCCTATTGCGACTTCAACTCCCACCGCCTCAAGCCCGACACCGACGAAGCCGCCTACATCAACGCCCTGCTCACCGACCTGCAACACGAACTGCCCCATATCTGGGGGCGGCCGGTGGACACCATCTTTATCGGCGGAGGCACCCCCAGCGTGTTTTCTGCCGAATCCATCCACCGCCTGCTCAGCGGCGTGCGCGCGCTGGTGCGACTACAGCCCGAAGCCGAAATCACCCTCGAAGCCAACCCCGGCACCTTCGAACAAGCGCGCTTCCAAGGCTATGCCGAAGCCGGCATCACCCGCCTGTCGCTCGGCATCCAAAGTTTCGACAACGCCAAACTACAAGCCCTCGGCCGCATTCACAACGGCGATGAAGCCCGCGCCGCCATCGAAGCCGCGCTCGCCATCTTCCCCCGCGTGAACACCGACCTCATGTATGCCCTGCCGCGCCAAACCCCCGAAGAAGCGCAGCGCGACGCCGAAACCGCCCTCTCCTTCGGCGTAACCCACATCAGCGCCTACCACCTCACCATGGAGCCCAACACCCCCTTCGGCCGCACCCCGCCCCCCGGCATCCCCGAAGAAGACACCGCCTACACCATCGAACAAGCCGTACACCACGCCCTGCTTGATGCCGGCTTCGAACGCTACGAAACCAGCGCCTTCACCAAAAACGGCCAGCAATGCCGCCACAACCTCAACTACTGGCAATTCGGCGACTACATCGGCATCGGCGCCGGCGCCCACGGCAAAATCAGCAGCCACAGAGGCATCATGCGCACCACCCGCGCCCGCCACCCGCGCAGTTATCTTGCCGCCATGCAGGGCAACCCCGCCGATGCCGTCGAACGTTTTCAGATAGCCCCCGGCGAGCTGCCCTTCGAATTCATGCTCAACGCCATGCGCCTCACCGACGGCGTGCCCGTCCGCCTGTTCCAAGAGCGCACCAGCCATAGCCTCGCCGTCATCGCCCGCCCCCTGCAGGAAGCCACCCGGCTCGGCCTCATCGACCCCGACCCCACTCTCCTGCGCCCTACCGAACGCGGCCAACGCTATCTGAACGATTTGCTGCAACTGTTTTTGTAAGCCCGTTTCCGCCCCAAGCAAAGGCTACCTGAAAACCACAGCCCAGGTTTCCATGCAATGAACAGGCTACCCCCCCAAACCCTCCCTTTTTCAGAACTATCGCAACAATAAATTGCCATAGGTCAAACAATATGCAAAACCACCAAGAAGGCTACCTGAAACTTTCAGGCAGCCTTCTTGTCAGCACATCCCGCCATTGGTATTATTTCCTTAATTTCAACCTGCGAGGAAACCAACCATGCAAGCCTATCCACCCCCCGCACATCCCACCCGAAACCTGTTGCGACTCTGCCTGGTTGCCGGCGCTGTTTTCCTGTTTGCCGGCTGCGCCTCAGTAGACGACAACATGAAACGCCAAGTTGGTCAGCACATCAGCGAAGTGTTCAGAGAACACGGCGGCCAGCCCAATTCCGGCCGCAGCAGAGTAGGCAACAACCGCTATGCCTACACCTACAAATACTACCGCACCCGCTACGCCGGCCGTCAATCCGAAGGCAGCAGCCAAAACGGCCCCATCATTACCAACTACTATAGCGATGTCTGCTACGGGCGCAATCTCTACCAAACCTACTACACCGACGCCAACGACATCGTAGTGGACTACCATTGGGAATACACCAAGGAATGGCGGATTAACTGCAACGAAATCTAAAACCAAACGCATAGGTCGAGCATCAATGCCCGACCTACTACAATATCAAAAGAGGCTACCTGAAACTTTCAGGTAGCCTCTAATCCTGCCTCAATCCTCAGCCTTATGCTTCGCGGCGGATAATCAAAAGCGGCAGGCGGGTTTCGCGCATCACGGTTTCGGCGAAGCTGCCCATCAGGAGGTGCATCAGGCCGGTGCGGCCGTGTGTGCCCAGCACCAGCAGGTCGGCTTTCTGCTCGGCGGCATAATCCACCAGGCTTTTGGCCATATCGCGTGCATTTTTGCTGATCACAAGCAGGTGGCGGCCGAGTTTTGCATCTTCGCCCAAGGCGGTGCGCGCCTGTTTGATGGCGGCGTCCAAAATGGCGTTGCCTTGTTCGGTGGCGGCGGTTTCGTAGTTTTCATACTGCAAAAACTCGGGGGCAACGGTGGCCACGTATTCGGCGGGGTTGGCCACATGCACCAAAGTGAGTGCCGCGCCGGTGGACTGAGCCAGGCCGCAGGCCTGTTTGAGCGCGTGTTGGGAGGTGCGGCTGCCGTCTACTGCAATCACGATATGTTGATACATAAGCTTTCTCCTAATGAACGATATTTCAATGCTTCCGCGCAGAGGCTACAGCCGCCGGACGGGTCTCTTCCTGATACGTTTACAGTATAATACCGATGCACCGAATGTGCCATTTTTTCTACCTGTTTTTTGACTTATCCCGATGATTACTCCCGCCCCAAACGAGCGCCGCTTCGGCGGCATTTCCCGACTCTACGGCCCTGCCGCCCTGCAACGCTTTGCCCAAGCCCATGTTTGCGTGGTGGGCGTGGGCGGCGTAGGCTCTTGGGCAGTGGAAGCGCTGGCGCGCAGCGGCATCGGCCGGCTCACGCTGATTGATTTGGACAACGTAGCCGAATCCAACACCAACCGCCAGCTCCATGCGCTCACCGACAATTTCGGCCTGCCCAAAGTAACCGCGCTGCACCGGCACATCCTGCAAATCAACCCCGCCTGCACCGTGCATGAAATCGAAGATTTCGTGGATGCAGAAAACGTGGGCACGCTTTTTGCCGAGCCGTTTGATTTTGTGATCGACGCCATCGACCAAGTGCGCGTGAAAGCCGCCATGGCCGCCCATTTTGTGATGCAAAAGCAGGCTTTTGTGGTGTCCGGCGGCGCGGGCGGCCAGCGCGACCCCGCCCTCATCCGCCGCGCCGACCTCGCCCGCACCACCCACGACCCGCTGCTTGCCAACCTGCGCTACACCCTGCGCCGCCGCCACGGCTTTCCGCGCGATCCCAAAGAGCGCATGAAAGTAAGCTGTATCTATTCCGAAGAAAACGTCACCCCGCCGCAAACCGGCGCCGCCTGCGAAACCGATGCCGCACCGCAAGGATTGTCTTGCGCAGGCTACGGCGCGAGCATGCTGGTTACCGCCGCTTTCGGCCTGTTTTGCGCACAGGCAGCAATAGAACACTTGGCCGCACAAGTTAAATAACCAACCCAAAAGGAAAACCATGTTCCCCATCGAACTCAAAGCCCTGCGCCGCAATCTCGGCCTCACCCAAGCCGAAGCCGGCCAAGCTCTTGCCGCCAATGTTGATTTCCCCCACGGCGCCTCTGCCGAAGAATGGGCACAATGGGAAAACGGTGCCGCCCCCATCCCCCTACACGTGGTTCGCGCCGTAGAAACCCGCCTCAACCAGAAATACCAAGCCATCGACCAGTATGCCGAACAAATCGAAGCCCAAATGCAGGGCGGCAATGCCGTGGTGGTGTTGTGGTATCCCGAACCAAACGCCTGCCCCGACCTGGCCTCTTGGCGCATCAGCCAAAGCGTGGCCGGCGAAGTAGCCGCCATGGGTGGTCGGGTGATCGCCTTCAATGCCGAAGCCTACCGCAACTGGCGACAGGGGCAAGCCCAATCCGCCGACACCCCCGACAACCGCCAACGCTGGGCACAAAAGCAATTTGAGCAATCCCGATAATATGGGCACTAAAAAAGCTACCTGAAATTTCAGGTAGCCTTTTTACCGCTTATATTGAGAGAAAGCTCTATCGTTGCCACGGCATCGCTTTACCCTACTGCATCCCGCAGCGACTAAGGCTCGCCAATTTGCTTTCAGTTATTAAGAATCCCTCCATAAGGCTACCTGAAAGCCGTTAAATCCAACCCAACGTATTGGCAAACACCAGCAAAATCGCCACCGGCGCGAGGAAACGCAGCGCATTGAACCACAGCGCAATCACGGCTTGCGGCACGCTGCTGCCTTCGCGCATGTGTTCGAACACATCGCTCTTCTGCTGTATCCAGCCCACAAACACCGCCACCAAAAGTGAGCTGATCGGCATAATCAGTGCGGTAATCATGTAGTCCCACAGGTCAAACAGCGTTTTGCCGAACAGCTTCCATTCGGAGAGCACGCCGAACGAGAGCGCGGAGGGAATGCCAACAATAAAAATCGCTGTGCCGATCAGCCAAGTAGTTTTGCTGCGTTTGCTTTCGTCTTCGCGGATGGCGGCGGCAATCACGGTTTCCAGCATGGAGAAGGCGGAAGTGAGCGTGGCAAATACCACCAGCAGCATAAACACGGCAAACAGAATTTGCCCCAGCGGCAGCTTCATAAACACGGCAGGCAGCACCACGAAAATCAGCCCCGGCCCCTGCCCCGGCTCAAAATTGAGGGCGAACACGGCGGGGAAAATCACCAAGCCCGCCAATAAAGACACCAGCAGATTCATCCACATAATGCTGTTGCCCGAACGGAACAAATCCTGTTTTTTATCTAGATAGGCGGCATACGTAATCATGGTGGATACGCCCAAGCTCAACGCGAAAAAGGCCTGCCCCAGTGCGGTGAGCATGGTTTGCGGCGTGAAGTGCGACCAATCAGGCTTGAGCAGGAAGGAGATGCCCGCCATCGCGCCATCCAGCGTGAGCGAACGCACCGCCAGCAATAGCAGCAACACAAACAGCGCGGGCATCATGTATTTGTTCGCCCGTTCGATCCCCGCCGCAATGCCGCTTTTCACCACACACACCGTCATCAGCATAAACAACCCCTGATAGACGATTGAGCCTGCCGGGCTGGAAATCGTACTGCCGAACAACGCGTTGAAATCCGCATTCGGATGAATGCTGCCATCGAATGCGTGCACCACATAATTCAACACCCAGCCACCCACCACGCTGTAGAACGACAGCAAAACAAAGCAGGCAAACACACCCATGCGCCCGATCCACGGCCACAGGCTATTTGGCGCGAGCGTTTTAAACGCATCCACCGCGTTTTTGCCGCTCTTGCGGCCTATATAAAACTCGGCCAGCTGCACCGGCAAGGCCACCAATACGGTGAAAATCAAAAACATCAGCACAAACACCGCACCGCCGTTGGTGCCGGCGGTGTAGGGGAATTTCCAAATTGCGCCCAAGCCGATGGCAGAGCCGGCGGCAGATAAGATAAAGCCGATTTTAGACGACCAGGAAGCAGGAGATTTCATAAAACTGCAATAATCCAAAACTATTCAGAATAGAGCGATTTTAACAAAAATAAACATCCAAACCGCTGCCAAAACTGCGCCGCTGCCGCATTACGCAGTTTTCCTGCCCGAATCAGCCAGCATGCAGACACTGTTGATTGTTGTTTTCTATATTTATAGCATTTTATGCTATATAAAAGATTAAATAGCAAGTTTATTGCTTATATATTATATTTTAGATTATCAAACAGATAGTTATACCAATATAGCCAGTTTTAGCTGATTAAAAAACAGGCACCACAAAGGCTACCTGAAATTTTAGGCAGTCTCCAATCTATAGCTAAAGCAATTATTTTTTCATACCAAGCAGCGAGCCGCAGACAATACAGGAGTGAAGCAAGGCGAGCCAACTCAATAGTAAAGTGAAGTGCTTTAGCGATAAAAGACTAAGTCATCCACACTTCCACGTCACCCTCTACTGAAACACGCTTTTTGGCGAAAATACCTGCCACTTAAACAATCAAATAGAAACTCCTTGCAAACAGAAATAGTTCGCACTAATATGCCGCCCTATTATGCAAACCGAAAACCGTCTTTTATCCCCGGCCGCGCTCTTATTCGTGATTGCCGCTCATGCCCTGCTGTATTGGCTGCTGATCTCGATTAAGCCGCCGGAACTGCCGGCTGAACCGCCCGGGCTGAGCTTTGTTGATCTCGGCGAGATCGGCGGCGGCGGGGGTGGCGGCGGTACGGGTGGCAACACCATATCTGAAGACGAGCAGCCCGCCGGGCCACTGGAGCAAACCCCGCCCGAAGCGCCCAAACCCGAGCAGTCCAAGCCGCAGCCGGCCAAACCTGTTCCAGAGCAGCGCGCGCAAATCAAACCGGTGGAACGGCAAGACAAACCCGCCGATATCGTTCAGCCCAAACCTGTCGAACCAAAACCCGAGCCCAAGCCGCAAGCGCAACCCCACCCCGAACCCGTGCCGCAGGCGCAGCCTGAACGGCCGATTGCCCCTACCAACCCGAACACAGGCTATGGCGCCAACGCAGGTGGCGGTGGTGGCAAAGGCACGCCTTCCGCCGGAGAAGGCGGTGGCAGCGGTGGCGGCAAAGGCACCGGTGTCGGCTCCGGCGAAGGCAGCGGACGCGGCCCCGGTTCTGGCTCTGGCGAAGGCGGCGGCCACGGCAGCGGGCGTGGTACGGGCAATGGCTCCGGTACCGGCCAAGGAGGTGGTGGCGACAGCGCACCCACCCACCTTGGTGGCTACCTGAATAACCCGAAACCGCCCTATCCGAAGCAATTAGAAGAAGATGGCATCAGTGGCACGGTAAAACTGCGCGTGATGGTGGAAGCCAATGGCAAGCCTTCCAGCGTGGAAATCGTTTCCGCCTCTCATCCGCTGTTCGGCAGATCGGCAGCCGACACCGTGCGTCAGAGCTATACCTTCGTTCCAGCCAAACGTAACGGCCAGCCTGTACGCCAAAGCTATACTTTTACCCTGCGGTTTAAAGCCCCTTAAAGCCCCAAACTAAACCAATTATCCAATTTCATCATTAACATTAGGAATATCATGAATTTAGGACATGTTTTCGCCCAGGGCGACATTGTATTGATTACCGTATTTATACTGCTGGTGCTGATGAGCGTCCTTACCTGGTGGATTATCATCATGCGCAGCATCCGCCTGCACCAAGTGCGCCACGCCAATCGGGGCACGATTGAGTCCGTAGCCACCGTGGCCTCGCTCGATGATATGCTGCGCCTGGCCAAAGCCCATCCCTCCCCACTGGCCGACCTCACCGAATCTGCCATTCAAGCCGCGCGCCATTATCGCGCCAACCCCGCCAGCCAGCTCACCAGCATCCCTTTGGGCGACTATTTGGTGCAGCACATCCGCCATAAAATGAACATTGCCAAACGCGGCCTCAACGGAGGCCTTACCATTCTCGCCTCCGTAGGCGCCACTGCTCCGTTTATCGGCCTGTTCGGCACGGTATGGGGCATTTACCACGCGCTGGAAAACATCAGCCTGCAAGGCCAGGTAAACATCGCTACCGTGGCCGGCCCCATCGGCGAAGCGCTGGTGGCCACCGCCATCGGCCTGTTTGCCGCCATCCCCGCCGTGCTGGCCTACAACTTCATTGTGTTCGGCAACAAACAGGTGGTGCAGGATATGGATGCCTACGCCTACGATTTGCACGTTAAAATTATGAACAATAAGGAGTAAAAGTATGGCTTTCGGTTCGATGAACAGCGGCGACGATTCGCCTATGGCCGACATCAACGTTACCCCGCTGGTAGACGTGATGCTCGTGCTGCTGATTGTATTCATGATTACCATGCCGGTGATGACCCACTCTATCCCGCTGGAACTGCCCACCGCCTCGGCCAAACAAGTGGCGGAAAACGCCGCCCAGCCCAAAGACCCGCTGCGCATTTCTATTTCCGCCGACGGCAGCTACCACTTAGCCGAAGGCGAGCCGATTACCCTGCAGGCCTTGGAAAGCCAGCTGCAACAGCTGGCCAAAACCAATCCCGACCAAGTGATTGCCATCGCCGCCGATAAAAACGCCCAATTCGACTACGTGGAAAAAGCCCTCAGCGCCGTACGCGACGCCGGCCTGAGCAAAGTCGGCTTCGTTACCGAAGAAAAAGAGCGCACCCAGCCGCAACAGTAAACTGCTACCTAAGCAAATAGAATAAACAAAGGCTACCTGAAACTTTAGCCGCGCAGAAACTCCGCTGCGCTGCGTTTTCAGGTAGCCTTTTATATCGCCGTAGATCGGCATTGCCACGCCGACTCAAATCACCCTCCCTTTATTGCAGCGCCTCCTCAGCCGCCGGCTGGATATCGGCATCCCCCTGTACGTGCCAACCAAAACAAAAGAATTTACTGCTTGCCCCTGTTGTCAGGGCGTAATATGTAATATAAGGCTACCTGAAAGTGTCAGCTTCTGCGAAGCAGAAACCCGCCTTGCACTTTTCAGGTAGCCTTTTCCAATCTGTAGTGTCGTGCCGTTTATGCTGCCTCGTTCTTGCTCAAAGTGAGCCCGGTGAAGCCGAACACTAGGGTGAGCAGTAGGCTGAGGTAGCAGAAGAAGGCATAGGGCAGATAATCGATCACGGGCACGCCGAGGGCATGGTGGATAAACACGCCGCACACGCTCCAGGGCACGAGCGGGTTGGTTACCGTGCCTGCGTCTTCCACGGTGCGGGCGATGTTGCGCGGATGCAGGCCGAGCCGCTCGTAGATAGGCTTGAAGGTGTTGCCGGCCAGAAGCAGGCTGAGGTATTGCTCGCCGATGAGTACGTTTACGCCCAGCGAAGTGGCGGCCACGGTGAAGGTGGCACGACCGGCGTTGACCAGCATATGGCCGATGCCAGAGAGCAGCGCGGGCAGGATGCCCAGAGCGTTGAGCAGGCCGCCGAGGCTGAGGGCGAGGATAACGATGGTTTGGGTGAAAAACATGCTGCCGATGCCGCCGCGCGAAATCAGCTTGGCCACATTGCCCAAATCGGTGCCTTCTGGCGGAGCGTAGCCGTTGAAGAAGTAGCCGCCGAGCTGTTCGACGCTGGGGCTGCTGTGCAGGTAGGTGAGCACGAGGGAAACGGCGATGGTGATGATGATGGTGTAAATAGCGTTCACGCGGCGCATGGCCAAAACGATCAGCACGACAAAGGGCAATAGGGCGTAGCCGTGCACTAAGCCACTGGCCTGCAGCTGGGTTTGGAAGGCGGCCACGCTGCTTAAATCAGCGGCAGCGGTATGGCCGGAGAGCAGCCAAAGCAACAGCGCGGTAAGCAGCCAGGCGGGGATGGTGGTGTACATCATATTGCGGATGTGATCGAACAAATCGATGCCCACAATGGAGGCGGCAATGCTGGTGGTGTCGGAAATGGGCGACATTTTGTCGCCGAAAAACGCGCCGGACACCACCGCCCCGGCCACCACAGCCGGATTAGCACCCAACGCGCTGCCCATGCCAATAAAGGCCACGCCCAGGGTGGCACAAGTGGTGAGGCTGCTGCCGATGGCCACCCCCACCATCGAAGTGAGCACGAAGGCAGAAAGGTAGAAAAACTGCGGCGAAATCAGCTCGAAGCCGTAATACATCAGCGTGGGAATCGCGCCGGACACCATCAGCGCCGATACCAGCAAGCCAATAAAGAAGAAGAGATAAATCGCGCCGATGCCGGAGAGCACGCCACGCGCCATGCTCAGCTGCATACGGCCAAAATCCAGCCCCTTGGCTTTGCCGAAGCCGAGCAGCCCGCACAGCACCAGAATCACGGACAAATGCGGCACCCAGCCGAAATGAATCATGGTAATGCCCATCACGGCCACCGCCAGCGCGGCTATCACCGCCGCCTCGCGCGGTTGCATTTCCAATAAGGCTTCTTTTGTTTCGTTCACTTCCATCTCCTCCCGCTTCAACTTGGCAGTTTGTGCTACAAATTTTGTAAATAGGCTGCCAAACTACCATTTCCCGCCCGGCAAGGCAATCTCGGCATCAGCAATACCTATTTTAAAAGGGCATAGATTCGCCCGATTTGTGTTTCAGCCTGCCTAAAAACAGTTTGGAATCATACTGAAAACAATGTTCGTGAAATAAAATTGCTAAATACGGAATAGAATAAAAAATAAATGTCCTCTCTCCTTTCCAAGCGGCACTTGCAACAAATCTACCTGATTCAGCTAAAATAAACCCCAGCCGAGAGGCTGCCTAGAAAAAATACTGCCTTTGACCGTTTTAACTTATATTGAAACACGAACTTTCAGATAGCCTACTACACCACGCAGGCTACTTGAAACTTTATCTGGCACAGCAATTTAGATATGATGGCGGCAGGTGAAACCGTAACGAATTTCCTCCAATCAACCCAACTCAGGAGCAAGCCCATGCTTTCATCACTGCATACCCGAACCACCATCCTTGCCACTATGCTGTTGGCGCTATCCGCCACTGCCGCCGCCCATGTTGCCCCCGATAGCTGTGGCCTGCCCGACAGTGCGACACCTGCCAGCTATCTGGCCACCAACCACAACAGCGAAGAAGTTAATATCCGCGCACAGCCCAACACCCGAGCCACCATCCTTGCCGTTTGCGACAATCAAGGCGAAGCCGCCATCCTCGGCAAAAGTGGCGCGTGGTACCGCGTGCGGCTGGCCTTACGACCGAACCAGCCAGCAGAACGGCGCATCATCAACGGCTATGTGCACCAAAGCCAGGTTAGCCTGCGTCACGTTTATATCGTGCACAGCGCCGACGGCTCGGCCAACCTGCGCCTGAATGCCAACCGCCGTGCCGAAATACAGCAACGCATCCCCAACGGCACCACCGTGATCGAACACCCCGCCAATCGCAAAGGTGACTGGCACTATGTGAGCGTGCACGGCAGCGACAGCGATACCTATGGCTATGTGCACCAAAGCCAGTTGAGGCCGAAAGCCGGGCGCTAAGCAGTAAAACTTTTCAGGTAGCCTGCCATACCATGCAGGCTACCTGAAACTTTATCCGGCGCAATGTTGGATATAATGGCGGCAAGCACCACCGCCACAAACTTCCTACCCTATCTCAGGAGCACGCTCATGCTTTCATCACTGCATACCCGCACCTCTGCCCTTGCCGCCGTGCTGTTGGTGCTATCCACCACTGCCGCCGCCCATGTTGCCCCCGATAGCTGCGGCCTGTCCTCCGTAGCAACCGACGAAGCCGAACCCACTACCTATTTGGTTACCGACGGCGGCAAGAGAGTAAACATCCGTGCCCGTCCCAACACCCGAGCCGCCATCCTTACCGTTTGCGACAATCAAGGCGAAGCCGCCATCCTCGGCAAAAGTGGCGCGTGGTACCGCGTGCGGCTGGCCTTGCGACCGAACCAGTCGGAGGAGCGGCGTATCATCAACGGCTATGTGCACCAAAGCCAGGTTAGCCTGCGTCACGTTTATATCGTGCACAGCGCCGACGGCTCGGCCAATATACGCCGGAAAGCCGGCAACTGTTCCGGTATGGTGGGGCGTTTCGCCAACGGCACAAGAGTGATCGAATTCCCCGCCAAGCGTAAAGGAAACTGGCATTTCGTGGGCGTAATCGGCAGATGGGGAATAGTCACCTCAGCTTATTACGGCTATGTGCACAAAAGCCAGCTGAGGCCGGAAGCCGGGCAGTAAATGGCAAAGAAAGTTTCAGGCAGCCTGCCACACCATGCAGGCTACCTGAAACTTTATTCGGCGCACTAATTTGGCTATGATGGTGCCAAACTAATCGCCTGACTGCTTGCTGCGTCTCGCCAAATTCTCCAATCATCATGCCGACCCTGCATATCCGCACCCCCAATCCCACGCTCTATATCGCCTTCTTGGCGCTCGGTTTATTGAGCGCCATCAAATCGGGTACCATTTCGCCGGAAGCAGGCATTTGGACATTACGCATGCCGCAAAATTATGATGAAATCCTGCCCTACTGCCCGCCAAAATTGTAGAATATCATTGCGTGTTTCGATGAGTTAGACCTGCTCTCCCGGCTCGATGCCGTTACATATGCCCAAACCATCGACCGCCTGATGCGCGATTTGCAGCAAATCGTGGCGGAACATTCCGAACCGTACGATGCCCATTTAAACGTAAGCGGCTAGTTTGATCATAAGCTGATGCCATACTGCTTTGTTTCCACCATCACAAAAGGCTACCTGAAAACCAGAAAATCGGTTTTCAGGTAGCCTTGACTATGCCGTTTCAAATCATTACTGCTTCATCGCATTCACTAGCGCGTTCACGTTGTAGCGGAACATCTGCTCATAAGTGGCGGCGGGGGCGCCACGGCTCAGGGCGTCGGAATAGAGCTTGCCGTTTACGCGGATGCCGGTTTCGCGCGAAATGCGTTCCACCATGCGCGAATCTTTGATGTTTTCGCTAAACGCGGCGCGGATGCCCTGGCTGCGGATTTGGCGGATTAGGGCGGAAACCTGGCGGGCGGAAGGCTCGGCTTCGGTGCTCACGCCTTGCGGGGCGATGAATTCGATGCGGTAGCGTTTGCCCATGTAGTTGAAGGCATCGTGCCCAGTGAGCACTTTGCGCCGTGCCTGCGGCACGCTGTTAAATTGGGTTTGCGCCCATTGGTGCATGGTATCGAGGCGGGCTTGGTAGCCGCTGAGGCGCTGCTGATAATAAGCGCGGCCTTGCGGATCGACTTTAATCAGCGCGTCGGCCACGTTTTGGGCGTAGGTTTTCATCAGCACCGGGTCGTTCCACACGTGCGGGTCAAATTCGCCGTGATGATGGTGGCCGTGGTCATGGTCGTGATCGTGCTCATCGTGGTCTTCGGCCTTCATCGGCTGGATGTTTTTGGTGGCCTCGGCAAACGGCACGCCGCTTTGACGAATGCCGCGCATCACCGCAGCCTGCTCAAAACCCAAGCCGTTCACCAGCACGAGCTTGGCATTGCGGATGCGCTGCATATCGCGGCTGGTGAGGTTGTAGGCATGCGCGTCTTGGTCGGGGCCGACCAGGTTACTCACGTTCACGCGCTCGCCGCCCACCTGCTTGGCTACGTCACCCAAAATGCTGAAGCTTGACACCACTTCCAACGGCGCGGCATACAGGCTGCCGGAAAACAGCGCGGCAATCAGGCCGAGTTTCCAATGTTTCAATTTCATCTTTTACTCCTTATGTTTGGTTGTCATATGAGTCTTCCGACTCGTCCGTGAGGCTACCTGAAAGATTTCAGGTAGCCTTTTTACTAATGTGCGAATTTCAAAACAGAAAATTCACCACAAACGTACAATGCAGCGCCCCTGCTGGCACAGCCGAACGGAGCGCGGTTTTTTGGGGAATAAGGGCTTGCATGCCCGAAGCGGCGCAGCCGCAAGTTGCGAGCCCGCCCGAAAAATCGTGCGAAGTGAGGGAAGTTTGGCAAAGCCAAACCTGTGCCCGCAGTCGCCTTTCTTTGCTTTCTTTCTTTGGCGAAGCAAAGAAAAAAAGTGCCCCGCGCCGGCATGAGGCGCAAAAGCGAACAAAGTGGGAGAGGGTGGGGCTACCTGAAAAATAATTTGTCTCGAAATCCAAAATATCGCTGCTAAAACTATCTGAACTAAGGGTTTAGTTTCGCAGAGCATTTTCAGGTAGCCTTCAAGCTACCGGCCGCTACGTCCGCAAATGCCTGCCGCGCCACCATTTTGGCAGCATCCCGCCCTCGCGCCCGATAAACAGCGACACGGCATACACGCCGCCCAGGCACAAAATAATCGCCGGGCCGGAGGGGATATCCACATGGTAAGAAAACAGCAGGCCACAGAAACTGCAGGCGAGCGCAATCAGCACCGCGAGCGCAATCAGCCCGCCCATGCTACGCGACCACAGCCGCGCGGTAATCGCCGGCAGCATCATCACGCCCACCGACATCAGCGTGCCGATAGCCTGAAAACCGGCCACCAAATTCAGCACCACCAGCATCAAAAACAGCACATGCCACAGCCCGCCGCGCCCGTTCACCGCGCGCAGAAACAGCGGATCGATGCTCTCCAGCATCAGCGGGCGGTAGATCAGCGCCAGCGTCAACACCGATACCGCGCTCACGCACAGCACCAAAATCAGCGAAGGCGTATCCACCGCCAGCACCGAACCGAACAGCAAATGCAGCAAATCCACATTGCTGCCGTAGCTGCTCACCAGCACCACGCCCAAGGCCAGGCTGGCCAGATAAAACGCGGCAAAATTCGCGTCTTCCTTCAAATTGGTGTGGCGGCTCACCAAGCCGGCCAACAGCGCCATCGCCAGCCCGGCGGCAAAACCGCCCAAGCTCATGGCGGGCAGGCTGAGCGAACCGGCGGCGATATAGCCCGCCGCCGCGCCGGGCAGCACTGCGTGGCCGAGCGCATCGCCCACCAGGCTCATGCGCCGCATCACCAAAAACACGCCCACCGGCGCCGCGCCCACGGCCAGAAACAGCACGGAGGCAAGGGCATAGCGCATAAAATCGTCGGCAAAGGGTTCGATCAGGAGCTGGGAGAGGGTCATGGTGTGTGCTTTTATCGTGTTTCGGGTGGTCTTTTGGATTTGGGTTGATAGCTAAAATACTGATTTCAGCCATATCGGCAGGCTATTTGCCATAAGGGTGAAACACAACAAGTTTCCCCTCCGGATAATCGCCCAGCCAGCCGCAAGGGAAAACGCCTTTTTTATAGGCTTTGAAAACGGCATTCCAAAGCGGATGTTTTTGTATATGCTTGATATTCAAGTAACAGTTGAGCAGGTCTGCTTCGATGTCGTTCAGATAGTCGGCATATCCGACTTCTTCCAGTCGGGATTGGATAACGGGCACAATCTCTTTATCCCAATAATCACGAAATTTTTCATCTGTCAGTTTGAAGATGAGCGAGCAGTTTTCCCGTAAATCCAGCCAGCAGGTTTCCACTTCTGTTTGGCTGTAGAGATAGGTTTTCATTTCATCGATATTGGAAACGAAATGCCAGTTTGGGTTTTCGGCAGTTTCAAAATCCAACAGGTGGTTATCAATGATGCCAAACATTTGTTTCATTTTTATACCTTTTTATATTTTCGATGTGCGGTACGCAATATTTCCAGCCCGGCTTTCAGGTAGCCTGTTGGGCAGACGGATGGCCGTTGGCAATGATTACGCCTTCGCCCACTGCGGTGCCGCCTTCCATAATCCAAAATTCCGTGCCGGGGCGTAGGGCGGAATAATCCACGCGGTCGGGGTAGAGGTAATCCAGCCCGGCTTGCAGCGGCTCGTCGAATCGGGTGTGCTCAAACGTGGCAAACACGATGCCGAGCATTTCGCGGCTGCCTTTGGGCGCAAAGTGCGGGCGGTAGCCTTCGGCGGGGAAGTGTGTGCGGCTGCGGATGCGCTGCGGGAACGCTCCGGTAGAAAAATCTTCGCTGCGGTTTCGGAAGAAAACAACGGTGGCGGCAAACATGGCATTCAGGCTACCTGAAAACTCAAGCGGCGCACCATTCGCGCGGTTCGGTACGGTGCATGGTTTCGGCAGCCTGTTTCAGGTAACCTTCGGTGAGCACGTCCGCAGTGGCGCCACTGGCGATTTTTTCGCGGGCAATCAGGAAGGTGTGGGGGAAATAGGCGCGCACCTGCTCATAATCGTGCAACACGGCAATCACGGCACGGCCTTCGTTTTGGTGACATTGGCGCAATACTTCCAACAATTCATACGTGGTGCGCGCGTCCACGGCGTTGAAGGGCTCGTCCAGCAGCAAGAATTTGGCATCTTGCACCAGCATGCGGGCAAACAGCACGCGCTGGAATTGGCCGTTGGAAAGCTGGCCGATGCTCCGGTGGGCAAAATCGGCCATGCCAACGCGCTCGAGCGCGGCGTGCACCCGTTCGCGCTGTTCGGGTTTGGTGCCGCCGAAAAAGCCGATTTCATACCACAAACCCATGGCGGCCAGCTCATATACGGAAATGGGCTGGCTGCGGTCGATATCGGATTGCTGGGGCAGATAGGCGATATCGCGGCGGGCGATGCCTTGCCATTGCACGCTGCCGGTGCTGGTTTTCAACAGCCCCATGATGGCTTTGAGCAGGGTGGATTTGCCCGCGCCATTAGGCCCGAATACCGCCCACATGCTGCCGGACGCAAATTCGCCGCAAATGTGGTGCACGGCGGGATGGCGGCGGTAGCTCACGGTGAGGTTGTCGAACACGATGCTCATAGTGCGGCGCCCGTCCAGGCAAACACGCCCAGCATCAGGGCAATAAGCGATACGGCCAAAAGCAGGCGGCTGCCGGCGCCGCGAAGTAACCAAGAGTGCATAGTGTGTGCTGAATGTTATGTTGTAACAGGTGGCATGATACCCTATAACATGTGCTTTTTCCATAGCCGGAAGGATACCTGAAAAGCAGGCAGAAAATGCCGCTGCGTTAATTTAGTGCAGACAAAGTGCCAATTTGTTGGCAATATTGAAAAATACTTGCCACACAGCACAGCTGCCCCAACCACGCCGCCACGCCGTTTCCCTAGCCCGCGGTATGAAGGAGCAAAGCGTTTGGCTATAATAGAAAAACCATATAGTGGATTAAAATAAGAATGGGACAAGGCGGCGAGCCGCAGACAGCATGAGCAATACGGCAAGGCGAGCCAACACGGTAGCATTCTTATTTTAATTCACTATACTTGCGCCTACTTACCCCTCCTTACCCCGCCCACCAAGGAATAACGATGAAAAAACTGCTCCTGCTCGCCATTTGCGCCGGCCTGCTTGCTGCCTGCGGCGGCCAAGCCAAAAGCGAAGCCTCCGCCCCTGAAGGCAACAACGCCAACCTGCTCAACCTCTACAACTGGGCGGATTATGTCGACCCCGCCACCCTCACCGCCTTCACCGAGAAAACCGGCATCACCGTCCGCTCCGCCTACTACGACAACAACGAAACCCTCGAAGCCAAAATGCTCAGCGGCAGCAGCGGCTACGATTTGGTGGTGCCCTCCATTTCCAACGTAGGCCGTCAAATCCAAGCCGGTGCCTACCAGCCCATCGACAAAAGCCAAATCCCCAACTACAGCAACCTTGACCCGCAGCTGCTCAAACTGATGGAGCAGGTGGATCCCGGCAACAAATACGCTGTGCCCTATTTCTGGGGCATCAACACGCTGGCCATCAACACCCAAATGGTGCAAAAAGCCTTGGGCGGCAAACCCATGCCCGAAAACGTGTGGGATTTGGTGTTCAATCCCGAATACACCGCCAAGCTCAAATCCTGCGGCATTTCCTATTTCGACAGCCCGCTTGAGCAATACCCCTTGGCACTCAACTACTTAGGCAAAGACCCCAACAGCACCAAGCCTGAAGACCTGCAAGCGGCCACCGATATGATGCGCGCCGTACGCAAAGACATCCGCATCTTCACCGCCTCCACCTATATCAACGACCTCGCCGCCGGCAACCTGTGCGTAGCCGTGGGCTACGGCGGCGATTTGAACATCGCCCGCAACCGGGCCATCGAAGCCGGCAACGGCATCGACATCCAAGTGCTCGTGCCCCAAAACGGCCTGGCGGTGTGGATCGACTCCCTGATGATTCCCAAAGACGCACACCACCCCGCCAACGCCCTCAAATACATCAACTACACCCTTGATCCCAAAGTGGCCGCCGCCAACGGCAGCTTCGTGACCTATGCCCCCGCCAGCAAACCGGCCCGCGAGCTGATGCCCGAGGCATACCGCAACAACGAATCCATCTTCCCCAGCGAAGAAGCCATGGCCAACAGCTTCGTCATCCTACCCAAAGACCCGCACACCAGCCGCCTGATGACCCAGCTCTATCAAAGGCTGATGGCAATCAAATAACGGCAAGGCCAGCAAACCACAAAAGGCTACCTGAAAATTTCAGGTAGCCTGTAATGGCGTGGATAACAACAAATATCAGAGTTGGGTTTGACACCCACCATTTGCTGCTCCGGTATGCTACATAAAGGCTACCTGAAAGCAGCAATCCCAACGAAATCAAACGAGCTACTTGAGTTCTTGAGAAGCTAACATCAGATAGCCTTCCCCCAAGCAAAACACCCGAACCAAAGCCCGGGCGTTTGTATTCCAATCAAACTGTTCAGCCAAAGAACATCTTGGAAAACAGCAGGCCGAAGGCCAGGCTGAAACCCATGCTCAACAGGCCGGGCAGCATAAAGCTGTGGTTGAAAATAACCTTGCCGATTTTCGTCGTGCCCGTGCTGTCGAAATCGATGGCGGCAATAATCGGACCATAGTTCGGAATGAAGAAATAGCCATTCACCGCCACGAATGTGCCGATGATAACCGGCGTGGGCACGCCCAACGAAATGGCCACCGGAAACAGCGTAGCCACAGTGGCACCCTGGCTGTTCACCAATATAGAGAGCACAAACAACGCAAAGGCAAACGCCCACGGCGCACTCTGCACCAGGCCAGACACCGCCTGCTGTACTTCGTCCAAATGCCCGTGCATCAGCGTATCGCCCAACCAGGCTACGCCGAACACGGCAATCACGGCACGCATACCGGCATGGAACACTGAGCCCTGCGTAATCGCGTTGCCATCTGGTTTGCAGGTAACAATAATCAGCGCAGCAGCAGAAAGCATCACGATTTCAATGGTGTGCGCCATACCCATCGGCTTGTCGTTAAATACCGGACGCAGCGAAGGCATCGCGCCGAGCAGCACTACCAAAATAGCGGCAAACAGGAAAATCCCCACCGAAATCTTAGCTTTGCTACTCACTTGCGCATCAGCAGCAACAGTTTCCGTATCATACAGCTTGCTGTAGGCCGGATCTTTCAGGCGGCGTTGGTATTCTGGGTCGTCTTTCAATTCCTTACCCATCCGGTTCACCAACACGCAGGCAATACCGATGCCGATGATGGTGGAAGGTACGCTCACTTTGAGCACATCTGCCATCGTAATATGCTGCGGCTCGAGGTAGCTCACGCAAGCCACCACCGCCGCCGCAATCGGGCTGGCCACAATGGCAAACTGCGAAGCAATCACCGCCATGGTGAGCGGGCGTGCCGGGCGGATACCGTTTTTGCGGCTCACTTCCGCAATCACCGGCAGCACGGAATAGGCCACATGCCCCGTGCCGGCCAAAACGGTGAAGGTGTAGGTAACCATCGGCGCGATAAAGGTGATGTATTTCGGGTTTTTATGCAGCACACGGGTGGCGATTTTAATCATATAGTCCAAACCGCCGGCCGCTTGCATGGCTGCCGCTGCCGACACGACCGCCATAATCATCAGCATCACATCAATCGGCGGGCTGGTGGGCTCTAGGCCGAAACCGAACGACAACACTGCCAAACCTATGCCGCCGAACACACCTAAGCCGATGCCGCCCACCTGGGCACCGGCTAAGATGCACAACAGCACCACAGCAAACTGGATAAAAAACTGCGCATATTGAGCAAAAAAGCTCATTATGGTCTCCAAAGTAAATTTATGTATGCAAAAAGAGCGCCGAGTCTACCAAACTTTATCCTGAAAATAAAACGGATTTTATTTTCAGGTAGCCTTTATTCGAAATAATAATTTGTATATAAACAATAAATATTTATCTATCCTTAACTACACCTCCCCACACACCCTGCCCGAAAAGCCCTCCCTCTGCATTCCATCCACCTACTTGTAAACATTTCTTAACAAACTGCCAACAAAAATCCCATGCCAGAAAAGTAGCATGGGAAAGAAAATGGAGCGGGTAACGGGAATCGAACCCGCATAGTCGGCTTGGGAAGCCGGTGCCTTACCATTAGACGATACCCGCAAAACAGGAGTGCGCGCAGTATAGAGGATTTCCATGCAAACTACCAGCCTGCGCCTAATCGAGGAATGTCAGCTCGCCCAGCACCCTATCTGGCGCTTGGGCATCGCTGCCGGTCTCGCAAACCAGATAGTCCCAATCCAAACGCACATCACTGCCAGCAGAGCCACACAAGGCCTCCAAATCCGGCCAACCGCCCTTCCAGACTCACCCCCTCCTTAATTCTGGCCTGCTGCCGCCCACAAACAGCGGTAATATCAAAAATATGCCATTCTACTCCACACTGCACGGCAAAAAATCTTAGCTTCACAGAAACTCGCAAAACTCATCTTAACTTCATTGAAGCTTATGCTTTCAGGTAGCCTTCATTCTGCCAGCCAAGTCGCCAAGCTGGCCAAACCATCCAGCATGGCCAAATGTGGGGCGGTTTGCAGTTGGGCGGGGGTGTGGGCACCGGTGGTGAGGGCGATGGCGGGGCTCTGGGCGTTGTGCGCCATGTGCAAATCGTGGGTGGTGTCGCCGATTACCAGGGCTTCGGCCGGGTGCACGCCCAGTTCGTCGCAGATGGAGAGCACCATTTCCGGCTGGGGCTTGGAGGCGCATTCGTCGACGGTGCGGGTGGCAAGGAAGAAGCTGCGCGTGTCGGTTTCATCTAGGGCGGCATCGAGCCCGCGCCGGCCTTTGCCGGTGGCCACGGCAAGCCAGTAGTGCTGTTGCAGCCGCTGCAGGGCATTGCCCGCGTCGGGGAACAAAACGGTTTGCTCGCAGCGGTGGAAATATTCGTGCTGATAGGCGCGGGCGGCGGCTTCGATTTGCTGTTGGTTCAGCTGCGGGCACAGGCGGTGTAAGGCATCGTGCAAGCTTAAGCCGATAATGTTGCGGATGTCGGCCTCGGCGGGCGGCGGCCAGCCGAAGCGGCAAAAAGAGTTTTGCACGCCCTGCACGATTTGGGCGGTGGAATCGGCTAAGGTGCCGTCCCAGTCGAAAATCAATACTCGATACGGTTTCATGGGCATTCCTTGATGTGTTGGGGTTTGGGCTACCTGAATTTTCAGGTATAGCTAAAATTCTTATTTCTTCCTACTGCGTTGGCTCGCCTGGCCGTACTACTTGTACTGTCTGCGGCTCGCCGTCTGGTATGAAGAAATAATTATTTCAGCTATAGCCTCACTTCAATCCGCGCCCTGCGCCGTGCAGCAAAGCGTTAATCATGATTTCATCAGCTTGCTCCTCGGCTTGGCGGCACGCCGTTTCCTGCCGGATGATTTCCTCCAAATCGGCACGGCCGCTCTCTGCGGGCTAGGTAATAACCTGTTTGGGGCGTTCCAAAGAAAAGCCTTCGGGCAGGATAACTTTGAATTTGGGCTGTTTATCGTTTTGCTGCATATCTTTCCTTTCTGGCTAAATGGCAAACAGGCTACCTGAAAAACGAAGTCGAAATAATGGGCACACTTTTTTCAGGTAGCCTCTTCCGAACATCGACACCGGCTAAAGCTGCGATCCATAGAGGCCCAGGGCGCTTCGCAGCACTCACTGCACATTCCGATGCCCGCCGCGCATAACATGGCTGTATGGAAGCAACACCTGCTTCTTGCTCTCGGCATGGCGGCAATCATACGGCGCATACCGGCTGTCTCCCCGCAAACACAAAGCTGCCAAATCAGTGCTCCAGCCGTTGGCACGGATTGTGTACTCCCGAACATCCTCGATATCCGCCCAGCGCACCAGCCGCTCCCTGCCCCATACGGAACGCAGCACCACGCCCTGCTGGGTCAGCACAATCGGCCGAAAGCCCGTGATGCAGCGCAGCCACAACAACACAAACAGCCCGCCCCCCCCTGCGGCAAACAGCCCCAACAACACATAATCAAAAGTATCGTGTGCCGCCGAATCGCTCCCGCTCAGAAGCAAAAATGTGAACCCGAGAAAAAACGCCGCTCTCGGCAACAGCCATAGGCTGCAACGGAAAAAACTGATACGCAGCTCGTATTCCATCATTCACCCTCCGTCTCCGGCATTCCGATTTTTCAGGTAGCCTCTTGCCCCTGCCGCAAACCCTCCAGCATCTGCCGCAGCTCTTCCGGCAATGGCGTGGTGAGCACCAGCGTTTCGCCGCTTGCCGGGTGTTCGAGCTCCAAACGGTGGGCGTGCAGGAACATGCGTTTGAGGCCGAGCTTTTTCAGGCGGCGGTTGGCGGTGTAGTCGCCGTAGCGTTCGTCGCCGGCAATCGGGCAGTTTTGCGACTGCATGTGCACGCGGATTTGGTGGGTGCGGCCGGTGCGCAGCGTGGCTTCCATCAGGCTCAGGGCAGAAAGCCCCACCGCGTGCAGCGGCGCACCGCCGAAGGTTTCCAGCACGCGGAACAGCGTGTGCGCGCTCTGCCCTTCTTCGCTCACGCGCACCATTTTCTCGCCTGCCGCACCGGTGTATTTAAACAGCGGCAGTTTCACCTGCCGCACATCCTGCGGCCACGCGCCCATGCCCAGCGCCAAATATACTTTTTCCGGCTTATCGTTGCGCCAGGCTTCGTGCAGCTTCACCAATACGCTGCGCTTTTTGGCCACCACCAAGAGGCCGCTGGTATCTTTGTCCAGCCGGTGCACCAATTCCAAATAACGCGCCTGCGGCCGGGCGCGGCGCAGCTGTTCGATCACGCCGAAGCTCACACCGCTGCCACCGTGTACGGCCACGCCGGAAGGTTTGTCCACCACCAAAAGGTGCTCGTCTTCAAACACAATGTCAAATTCACGCGGCGGCACGGCAGCCTCGGCCGGCCCGGTTTTCTGCGCCAGCCGAATCGGCGGAATCCGCACTTCGTCGCCCGCGGCCAAACGGCTGTCGGCAGCGGCACGTTTTTTGTTCACGCGCACTTCGCCGCCCCGGATGATGCGGTGAATATGGCTCTTGGGCACGCCTTTGAGCAGGCGGATGAGAAAGTTATCCAAACGCTGCCCGGCGGCGGCTTCGTCCACGCTCAAATAATTGACTGAATTTTTGCTAATTGCCGGCATTTTCTCTATAATCCTCTCCCTGCCGACACCGTGCCCAGGCTACCTGAAAGCCAAGCTTCAACGAAGCGAAAAACAAAAGGTGCCGCGGGTTGGCAAGTTGATTGTTTACTGTTTATTTTATCGTAATAAAGACAATTCCGAACGGCTTTCCTCTACCTGCCGCGCATTTTGGCAGGCAGATTGAAATAGTAATTGAGTTTACGGCTCCGGCAGCCCAAACGGCCTAAGATGCGACCAGCGCGCCGCCGCACCCGCTGCCGGGCTTAAAGAAGACCACAACACCGAATTAATAACGGATTAAGTTTGAAACAAAGCCAAGCGGCGAGCCGCGATCCAAGCAGTACGGCAAAACCAGCCAACACAGCCTTGCTTTAAAATTAATCCGCTATACCCCGCCGCAAGCGGCCGCCATCCGGCCTGCCGCGGCTTGCCAAAATTAGCCGCCCGTCCGGCGGCCGGCGCGGCAGCGATGCCCGCCCCGCTCTTTCACTACCTTCTTTACCGTTTTCTGCCCGCGCCCGATGCCGGCTGCCCAACCGCCACGGCGGTTTGCCGCACACCGCGCTTCAGGCCAGCACAACAACGGCTGCCGATTTTAACTTCGTTGAAGCTTTATTTTCAGGTAGCCTTCCCCGGCGGCAGCAAAGCGGCCAAACTAATTACGCGCTTCGGAATTGCAAACTAAACAAAAGGTTAGCAATATCATGAAACGTATGTTGTTTAACGCCACCCAGGCCGAAGAGCTGCGCGTGGCGATTGTAGACGGGCAAAACCTGCTCGATCTCGACATTGAAACGCTGGGCAAAGAACAGCGCAAAGGCAATATCTACAAAGGCATCATCACCCGCATCGAGCCCTCGCTCGAGGCCTGCTTCGTGGACTACGGCACCGACCGCCACGGCTTCCTCCCCTTCAAAGAAGTTTCCCGCGCCTACTTCCAAGACTACGACGGCGGCCGCGCCCGCATTCAAGACGTATTGCAGGAAGGCATGCAGGTTATCGTGCAGGTGGAAAAAGACGAACGCGGCAACAAAGGCGCCGCGCTCACCACCTTCATCAGCTTGGCCGGCCGCTATCTCGTGCTCATGCCGAACAATCCGCGCGGCGGCGGCATTTCCCGCCGTATCGAAGGCGAAGAGCGCCAAGAGCTTAAAGCTGCCATGAGCCAGCTCGACGTGCCGCACGGCATGAGCCTGATCGCCCGCACCGCCGGCATCGGCCGCAGCGTGGAAGAACTGCAATGGGATTTCAACTACCTATTGCAACTGTGGCGCGCCATCGAAGAAGCCGGCAACGCCCACCAAGACCCCTACCTCCTCTTCATGGAGAGCTCCCTGCTCATCCGCGCCATCCGCGACCACTACCGATCCGACATAGGCGAAATCCTCATCGACAACCGCGAAGTATTCGGCCAAGTGCAGGAATTCATGAGCTATGTGATGCCGCACAACGTAGGCAAGCTCAAATACTACGACGACCATATCCCGCTCTTCTCCCGCTTCCAAATCGAGCACCAAATCGAAAGCGCCTTCTCGCGCTCCGTGAGCCTGCCTTCCGGCGGCGCCATTGTGATCGACCACACCGAAGCCCTGGTTTCCGTAGACGTGAACTCCGCCCGCTCCACGCGCGGTGCCGATATCGAAGAAACCGCCTTCCAAACCAATATGGAAGCTGCCGAAGAAGTGGCCCGCCAAATGCGCCTGCGCGACTTGGGCGGCCTGATCGTGATCGACTTCATCGACATGGAAAACCCCAAGCACCAGCGCGATGTGGAAAACACCCTGCGCGACGCGTTGCGGAAAGACCGTGCCCGCGTGCAGATGGGCAAACTTTCCCGCTTCGGCCTGCTTGAGCTTTCTCGCCAGCGCCTGCGCCCCTCCCTGGGCGAAAGCAGCCACGTGGCCTGCCCGCGCTGCGCCGGCACCGGCGTGATTCGCGGCATCGAATCCACCGCCCTGCACGTGTTGCGCATCATCCAAGAAGAAGCGATGAAGGACAACACCGAAGAAGTGCACGCCCAAGTGCCGGTGGACGTGGCCACCTTCCTGCTCAACGAAAAACGCGCCGAGCTGTTCGGCCTGGAGGAACGGCTGGATGTGTCCATCCTAATGATCCCCAACACCCATCTGGAAAACCCGCACTACAACATCACCCGCGTACGCCCCGACGACGTGGATGACGATGCCGAACCCAGCTACAAACAAGTCGAAATCCCCGAAGAAGACGACAGCCAAACCTTGGAAATCGGCTGCCAAGCCAAGCCAGTGAAACCTGAGCCCGCTGTAAAAGGCATCAAACACAGCAGCCCCGCCCCCGTGGTGCAGCAGCCTGCCGAACCCGGCTTGCTGGCCAGCATCGGCGCTTGGTTTGCCAAATTGTTTGGCGGCGGCGAAACCAAACCTGCCGAAGCCCCCGCAACCAACAACGGGCGCAACGGTGGCAATCGCGGCAAAGCCCCGCAAAACCGTAACCGCCGCAACCGCACCCAGCAGCGCGGCCAAAACGGCAACAGCCGCCCGCCGCGTCAGCAAAATGCCGACGATGCCGAAACCTTGGACAACCGCACACCGCAACAGCTGGCAGAGAAATCCACTGCCGAGCAGCAGCCCAATCCGCGCCAACGCCGCCGCCAACGCAAAGACAGCGATGTTCAGGTAGCCTCGGCTGAAAACGATAAGCTGCAGGCCGCCAGCCAAGCGGCTGACATCCCCGAACGTTTTGCTGATGACACCGGCAGCTCTGCAGAAAACCAAGAGCGTGGTAGCGAACGAAGCGAGCGCGAGCGTAACAATGAGCGCGGCGAACGCAACGAACGCCGCTCCGGCCGCGACCGCCGCCAAGACAGCAGCCAGCGCAACGGCAAAGGCCGAGGCCGCCAGCGCAACATCCCCTCTGCACAGAAAATCATCCAATATCTGGATATTCCGCTGCAAGCCGAGCTGGTGAAATCTGCCGCCGACGTGGTATTGGGCCTGCACACCGAAGCGCCCGCCCCCGTGCCGCAGCCTGATGAGGCCGACAACGATAAACCGCTGGTCATCACCATCCCCGAAGTGGCCGATGAAGCCGATGCGCCCACCTTCGTGTTTGCCGAAGAAAATGCAGCTGAAGCCGTGGAAGCTACTGAAGCTGTAAACCCAGCTGCTGTTACAAGCCCGGTTGTGGAAACAGCGCAGGAAGAAGCCGTGGTAGAAACCGTGGCAGTAGAAACTTCATCTGCCGAAACTCAAGTCGCTCCGGAAGTTGCTCCTGCTGATGATTCCATTGTTGCTGCAGCCCAAGCTGTAGAAACGGCAGTGGCAGCCGTGGCACAACCCACGCCGCAACAAACCGCAGCTGAACCCGCTGCCGCCGACCTGGGGGGTTTGGTATTGGTGCAAACCGATCCCGCCGCGCTCACTGCCGCTCAGCCCGAGCCCGAGCAGCCCAAAGGTCTGCGCCGCGCCGATGTTGTCCCAGCCGCCCCGGCTGCCGTGCCCGAGCCGCAGCAACTGCAGCAAGTGGAAACCCACCGCAGCTAATGTGGACTTTCAGGTAGCCTTCCAAGGCAACAACCAACCGCCCCGAACAATTGCTTGGGGCGGTTTGTTATCGGCAACTTGAGGCTACCTGAAATTTAAATCGCAAAATGGCCAAACGGATTTTGGAATGAATAAAGTCAGCGCAAGGCGGTGAGCCACAGGCAGTACAGAAGTACGCAAGGCGAACCAACGCCGTATGAAATGAAGCACTTCAGTCATAGCAAACCAAAACCATCGCCTGCTCTCTATTTTCAAGTAGCCTCCCCTCCCGCCTGAGGCTAGCTGAAAACACTGCTGCCCGTTTTATAGCGGATTACTCAGCTGAAACCCGCTTTCAGGTAGCCTTTTGTGCCAAATCCTTATAGAATCGGTAACTTGTATTTTCACTTAATTCCGACACGGCAGACAGGCTGAAACGGCCCGCCGCACAGCCGTACTCAAACCACTCCGAGACCACC
This sequence comes from Eikenella sp. NML99-0057, assembly GCF_001648535.1. Taxonomy (NCBI): domain Bacteria; kingdom Pseudomonadati; phylum Pseudomonadota; class Betaproteobacteria; order Neisseriales; family Neisseriaceae; genus Eikenella; species Eikenella sp. NML99-0057. Next base: position 224,115 of record NZ_LXST01000002.1, on the reverse strand, counting down.
ATGACCGACTACTCCCAAACCGTAAACCTCTACGAATCCCCCTTCCCCATGCGCGGCAATCTGGCCAAGCGCGAGCCGGCGTGGGTGAAGCAGTGGCAGGACGAAAAACGTTATCAGAAGCTGCGCAAAATTGCCGCCGGCCGCCCGAAATTCATCCTGCACGACGGCCCGCCCTATGCCAACGGCGACATCCACATCGGTCATGCAGTCAATAAAATCCTGAAAGACATCATCATCCGCAGCAAAACGCTGGCGGGCTTCGACGCGCCCTATGTGCCGGGCTGGGACTGCCACGGCCTGCCGATTGAAGTGATGGTGGAAAAACTGCACGGCAAGGAAATGCCGCCCAGCAAGTTCCGTGAGCTCTGCCGCCAATATGCTGGTGAGCAGATTCTGCGGCAGAAAAAAGACTTTATCCGCTTGGGCGTAATTGGCGATTGGGAAGATCCCTATCTGACCATGGACTACCAAACCGAAGCCGACACCGTGCGCACGTTGGGCGAAATTTACAAAGCAGGCTACCTGTATCGCGGTGCGAAGCCCGTGCAGTTCTGCTTGGACTGCGGCTCATCGCTGGCCGAGGCCGAAGTGGAATACAAAGACAAAGTATCGCCCGCGATTGATGTGGCCTACCGCTTCCAAGACAACGCCGCGCTGGCCAAGGCTTTCAGGCTACCTGAAATCTCAGGCGAAGCGTTTGCCGTAATTTGGACCACCACCCCGTGGACACTACCCGCCAGCCAGGCCATTTCTGCCGGCGCAGACATTGTGTACCAACTCATCAACACGCCGCGCGGCAAACTGGTGCTGGCCAAAGATTTGGCCGAAGCCGCGCTGGAACGCTATGGTTTTTCAGGTAGCCCCGTCCTCGCCGAATGCACCGGCGCGGATTTGGAAAACCTGAAAGCCGAACACCCCTTTATCGAACGCGATATTCCCGTTTTAAACGGCGACCATGTAACCACCGAAGCCGGTACCGGCCTCGTGCATACCGCACCTGCGCATGGTTTGGAAGACTATTTTGTCTGCAACAAATACGGCATCGAGCTCATCAACCCTGTGAACGCGCAAGGCCGCTATGCCGCCGATACCCCGCGCTTGGCAGACATGACCGTGTGGGAAGCCAACCAGCCGATTATCTCCTGGCTGCAGGAAAACAACTGCCTGCTCGCCCACAGCAAAATCGAACACAGCTACGCCCACTGCTGGCGGCACAAAACCCCGCTGATTTACCGCGCCACCGGCCAATGGTTCATCGGCATGGACAAAGCCGGCACAGAGGGCAAAACCCTGCGCGACAAAGCCCTCAAAGCCGTGGACGATACCGAATTCTTCCCCGCCTGGGGACGCGCACGGCTGGAAGCCATGATTGAAGGCCGCCCCGACTGGGTAGTGAGCCGCCAGCGTTTCTGGGGCACGCCGATGACCTTCTTCGCCCACAAAGAAACCGGCGAGCTGCACCCCGATTCCGCCGCGCTGTTGGAAAAAGTCGCCCTGCTCATCGAGAAAAAAGGCATCAACGCCTGGTTTGAACTGGATAAAGCCGAGCTGCTGCCGCCCGAAGACTGCGAACAATACGACAAACTGCCCGACACCATGGACGTGTGGTTCGATTCAGGCAGCACCCACTTCTCCGTGCTGAAACAGCGCCCCGAGCTCGCCTGGCCGGCCGATTTGTATCTGGAAGGCAGCGACCAGCACCGCGGCTGGTTCCAATCCTCCATGCTCACCGGCTGCGCCACCCTCGGCCGCGCGCCCTACAAACAACTGCTCACCCACGGCTTCGTGGTCGATCAGAACGGCCGCAAAATGTCCAAATCCATCGGTAACGTGGTTGCCCCACAGGAGGTGTATAACGAATTCGGCGCCGACATTCTGCGCCTGTGGGCGGCTGCCACCGACTACAGCGGCGAATTGGCGATTTCCAAAGAAATCCTCAAACGCGTAACCGAAAGCTACCGCCGCATCCGCAACACGCTCAGCTTCCTATTTGCCAACCTCAAAGACTTCAACCCGATTGAAGACGCCGTGCCGCAGGCCGACATGGTGGAAATCGACCGCTACGCCCTCGTGCTGGCGCGCCAGTTGCAGGAAAAAGTTTCAGGTAGCCACTACCCGCGCTACGCCTTCCACTTCGCCGTGCAGGACATCGTACAGTTCTGCTCCGAAGACCTCGGCGCGTTCTATCTGGACATCCTGAAAGACCGTCTCTACACCACTAAAAAAGACGGCCACGCCCGCCGCAGCGCGCAAACCGCGCTCTACCACATCACGCGCAGCCTCGTGCTCCTGATGTCGCCCATCCTCTGCTTCACCGCCGAAGAAGCGTGGGATATCATCGGTGGCGGTGAAGAAGACAGCGTGCTTTATCACACCCTGCACAACTTCCCGCCCATCCCCGCCGCCGGCGAAGCCGCGCTCGTGGAAAAATGGACGCACATCCGCGAAGCCCGTGCCGTTGTAAACGCCGCCATCGAGCCACTGCGTGCCGACAAAACCGTTGGTTCCTCATTGCAGGCCGAAGTCGTCCTCACCGCGCCCGAACCGCAATATGGCTACCTGAAAGCACTCGGCAGCGAACTGCGCTTCGCCATGCTCGTTTCCAAAATCGAGCTGCAAAAAGGCGACGAACTCACTGCCGAAGTCCGCCCCAGTGCCGAGGCCAAATGCGAACGCTGCTGGCACTATGTGGACAGCGTAGGCAGCGTTGCCGCCCACCCCACCCTGTGCGCCCGCTGCGCCGGGAATGTGGACGGCAAAGGCGAAGAGCGGGATTACGCCTAAGCCGGTTGAGGCTACCTGAAAGCGTCAGCCTCAACGAAGTTAAAATATCCGCAGCAAAAAGGTGGGCATTGGTTGCCCACCTTTTTTCAGGTAGCCTGAAAGCGCATATAACCGAAATAATGATTTCTTCATACCGGGCGGCGAGCCGCAGACAGCACAGCTAGTACGATAAGGCGAGCCAATACAATAGGAAGGAATAAGGATTTGAGCTATAAGGAATCAAACACATGACAACCCACCCCTATTTAGACCTGCAGCAAGGCAACGTGGAAAGCTGTTGCATGGTAGTGCCCAAAGCAGAAGTGCCGCAATGGTACGAGCAAGGCTGGCTGCCGCATTACGCCGTCGGCCTGTCGCGCCGCGAGGCCAACCGCGCCTATATGATTTACGGCTTCATGCGCTTCGGTCGCGATGTGCTGCTGTTTAGCCGCTCCGAATATTTGGCAGCCAAGTCCCCTATCGGGCGTAAAATTGTTGGCTTCTGCACCCATCTGGGCACTTACGGCATGGGCGGCCCCGGCTTTTTCGGCCTGCTGCTGGACACAGATAAATACTTGGTTTACACCGCATGGCACGCGGGATACAACACGCTGCTGGACAACCACGCAGTAAAAATGCCACCATATGGCAACACTGCTACACGCGGTTGGGTTGGCAATTTGAACGGAGCCGAATGGGACGAACTCTCACCCCTGCTCATCGGCTGCGAAATCGCCGATTGTTCCCTCGCCGAGCACCGCTGTACCCTGCAGCTGCAAAATGCAAAAAGACGGCCAAACCCATTTATTGGAATTCGTGCGCCAAGACGAACGCATCCCGAGCACTCCTGATCAAAAACCCCGCCTGGCATACGAAGACGGGAAAATCGTCGACTATTTGATGTATCAGCACAAAAATGCTTGGCTGGTGGCTTAGGTAAGCAGGGCGCATTACTCGCACAATAAAAGGCTACCTGAAAACCATTTTTCAATTTTCAGGTAGCCTTTCCTCTCCCGCCATACCAACCATGCTTGACAGTCTGTTAAAGCATTTTTACAATACACAACATTACATGGGTCGTTAGCTCAGTTGGTAGAGCAGCGGACTCTTAATCCGTAGGTCGAGCGTTCGAGCCGCTCACGACCCACCAAAATTAAAGTCGCAAATCAGTTGGTTATACTGGTTTGCGATTTCTTTTATCTGAGTTCTCAGCGGCACTCTGAACAAACTTTGGACTAACTCAATCCCTATCCATAAAACAGCATCCAAAGCGCGCGCAACAGGGCAATCAACAGGATTTTTTCGCCCGCAAGCAAACAGGCTACCTGAAAAAGCAAACTAATCAGTAGCACGCCCTGAAGCTGCAAGGGGCTGAACAGCAGCACATCATCGCGGCTCAAATAACGCCGGTGCAGCCACATCAGCAGCATCAGCATAGCCTGCCCGGCTATCCACAGCAGCGGTTTGAGCAGATACAGCGACATCAGGCCGGTGAGCAGCGGCACCGACATCCCATGCGGATACTGCCAGCACGCCAGCAGCAGCAAAAACAAAAACGTAATGTGCTGCACCGCACCAGCCACGGCGAAATAGGCCAGAAACACCCCGCCGCCGTCCAGCCGCCAGCCCATCTGCCGCGCATCGTAACGCCAGCCGTTGGCAAACAGAAACAGGCTGCCCAACGCAAAATAGCCATACACCGGATAAAGGTTGGCCACATGGGTAATCCCCAGCACGCCGGGCATAATCCGTGCGCTGAGGATACCGAAGCCCAGCCACAGCATCACGCTGCCCCACAGCCAGGAAAACTGCTGCCGCTGGAACGCCAAAGTCAGAAACACGGCGATATACACCGATAGCGCCCACAAAGTCGGGCTTTGCCAAGCCATCATTACCACCCGCCGGCTCTGGCCAACGCCGCTGCAGTGCAGGCAGCCAGCTCGCGCACCCAATCCAGCGGCAAATCCGGCGCAAAGCGCGTTTCATCGGCATCGCCCGCCACCATCGATGCCACGGTTTGCCCGTTCACGCGCAAGGGCAGCAGCAGGAAGCTCTCCAGCCCCCTACCCTCCTGCGGCAGCGCCTTCATCAGCGCCGGCGCGATGCGGTTGCCGCACACCGGTTCTTTCAGAGCAGATAACACAGCATGGGCGGCATGGTTTTCAGGTAGCCTGTAGGCGCCGGAAACCGCACCTTTTTTCGGCGGCTCGGCTAGCAGCCACACCCGGCCGGACGGCAGCGCGAAATCTTCCTGCCAGCCTGCCTCCGCCGCACGCAACACCTGCAACAGCGTATTGGCCGACAGTAAGCGGCGCACAAAGCCGAGCATCCGGCCCAGCGTTTGGTGGTTGCTGTCGGCATCCTGCATGATTTGCGCCAACTGCCCGGCCATTTTGGCCGCCTTTTTCTGCTGCGCCAGCCATTGCGCCTGTGCAAACGACTGCACCCGCCCTTCTGCCGGACGCACACCCAAATCGGCGGCATGGTTCAACAGAAATTCCGGGTGTTCCTGCAAATAAGCCAATATTTTCTTTTCGTTCATCAGTAAGTTACCGTTCCTTCAAACACCGTGGCCGCCGGCCCTGACATCAACACATGGTTATCCGCCGCCCACTCAATCTGCAAATCGCCGCCCGGCAGGCTCACGCACACCGAACCCTGCCGCGCCAACTGCCCCGCCCGCATGCCGACCACCGCTGCCGCACACGCGCCCGTGCCGCAGGCTTGGGTTTCACCCGTGCCGCGCTCAAACACACGCAGCCGGATATGGTGCGCATCCAGCACCTGCATAAAGCCCACGTTCACCCGCTCGGGAAACTGCGGATGCCGCTCCAGGCGCGCGCCCCATTCGGCTACCGGCGCATAGTGCACATCGTCCACCACCAGCACAGCATGCGGATTGCCCATATTCACACAGGAAAAACGTGCGCTTGCGCCATCCAAACCAATCTCGTGCCACAAGGCATCGGCAGCCTCGCCCGGCGCGGGCGCAAACGGAATATCCGCCGCCGCCAAACGCGGCTCGCCCATATCCACCGCAACCAGGCCGTTTTCCTGCAAATTCAACACAATCAGCCCTTTGGCCGTGGCCACCTTGATGCGGCGGTTTTGGCTCAGGCCTTTTGCATGCACAAAACGGGCAAAACAGCGCGCGCCGTTGCCGCACTGCTCCACCTCGCTGCCGTCTGCATTAAAAATACGGTAGCCAAACTCGGCTTCGGGCAGCAGCGGCGCTTCCACCAGCAACAGCTGGTCGAAACCGATGCCCAGGTGGCGGTCTGCCCATTCGGCAATCGGCGCGGCCGCCGGATCAAAATGCTGGCTGATGCCGTCGATAACCATAAAATCGTTGCCCAACCCGTGCATTTTGGTGAATTTCAATACAGCCATCACGGCCTCCGCCGACGCTTTCAAAGCGGGCTATCATACCCAATCCCCGCCGCAAGTTAAAGCCGCGTTTCAACTTTCAGGTAGTCTTCCCGGCACAGGCTACCTGAAAATCAGCATAGCCATGCCATACGACAAGATACTTCCGTTTACAGCAGACCTCTTAGCTTGATAAGCCCAATCGCTCTTTTCAGGTAACCTCTCCCCTCCTCCAAGGCTACCTGAACCCCCTACTTCCCAACAAAACCACAACACAACCCGGCAAAATCCAACCCAAACCGGGTTTTCTTTACGCCTCTGCCTGTTATCGGCCAATGGCCAGATGCGCTATAATGCGCCCTTTTGTTTTAGCCGCATTTTCCTATGTTGATCCATCCCGCTTTCAATCCCGTTATGCTCCAGCTCGGTCCGCTCGCCATCCGCTGGTATGCCATCAGCTACCTCGTCGGCTTCGCCCTGTTTATGTGGCTCGGGCGGCGGCGCATCCGCCAAGGCAACAGCGTGTTTACCACGCAAACCCTAGACGACTTCCTCACCTGGGGCATTATCGGCGTGATTGTGGGAGGGCGGCTGGGCTATGTGCTGTTTTACCAGCACGCCTACTATTTTGCCAATCCGTTGGAAATTTTCAAAGTATGGCAGGGCGGCATGTCGTTTCACGGTGGCTTCCTCGGCGTGGTAACTGCCGGCCTCCTGTTTGCCTACAAACATAAAATCAACCCGCTCAAGCTGGCCGACTCCATCGCCCCGCTCACTCCATTAGGCTTTGCTGCCGTGCGCCTGGGCGGCAACTTTGTGAATGGCGAGCTCTGGGGGCGCGTCACCCGGCCGGATGCCTTCTGGGCCATGGGCTTTCCCCAAGCACATAGCGAAGACTTAAAACTGGCCACCGAACAGCCGCAGCTGTGGGGTGCAATTTTCCAGCAATACGGCATGCTGCCGCGCCACCCCTCCCAGCTCTACCAATTTGCCCTGGAAGGCATTTTGCTGTTTGTGCTGCTGTGGTGGTTTTCCAAAAAACCACGCCCAACCGGCCAGGTAGTGAGCCTGTTCCTGCTCGGCTACGGCACCGCCCGCTTTATCGCCGAATTTGCCCGCGAGCCCGACGAATTCCTCGGCCTGCTCTATTTAAACTTCTCCATGGGCCAGTGGCTCAGCCTCCCCATGATCGCCTGCGGCCTTATCGGCTTCCTCTACTTCGGCAGGCGCAAGGCCGAACCGACAGAGGGTTGATGTTTAATGCAACGGCTTTGAAAGCAAAAAGGCTATCTGAAGAATAGTTTCCAGGTAGCCTTTTTTCATTACCTTCAACAGCAATCAGCCCTTATCCTCCCCGTTCACAATCTCGCCCACAAAAGCTTCGGCCTTATCTTTGAGCAGGAAGCGGGAGGAGGCGTCAGCGGCTTCTTCAGCATTCAGGGTAAGCGGCATGGAACAGTCGACACGGACGATGATGTCGGGCATGGATACGGTACGCCACAGGGCTGTAAAGAGGCCGATATTGCCAGCATAGGCGGGGGCGGTGGTGCGGCAGCCGTCACTGTCACAGTAGCGCAGCGCCACGGCCATGGCGGGAAGGCCGCTATCTAGCGCAGATTGAAACAGTGCAGCTTTAAACGGCAGCAACGATATGCCGTCTGAAGCTTTAGATTCAGGGAAGAACGACACGCTGTGCCCCGCACTCATCGAACGCACAATAGCCTTGTTTACCGGCGCCACATCGTTGCGGCTGTTGCGGTTGATGAACACCGCGCCGGTGCGCGCTACCATCGCACCCAACACCGGCCAGGAGCGTATTTCGCGTTTGGCGATAAACACGGTGGGATACATGGCCATCAGGATCATCGGATCGAGCCAGGACACATGGTTCGCCGCGCCGAGGAACACAGGCGGAAACGGCGGGTTGTTCGGATTAGCTTCGACACGGATATGCAACACTTTCAACATACTACGCGCCAAATCCTGCATCACGTCTTTGCTATGCTGGTTGTATTCGCGCAGGCGGAACAGCCGGTAAATCGTGCATAAGAACCAACACAGCAGGTGCAGGACGCGGAACAGACGGGTGAAAATTGAAGTAGATTGCGTGCTCATTTGTGCTGGTCTAATTATTAGATTGAGAAAGGCCACCTGAACGGCTTCAACGCTGGCATTGCGGGCAGTAAAAACTGCTGCGCTGGCCGATAATCTGCCGCGCAATCGGCGTGCCGCATTGACGGCATGCTTCGCCCTCGCGGCCATATACATTATATTGCTGCTGGAAATAGCCGCTTTGCCCATCGCTGTGCAAAAAATCGCGCAGGCTGCTACCACCGGCTTCCAGAGCGCGGTGCAGCACGCTGCGGATTTCCACTACCAAGCGGCGGCACTCCTCGGCAGACACGCTGTCGGCACAGCGGGTGGGCAGGATACCGGCGGCAAATAGCGCTTCGTTGGCATAAATATTGCCCACGCCCACCACAACTTTATTGTCCATCAACGCGGTTTTGATGGCACTTTTGCGACGTGAGAGTGCATTTTTCAGGTAGCCTGCAGTGAACTCGTCTTGCAGCGGCTCAGGGCCCAAATGCCGCAACAACGGATGCTGTTCTGCCGCCCCGGCAAACCATAGCACTGCGCCGAAACGGCGCGGGTCTCGCAGGCGCAGCACAGTCTGGTCGGTGGTGATGATATCGAGGTGATCATGCTTTTCCGGCGATGGCGCGCTGCCGTCGGGATACACACGTAGGCTGCCCGACATGCCCAAATGCAGCAGCATCACGCCGTGGGCAAACTCAAACAGCAAATACTTGGCGCGGCGGCGAATATGCACAATGCGGCTGCCGGAGAGCTGCCGCGCCAAATCCGGCAGCACTGGCCAACGCAATTTCGGCTGGCGCACCACTACCTCGGCCACGGTTTTGCCCTGCATATAGGGCTGGATCCCCCGGCGGGTGGTTTCAACTTCGGGCAGTTCGGGCATGGGAAAATTCGGGCTTGAAGTATATAAAGCCAGAAGTTTAGACCGTTTGCACGGTTTAGGCTACCTGAAAGCGTGAGCTTCAACCCAACAAAGTGGATCGATGTCTGATTAAAGCCAAGACCGAGTTTCTGAGAGGCAAAAATGCAGCCAACATTTTTTCAGGTAGCCTTTCAGTGTGCAGAAGGCTACCTGAAAAATCGTCTTAGCACTCAACCCAAAACCCTTTTCATCTTAATTAACTCAACTTCACACAAACCATTACCGGAATTTTTCAGGTAGCCTTTACCCACGGCACAAATAGGCAAATCATTGCCCTGTTTCTCCTTTCCCACGGTTATTTAAGCAAAACCGCTAAAACGTGCCAAGCGGCACGATGAAGCTTATAATGTTAACTATCTTTAATTCTAGAAGGCTGTATATGTCGAGAATGGCCAAGGGGATTATTGCGGCCGTGGTCTCCAATATTCTGTTCGGCTCGCTGTTTATGTTTGGCCCGTGGATGCGGCCGATGAGCGGCACGGATGTGTTTGCCTGGCGTATCGTGGGCACGTTTGCCTGTGCGCTCTCCATTATGCTGCTCACGTCGGCCAAACACGATGCGGCCAAATTCCTGCACGAAATCGGCGGCAATGTGCGCCGCTGGGCGCTGGTGCTGCTGCCCGCGCCGATTATGATCGGGCAGATTTGGCTTTATATGTGGGCGCCGGTAAACGGCAAGGGCGTGGATGTGTCGATGGGCTACTTCCTGTTTCCGCTTGCGATGATGCTGGGCGGGGTGATGGTGTTCCGCGAGCGGCTCGATCGATTGCAGCTGGTTGCCGTGCTACTGGCTTCGGCGGCAGTGGCACTGGAAATCTGGAACAGCGGCACGTTTTCTTGGGTAACCATTGCCGTGTTCGCCACCTTCCCGATTTATTACATCATGCGCCGCTGGCAAGGCGTTCCGCCACTACTCGGGCTCTTACTGGATTTGATTTTGGCGCTGCCTTTTGTGATTTGGTATCTGGTGATGTATTCACCCAGTCCGGCCATGATCGAGGCTAAGCCGATTTTGCTTTTATTTGCTGTGCTCTTGGGACTCAACGGCGCAGTATCGATGCAGGTCAACCTCACAGCCAACGAGCTTTTACCGGTGGTGCTGTTCGGTATGCTGAGCTATCTGGAGCCGGCGCTGCTGTTTCTGCTTTCGGTGTTTGTGTTGGGAGAGCACTTGGACTGGGTGGCCATGGTGAGCCACAGCCTGATTTGGGCGAGCATCATCGTGATGCTGTATCACGGCATCCAAACCATGCACCGCGAAAAGGCAGAACAGGCTACCTGAAACTATCTGCTTCAATGAAATGAAAACCAGGCTTCCTAAGCGGAAGCCTGTTCTTTTTCAGGCAAAAACGGTCAGGGCGGATGTGTTATAATTGCACGTTAGGTTTCAGGTAGCCTGAGACCCTTTCTTTTAGCACACTCCCTAATGATTACCATAGAAATCCGTTTCAACCGCATCACCATCCGGCACAACGACATCGTAGCGGAGCATTGCGGCACATTCAGCAACAGCCGAATGATTATTGCCGATAGTTTTCAATGGAGATCCGAGCTGATAGCGGCAATAAACAAAGCCGCAGATGAAGGCATTTTCAAACGCAAAAGCTGGGTGATGCCCAAACTGGCAAGGTTTGCCACCGACAACCGGCAAAATAGCCCCATCTGTGTTTTGACGTGTGCGAAACATTGGAAGACGGCTTATCTCACATTAGAATGGAACATTCTTCTGAACACTTTAGCTTGGATTAACCCCAAAAACATAATGAAGCAACTGGAAACGCTGATTCTTTATCAAGGCAAACAGCCCGCTTGCATGCTAACCTTCAAACAAGCCAAGCAACAATCGAAAACCATCGAACAACTGGAAAAAGCCTGCCTTGGTAGCCAAGCCAGCCTCCGCAATTTTTCAAGTAGCCTCAAACTCATTCTCATCACAGCAAAGCAACCATGACAGAACAAACCCAGCAAGAATACGGCGCAGACAGCATCCAAGTCCTCGAAGGTTTGGAGGCCGTGCGCAAACGCCCCGGCATGTATATCGGCGACACCCAAGACGGCTCCGGCCTGCACCACATGGTGTTTGAAGTGCTCGACAACGCAATCGACGAAGCGCTGGCCGGCCATTGCGACAGCATCACCGTGTCTATCAACGCCGACGAATCCATCACCATCGAAGACAACGGGCGCGGCATTCCCACCGGTATCCACCCCAAAGAAGGCCGCTCCGCCGCCGAAGTGATCATGACCATCCTGCACGCAGGCGGCAAGTTCGACAACAACAGCTACAAAGTCTCCGGCGGTCTGCACGGCGTGGGCGTATCCGTAGTAAACGCCCTGTCCGACTGGCTGAAACTCACCATTTGGCGCGAAGGCAAAGAGCACTTCGTAGAATTTCGCCGCGGCGAAACCGTTGCCCCGCTCAAAGCCGTGGCCGATTGCCCGGCCGACAAACACGGTACGCGCGTGCAATTCATGGCCAGCGAAGAAACCTTCGGCGAGGTGCAATACAAATTTGAAACCCTGGCCAAGCGCATCCGTGAATTGTCCTTTCTGAACAACGGCGTGAAAATCGAACTGTTCGACAAACGCGACGGCAAACACGAAAACTTCGCCGAATCCGGCGGCGTGGCCGGCTTCGTCCGCTACACCACTGGTGGCAAAAAACCCTTGCACGACAAAATCTTCTACACCCTCGGCGAAAGAGACGGCATGACGGTGGAATGCGCCATGCAGTGGAACGACAGCTACCAAGAATCCGTGCAATGCTTCACCAACAACATCCCGCAGCGCGACGGCGGCACCCACCTCACCGCCCTGCGCGCCGCCATGACGCGCACCATCAACCAATATATCGAAGCCAACGAAATCGCTAAGAAAGCCAAGGTGGATACCAGCGGCGACGATATGCGTGAAGGATTGGTGTGCGTGCTTTCCGTGAAACTGCCCGACCCGAAATTCTCCTCCCAAACTAAAGACAAACTGGTTTCCAGCGAAATCGCCCCCGTGGTGAATGAAGTGCTCAGCCAGGCGCTGCACGAATTCTTGGAAGAAAATCCGCAAGATGCCAAAATCATTTGCAGCAAAATCGTGGATGCCGCCCGCGCCCGCGAAGCTGCCCGCAAAGCGCGCGAAATCACCCGCCGCAAAGGCGTGATGGACGGCCTCGGCCTGCCCGGTAAATTGGCCGACTGCCAAGAAAAAGACCCTGCCTTATCCGAGCTTTATCTGGTGGAGGGTGACTCTGCCGGCGGTTCTGCCAAACAAGGCCGCGACCGCAAATTCCAAGCCATCCTGCCGCTGAAGGGCAAAATCCTCAACGTGGAAAAAGCCCGCTTCGAAAAAATGCTCGCCAGCCAAGAAGTGGCCACGCTGATTACCGCGCTGGGCACCTCCATCGGCAAGGAGGAATTCAATTTGGAAAAACTGCGCTACCACCGCATCATCATCATGACCGATGCCGACGTGGACGGCGCACACATCCGCACCCTGCTCCTAACCTTCTTCTACCGTCAAATGCCCGAGCTGGTGGAGCGCGGCTACATCTATATCGCCCAACCCCCGCTTTATAAAGCCAAATACGGCAAGCAGGAACGCTACCTGAAAGACGACACGGAAAAAGACGAATTCCTGCTCGGCCTGGCGGTGGACAAAGCCAAAATCGTTTCCGGCGGCCGCACGCTGGAAGGCGCCGAGCTGGAACGCGCCGCCAAGCAGTTCCTCCGCGCCCGCAGCACCATCGAACAGGAAAGCCGCATCATCGACGGCCTCGTGCTGCGCGCCCTGCTCGACACCGCCCCCATTTCGCTCGAAAGCGCCGAAAGCACCGATGCCGCCATTGCCGCCCTCTCCTCCCTGCTGGCCAAAGAAGAAGTGGCGCTGGAACGCCTCGACGGCCACGAAGGCGGCCATTTCATCAAAATCACCCGCCAGCTGCACGGCAACGTGATGGTTTCCTATCTCGACCAAAAATTCATCGACAGCAAAGCCTACCAAACCATCAGCCGCACCGCCGAACAGCTCCAAGGCCTGGTTGAGCCCGGTGCCCTGCTCCAAAAAGGCGAAGCCGAGCCGCAAACCGTAAACAGCTTCGAACAGGCCATCAACATCCTGCTTGCCGGTGCGCAAAAAGGCATGGCCATCCAGCGCTACAAAGGGCTGGGCGAGATGAACGCCGAACAGCTGTGGGAAACCACCATGGATCCGGAAGTGCGCCGCCTCTTAAAAGTGCGCATCGAAGACGCCATCGCCGCCGACAAAGTATTCGTTACCCTCATGGGCGACGAAGTCGAACCCCGCCGCGAGTTCATCGAAACCAACGCCCTGATTGCGCAAAATATTGATGCGTAAAGCAGCGCAGATTTTTCAGGTAGCCTTTCCTACAAAGGCTACCTGAAAATTTAAAACTCCTTACCCCACCGTTCAACTACCACAAGGACACCCCATGCTCCGCCGCCTCACCGCCATCGCCGCCCTCCTCATCGCCGGCCAAACCTACGCCCAAAGCTTTATCGCCGACACCATCCCCTACTCCCCCGAAGCCAAAGTGGCCGACCGCATCCGCCAAGAATGCACCGATTTAGGCGCAAACTTCAGCCGCAAAATCATCGAGCAAGCCAAAGCCGGCGGCATCGAACTGCAGGCCACCGGTGCCGACAGCCTCGCCGGACAGCCCAACCGTCTCGAAGTGCAGATTACCGACGCCCGCAGCTACGGCAGCGCCTTCACCGGCCACTACAAATCCATGCACATCCGCCTCACCCACTACGAAAACGGCCAACAAACCGCCACCACCGAGCTTTCCCGCCGCTCCCTCGGCGGCATGGGCGGCATGTTTAAAAGCTCCTGCTCCGTGCTCGAACGCGTAACCGACACCCTCGCCAAAGACACCGCCGCCTGGCTGAAAAACCACGCTGCCTCCGCAACCCCCACCGCCAGCGAAGCCTCCGGCGCAGTATAAACCTAAAAGGCTACCTGAAAATTTCAGGTAGCCTTTCTTCGTCTGCACAAACATCACTCAATATTCTGCACCTGCTCACGCATCTGCTCGATGAGCACTTTCAGCTCCACCGAAGCCTGGGTGCATTCGGCGGCAATGGATTTGCTGCCCAGCGTGTTGGCTTCGCGGTTGAGTTCCTGCATCAGGAAATCCAGGCGCTTGCCGATACTGCCTTTGGGCTGGCTGCTCACGATGCGGCGCACTTCGGCAATGTGGGTGCGCAGGCGGCTGAATTCTTCGTCCACGTCTGCCTTCTGCATAAACAAGGCAAACTCTTGCTGCAGGCGGTCGTTTTCCACATCGCCCACGGCTTCGCGCAGCCGTTGGCGCACTTTGTCCATATGCTGTTGCAGCAACTGCGGGAAAGCTGCAGCCAAAGCGTCCAGAATCTGCTCCATCTGTTGCAAACGCTGCAGCAGGTGCTGTTGCAGCTGCTCACCCTCGCGGCTACGCGCTTGGTTGAAGGCAGCCAACACTTCGTTTAAGAGCTGCAGCACGGTTTCGTCTAAATCGTCTGCTTCTTCCGCCGGAGCGGCCAGCACGCCGGGAAAGGCAAGGATGTCGCCTACGCCCAAACAGTGGATGCCAGGATGTTTCTTACAGATTTTATTGTTGATTTTAGCCAGCCAGGCAACCAATTTTTTGTTCAGCCGCAATTCTTGCTCGCCGCCGGCCTGCTCGCCGTGGCGCAGTTGGATGCGGCATTCGATTTTGCCGCGTGCAGCGTGGGCCGACACGGCTTCGCGCAATGCCCCTTCGAGGTGGCGCAGGTCTTCTGGCATTTTGAATTGGATGTCGAGATAGCGATGATTGACCGCGCGCAGTTCGATATACAGGCGTTTGCTGCCATGTTCGGCGCTGCCGTTGGCAAAACCGGTCATGCTATTAATCATAATTTTCTCCTTTAAATACAGTGGATAAATTGTTCGCCTTGCTTTCAGGTAGCCTTTAAGCCCCCTTTATTTGCCCTTGGCAAAACTGCCCAATACGCCGGCGCACACGATAACCAGCATACCAATGATTTCATGCCAGCTGGTGCTGTCACCCAACCAGAAAATGCCCAGCAGAGTGGAAAACACCACCGTAAGGTAGGACAGCGAAGCCACCGTGAGCTTGCGCCCCACTTGATAGGCGCGGGTCATCGCCAGCTGGCCGAGCGTACCGGCGGCGCCTAGGCCGAGCAGATAGGGCAGCGATTGGGCGGTGGGCAGCTGCCAGCCGTTGATGCAGGCCAATATGCCCGACATGGCAGTGGCCACACAACAGAAATAAAACACCACTCGCCAGCTGGGCTCGCCCAGCTGCGAGAGTTCGCGCACCTGCAAATACGCCCAGCCGGAACACACGCCGGAAATCAGGCCGATGAGGCCGGCAATCTGCTGCTCGGCGGCAATAGTGGGCTGGAGTAGGATGATGATGCCGCCGAAGCCCATCAAGAGCGCGGCCAGCATTCGCGGGGCAATTCTTTCCTTAAGGAAGATGAAGGAAAGCAAGGCCAAAAACAGCGAAGAAGTGTAATTGAGCGTGATAGCGGTGGCCAGCGGCAGGCGGGTGAGCGCGAAAAACGAAAGCAGGAGCGCCACTGAACCGGTAATGCTGCGGTTGAGGTGCGATTTCAAATAGGGCGTGCGGAAGGGCTTGTTGCGCCACCATTCAGGCAACCCAATAGCCACGAGGCCAAACAGCATGCGCCAAAACACCAGCTCGTTGAAACTGAAGCCGAAACGGCTGCCGGCGGCTTTAGCAAACGCACCCATCAAGGCAAATAGGGCGGCAGAAACCACCATCCAACCAGAGCCCAGGTGGTCACCGCGCAGAGAGAGATTGCTCATAACATTCCAAAAAACAAAATTAATATGCTCAGAAGTGTGATGATGCCACATCCATTATAATGATGGATTAACAAAAATCAGAACAAGGAGACGAAGCAGCAGACAGTACAGATAGTACGGCGAGGCAACGCAGTACTGGTTTAAAGTGAACCCACTATACTTCATACTGCTGCAGCATGCGGGGCACACTAGACGGATTCTCACACATCATGCTTGCGGCAGCCACGTTGTTGATGCATATCTTGCTGCTGAAAATGCCGTCCCAACTGTTGGGCGAAATCTAACAGTTGAAACACTCCCTCCAGCCAGTTGGGCGTGTTCAGCTTAACCACAAATCTTCCTTCTTCCGCTGCTGCCTCAAAATGATACGGCTGCAAACTTTATTTGATTTTATTGATAGTTTGCCACTTGGCAACGGAGGATTGGGCGTCAAGGGAGAAGTCTAGGTAAACAGTTAGGAGCTCCATGATTGCCAGTGGCTGATATTCTGTTTGCTATGGCAGAAATATTTTCAGGTAGCCTCTTGCAGACAGCAGGCTACCTGAAAAACTATTAAAACATATTATTCGGCAACCGTTTCACTCTCTGCCGCTGCCTCGGAAGCGGGCAAAATGCGGTAATACACTTCGCCCGGCCCCACATAGCCCAAATCGGTGCGTGCAATTTCGGCAATGGCATCTTTCCCGGTGCGCAGGTTGTCCACTTCGGCGGCCAAAGCCTGATTGCGCAACACCAGGCCTTGGTTGGCCTGCCGCTGGTTTTCAGCTTCAGCCTCCAGCCGCCACATATCGCGCCAGCCGCCTTTGGCCAGCCACAGATCATGTTGCAGCCACACCAGCGCCACGGCCAGCACCACGGTTACCCATTTCATGTTTCAGGTAGCCTTTAGCGAGCCAAATGGTAAAACGCAGCTTGGCCGGGATAATAAGCAGCTTCGCCCAGCTCTTCTTCAATACGCAGCAGCTGGTTGTATTTGGCCATGCGGTCGGAGCGGGAAAGCGAACCGGTTTTAATCTGCATGCAGTTGGTGGCCACAGCCAAATCGGCGATGGTGCTGTCTTCGGTTTCGCCGGAGCGGTGACTCATCACGCTGGCGTAGCGATTGCGTTTGGCCAGCTCCACGGCTTTCAGGGTTTCGCTCAGGGTGCCGATTTGGTTCACTTTCACCAGCAGGGCGTTGGCAATGCCTTCTTTGATGCCTTCGGCCAGGATTTTCGGGTTGGTAACAAACAAGTCGTCGCCCACCAGCTGCACTTTACCGCCAAGCTTGTTGGTGAGCAGCTTCCAGCCTTCGCGGTCGTTTTCGTCCATGCCGTCTTCAATCGAAACAATCGGATAGCGGGCGGCCAAGTCGACCAGATAATCGGCAAATTCGGCGCTGGAAAGCGCTTTGCCTTCGGCGGAGAGGTGATATTTACCTTCTTTATAAAACTCGCTGGAGGCGCAATCGAGCGCGAGCAACACGTCTTTGCCCGCTTCGTAGCCAGCTGCTTTCACGGCTTCCAAAATCAAATCCAAGGCTTCAGCGTGGTTGCCCAAATTGGGGGCGAAGCCGCCTTCATCGCCCACGGTGGTGGGGAAACCTTTGTCGTGGCAGATTTTTTTCAGGTGGTGGAACACTTCTGCACCGCAGCGCAAGGCCTCGCGGAAGCTGGCAGCACCCACCGGCATAATCATGAATTCCTGAATATCCAGGCTGTTGTTGGCATGTTCGCCACCGTTGATCACGTTCATCATCGGCACCGGCATCGCCATCGGCCCCGCGCCGCCCAAATAGCGGTAAAGCGGCAGACCGGCATCTTCGGCGGCTGCACGCGCCACAGCCATGGATACGGCCAAGGTAGCATTGGCGCCGAAGCGGCCTTTGTTTTCCGTGCCGTCTAATTCCACCAGCACTTTATCGATATAGCTCTGTTCGGAAGCGTCAATGCCGATAATGGCTTGGGCGATTTCGTTGTTCACATGCTCCACGGCTTTCAGCACGCCTTTGCCCAAATAGCGTGCGGCATCGCCGTCGCGCAGTTCCAGCGCTTCTTTTTGGCCGGTGGAGGCGCCGCTGGGCACAGCTGCGCGCCCCATCACGCCGCTTTCCAGCAACACATCGCATTCTACGGTGGGATTGCCGCGTGAATCGAGAATCTCGCGGGCGAAAATATCAATAATGGCGCTCATGCACTCTGCTCCAAAAGGTTAGTTGGCTGAAGAAACGGCGGCTCACCCGCCAAAACGGCAAGATTATACCCGAAACCGGCGGGCTTGAAACACAGCCCGGCAAACAGCTGCTCTTGACAAAACCCACATTTAGGCATTAAATACGCCATCATTATTTACGCCGATTTGATACAGCTTGCGGGCGTTAAAACAGCTAAAGCGTACTATTTATAACACGCACCTCTGTTTTAAGCCCATTGTTGATTCAGTGGGCTTTAAATCTTTGCAGCCGCCGAGTGAGGCGACCATACAACAACATCATGATTATTCTGGACTCAGTTTGTAAAAGCTATCATCACGGCAAAAGCAACCAATTCATGGCCGTGCATCCCTTAAGCCTGAGCATCGACCAAGGTGAGGTGTTCGGGCTGATGGGCTATTCCGGCGCGGGCAAATCCACCCTGCTGCGCCTGATCAACCTTTTGGAACGACCCGACAGCGGCAAAGTGCTGATCGATGGCCAAGACCTCACCGCCATGAATGCCGCCCAGCTGCGCACCGCCCGTCAAAACATCGGCATGGTGTTTCAGCAATTCAACCTGCTCGCCAACCGTACCGTGGCCGGCAACGTGGCCTTCCCACTGGAAATTGCCGGCTGGAACAAAAGCAAAATCAACGAGCGTGTGCGCGAATGTTTGCAAATTGTTGGCCTTTCCGACCGTGCGCAACACTATCCCGCCCAACTTTCCGGCGGGCAGAAGCAGCGCGTAGGCATCGCCCGCGCACTCGCGCCCAACCCCCACGTAATTCTGGCCGACGAGCCCACTTCCGCGCTCGACCCGGCCACCACCCGCAGCGTGCTCGACTGTCTGCAAGACATCAACCGCCGTTTCAACGTAACTATTGTGATCGTTACCCACGAAATGAGCGTAATCCGCCGCCTGTGCCGCCGCACCGCCCTGCTGCATCAAGGGCATTTATTGGAAGTGGCCGACGTACGCGACAAACAGATTCTGGCGCACACCGACATTGGGCGTGAATTGGTACAGGAGGATTGAAATGGGGCAGCAATACTATATTTGGGAAAACCTGATGCGCCTGCGGCCGGAGTTTTACAAGGCCTTCGGCGAAACCGCCATCATGCTCGGCATTTCCGGCATTGTCAGCATCATCATCGGTGGCCTGCTTGGTGTGTGGCTCTACACCACCGGCAAAAATCAGATTTTTGCCAACCGCCGCGTGAACCATATTTTAGGCTTCACCATCGACTTTATCCGCGCCTTTCCCTTCGTCATCCTCATGATTGTGATGATGAAACCCACCCGCATGATCATGGGCACCACATTCGGCCCGGTAGCCGCCTCCATTTCGCTTAGCGTGGCTGCCATGTTTTATTTTGCGCGGTTGGTAGAACAGAACTTGGCCGAAGTGCCCAAAGGTGTGGTGGAAGCCGCGCTGGCTATGGGCGCCAAACCCATGACCATCATTATCAGAGTTTTGCTGAACGAAGCCCGCGCCGGCCTCGTGCGCAGCATTGCCATCCTGATTATTGCTACGCTGGGCACCAGTGCCGCCGCCGGCCTAATCGGCGGCGGCGGCGTGGGCGACCTCGGCATCCGTTATGGCCACCAGCGCTATATGGCCGATGTGCTGTGGGCAGTGGTTGCCCTACTCTCGGCCTTGGTGGTCTGCATCCAAACGCTCGGCAACCATTTGGCTGCCCGTTTAGACAAACGCTAATCCGTTTTTTCCCAACCTATTTATCCATTTATTAAGGAGATACGCAATGAAAGCATTATGGAAACTCACCTGCGCCGCCGTGCTGGGCATGACCCTGGCCGCCTGCGGCGGACAAGATAGCGGCAGCGGTGCACAAGCATCCGCCGCCTCTTCCGGCAGCCAGCCCGCCGCCGAAGCCAAGCGGGAAATCCGCTTCGGCACCACCCCGGGCGACTTTGCCGACATGATTAAAGACCAAATCCAGCCCATCCTGGAAAAACAGGGCTACACTGTTACCCTTACCGAATTCCCCGACTACGTTACCCCCAACCAGGCACTGGCCGAGGGCGCAATCGACATCAACATTTTCCAGCACAAACCCTATCTGGATTCCTTCAAGGCCGAGCACAATCTCGACCTGACCGAAGTATTCCAAGTGCCCACCGCCCCCCTGGGTATCTACCCCGGCAAGCTCACCGCGCTGGATCAAGTGAAAAACGGCAACTCCGTTTCCATCCCCAACGATCCGTCTAACCTCGCCCGCGCTTTGGTAATGCTCGACAACCTGGGTTGGATTAAACTGAAAGAAGGCATTGATCCGCTGCGCACCGCCCGCACCGACATTGCCGAAAACACCAAAAATATCGAATTCGTGGAAATGGAAGCCGCCAACCTGCCGCGCAGCCGCCAAGATGTGGACTTCGCCATCGTAAACGGCAACTATGCTATGTCTTCCGGTATGAAACTGTCCGAAGCCCTGTTACAAGAGCCCAGCTTCTCCTACATCAACTGGTCTGCCGTGCGCACTGCCGATAAAGACGCACAATGGGTACAAGACGTAACTGCCGCCTACAATTCCCAAGAATTCAAAGACTACGCGCACAAACGCTTCGTCGGCTACAAATATCCTGCCGTATGGGGTGAAGGCGCCGCCGCCGCTTCTGCAGCAGCCGCCTCTGGCGCATCTACTGCTAAATAAGCAACGCGGATAAAACCACAGCCGTTTCAGGTAGCCTGAAGCGGCTGTTTTTAATTGAGAAAAAGGCTACCTGAAAGCCTCCGCTTCCGCGAGGCTGAAATGCGGAATGGCATCAGTTTTCAGGTAGCCTACGCCATATCGCGGCCGGGCATGAAACCGGCTTCTCCAGATATCGGTTACCGCCCCGCTATGAAAGGCTACCTGAAAACCGTAGGGCCACGTTTTCTGTCTGCAAACCGTCTTGCCAAACACCCTCTATGAAGCGGTTTTACCATACCGTTCGCTAAATCTAGTTAAGCCCGCCCCCGAGTAGCATAAACTTTGCTACACTGCGCCCATTTTCACTCTAACACAAGGAAAAATCATGACTTTAATGGACAACCTGATGAACGCGGCCAGCCAGATGCTGGGCGGCAAAGACGGCGGCCAAGGCTCGCTCACCGATATGGCGATGGATTTGGTGAAACAGCACGGCGGCGTGAGCAACCTGATTAGCCAGCTGCAACAAGGCGGCTTGGGTGATGCCATCAGCAGCTGGGTTTCCAACCAGTCCGACAATATGCCCGTGTCCGGCAGCCAACTGCAACAAGCGCTGGGCAGCGACACCGTAAACCAGCTGGCGCAGAAATTCGGCGTGGATGCCAACCAGGCAAGCGAGATGCTGGCTAAAATCCTGCCCAACCTGGTAGACCACGCCACCCCCAACGGCAGCGCGCAAGACGCAGACGGCTTCGGCCTGGATGATGTGGCTTCCATGCTGCTGAAAAACTTTATGAAATAAACCAAAAGCCGTCTGAATGTTCAGACGGCTTTTTTAGTTGTGAGGCTACCTGAAAGCACAGCTTAGGCGAAATTTAAACGGCGAGATGGTAGAAGCCGGCGCTCCATACTGCGTTAGCCCGCTTAGCAGAGGGGGAAATACTTTGGCTATAGCGGATTAAAATCAGAAGGGGACAAGGCGGCGAGCCGCAGACAGTACAACCAGTACGGCAGGCAACGCCGTAGCATTCTGATCTTAATCCACTATATCTTTTCAGGTAGCCTCTGCCCTGCCCCGCTCCATCACCACGCCCACCGATGCCACGCCGGGCAGGATGCCGGGTTTCACCGCCTTAATCCGCACGCTCTCGCAGGAAGGGAAATGCTTGAGCAGCAGCTGCGCCACATAGCCTGCCAGCGCTTCCAGCAGGAAAAACTGCTGGCCGGCCAAAGCTGCCGTTACCAGCTCCGCTGCCTCGGCGTAGCTGATCGTATCGGCCACGTTGTCGCTCTTTTCCGCCGCGCCCAAATCGGCGCAGATGTCGATATCCAGCAACACGGTTTGCGGCTGGCGGCGTTCCCAGTCGAAAACGCCGATTAGGGCTTGGGCTTTTAGGCCGTGCAGAAAAACGGTATCCATGCTGTGCTTGTCCTCGTGATAGAATCCGGCTCGTTTGTTTGAATGTGAAAAAATCTTATGGCTGACATCTTGTCTGTGTGGGGCTTGGCCGCCGTGGTCGCCGCCTACTTAATCGGCTCGCTCTCGTTTGCCGTTATCGTATCCAAATTCTACGGGCTGGACGACCCGCGCAGCTACGGCTCGGGCAATCCGGGCGCCACCAATGTTTTGCGCAGCGGCCGCAAAAAAGCCGCCGCGCTCACGCTCTTGGGCGACGCGCTCAAAGGCCTGGTGGCCGTGCTGCTTGCCCGATGGCTGCAATCACATTTCGGCCTGGCCGACGAAGTGGTGGCCGCCGTGGCGGTGGCAGTGTTGGTAGGGCATATGTGGCCGCTGTTTTTCGGCTTCAAGGGCGGCAAAGGCGTGGCCACCGCGCTGGGCGTGCTGCTGGCTTTGTCGTGGCCGGTAGCACTGATTTGCGCGGCGGTGTGGCTGATCATGGCCTTCGGACTGAAAATTTCCTCACTGGCCGCACTCACCGCCACCGTAATCAGCCCGCTAGCCGCCATGTTCTTGGTGCAACAGCCTTCCTGGCAGGCGGCCATTGCCGTGATTGCCGCGCTGGTGCTGCTGCGCCACCGCAGCAATATCCAAAACCTGCTCAGCGGCAAGGAAAGCAAAATCGGCTCGGGCAAATAGCAGCGCTACCTACCCGATAGAGGCTACCTGAAAAGTTTCAGGTAGCCTTTTGTTTAAATAGCATGGTTTTTAGTCAGCTTGCTCCCACCCCGCATCTTTCAACAGCAAAGCCGCGGCCTGCCGGCCGCTTTGCACGGCAGCTTCCAGCGTGGCGGGGTAGCGCGGGTGGAGGTAATCGCCGGCGAGATAGATATGCTGATGGCGTAGCCAGGCAGTGGGGATGGCAGGGTTATCGGTGCGGCTGGCGGCGGTGGCGCGTTTTTCGGTGATGACCTGGGCGGCACCGGGGCGCGGCAAGTGCGGGCAAACGCGCCGCAAATCGTTCTGCACGCGCCTGATCCACTCTTCGCGGCCAAGTTTGCCGTATTGGTCGGACAGGGAAATCACGGCGGATACTTCGCCGCGCCCGAAGCCGAGCGCATCGCGGTCGATAAACCATTGCGCCGTGCCTTCGGCCAGGCCGGTAATCGGCGCGGGCAGCTCGGGCGCAACGGGATAACACAAATACACGGTGGTGATGGCGTGGTAGGCCAAGGCATCCAGCGCAGCAGCAATCTCGGGCGGGGCGGCTTCTGGCAGCAGGGGCGGCACATGATAGGGCGCAACGGCCAACACGGCGGCATCAAAGGTTTCGCCGTTCACCAACAGGCTACCTGAAAGCGTTTGTTCAATCTGCGGCACGCGCGTTTCCAGCCGGATTTGTGCGCCGTATTTTTGCAAGCGGCGGCACACCGGCTCAGCAAACAGCTGCCCCAAATCCTGCTTGGGCAGCAAGAAATCGCTGGCTGCGCGCTCCGCCCACACTCCGTCGCGCAGCACGTTTTGCAGGCGTTGCAGCGAAGCTTGCTCCAAAGCGGTGTTCATCGCGCCCCACACCAAAGGCTGCCAAAACTGCTGCTGCAAACGGTGCGACACTTGCTGCTGCCGCAGCCAGGCAGCCACGGGAACGTCTTCCACCAAGCACAGGCCTTGCAAGGCGCGCATCTGGCGCAGCAGCGCCATTTTCTCACCCCAACCGATACCGCGTGCGCCCAGCACACCGAAAAGCAAATGCAGCGGCGCACCCAGACGGCGGGCGGCAAATTGCAGGCCGTCGGCCAAATGCCATTGCAGCGGCAGGCGCAAAAACGCCTCTTCTTCGCGCACGCCGCAGCGCGCCAGCACATCCAACACCTGCCGATACGCGCCCACCAAAATATGCTGGCCGTTGTCGGCATGGGCAAAACCGCTGCCGCCGCCCAACGCGCGGGCGCGGCCGCCGCACTGCCGCCCGGCCTCAAACAGGGTAATTTGCGCCCGACCGCACAGCGCTTCCGCCGCCGAAAGCCCCGCCCAGCCGCCGCCGATAACCGCCACACGCGGCGCGGCGCTCACGGCTTAAACCCCAAGAGCCAGGTTTTCAGGGCAATCCGTGCCTTGCGCGGCTTCGGAATCGCCAGCTTGTAGCGCAGCACATTGGCCGCGCCGTCGCGCTCGATTTCGTTTAAAAGCGCGTAGTAGATGGCGGCCATCACCAGCCCGGCCTTTTGGCCACGCCGCTCGGCGGCGGGCAGCAGGGCCACGGCTTCGCGGTAGGTTTGGCGGGCACGGGCTACCTGAAAAGCCATCAGCTCGGCAAACGCTTGGCTGTTTCGGCGTTGCAGCAAATCGGCAGCGGGCACGTTGAAGCGCTGCAAATCTTCCACCGGCAGGTAAATCCGCCCGGCCACCGCATCTTCGCCCACGTCGCGGATGATGTTGGTGAGCTGCAGGGCCAAGCCCATTTTATCGGCATAATCCAGCACGGCGGCATCTTGGAAACCGAGGATGCGAGCAATCAGCCGCCCCACCACCCCGGCCACGCGCTGGCAGTATTGCTGCAAGGCGGCGAAATCGGCATAACGCGCCGGGGTTAAGTCCATTTCCACGCCGTCAATCACGGCGGTCAATTCGTTTTCAGGTAGCCCGTAGGCCGGCACCACTTCGCGCATGGCCTGGTTGACCGGATGCTCCGGCAAGGCCGCGCCGTGAAACACCTTGGCCGCATCCTGCCGCCACCAAGCCAGCGTTTGCGCCGCCACGGCCGGGTCGGCGCAATCGTCCGCCACGTCGTCGAGCTCGCGGCAATAGGCATACAGCACAGTCATGGCGCGGCGTTTTTCCGGCGGCAGAAAGCGGAAACCAGCCAGAAAACTGGAGCCGCTCTCTTCGGCTTTTTGATGGCAGTAGTCGTAGGGGGTCATAAAATTGTAATAACCTAATGTATAGTCAAACTTTAAAGGCTACCTGAAAACGCGAGCTTCAACGAAGCTAAAACGAGCACCGCGAGTTTCTGCGGAGCGAAAACCTCAGCCCGCAATATACGCATCATCCGGCTCGCCGTCCTTCCCGCCTTCCACCAGAATCACGTGCCCGAAAAACAAATCGCCATCGTCGTAGTAGGCAGTGAACCCATCCTCCTGCAATGCGAGCTCGGACAATTCGATACAACGCGCAAACGCTTCAGCATCCAGGCTTTCCGGCGGCACGACTGGTTCATCGGTTTCCTCCTGCCAGTTTACCGCGTCTTCCAGCAGCTGTTCGGCGGCAAAACGTCGCCAGCGGCGGTCCTGTTCGGCAGCTTGGCTGTGCAGGCGTCGCAATAGGGAGAGGGCTTGATTAGCGCTTTCTTCATGGCCGGCATCGACATCAAGCAAAATATGCACTTCCTGCCCCAGCCAATCGGCATGGCCTTCAAAGCTGGCGAAATCGCGGTTGAGGGTAAATTGGCCGATGCCCGGCTCGTTCAACACCACCGGCGTCAGATAATGCTCCAGCTCGGCCTGCAAGGCGGGCGAATCCAGGTTTTCTTCCAAGATTTCCAACAGCATAAAGCAAGGCATGGAAAAGTCTCTGTCTTCACGCTGCGGCCGCACGCGCAGGCGGTAGATGCAGTTGGGGCGCAGGGAAAAGCGGTAGTGTTCGGGGGCGGTACTTTCCACCAGCCATTCGAGCCGCACGGTTTGGCGGTGGCATTGGCCGTCGGCATCGATATAGGCGGCACAATGGCGGCTGGCCGTCCACAACACATCGCGCCCACCCTTGCCCGCACCGCCGCCGCTACTGCTGTCGGTAAGCACCAGGATTTCCTGCTCCTGCGGCTGGTAGAGATTATCGAAGGTTTGCTGCTCTTGGCAGATACATTTTTTGTTACTCATCACTTGGTCTCCTGAGGGAAAGGCTACCTGAAAACGGAGCTTCAACGAAGTGGATCAGTGTTTTCGTAACTAAGGCTGAATTGCTGCGTGGTGGTATAGTAAATTAAAATAAAAATGGGACAAGGCGGCGAGCCGCAGACAGTATGCGTAATACAGCTAGGCAAGCCAACGCAGTAGCATTCTTATTTTAATTCACTATAAAAGGCACATTATCCGGTTTTCAGGGCTACCTGAAACCACCCTCCTCCACCAAACCAAAGAAGCCGGCCTCAAAGCCGGCTTCCGCCATTTGCTATTCCCGTAGCGAATCCACACGGATGCCGTGTTCCATCTGGCCGGCAGGGGCCGTGTTGCTGTCTTTTTTACGTTCAAGGTGTTTCAGGTAGCCTTCGTCGATGTCACCGGTCACGTAGCAGCCGTTGAAGCAGGAGCTGTCGAAACCTTCGATGGCAGGATTGAGTGCTCGTACCACGTTCTCCAAGTCGCCCAAATCTTGGAACACTACGCCGTCGGCGGAGATTTCGATGGCGATTTGTTCGATGTTGCGGCCACTGGCAATCAGCTCGTTGCGAGTGTGCATATCGATACCATATACATTGGGGTAGCGCACTTCGGGGGCGGCAGAGGCAAAATACACTTTCCGTGCTCCGGCGGCGCGCACCATTTCCACAATCTCGCGGCTGGTAGTGCCGCGCACGATGGAGTCGTCTACCAGCAGCACAGATTTGCCAGCAACTTCGCTGTCGATGGGATTGAGTTTCTGGCGCACGGATTTTTTGCGCGTGGCTTGGCCGGGCATAATGAAGGTGCGGCCGATGTAGCGGTTTTTAATAAGGCCTTCGCGGTAGGGCTTGCCCAGGTGCATGGCCAGCTGCAAGGCGCTGGGGCGACTGGTATCGGGAATGGGCATCACCACGTCGATTTCGTCTGCCGGCAGGCTGCGTTTCACTTTTTCAGCCAGGGTTACGCCCATATCGAGCCGCGCTTGGTACACCGATACGCCGTTCATCACGGAATCGGGGCGGGCGAAATACACGTATTCAAACAGGCAGGGCAAAAGGCGCGGCGCTTCGGCGCATTGGCGGCTGTGAAACTCACCATTAAAACCGATAAACACAGCTTCGCCTGGCGCAATATCGCGCACCAATTCGTAGCCCAGGTTGGGGAAAACGATAGATTCGGAAGACACTATATAGGCAGTGCGCCCCGCTTCGTCGGTGTGCTTGCCCAACACCAGCGGGCGGATGCCGTTCGGGTCGCGGAAGGCGAGCATGCCGTAGCCGGCAATCAGCGACACCACGCCGTATGCGCCGCGCACTTGGCGGTTGAGCGCAGCCACAGCATCAAACACATTGGCCACTTCCAGCTTGCTGCGGCTGCCGATCACGTGCTGCAGTTCGCTGGCCAATACGTTGAGCAACACTTCGGAATCTGAGCCGGTGTTGATGTGGCGCAGGTAGCGGCGGCACAGATTGGCATTGAGTTCTTCGGTATTGGTGAGATTGCCGTTGTGTGCCAGCACGATGCCGAAGGGCGAATTCACATAAAAGGGCTGCGCTTCAGCGCTGCTGGCAGCATTGCCGGCGGTGGGATAACGCACATGGGCGATGCCGGCGTTGCCCACTAGGTTGCGCATATCGCGTGTGCGGAACACGTCGCGCACCATGCCGGTGTCTTTGTGCATATGGAGCATCTCGCCCTCGGCGGTTACGATACCGGCAGCATCCTGCCCACGGTGCTGCAACACCTGTAAGCCGTCATACAGCAACTGATTTACCGGCTCAAAGGCCACCATGCCCAACAC
Organism: Eikenella sp. NML99-0057; assembly: GCF_001648535.1. Taxonomy (NCBI): domain Bacteria; kingdom Pseudomonadati; phylum Pseudomonadota; class Betaproteobacteria; order Neisseriales; family Neisseriaceae; genus Eikenella; species Eikenella sp. NML99-0057. The sequence continues at coordinate 196,230 of NZ_LXST01000002.1, read as the reverse complement.
GCCACACATAAACTCACTCCCCCGGCTCTTGCCGGTAGTCGACACGATCCGCCATAAACGGCGGCAGATACGGCACGGCCAATTGGGCCAAGCCCTCGAAAACAAATGCGGTTTGCGAATGCCGCCATTCCTCGCTCTTTGGCAAATCTGTAAACGCGCAAACCAACACCGCCAGCGTTACTGCCAACACTCCTTTCACCGCGCCGAACACGCCGCCGAGCAGGCGGTTTGCCCCGCCCAGCCCGGCCGCTCCGGCAGACGAAGTGAGCACGGTTTGCAGCAGACGGAACAGTAGCCGCGCCAGCAGAAACACGCCGATAAACGCCACCACCACCGCCAGTGCATGCGGCTTGAGGCTACCTGAAAGCCAGTCGCCCACCAGTGGAGCAAGCAGCTTGGCCGCCAGCAGCGAGCCCAGCCAAGAAACCAAGCCCACCAATTCGGCCACCACTCCGCGAAACAGCGAAATCAAGGTAAACGCCGCAATCACCAGCAGCGCGAGATAGTCAAACAGAGTCATCAGCGCTCCAGCAGGATGCCATCCAGCCCCTGCGATTTAATTTTGCCCATTGCTTGGCCGGCGGCCTGGCGGTTGGGATATGAGCCGGTGCGCACGCGGTAGAGTGCGTTGCCGCCTTTGTTGGCCGGCGGTGCCACATAGGCGCTCACGCCCGCATCGGCCAGCCGTTTTTGCACGGCGCGTGCCTGCTCTTCGGTGGTGTAAGCACCCACCTGAATCACCATGCGCCGCTCCGTCTGCGCCGCTTGATTATCGGCAGCTTTGCCATTTCCAGCCACATGGTTGGCAGCGCGGTTATTCAAAATATCTTCCGGCGAGAGGTGGTTGCCGTTTGGCTTACGCTCCTGCCGGCGTTCGACGGGGCGGCGGCGCTCGGCTGGTTTCTGTTCAGTCGGCTTCGGTTCGGCCGGTTTGCTTTCGGCACGGCGCTCATTCGACTGCACAGCCGGCGTTTGCGGTTTCACGCCCTCGGCGCGGCGTGGAGTTTCCGGCACAGCAGGTTTGGCCTGCGGCTGGGCCGCCGGTTTATTGTTTTCTGCCTGTTGCGCGCGCGGCTCGGCAGGCACCGGCTTGGCTTCTACACGCGGCTGCGGATTGGCTGCGTTGCCGGAGTTGGCCAGCGGGTTGGGCAGCACCGTGGTGCGTGCCTCCACCGGCTTGGCCGGCTGCACGGGCTGCGGCGCAGGCGGAGCAGGCTCCACAACCACTGCTTCCGGCTCAACAACCGGTGCCGACACAGGCTGCGGCTGCATTTCCACCGAAGTATCAGCACCGGTCGGCACTTCGGCCACCGGCTCGGGCAACGGCTGGGTTTTCACCACCATGGAAGCCGCAGTTTCGCTGCCGCCGCTCACGGTGATTTCGCCCGGTGCGGCAGTATTTTGGCTGCTGCCCATCACTTTGGCCAGCAGCAGCGCCACCACCGTGGTGAGCAGCAGCGCGCCCACCAAGCGGCGGCGGTTTTTGCGCTTAATCTGCTCGTATTCTTCCAGATGGCGCCAATTCGGGTTGGATTGGGGTGGCATAATTCCTTATTCCTGTTGCGGTGCGCCCATCACTTCGGCCACCGTGTGAAACGAACCAAATACGACAATTCTATCATTTTCCCCCGCCTCCGATAAGACAGCGCGATAGGCCTCGCCCACGCTGGCAAACAGGCGAACATTGGCCGCACCAGCCGCTTCCAGATGCTGCCGCAATGCTTCCGCCGAAAGGCCGCGCGGCAGCGGCAGCGGGGCGACCAGCCATTCGTCGAACTGGTCTTGCAGCAGGGAAACTACGGTATTGATATCTTTATCGGCCAACATGCTGAACACCGCCAGCCGCTTTTCGGCAAACGGCAGCGCCATCAGGCTGCGGCGCAAGGCGCGGGCGGCGTGCGGATTGTGGCCGACATCCAAAATAGTGAGCGGGCGGCCGGGCAACACCTGGAAACGACCGGGGTGGCTCACCAGCAACAGCCCGCGTTTGATGGCGCCGATATCCACCGGCAGCCGTGCATTCAGGCATTCGAGCACGGCCAGCGCACAGGCGGCATTGCCCAGCTGATAGCCGCCGCGCAGGGCGGGGAAAGGCAGCGCGTTGCGGTTGCGGCTACCTGAAAACAGGCGGCTGTGCTCAGGATGGAAGTGAAACGACCATTGCTGCTGCTCCAGCTTGCTGAAGCCGAAATCGCGCCCGGCCAACAAGAGGTCGGCACCGACAGCTTCGGCGTGGCGACGCAGCGATTCGGGCGGCGGGTTTTGGGCGCATACGGCGGGTTTGCCCGCGCGGAATACGCCCGCTTTTTCAAAGGCCACCTGCTCAACCGTGTCGCCCAAAAAGGCTTGGTGATCCAAATCCACCGACGTTACCACCGCTACGTCGCCGTCAAAAATATTCACCGCGTCCAACCGGCCGCCGAGCCCGACTTCCAAAATCATCACATCGGCTTCGGCGCGCCGGAAAATATCCACGGCGGCCAAGGTATTGAACTCGAAATAGGTGAGTGTAGTATCGCCGCGTGCGGCCTCGATGCGCTCGAAAGAGGCGGCAATGGTTTCATCGGCAGCAGGTTGGCCGTTCACGCAGATACGCTCGTTGTAGCGCAGAATGTGCGGGCTGGTAAGCATGCCGGTTTTGAACCCGGCGGCGCGGTAGATGCTTTCCAAAAAGGCGCACACCGAGCCTTTGCCGTTGGTGCCGGCCACCACGATCACGGGGCATTGCGGCTGCAACCCCATCCGCTCTTTCACCGCGCGCGCACGCTCTAAGCCCAAATCAATGCTGCCATGGCTGTGGGCGGTGCCGCCGGTATAGGCGGTTTCGAGGTGGGCAAGCCATTGGGAAAGTGTTTTCATTTGTTCAACCTTGTTTGAGGGCTACCTGAAAATGCCAAACGGGTTTTCAGGTAGCCTGTATGCCGGTAAGGGCGGCTTGGCAAAGGCTAGCTGAAAATAACGGTGTCGGTCGGCATTATTGTGCCAAGCGCTTACTGGCCGGGTTTTGAGCGGCGTTTTCAGGTAGCCTGATTTAAACGAAGGCTACCTGAAAACGGTTAAACCTTTTCAGGTAGCCTTTTGCCGCCGCATTATACCGCAGCAAAATTCAGCCCGGCACACTCTCCAGCGCGGCGGCAATCAGTGTGCCCGTGGCGGCATCGATTTGCGCGGCAGCAGTTTCGGCCGCATCCAAACCGCGCCCCGCCACCAGCGGCAACACGCGGCGGTACAGCACCTGCACGCGGCCGTTTTGCTCGTACACCAACACTTTCAGCGGCAGCTCGGCGGCCAGCAGCAAATCGGCCTGCATCAGCGGCGTGCCTTTGGCCGGGTGGCCGACAATCAGCAGGCTGGCGGGCGCCAGCGGCAGGCCGTGTTCGGCGGCCAGCGCAGAATGCGGGATTTCGGCAAACAGGGTAATCTGCTTGGCGGCAAAAGCCTGTTTCAACACGGCCAGCGTTTCGGCAAAACCGAAACGGCTGGGCAGGATAAGGTGGTTGGGATTGGTCATAGGGTTGAGTCCTGTATGCAATGGAAAAGCCAATAAAGTATGCCGCATTGACATGGCTGTTGTTAGCGAAAATCCTGTATATCCACCGGCTTGCTCCGTTTCTTCCGCACCTGCCCCCAACGCGCCCACACACGCAGGCGGCGCAGGCCTTCGGCATCGGCGGAATCCGGCCACACGGCTTGGTAAATCTGCCGGCCGCCGTCGGTTTGCCAGCGCAAGAGTTGCAGCCACGGCAGCACCACGCCGCCGCGCAGAGTGGCCGCCACGGCAATTTGCTGCGACTGCAAAAACAACACGGCCTCGCCGCCGCTGCCCACTGTGAGGCTGCCGATTGGCAACAGCCGGCGCAGGGCATACCAAGCGGCGGAAGCAGTGAGTGCGAGGCCGATCAGGCGCAGCCAACCAGCGAAATACAGCAGCCAGATAACGGCCAGCCACACCCATGCAGCCAACTGCAGCACGCGTTGCAGCCGCGAAGGCCGAAAGGCTACCTGAAAAGGCTGCATGGCGGCTACATCATGTTGTCCACCACGGGGCTGACGCGGATGTCATCGTCATCCGTATCCAGCACCATGTCGTGGAATTCGAGATCGAAAAAGCGGGTAAACAGCTCGGGCGTGAGCTCCGGCCATTGCTCCTGCGGCACCTCCCACGAAGCAATCTCGCCGCTGAACACCTCGCGCCAGCGTTCGCCGAACAAGCCGGCGCTCTCTTCGGGTGTATCAGCCTGCGCCAACAAATATACGCTGCAATTGCTGCGGATTTGGGCAAGGGTGAGGTCGGGCAGGTCGTCGCCGGTGCTTTTGAGCCAGGCGAGGAAGGCTTCGGTGGGCTTCACCACCACGGCGCTGCGGTCTACAAAATACATGGTGTTTCCTTGGGTTGGTTTTCGTGGTTTCAGGTAGCCCTTAAACAGATACTACAGGCTACCTAAAAACGTACAATTCAAAACTATCAAACATTTAATATAAACAATCGGCTTTTCAGGCAACCTGCCGGGCAAAATGCTGGCTACCTGAAACAGGTTTTCCGAAATGCCGGATTTCTGAAAAACCGGAACGCCGGCATCCGCTACAGCGGATAATCGTAATCCACCACCAGCGGGGCGTGATCGGAGAATTTCTCCTGCTTATAAACATGGGCGGAGCGGGCGCGCTCGGCCAGGGCGGGCGTGGCCATTTGGTAGTCGATACGCCAGCCCACGTCTTTGGCATAGGCCTGGCCGCGCTGGCTCCACCAGGTGTAGCCGGGCGTTTCGGGATAGAGCGTGCGCCAAATATCCACCCAGCCCAGTTCGGCAATCACTTTGCCGATCCACTCGCGCTCTTCGGGCAGGAAGCCGGAGTTTTTCAGGTTGCCTTTCCAGTTTTTCAAGTCGATGTTTTGGTGCGCGATATTCCAATCGCCGCAGATCACGATGTCGCGGCCTTGGGTTTGCAGCTCGCGCAACATCGGGTAGAAGGCTTCTAGGAAACGAAACTTCACCTGCTGGCGCTCTTCCGAACTGCTGCCGGACGGCAAGTAGAGCGAAATCACAGATAAATTGCCGAAATCGGCCTGCACGAAGCGGCCTTCGGCATCGAATTCGACAATACCCATGCCGGTTTGCACGCGGTCTGGCTCGCGTTTGCTATACAGCGCCACGCCGGAATAGCCGCGCTTTTCGGCGCAATGCCAAACGCCGTACATACCATGCGGAGCTCTCATGCTGCCGTCCAAATCGGCTTCTTGAGCCTTGAGCTCCTGCACGCAAACAATATCGGCGCCGCTCGCGGCAAGGTATTCATAGAAGCCTTTTTTATAGGCAGAACGGATGCCGTTTACGTTGGCAGAGATGATACGCATGAGTGTTTCCAAATAAGGTTTATTGCTTGATTATACAGGGAAGAAGGCTACCTGAAATGTTCAGGTAGCCTGTTTAGCCAGCGTTTGACGCCACACCAGATAATCACGCAACGGCGGCATGGGCGGGTTGATGCAATGCGGGCAAATGCCGGTTACGTCTTTATCGTCAAATCTTGGTGGAAGGCATCCGGATCGAAACGGGACTGCTGCATCACCGCCTGCTGCTGCACCATATACACCATATCAAATTCGTACCACTCAAGATTTCAGCCAGCAGTTCGGTTTCTCCTAGGCTAAATGGGGCGGTATTGTTTTGAATCATGCGAGCATAATCGGCATTTTGGATTTTTTGTTGCAAGTAAGATTACAATACTCATCAAAATTTGAATTTAAATAAAAGGAAACTAATGCAGTAATTCGCATTCTTGGTCGATATTATTACCTCCAGAAAATACCTCTTTATTATCGCAACGGCTACGACTTCTTTGGCAAATCCGCACGGTTTGATCTTGGTTTATCAACAAAACCCGTGGCTCTTTATTTACATCAAAGGCCACGGCTTTAATTGTATATTTGTCTCCCAGCACCCCACGTGCATTACCTTGGAATTTAATACAGAAATGCTGCGTTTGACTAACCGCCAACACCGGCCAAGTAGTGGAAGTGGCTTTAAAAGTACGGTTTCTCGTATAGAAACGCTCCATCGCCCGACTATTTTCCAACAAAGCAGCATTCGCCTCTTCCAAACGGGATTTTCGCACAAACGATTGGTATGAAGGATACGCAATGGCTGCCAAAATCGCCACTATGGCAATAATGATCATCATCTCCATCAGTGTGAAACCGCGTTTGGTGAAAACAGATAAACCGTTCATATTGCTGCTCCTTTAGATAATTATTAGGACACGCAGTATAAACGGCTTTAGGAAAAAATGAAATATCCTGTTACTATTAGTATTGCTCGCAGTCCTGCATTGTAGAGGCATTGCAACGACTGAGAATACCTATGCTATTGTAGTAAAGAGCTTGCGTTTCACGAGGATTTTTCGGTTTTGCAATAATTTCGTAGCTATCTGCCTTGGGACTACCTGGTGCGAAATCAATAGTAAAGTACTCCGTATCAACCGGATCTGTCGCCGGGCTACTTGAATCGGTAAAGGTCCTTTTACTGGCATATAAGCGCTCCATATCCCTAGCCTTTACCATGATACTTGCCTTGGCCTCCTCCATATGAACCCTTCGCATGAAAGCCTCATAACTTGGATATGATAGAGTAACCAAAATAGCAATCAATGAAATAATGATCATCAGCTCAACTAAAGTAAACCCACTTACGTTTGATTTATTCATCGCCATAAAACTCCATTTTTCTTATTATTCTTCATTCTGAATCGTATCCCAACTCATAATTATAATTTCTCTTACCTCTAATCCGGCTGACTCCGCGCCTGATAAATCTCATCCTTCATTTGGTGTATCGCTTTCGGCAAGCCCAAAAACACAGCCTGCGCAATGAGTGCATGACCGATATTCAGCTCACGAATCGGCAGAATCCGCGCCACCGGCGCTACGTTGTGAATCGTCAACCCGTGTCCGGCATTTACCACCAAACCCAATTCTGAAGCAAAATATGCCGCTTCTTCCAAACGCAGCAATTCGTTTTGCCGAACGGCATGTGAAACTGCATCGGCATACGCGCCGGTATGCAGTTCAATAGCTTGAGCTCCAACATCACGAGCAGCCTTGATTTGCTGTTCATCCGCATCGATAAACAACGAAACACGGATGCCGGCAGCGTTTAATTGCTGCGTAAACTCTGCTACCGTCTGCTGTTGTGCCAACACATCCAAGCCGCCTTCAGTGGTTACCTCCTGCCGTTTTTCCGGCACAATACACACATCTTCCGGCTGTACCTGCAAAGCGTTATCCAGCATTTCTGCCGTCAGCGCCATTTCCAAATTCATACGGGTGCGGATCGCCTGCTTGATGGCAAACACATCTGTATCTTTGATATGGCGCCGATCTTCGCGTAGATGCAGGGTAATCAAATCCGCGCCGTGGGTTTCGGCAACCAAAGCCGCCTCCAACGGGCTGGGATAGCGCGTACCGCGTGCATTACGCAAGGTGGCAACGTGGTCGATATTAACGCCCAACAGCATATTCTTTCCTTTCGGGTATCGAATTTGGCAATTTAGCTTTATGACTCACGCCGTAGCCATACCTAGCAACCGGCATGCCATTACCACAAAGCTTTTCCAAGATATGGTCAATCCTGCAACTATACAAATCATCACTTAAACGCCGTGATTTTCCCCGCTTTCAAGCAGGGAACGAAAAACAGGTGCACGATTAACCGCTTGTTCAGATAAAAAACCATGTTACTAATGTTGCACATAATGTCGGCAAGCAACACAGCATCGAAACTACCGCCACAAGTAAGATATAGACGGCGGACGGCCGTTAAAGTTTACCGTGAATCGCCTTCGCCACGCGACGTAATACCCATGATTTTCTACATATCCAACACGTACAACTTAATGGTTTGCTTATCTAAAACTATTGATAAAGGCTATCTGAAAACCTGCATCTGCTGCAACACCTGCCGCGATTTAATCCCTTCCGGCAGGCGGAAATCCAGCAGCATGCGCGTAATCCGACGTGCTTGTTGCAAAGCGGCGGCATTGGTAAATTCGCCGTTTTGCAGCTGAATCAACACATCGCCATCTACAGCCACACCCGGCTGCGCCTCTGCCGATGGCAGGCTATGCCGCTGATCCAGCGGCAGCACCGCATGTTCCGGCCGCAGCCAGTATTGCCGGTCGGCTTCCACTGAGCATCCTGTGCTATCTTTCTGCAAGTCCGGCGCGTAGCCCGCCAGCGTGAGCAATGTCCACTCAAAACGGCGCAGTGCGGCGGCATGATTCGGCTCGGTGCACAAGGTGCGCATCACCTGCCGCAAAGCCTCATACAACGCAGGCTGCGGGTCTTCCCGGGCAGTGAGTTTCTGCACCAATTCATTCACATACAGCCCGCTCAGCAGCGCCCTGCCCTGCGGCTGCGGCCAGCCGCCCAGCCATTCGGCGCGATGTAGCGTTCTCAACTCTTCCTTGCCATACCAGGCTACCTGAACCGGCACAAACGGCACCAACACGCCGCGTAATTCGCTCTGCCGTTTGCGCGCGCTGCGCGCCACCACCGCCACCCGCCCGTAATCGCGGCTAAACAGCTCCACCAGCAGACTGGTTTCGCGCCACGGCGTGGCCGACAACAAAAACGCCGGCTGGGAATCAATGCGGTTGGGCTGCTTCATAACTCGTTAAAGAACAATGGGAAAACGGCTATTTATTTTTCAGGTAGCCTTTAATTGGCAGCATACCATCAGCCATGCCGGCGGCGGCTATCCGGCAGCGGCAAATCCGCCCATTTCATCACTGAGGCCACTTCCGCCGCGTTCAGCTCATAAAACTGCCCGCGCTTCAATCGGTTGGGCAAACCAATCGGCCCAAACCCAGTGCGCACCAGGCGGCTCACGGTAAGGCCGAAATGCTCGAAAATGCGGCGCACTTCGCGGTTGCGCCCCTCTTTCAGCACCACATTATACCATTTGTTCACGCCTTCCCCGCCCTGGCTGTGGATGCGTTCCACCCGCGCCAGGCCGTCTTCCAGCATCACACCCTCGCTGGTGAGCAGGCGCATCTCATCCATGCCCAGCTCGCCCAACACGCGCACCGCATACTCGCGCTCCACTTCGAAGCTCGGGTGGGCAAAACGGTTGGCCAGCTCGCCGGAAGTGGTGAGAATCAGCAGGCCGCTGGTATTGATGTCTAAGCGGCCGATGGCCACCCAACGGCTGCTCGCCGCCTGCGGCAAGCGGTCGAAAATGCTCACGCGCCCCTGCGGGTCGTCGCGCGACACAATCTCTCCTTCCTGCTTGTAATACAATATGATACGCGGCAATCGATCCGGCCATTTCAGCTTGATCACGCTGCCTTTCACCAACACCTGGTCTTCCGGCTGCACCTTGTCGCCCAGCTGCGCAACCTTGCCGTTCACCGTTACCCAACCGTTTTGAATCCACTCCTCCATCTCGCGGCGTGAACCCACGCCCGAAGCGGCCAGTGCCTTTTGCAGGCGCACCGGCTCGATGCCGCTCAAATCGGAACGCTGTTCCTGCAAACGGCGCACTTGGCTCTGCACTTTTTGGTTGGCCGGGCGCACCGCCAGCTTTTTTGCCCGTGCCACGCGGGTTTTCGGCGCTTTCTCAGCTTCGGACCGCTGCTGGCGCTTAGGGCTACCTGAAGCTTTTTCATCGGCGCGGCGCGGATTACGTTTATTAGATTCGCGTTGGTTTTTCATATAGTTACACTCCTAACTCGTGATATTCATCAACGGTTCTTCTGCGGCCATAAGCGGCAGGGTTGGGAAAAAATGATGGAACAGGCTACCTGAAAACGAAGCCTCAATGAAGTTAAAACAATAGGGCTGCGGCAAAGCGAACATCAGCAACACCATCTGTTTTCAGGCAGCCCAAACGGTATCGCCGTTCAAAATAGAAACCAGGCCATCCCGTGAAAATGAGGTGTTTTAGCCGCGGTTTACGTTTACGGCACAATGTGCCGTAGATTGGCTGTTTTACAAGCTGCTCGAAAAGCGGCGTTTTGAGGTTTGGCTTTAGGCGTCTCCCCCGACACAGTGTTCATGCACAGGGAAGCGTTCTCGCTACACTCCAACAGCCAATCATCTTACTTTAAGCCGGGCAAACAAGCCAATCATCCGAGCAAACTAAGGGCTACCTGAAAACAATCCGGCAATTTCGTGCCGCTTCCCAATTTTCAGGTAGCCTTTATTCTTTACAGCCAGCTGCTACTGAGCCGGCCATAGCTCAAACACTTATTTCCCCCTGCTGCGTCGCTTCGCCTAACAGGGGAAAAATGGTTCAACCATATCAGGCGCGGCGGCCTTGGGCGGCTGGTTTGCGGGCTTTACCGCGCGGGTTGCCGGCAGGACGGCCGAAGGGTTTGCTGCTGCCGTTGGGCTTGCGGCCGCCTTTTTGTTTCCAGCCGCCTTTGGCTTTGCGCGGGGCTTTGCTGCGCTTGCGAGTGGGCTCCATGCCTTCGATGGTGAACTCGGGCAGCTTGCGGCCGAGGTATTTTTCGATTTTGTGCACCGCCACATATTCGTTCACTTCGGCAAAAGTAAGGGCGAGGCCGTGGCGGCCGGCGCGGCCGGTGCGGCCGATGCGGTGCACGTAGTCTTCGGCCTGTTTGGGCAGGTCGTAGTTGATTACGTGGGTAATGCTGGGCACGTCGATGCCGCGCGCGGCCACATCGGTGGCCACCAGCACTTTGATGCGCCCTTTGCGCAAATCCATCAGCGTGCGGTTGCGCCAGTTTTGCGGCATGTCGCCGTGCAGGCAGTTGGCGGCGAAGCCTTTTTCGTAGAGCTCGTCGGCCAGCTGTTCGCTCATGGCTTTGGTGCTGGTGAAGATGATGCACTGGTCGATATTGGCATCGCGCAAAATATGGTCGAGCAGGCGGTTTTTATGGTTTTTGTCGTCGCAGTAAAAGAGCTGCTCGTCGATTTTGCCCTGGTTGTCTTCGCGCTCGATTTCAATCACTTCGGGATTTTTGGTGAGCCGGCGGGCGAGTTTGCCCACGGCGCCGTCCCAAGTGGCGGAAAAGAGCAGGGTTTGACGGCTTTCGGGCGTGGCGGCCACGATGGTTTCGATGTCATCGATAAAGCCCATATCCAGCATGCGGTCGGCTTCGTCGAGCACCAGCACTTCGAGGCGGTCGAAATCGATGCGGCCGCTGCGCATGTGGTCCATCAGGCGGCCGGGCGTGGCCACCACCAAATCAATCGGCTTGGCCAGCGCCTTGATTTGGAAGCCGAAAGATGAGCCGCCCACCAAGGTAACGGTGCGCAGCCATTTCATGTTTTGGGCGTAGATTTTGGCGTTTTTTTCCACCTGCGCCGCCAGCTCGCGCGTGGGCGTAAGCACGAGAATGCGCGGGCCTTTGCCGGGCTTGTCGCTGCGGCGGGTGATGCGCTGCAGGCTGGGCAGCAGGAAAGCGGCAGTTTTGCCGGAGCCGGTTTGCGCCGAAGCCATGATGTCGCGGCCGTCGATGGCGGCGGGCAGGGCTTGGGTTTGGATGGGGGTGGGCTCGATGTAGCCGGCAGAACGCAGGGCGGCGAGCAGGTTTTTATCGTGCATCAGGTCGCTGAATTGGATGGTCATGTGTTTCCAAAAGGACAACAATACTTTCCGCCCGCACAAAACGGGCAGCCGCGAAGCAAAAGGATGCGCTAACAGAAAGAGGCGGGATTCATTCACTTTCAATACTAGGGCGAGCCGCAAACGGTACAGGCAGTACGGCAAAACGGGCTAACACAGCAAGGAAAGTGAGGGCAACCCGCTGGAGGTTACGCAAAAGATTGTCGCAAGCAAAACGCTTGGAGTGGCATCGGCGACAACCTGCGAAGCAGAGAAGGATTGCACGCAAAATGCGGCAAACAGACGCAGCTATAAAACTGCGGGGGCTGAAGACGATGGCTTCGAACAAAAAAGAGGTGGCATCTTAGGCGTTTATCCGAGTTCGGTCAAGCAAAATCTTTGGATTTACACCTATCTACCGAAAAGGCTACCTGAAAGCCACAGAGGCCCGTTTGGAGCGATGGGCAATTAACCGTAAAATAGCCGCATTCCTTTTTCCACTTTTCAGGTAGCCCTCATATGAGCGAAATCACTGCCTTTGCCAACCGGCTGGGCAAAAACGCCAAACACCTCATCAAATGGGCACGCCGGCAAAACATCGAAGCCTGGCGGCTCTACGACCGCGACATCCCGCAATACCCCTTCGCCATCGACATCTACGGCAACCACGCCCACCTGCAGGAATACGACACCGGCTGGATCATGCAGCACGCCGAATACGAAGCCTGGCTGGCCGAAGTGGTGGAAGCCGTGCAATTCATCACCGGCTTTCCCGCCGAACACATCCACCTCAAACAGCGCAGCCGCCAGCGCGGCAGCAGCCAATACGAAAAAACCGGCCGCAGCGGCGAAGATTTTATCGTGCACGAAAACGGCCGCGCCTTCTGGGTAAACCTCGACAAATACCTCGACACCGGCCTCTTCCTCGACCACCGAAACACCCGCGCCCTCGTGGGCAGCGAAGCCCAAGGCAAACGCTTCCTCAACCTCTTTTCCTACACCGGCAGCTTCAGCGTATACGCCGCCACCGGCGGTGCCACCAGCAGCGAAACCGTAGATTTGTCCAACACCTATCTCGATTGGGCACGGCGCAACTTCGAGCTCAACCACATCAACCCCGATCAGCACCGCATCATCCGCGCCGACGTATTCCAATACCTGCAAAACGCCGCCGCCGAAGGCAAGTGCTTCGACCTCATCGTGATGGACCCGCCCAGCTTTTCCAACAGCAAAAAAATGCTCGACATCCTCGACATCCAGCGCGACCACCCCCGCCTCATCCGCGAAGCCATGCAGTTGCTCGAGCCCAGCGGCACGCTTTATTTCTCCAACAACCTGCGCAGCTTCGAGCTTGAACCCGCCGTGGCCGAACGCTATGCCGTGGCCGAAATCAGCCGCCAATCCGTGCCCGAAGATTTCCGCAACCGCAAAATTCACCGCTGCTGGCGTATCCGGCATCAATAATGCGCCGACTTCCTGAAAGCGTCTGCCGCAACACCAGCCCGAACCCAAGGCTACCTGAAACCGTATACGCCGTGTTTCAGGTAGCCTCTTTTCACGCATTCAAGGCCAGCTAAAAAATGACAAACAGAATGCAATAGCAAGCCCCTTGGCAACGAACCAAACAAACTAAAGGCTATCTGAAACGTGGCACAGCCATGGTTTCAGGTAGCCTTATATATTCGCAACAGCTGCGGCAGCCGGCTCAAACTACAGCGGCTCAATCTCCACCGCTTCGCCCGCCGCCGCGCCCAATACTTCATTCAGCATGGCGAAAAAGCTGCTGCCGTCGCGGGTGGAGCGCCATTCGCCGTCGCGCAGGGCGAAGTGGTAGCCGCCGCTTTTGGCGGCAATCCACAGCTCCTGGTTCGGCGTGTGACGGTTTACGATAATCTGCGTACCGTTATCGGCCTCGATGGTGAGCACATTGCCGTTGTGTTCGCAGTCGAAATCGGCGCCGCACTGGTCGAGCTGGTTTTCGATGTAGGCAAACAATTGGTCGGAATAGCGCAAAAATTCGGTCTCGGTCATGATGGTTTGTGTATGGTGGCATTTTTGTTTAAGATGCCCCATCTTGCCACAGCCGCCTGTTTCAGGCAATTTCGAGTTGATGATGATGCGAACCTTATTCCCCGCCCTCGCCGCTGCGCTGCTCCTGAGCTCCTGCGGCTACAAAGGCGACCTCTACCTGCCCAAAGAAAGCGACCGTGCCCGATTCGCCCCCGTGCAAACCGGCCTGCAATTCAGCCCTATCGCGCCGATGCCCGATGTACAGCCGCAACCGCTGCCTTTTAGCAAATAAGCACGGCTTAATAGCCGGTTCAAAATTCGGCGCATGAGCACTCTGCCTGCAAAGGGTGGGCAATATAGCCAAAGCACATTCCTTCCTACTGGGCAACGAACTAACATGATGGAAAGGAAATATTTCGGCCATACTTTTTCAGGTAGCCTCATCCCTGCTGGAGGCTACCTGAAAATATAAACTTCAGCGATATTGAGTATCCCGCCGTTCCTGCCTGGTTTTCACTTCTTTGACGGCAGGATGCTGCCGGCATCGGCGACGCGGCGGTGTCATTTTTCAGGTAGCCCTCTCCTGCTCCCGCCGATACGCTTCCTGCAAGGGTTTAATCCGCGCCAGCCTGTCGGCGGCGATGGCTTCGGCGATGCGTTGCGGTTGCTCGGCGTGGGCGGCGGCGATGGCGGCGGTGTCGGTTTGCTGCGCGGCGGCGAGCAGGGCAAGCCAGTGGTCGCGCTGCGGGTAGGCGGCGTGTTCGAAGCCGAGGCGGCCTTGCGCGTCGGCGCGGCACACATTGAGCATGGCGGCGAAGCGTTCGGGGCGGCGGTAGGCATCGGTTTGCTGCAAAATTTTGGCGGCGGTTTGCGGGCGCAATTCGGCCGCTTTATGCAGCCGTCCGTGCCAGCGGCACACCTGCACGGCCAAGTCGGCGCAGGCTTTGGGCACTTTCCAGCGCTGATTAACCGCCTGCACCAGCGGTACGCCAGCTTCTTCGTGGCCGTGGTGTGCGGGCAGGATTTCGGGCGCGGTGGCGGCTTTGCCCAAATCGTGCAGCAGCGCGGCGTAGCGTTCGGGCAGGCTCAATCCGGCATCGGCGGCGCTTTGCAGGGTGAGCAGGGTGTGGATGCCGCAGTCGATTTCGGGGTGGTAGTCTGCGCGCTGCGGCACGCCGAACAGGGCTTCCACTTCGGGCAGCAGCACGGCGAGCGCGCCGCATTGGCGCAGCACTTCAATCATGCGCACCGGCCGCGCCTCCATCAGCCCGCGCGCAAATTCCTGCCATACGCGCTCGGCCACCAGCGCATCGGCTTCGCCGTTTTGCACCATATCCGCCATCAGGCGCAGGGTTTCGGGGGCTACCTGAAAACCGTAGCGGGCGGCAAACCGCGCGGTGCGCAAAATCCGCACCGGGTCTTCGGCGAAGGCGGGAGAAACGTGGCGCAATACGCCCGCGTCCAAATCGGCCTGCCCGCCGAAGGGGTCGATAATCTGCCCGGCCTCATCCTGCGCCATGGCGTTGATGGTGAGGTCGCGCCGTTGCAGGTCTTGCTCCAGGGTAACGTCCGGCTCGGCATGGAAAGTGAAGCCGGCATAGCCGCGCCCGGTTTTGCGCTCGGTGCGCGCCAGGGCGTATTCTTCATGTGTTTCGGGGTGCAGGAACACCGGAAAATCCTTGCCCACCGGCTGATAGCCCGCCGCGAGCATGGCCAGCGCATCGGCGCCCACCACCACCCAATCGCGGTCTTTCACTTCCCGCCCAAACAAGGCATCGCGCACCGCACCGCCCACCAGATAAATCTCCATTTGCCCTTTTCCTGTTTGCAGTTCGTCCAAACCGAATCATGCCCGATTTGCCCCGTTTTGCCAAAACCGCTGATTCAGGCTACCTGAAAAATATCCACCTATATCAAGCCAGCCGCCTGATTTTGCTGCTACAATACACCCCAACCCTTTCCTCACCCTTGGAGATCGCCATGAAACCCTCCCTACTGCTCCTGCTCGCCATTCTGCCCCTCACCGCCCACGCCCGCAGTCTAACGGTAGATGCGAATAAACTGCCTCCCGGCTGGCAGGCCGAAGTGCAAAGCGACAGCTGCGACAGAGATGGCATGATTTGCATGGGCCCAGCCCAAGTTACCCTGCGCCACGGCAGCTTCTCGCAAAGCTTCCGCAGCGAACAACTCGCTTTCCACAACAATGGATTGTGGCCAAGTGATGTGCAAATGGGTGACTACAACTTCGACGGCAAACTCGACCTGGCCATCCGCAACGGCAATGGTGGCTACTACAGCAGCCCCAGCTACGATATCTACGTGCAGACCCAATCCGGTCGCTTCGTTAAAAGCCGCGAGCTCACCGAGCTCGCCTCCGACTACATGGGTATGTTCCGCGTGGATGCCGCCCGCCACACCCTGACCACCGCTGCCCGCGACGGCTGCTGCTTCCACGCCGAAGAAACCTGGCAGATTATCCCTGGTCGCGCTCCGCGTAAAATCGCCGTCACCACATGGGATAGCCGACAAGCCAACGGCGCTTACATCGAAATCACCACCAAACGGCTCGTGAACGGCCGCTGGCGACAAAGCGTACGCCGCGAGCGCTGATATCCGCGCCAATTTTTCAGGTAGCCTCTATCCAGCCTAACAGGCTGAAAACCATGCCCTGTTGTTTAATGGCAGATTGCCTGCCCGCCTTTGCTTAAGATTGAGACTTAGCCCGTACAATCCATTGAAAACAGAGTGAGTATAAACCCACCCTGTACCAAATGCATACTGTTTGGCAAAGACTTCAGGCTACCTGAAAACTTGAACAGCCCGACACTTCAAACAGCGGCATAACAATGCCGCCTCCTAGCTGACCCTCGCAGTAAAAAAGGCTACCTGGGACTTTCAGGTAGCCTTCTCATTTATCCCAACATCAGCCAGCCATACAGCTTAAACACCAGCCAGCCTAAAAACGCACCGGCGGGCAAATCCATCAGATAGTGCTGCTTGGTAAACATACAAGAAAGCGCGATCAACACCGGAAAGGCAAACGCCACCGCGCCCATGCTCGGGTAGGCATACATGGCCGTAAGCATCGCCACCGAAACGTGCATGCTCGGGAAGCAGTTGGTGGATTGGTCGAACTTCTGCACAAACAGCAAAAACTTCTCCGAAGCCGTTTTGCCCGTGTTCACACTGCGCCAGTGCGGCGGCGTGGACACCGGCCACAGCCAGAAAAACACCATTTGTACAAACAGCAAAATCAAAAAGCTAAACGCCGTCATCACAAACTGGCGCGAATCCGCCATCAGCCAGTTTAAATACAAAATTGCCGGATAATACAAAAAGCTATACACCCACGACCACCAAGCCACAAACGGAATCTTCTCATCCAGTGGCGAATTCAGCACCTGTGCCGGTCGCAGCGGGTGGCGCTGGGTGAAAAAATAAAACTGATACGCCCCCACAATCAAAATCCCACTCAACACCAAATTCACTACATAATCCACAGCGGTCATCTGCCGCTCCCTTATCGTGTAAAATGCTGTGAAGGCTAGCAATCGGCCACCCTTTTGTCAATTTATTAACATCGCCATCATGTTCAAAATCACTCCTATCCAAGCCCTTGCCGACAACTACATCTGGCTGCTCCAACAAGGCAACGAAGCCGTCTGCATCGACCCCGGCGACGCCGCCCCCGTAGCAGGCTACCTGAAAGCCCACGGCCTGGCGCTGCGCCAAATCTGGATTACCCACCACCACGCCGACCACACCGCCGGCCTGCCCGAGCTCATCCGCCAGTTCCCCGACTGCCGCATTTACGCCAACCACGACATCCCACACGCCACCCACACCGTAAGCGAAGGCAGCCGCTGGCCGCTCTGGCAAAGCCAAGTGGAAGTTTGGCACACCCCCGGCCACACCCAAACCCACCTCAGCTACTTGCTGCAAGCAGGCGGGCAAGCCCATCTCTTCTGCGGCGACACCCTCTTTTCCGCCGGCTGCGGCCGCGTTTTCGACGGCACCCCCGCCCAACTCTTCGCCTCCCTGCAATGCATCAACAGGCTACCTGAAAACACCCTGCTCTACCCCGCCCACGAATACACCGCCGCCAACCTGCGTTTCGCCGCACACATCGAGCCGCACAACCCCGAGATCGCCTGCAGCCTGGCCTCCGCCGTGCACACCCCCACCTTACCCGTATCCCTTGCCCATGAGCGGCAAATCAACCCCTTCCTGCGCACCGCCGATTTTCAGGTAGCCTCCCGCACTACCGAACTCGCCGGCCAAAGCCTGCACAGCGAAGAACAAGTCTTCACCGCCCTGCGCGAATTGAAAAACCATTTTTAAACCCACATGGCAGCTTAGCTGCGGATATAAAAAGGCTACCTGAAAGTACCGCGCAGCGTAGTTTCTGCGCAACTAGAAATTTCAGGTAGCCTTTTGGTGCCAATCTTTTACGTAGCCACTTATTCGTTCATTTGCCCGTATCGCAGCAAATACAGCAGATAAACGGTAAACAGCAAAGCCATCCAGAAAGACGGGATGAGTACGGGATACAGCGTTCCAGCGGCAGACGAATAAACAACTCTGAGCATTCTGCCCAACAGCACGCCCGTCAGCGGGCTGAGCAGAGCGAAGGCGCGCGGAAACACTGTTTTCCCAGCCGCCACCACGGCAAACAGCCACACGCTGACCACCAGCACGCCAATCAGAAATACCGCGCCGAAAATATTTTTAAACGACTGGTATTCCGCCAGCAAAGCACCCACCGCCTCACGTTCCACGCCCGACAGCGTGGCATGGTACGCAGCAGCGCGGGCGAAATAAAAATAGCTGCTGTGCATATAAATGCACACCGTACTAAACAGAAACACCAGCATTAGGCATAACCAGGGCTGCCGCAAACCCCTATTGAGCACATACACGCCACCCGATACAAACGGAAAAAGGAACAGGGCAAATGTAGCCACTTCCACACGCCACGGTGCAAGATTTGCCAGCGCCTGCCAAAAACCGTCGTCGAACATGGTGCGGATGTCTATCGCCAGATCCGCCAGCCACACCAACCAAAGCGCGATAATGGAGGCATAAGCGATGAGTTTTATCTGTTTCTCGTGCATGATTACTCTCCTTAAAGCAGTGTTGGTAGTGCCCATTTTACGCCTGATAACAAGAACATGGATGATTTTCTTTCTTAATTGATAACAAACTGGATTGCCATATAAACAGGATAATCCCATAACGCAGGCAAACAGCACCAATCCTGCCCGATTTAAAAAGGCTACCTGAAATTTTTCAGGTAGCCTTTATTGTTTGATACGCCGTTTTCGGCTAGTCCAAATATTTCAATTTACCGCGGAAATCGTCCAGCGTTTCATAGCCTTTTTCAACCATGATGGCTTTCAGCTCTTCGGTAATGCGGGTGAAGGCAGGAACGCCTTCTTTATGCAGGGTGGTACCCACTTGCACCATACTGGCGCCGCACAGGATGTGTTCGAAAGCATCGCGGCCGGTGAGCACGCCGCCGGTGCCGATGATTTGAATGGAGGGGTTGAGCCGCTGGTAGAAAGCGTGCACATTGGCCAGCGCCGTGGGTTTGATGTATTCGCCGCCGATGCCGCCGAAGCCGTTTTTGGGGCGGATGATCACGGTTTCGTCTTCCACATACAGGCCGTTACCAATGGAATTGACGCAGTTCACAAATTTAAGCGGGAATTTGTTGAAAATGGCGGCAGCTTGGTCGAAGTGGACGATATCGAAATAGGGCGGCAGCTTGATGCCCAGCGGTTTGCTAAAATAAGCAAAAGCGTCGCCGAGAATTTTTTCCGTGATTTCAAAATCGTAGGCAATCTGCGGCTTGCCCGGCACATTGGGGCAGGAAAGGTTGAGCTCGGTGAGGCCACTAAAGCCGCTTTCTTCCACTTTACGCAGGAGGGTGTGAGTTTCGCTGGGCGACATGCCCACCAGGGAGAGGAAGAAGGTACGGTTCGGCTCGCGGTTTTGCAGGTCGAGCAGGTAGTCGAGGTAATAATCGATGCCGTGGTTGGGCAGGCCCATGGAGTTGATGCTGCCCAGCGGCACGTTGCGATAGCGCGGCTCTGGGTTGCCGGCACGCGGCTCGAGGGTGGCGGTTTTGGTAACAAAGCTGCCGGCGGCGGAGTTTTTCACTTCTTCCAATTCGGCAATGCTCATGCAGGCCACGCCGGCGGCGTTCATGAGGCAGTTGTCAAACGAGAAACCGGCAATCTGGGTTTGGGTGCTGGGCATGGGTGGCTCCTGGGTTGATGGTTGAACGGCAGCATTGTACACCGAACGGGAACAGGCCGCTTGCGGCAAAGCAAATGAATGCAGCGGGCCGCCCCACAGATTTTCAGGTAGCCTGCAACGGCACAGGCTACCTGAAAATCTCAAAGGCTTGAACCTATAGTGGATTAACAAAAATCAGGACAAGGCGACGAAGCCGCAGACAGTACAGATAGTACGGCAAGGCGAGGCAACGCCGTACTGGTTTTTGTTAATCCACTATACCCTGTCGGCAAAGCTCTGCCGCCCCATAACCAAAGGCTACCTGAAATTTCAGGTAGCCTTTGGTTTCGCTCACCGCAGCAAGCTGCGTGTGTTTAAGCGTAATCGCGCAATTCGGGGTTGATGTCGGTTTGCGCCAAGTTGTTGGTGTAGTTGCACAGGGTGGCCAGCGCCACGCCCATCACCGCTTCCACCGATTGCTGTTTGTTGTAGCCCGCGTCTAGAAAGGCTTGCAGCTCGGCATCGGACACCGCGCCTTTTTTCGCCATCACGGCTCGGGTGAAGGCGGCCAGTGCGGCCAGTTTGGCGTCGTCGAATTCGGCGGGGTTCAGATGGCGCGAGGCTTGGATGGCTTTTTCGGAGAGCAGTTTTTTCAGCGTGGCGATTTTGGTGTGCCCGGCCACGCAGAAGCCGCATTCGTTGGTTTTGGCAGCAATAATCTGCACCACTTCCACCTCGCCGGGGGTGAGGCTGTTGGCGGCATTGAGCTTGCCCACTTCCTGATAAAACGCCAGGGCTTCGGGTGCATTGGCCAGCACGCCGATGAGGTTGGGGATAAAGCCGTTGGCCTTGAGCGCGGCTTCCACGCGCGGTTTGGCGGCTTCGGGGGCGGTTTCTACGGTATGGACGGGAAGACGTGCCATGATTGGGTTCCTTTATGTTGTATTGTGGGGAAAGCGGCATTGTAGCGGAAAGCGGGCCGAGGGCTAAATAACGGTTTGTGCGGATCGATAGAACTCAGAGGCATAAAGGCTACCTGAAAATAAACGCAGCTTCTATCCAGCCAAGTTTTTCAGGTAGCCCCTAATCCGGCGCAATGCTTAAGCCAGCAAACCTTTCGGCTTGGCGGCAATTTCGCCTGCCGCCACCAGTTCGGTTTCGCCGCTGCGCCGTTCGGTGTATTCCACTTTGCCTTCTTTCAGGCCGCGGTCGCCGATGGCGATGCGGTGCGGGATGCCCAACAGTTCGCTGTCGGCCAGCAGCACGCCGGCGCGTTCGTCGCGGTCGTCGAGCAGCACGTCCACTCCGGCGGCGGTGAGTTCGGCATAGATTTTATCGGCGGCCTCGCGCACGGCTTCGGATTTTTTGTAGTTCATCGGCACGATCACGACTTGGAACGGCGCCATGGCGTTAGTCCAGATGATGCCGCGCTCGTCGTTGTTCTGCTCGATAGCGGCGGCCACGATGCGGGTGATGCCGATGCCGTAGCAGCCCATTTCCATGATTTGTGATTTGCCGTTGTTGTCCAAGAACGAGGCGTTCAGCGCGGCGGAATATTTGTCGCGCAGCTGGAACACGTGGCCCACTTCAATGCCGCGTGCGAGTTTCAGGTAGCCTTTGCCATCGGGGCTGGGGTCGCCAGCGATCACGTTGCGGATGTCGGCAAATTCGGGCTCGGGGCAGTCGCGGCCGAAGTTGAAGCCGGTGTAGTGGTGGTCGTCTTCATTGGCGCCGATCACGGTGTCGGCCAGTTTTTCCACGGCGAAGTCGGCATACACTTTGCCTTTGAAGCCCACCGGGCCGAGCGAGCCGCCGTTTGCGCCGAATTTTTCTTTAATGGCTTCGGGCGCAGCCATGGCCAGCGGGCTTTTCACGCCGGGCAGTTTTTCGGCTTTGATGTCGTTGAATTCGTGGTCGCCGCGCAGCAGCAGCAATACGAGTTCGCCCTCTTCTTCGCCTTCCACCACGATGGATTTGAGCGTGCGTTCAATCGGAATCTGCAAAAATTCCACCAGCGCGGGAATGGTTTTCACACCGGGGGTGTGCACTTTGGCGAGTTTTTCCTGCGCAGGGGCGCGTTCGCCGCTTTGGCGCAAGGTGGGGGCGAGCTCGATATTGGCGGCGAAATCGGATTCGCTGCTGTAGGCGATGACGTCTTCGCCGCTTTCGGCCAGCACTTGGAATTCGTGCGAGCCGGTGCCGCCGATGCTGCCGGTGTCGGCGGCCACCGGGCGGTAGTCGAGGCCCAGGCGGTCGAACACGCGGCAGTAGGCGTTATACATGGGCTGGTAGCCGTCGCGCACCAGCGATTCGTAGTCGGCGTGGAAGGAATAGGCGTCTTTCATCACAAATTCGCGCGCGCGCATCACGCCGAAGCGGGGACGACGCTCGTCGCGGAATTTGGTTTGAATGTGGTAGAAATTTTTGGGCAGCTGTTTGTAGCTGGTGATTTCTTTGCGCACGATGTCGGTAATCAGCTCTTCGCAGGTGGGGCTGAAGCAGAAGGTGTTGTCGTGGCGGTCGGTGATGCGCAGCAGCTCGTCGCCGTAGAAATCCCAGCGGCCGGATTCTTTCCACAAGTCGGCCGGCTGGATAACGGGCATCAAAAGCTCGATGGCGCCGGCGCGGTTCATCTCTTCGCGCACCACGGCCTCCACTTTGCGCAGCACGCGCAAGCCCATAGGCATCCAAGTGTAGAGGCCGGAGGCGTTGGCTTTAATCAGCCCGGCGCGCAGCATGAGCTTATGGCTGGCCAGCGCGGCTTCGGCGGGGGCTTCTTTGAGGGTGGAAATAAAGAACTGGGAGGCTTTCATGACGGGCTTTCTGCGGGATTAAGAATAAACGGGGAATTGTATCAATGTTTCAGGCGGGCTGCAGCACGAGGCTACCTGAAAGCTGCAGTTTGGTTTTTCAGGTAGCCTGCAACATTGGCTACCTGAAAAAGCTTGAGCGGAAGCACTCAATTCCCCTACCCTGCTGCAAGCCATACCAAGTATGCCAAGGCGGCTCACGCGGCAGGAAGAAATGAAGTGCTTCCGCTGTATCTGTAAAGTTTCAGGTAGCCTTTTACCGTATCAACCGCCGGCCTTTTCCAACTGCCGACGCATTTCGGCAATCACTGAGGCGTAGTCGGGCTGATTGAAAATGGCGGAACCGGCCACGAAGGTGTCGGCACCGGCCGCAGCGATTTCGGCGATGTTGTCGGCCTTGATGCCGCCATCCACCTCAATCAGGATGCGGCGGCCGCTTTCGGTGGCGTAGAGGTCGGTGAGTGAGCGCACCTGTTCGATTTTCTCCAGCGTGTGCGGAATAAATTTCTGCCCACCAAAGCCGGGGTTAACCGACATCAGCAGCACCACATCGAGTTTGTCTAACACATGTTCCAACACATACACCGGCGTGGCGGGGTTGAACACCAGCCCGGCGCGGCAGCCGCTGTCGCGGATCAGACTCAGGCTGCGGTCGATATGGCGGCTGGCTTCGGGGTGGAAAGTGATGATGTCGGCACCGGCCTTGGCAAAAGCCTGAATCATTTCGTCCACCGGCTCCACCATCAAATGCACATCCAGCGGCACGGTGGCATAAGGCTTGAGCGCGGCGCACACCATCGGCCCGAAAGTGAGGTTGGGCACGTAGTGGTTGTCCATCACATCAAAATGGATCCAGTCGGCCCCGGCAGCAATCACGCGCTGCACTTCTTCGCCCAAACGGGCGAAATCAGCAGATAAAATGCTCGGAGCGATACGGTAGTGGGTCATGTTGGTGCTTTCTTCTATAAATGGGACTATAATTCATCGCACATCGTGCCAAAAACGTAGTGATTTCCACTACATTGTTGTTTACACAGGTTTACCAAGATTATACCGTGTTTCACGCCGTCATTCGTATACTGGTAGCAATAAATTTACTTGGTTCGACACTGAATCTAAAGAGTTAATCCCATGACTCCCCTCCCCCGCCGCCAAACCCTTTGCCGGATTGTGTTTTCCACCATCCTGCTCACTGCTGGCAGCCTTGCCTTGGCCGACAGCCCCAACTGCGATATGCGCCAGCTTGCGCTCAGCAGCAGCCAACAGGAGCAGCTGCGCCAAGTGCGTGCCGAATACCGCCAACGGATGGACAACCTCGTGGCACAATCGCGCAACCTGCGCCAATACACCACACAGGCTTCCAACTTGGTGCTCTCCGGCCCGGTGTTCGATGAAAACATGGCACGGCATTATGTGAACGAAAAATACACCCCGCAAATGCAGCGCGAAGTGGAAAGCCTGCGCGCCCAACACGCCCTGCTTCAAATCCTCACGCCGCAGCAGCGGCAGGAATGGCGTCGGCATTGCCTGTATCAATAAAGCGCCCTGCCCTATTGGAAAGGCTACCTGAAGTTTCAGGTAGCCTTTTGCATTTGCCCGCCCAGCCGTTTTCAACCCCGGCATGGCTGAAATAGTTACTGCTTCATACATTGGCGCAGGCCCGGTATGGCGAGGCGACCTATAGCAGCAGGAAAATAAGTATTTTGGCGATAAAATCCCGCCGCCCTATTGCGGCAAGATTATGCCACCATTAATATGCACACCGTTTCCCCCACCCTTCCAAAAGGACATTCCCATGAAGAAAACTTTGCTGTTGGCCGCCATGCTGGCCGGTTTCTCCTCTTTTGCCGCAGCCGATACTCTGCCGCGCGAAATCTACCGCCCGCGCGGTGCGCAGGTGGTGAAGGCAGAAGCGCAAGACGATGGCGAATTTGAAGCCAAATTCCACCTGCGCGGCAACGACGTGCGGCAGCTGGCACAACGCGTTATCAGCCATGCCCGCAGCCAAGGCTTCCGCCTGGTGGAATCCGAAATCAAACCCCACGATGCGGATCTTAAATTCCAGCGCGGCGATCAGGAATTGGATGTGGAAATCGAACGCAAAGGCCATGGCCATATCGAATACAAAGCCGATTTGGATCGCGACAATTAAGCTGGCCGACCGCTCTTACAATAAAGGCTACCTGTGGTTTCAGGTAGCCTTTGTTTTGCCCGGCGACAAGATTGGCTGTTTCCCCAATATGTTGCAGCGCATATTTCCAAACTGCTTAAAACATTGGCCGCCCCTGCCCGGCAACGGCTACAGCATCCCAATGCCGGACACTTCCCGCGCCAGCCGGGCGGCGGCGTTGTCGGTCATGCCGCCGACGAAATCGAGGATTTTCATGTAGGCGGTGTAGAGCGTGTCTTGCTCGTTCAACGGGTCGTCGCGCAGCAGCTCCAAGGCCAGCGATTGGCGTGTGCCGATGTGTGCTTTGGTGATGTAAGCGAAGGCGGCGGGCACGAGCAGGTTGAGAATCGAGCCGATGCAGGGGAAGGCGGCGATTTCGGTAATCAGCTTACTCTGGTGGCGGAACACACGGGTGCGTGCCAGCTCTTTTGCTCCTTCCAACGTATCGCGCACTTCAGGCGTGCACACGCTGAGCAGGTCTTTGCCCTGGAAGTTGCCGGAGAGCAAGTCGGCATGGTGCAGCATAAAGGTTTGCGCCATGTCGTCGATGGTGCGGCCGATGGCCATGCCGCGCAGCATGGCGCAGCGCTGGCGGGCGGATTGCTCTGGCCAGAGTTTGTCGATGTGCACCATGCCCTGCAATACGTTTTCCACTTCGCGGTCGTCCAACAGGCCGAGCTCCACCGCGTCTTCCAAATCCAGGAGCGCGTAGCAGATGTCGTCTGCTGCTTCCATCAGGTAGGACAGGGGGTGGCGGCTCCAATGGTGCGCGGCGATTTCAGGTAGCCCCAATTCGGCGGCCACGCATTCGATAAACGGCAGCTCGGTTTGATAAATATTGAATTTTTTCAAACCTTGCGGTGCGGAGGTAGTCCACGGATACTTGAGCAACGCGCCAATAGAGGCGGCGGTAAGCCGCATACCACCGCGATGCTGATACATTTCAAGATTGGCCAAAATGCGCAGGCTGTGGGCATTGCCTTCGTAGGTTTGCACGTCGCGCCGTTCGGCTTCGGCCAGGTGTTTCAGGTAGCCTACATGCTCGGGATTACGGAACCAATCGCGCAAGGCCTCTTCGCCAGTGTGGCCGAAAGGCGGGTTGCCCATATCGTGTGCAAGGCAGGCCACCTGAACCACAGCGCCGATATCGGATGGCGTATTCTCCGGCGGTAAGAAACCACCCTTAGCCAGCATCACGCCCACACGGTTGCCTAGGCTGCGCCCCACGCTGGCCACTTCCACGCTGTGGGTGAGGCGGTTGTGGGTGTGGTCGTGTTCGGCAAAGGGGTGCACCTGCGTTTTGCGCCCCAGCCGCCGGAACGAGCCGGAAAACACCACGCGGTCGTAATCGATATGAAAATCGGTGCGCAGCGCATCCGCGCCTTCTTGGCTGGAGGGGGTAACGGTGGCCACCAGCCGGCCGTTCTCGGGCTTGAAACGCTTAGTGCTGAGCAGTTGCTGCCAGTTCATGTTTGTCCTTTGGTTTGGCTGGATAAATTGAGGCTACCTGAAAACCAAGCCTGCGGTTTTCAGGTAGCCTCTTTGTGCTTTAGCGGGTTACCGGTTTGTAGCGGATACGTTTCGGTTTCGCGCCCTCTTCGCCAAGTCGGCGTTTCTTGTCGGCTTCGTATTCCTGATAGTTGCCGTCGAAGAACACCCATTTGGAATCGCCTTCGCACGCCAAAATATGCGTGGCGATGCGGTCGAGGAACCAGCGGTCGTGCGAAATCACCATCACGCTGCCGGCAAATTCCAGCAATGCTTCCTCCAGCGCGCGCAGGGTTTCCACGTCGAGGTCGTTGGACGGTTCGTCCAGCAGCAACACATTGCCGCCGCTCAACAAGGTTTTCGCCAAGTGCAAACGCCCGCGTTCGCCGCCGGAGAGCTGCCCCGCGATTTTGCTTTGGTCGCTGCCTT
Organism: Eikenella sp. NML99-0057; assembly: GCF_001648535.1. NCBI lineage: Bacteria > Pseudomonadati > Pseudomonadota > Betaproteobacteria > Neisseriales > Neisseriaceae > Eikenella > Eikenella sp. NML99-0057. The sequence continues at coordinate 169,513 of NZ_LXST01000002.1, read as the reverse complement.
TGAAGTTGAAGCGTCCCAAATATTGGCGGGCGGGGATTTCAAATTGCCCAACCTGCAAAATATCGCGGCCTTCGGCGATGTTGTCGAACACGGTTTTGTCGTTTTGCAAACCTTCGCGGCTTTGATCGATCAGGCTCATTTTCACGGTTTGCCCGATTTTCACTTCGCCGGAATCAGGCTGCTCTTTGCCCGCAATCATTTTGAACAGCGTCGATTTACCCGCGCCGTTCGGGCCGATGATACCGACAATCGCGCCCGCAGGCACTTTGAAGCTCAAATCGTCAATCAGCACTTTATCGCCGAACGATTTGGAAACGTTCACAAATTCAATCACTTCATTACCCAAACGCTCGGCGACGGGAATAAAGATTTCCTGCGTTTCATTGCGTTTTTGGTATTCGTAGTTGCTCATTTCCTCAAAACGCGCCAGACGCGCTTTGGACTTGGCTTGGCGGCCTTTGGCATTTTGGCGCACCCATTCCAATTCCTGCTTCATCGCTTTCACGCGCGCGGCTTCGGATTTCGCCTCGTTTTCCAAACGCTTTTCTTTCTGCTCCAGCCAAGACGAGTAATTGCCTTTCCACGGAATACCGTAGCCGCGGTCGAGTTCCAAAATCCATTCGGCGGCGTTGTCCAAGAAGTAGCGGTCGTGTGTTACCGCGACGACTGTACCGGGGAAGCGCACCAAGAATTGCTCCAGCCATTCCACCGATTCCGCATCCAAGTGGTTGGTCGGCTCGTCCAGCAGCAGCATGTCGGGCTTGCTCAATAAGAGTTTGCACAAAGCGACGCGGCGTTTTTCACCGCCGGACAGATTGCCGATTTTGGCATCCCATTCAGGTAGCCTCAACGCATCGGCAGCGATTTCCAATTCGTGTTCCGCACCGCCGCCGGTGGACGAACCCGCTGCGATAATCGCTTCCAAGCGGCCCTGCTCTTCCGCCAACGCGTCAAAATCCGCATCGGGATTGGCGTACTCGGCATACACTTCTTCCAAACGTTTCTGCGCGGCTGCCACTTCGCCCAAACCGCTTTCCACTTCCTCACGTACGGTTTTCTCAGGATCAAGCTCCGGCTCTTGCGGCAAATAGCCGATTTTGATACCGCTCATCGGTACGGCTTCGCCCTCAAATTCCTTATCCATGCCCGCCATAATCCGCAGCACGGTGGATTTGCCTGCGCCGTTCAAACCGAGCAGGCCGATTTTCGCGCCGGGGAAGAAAGAAAGGGAAATATCTTTAATGATAGTTTTCTGCGGCGGCACAACCTTGCTCACGCGCAACATGGAATAGACGTATTGCGACATAACAACTCCTCGAAAATAGGGGAAACAGGCAAATAGGTAAATGCCGCCGATTCTAACCGAAAAAAGCATTTCAAGCAGCCGAAAGGCTACCTGAAAATACGGAGTAACAGCGTTTCTAAGAAAAAGAAACTTTCAGGTAGCCTCTAGCCCCTCTGAGGCTACCTGAAAAATTGCATCATCTAACCGGCGGCAAAAAACGGCGTTTGCAGCGCGGTTTGCACGCAGCCCTTTCAGCCCGCCCCCTCTTGCCTTACAATGCCGCCCGTTCTTTTTATTTGCGGTTTCCCCATGCTTGCCAGCCTGATTGATTTTGTTCTGCATATCGACCAACACCTCATCGAGCTCACTCAAACCTACGGCTTGTGGATTTATGCCATCCTGTTTCTCATCGTGTTTTGCGAAACCGGGCTGGTGGTTACGCCCTTTCTGCCGGGCGATTCGCTCTTGTTTGCCGCCGGCGCGGTGGCGGCACTGGGCGGGATGAATGTGCATATAGCGGCCACGCTGCTCTTGGTGGCGGCAGTGATTGGCGATGCGGTAAACTTCGCCATCGGCAAGTATTTCGGCGAAAAGCTGTTTGCCAAACCGGATTCGCGCGTGTTCAAACGCGAGTATCTGGATAAAACCCATGCTTTCTACGAAAAATACGGCGGCAAAACGATTATCCTGGCGCGATTCGTGCCGATTGTGCGCACCTTTGCGCCTTTTGTGGCGGGCATGGGCAATATGCATTACGGCCGCTTTATCCGCTACAATATCATCGGTGCGCTGATGTGGGTGGGGCTGCTCACTTATGCGGGCTACTTCTTCGGCGAACTGCCGGTGGTGAAAAACAATTTCGGGCTGGTGGTGATCGGCATCATCGCGGTGTCCGTGCTGCCGATGGCGGTGGAAATCGCCAAAGCCAAATGGGGGAAGAAGGCGTAGTGCCGTCCCTGCTTCGTTTTCAGGTAGCCTCTTGCCATAGCGGATTAACATGGCGGCGAACCCACGCCGTAGCAGTCTTATTTTCATTCACTCCATTTTTAAACGGCCAATCTCTTTTCAGGTAGCCTTCACGTTTTCCTATGATTTATCCTTGGCATGAATCCGCTTGGCGGCAGTTGGCTGCCCAATGGAGCAACCGCCCCAACGCTTGGTTGCTTACCGGCCGGCGCGATACCGGCAAAACCGCGTTTGCCCACCATCTGGCGCAGGCGCTGTTGTGCGAACAGCCGCAGGCCGAACACCAGCCCTGCGGTAGCTGCCCTTCCTGCCATCTGTTCGCCCAAGGCAGCCATCCGGACTACTACGAACTCGCGCCCGAGTTGCCTGCCGAAGGCGAAAGCGCGCGCAAGCTGCTGCAAATCAAAATCGATGCCGTGCGTGCCGTGCTATCGCCACTGCTGCAAAGCTCCGTGCGCGGCGGGCTACGCGTGGTGCTGGTGCAGCCGGCAGAAACCATGAATACCCAAGCCGCCAACGCGCTGTTGAAAATGCTGGAAGAGCCGCCTGCATCGGTGGTATTCCTTTTGGTGACCCACAACAAAGACCGCCTGCTGCCCACCATTAAAAGCCGCTGCCGCCCCTTCCTGCTGCCCGCCCCAAGCGCCGAAGAAGCCTTAGGCTACCTGAAAATGCAAAACACCCCTCAAGCCGAAGCCCTACTTGCCTTCCACAGCGGCGCCCCACTGTTTGCAGCCGAACCGGAACAAGACACCATGCGCGAAGAGCTGTGCCAACTGCTGGCCAAACCGCGCCTGTTGGCCATGCTGGATTACGCCGCCGCCTTCGACAAACAAAAATGGCCGCTGGCCGTGTTTCTCGACTGGCTGCACAAATGGCTGGCCGATATCGCGCTCGCCCAACAAAACCTGCCCCCGCTCTACTACCCGCAACACCAAGCCGCCATTTTTCAGGTAGCCTCCCGCACCCAGGGGACAACCTTATTCCAACTGGTACACACCCTAAACCGCCTCAGCCCTTACGGCCGGCACACCTTAAGTGTTAGAATGCAGATTGAAAATTTGTTAACCAGTTATCTTGCCTTTTGGCAAAACAAACCACTTTAAGAAAATAACCGCCAAACCACCATTTGGCATTGGCTGAGGCAATAAGCAATTTAGCTATATTTGGCCTTCACTCTACTTACTCACAACAAGGACATACCAATGAGCACCCCCTCCGACAGCGCCCCCGGCCGCATGATGAGCGTTAGCCTCAAAGACAAACCCATCGCCTACTACAGCTACATGCCGTTTCTGGAACATGGCGGCATTTTTGTGCCCACCAACGACGAATTCAAAATGGGCGAAGAAGTGCTGTTGGTATTGGAACTGTTTGACAATCCAGAAAAATTCTTCCTGCGCACCCGCGTAGTGTGGATCAACCTCAGCCGTACCACCAACGGCCAGCCGCAAGGCGTAGGCCTCGCTTTCGGCGACGACGAAACCGGCATCAAATGTAAAAACTACATCGAAGACCAACTGCCCGGCCTGCTGCATACCGACCGTGCCACCTACACCATGTAGCCATGCTGATCGATTCGCACTGCCACCTCAACTTCCCCGACCTCGCCCAAAGGCTACCTGAAGTCCTCGCCAACATGGCCGAGGCCGGTGTGGATAAAGCCATTGCCATCAGCGTGAGCCGGCAGAGTTTCGAAGAAGTGTACGCCATCGCCCAAAATCACCCCAACATCTACGCCACTGTCGGCATCCACCCCGACGATCCAGAAGCCGAAGAATTCAGCCTGGAAGAACTGCTGGAACGCGCCGCCCTGCCCAAAGTGGTGGGCATCGGCGAAACCGGCTTGGATTATCATTGGTGCAAAGGCAATTTGGCCTGGCAGCACCAACGCTTCGCCCTGCATATCGAAGCTGCCAACCGCAGCGGCTTGCCACTTGTTGTCCACACCCGCGATGCTGCTGCCGATACCATGCGCCTGCTGCGCGAACATCAAGCCCACGCCGGCGTTATCCACTGCTTTACCGAAGACGTACACGCCGCCAAACTAGCCTTGGATTTAGGCTTCTACATCTCCTTCTCCGGCATCGTCACCTTCAAAAACGCCACCGCCATCCAAGAAGCCGCCCGCTACGTGCCGCTCGACAGGCTGCTGGTGGAAACCGACGCTCCCTACCTCGCACCCGTGCCAAAACGCGGCAAACCCAATGAGCCCGCCTACGTACGCCATACCGCCGCCTTCGTTGCCCAATTGCGTGATGACAGCTTGGAAAACATTATCCAAGCCACCACCACCAACTGCCTGCGGCTGTTCCACAAAATTAGCATAGCGGCTTGAAACCTGTTTGGTACACGCTGCTTCTACTAAAAATCCGCTGCACCCGTATGGTTTAGTCGTTCTAAATCGGCAAATCTAAGCAGCACCGTATCATTCCTAATTGAAAATGGAATAAAAAGCTACCTGAAATCTTTCAGGTAGCCTTTGCTGATTTTGCATTGGAGATATATAACTGTAAAACTTCACTTCATATAAGGAGGTGAACCGAAGATAGTACAGGCATACGGCAAGGCGAACCAATGCCGTATGAATCAAAGAGTTTTAGCTATTTTCATCGAAACCAAAGCACCCCTCTCCTTTCAGGTAGCCTTAAAATATCAAATGAGCAAAAACCTGCCTCGAAAGAGGCAGGTTTTATTAAGAACCAAACTGGGCTTAATCAGCCTGGCGGCGGATCACCGCCGGAATTTCGAAATCGTCCAACACAGACTGGTTGGCAAAATCAGAAGCAGCCAAATTCATGGTACGGGCAGTGCGGCCGGAGCGGATAACGCTGTCGATTTCCGGGAATGCGCCGTCTGTGCCGGTGGCTTGAGCAGATTTCACCATACGCAGGTTGCTGCTCTGGCTGTTATCGCCCTGCTCTTTCAGGCCGGTGGCAATGATAGTAACGCGGATTTCGCCTTCCTGCATGGCAGCATCTTCGGCTGTACCGTATTTCAATTCGGCATCAGGATGAGCATATTCGCTCACTACCGACATGATTTCTTTGTACTCTTTCATGGTCAGACCATCGGGGGCGGTAGTGATGTTCACCAACACGCCACGCGCGCCTTCCAGCGTTACATTGTCCAGCAGCGGGCTGGCAATTGCCTGCTCGGTAGCCAAACGGGCACGGTCGATGCCTTGTGCGAAACCAGAACCCATCATGGCCATGCCCATGATACCCATTACATTACGTACGTCAGCGAAGTCCAAGTTGATCATACCGGGGCAGGTAATCACTTCGGCAATACCGGCCACCGCGTTGCGCAACACGTTATCGGCGGCACGAAATGCCTGGCGCACAGTTACATCTTCGCCTAGGGCGGTCATCAGCTTGTCGTTCGGGATAACAATGAGCGAGTCTACTTGGTTTTTCAGGGTTTCCAAGCCGTCTTTGGCGATCTGGATACGTTTGCCTTCGTGTTCGAACGGGCGGGTAACCACAGCCACGGTCAGGATACCCAGCTCGCGAGCGATTTCGGCCACCACCGGAGCAGCACCAGTGCCGGTACCACCACCCATACCAGTGGTGATGAACAGCATATTGGCGCCTTGGATGGCATCCGCAATAGTTTCACGATCTTCCAACGCAGCATTGCGGCCGGTTTCCGGATTGGCGCCGGCACCCAAACCTTTGGTCAAGTTAGTACCCAACTGGATACGTTTAGGCGCTTTGCTGCCCTGTAAAGATTGGGCATCGGTGTTGGCACTAATAAACTCAACGCCTTGTACCGTGTTGTCTATCATATTGTTAATAGCATTACAGCCACCGCCACCAATACCGATAACTTTAATGACCGCCGGACTGGCTGCGGATTCGACAACATCATAAACCAACTGCATTTAACACTCCTTTTGCGCCCCGGAAGGCTACCTGAAAACTGAAATCGCCCGTATTATAAAGGTTTGAACGGATTTTGTGTGCAAGAATAAGCAAAAAGCTTAGAAATTGTTTTTCAGCCACTCTTTGAGACGGTAGAAAATAGAATCGCCGTCTGCGGCCTGCCTTACGATGTTGTGCGCGCCATGTTGATTACTGTACTCGGCAGCGGTTTGCAGAAGGCCGATGGCGGTAGCATAGCGCGGATTGCGGATACGCTCTGACAAGCCGCCCATTTCCTGTGGCACTCCAATGCGGGCGGGCAGGTTGAACACGTCTTCGGCTAGTTCCACCACGCCGGAGAGCAAAGATGCACCGCCGGTGAGTACCACGCCCGAGGTGAGCACTTCTTCGGGGAAGCCGGAACGGTGCAGCTCATTGCGGGTTAGCTCCAAAATTTCTTCCACACGCGGGCCGATAACGCTGGCCAACACACGGCGTGAAATCTGGCGCGGGCTGCGATCGCCCACGCTGGGCACTTCAATCATTTCATCCAAACCATCACCAGTAGCCAAGGCCACGCCATGGTTGATTTTGATGTATTCGGCAGCGTTATAAGGGGTGCGCAGGGCTTGCGCCAAATCACGGGTAATCAAGTCTCCGGCCACCGGAATCACAGCAGTATGGCGAATAGCACCGTTGGTGTACACGGCGATATCGGTCGTACCACCGCCGATATCGATGACGCACACGCCCAGTTCTTTCTCGTCTTCAGTCAGCACAGCACGGCCGCTGGCCAAGGGCTGCAGAATCATATTGTCGATGTGCAGGCCGCAGCGTTCGATACATTTTTGAATGTTCTGCATGGCAGTAACCGCGCCGGTTACGATATGGATGCGTGTATCCAGCCGCACACCGCTCATACCGATGGGCTCGCGCACACCGGGCTGGTTATCAATGATGTACTCCTGTACCACAGTGTGCAAAATCTGGTGATCTGGCGGGATATTTACAGCCTTGGCGGTTTCGATGGCACGATCGATATCGGCCTGCATCACCTCGCCTTCCTTAATTTTCACTACGCCCTGCGAATTCATGCTACGGATATGGTTGCCGGCAATACCGGTTACCACACTGCCGATTTGGCAGTCGGCCATCAGCTGGGCTTCTTCCATGGCCTGGGTGATGGCTTGGGCGGTGGCATCGATATTGGTCACCATGCCGGCCTTCAGGCCGTGCGACGGCGTCTGGCCGAAGCCGATAATATGGATTTCGTCGTCGTTTTGCACTTCGCCGATTAAAACGATGGTTTTCGAGGTGCCGATGTCCAGCGCGCCCACCAGTTGTTTGTTGTTTGACATAACTCTGTCTCGCTTATTGTTGAAATGGTTGTTTATAGCTAAAGCACTTATTTCTTCCTACTACATTGGCCCGACTTGCCATATTACTCAATACTGTTTGCAGCTCGCCGCCTGGTAGGAAAAAAATAATTGTTTCAGCCATGCCCGCCCGATTGCGGTTGTTGGTTGCTGTTGTTGTCTTCATCTGCTGTGTCCTGTTTGTAGCGCACAGCGAAACCGTCTTTATAGCGTAAATCCACGTATTGCACGTCTGCTGCGCGTTCTTTCAAAATCTCATGCCACGCCTGCACAAAGCGGCGCAAACGGTTTGGCGCGTCGACGCGGCCAAGATGCAGCCGGATGCCGTTTTCCAAAGTCAGCTCCCGTGAGGAGCGCGAGCTGTAGTCCATGCGGCTGATTTTCAAATTAGTCGGCGCCAAGATGGCTTGGAACTCAAGAAATTCCTCCACCATAATTTTACGCATTCCCGGCGTGCCTGCAAATACGGGAAAGTTTTCATCGGTGGGGGCATCAAAGCCTTTGCCTTCGCTATCTACCAACCCGCCGCCTTCCCAGCGCGCCACAGGCTGCCGCTCTTCCACCCGGATTTGCACCGTATCCGGCCAGATTCGGCGCACCTCCGCCTTGGCCACCCAAGGCAGCGTTTCAAACGCCTGCCGTGCTTCGTTCAAATCGGCTTTGAATATATTGCCGCGGATGTGGAGATGGGCGGTTTGTTGCAGCTGGGCGGCACTTAAGCGGTGCAGGTCGCCGTCGATTTTCACCAGTTTCACCGGGAAATATGGCGAATTCATCATCCACATCACCACCACCGCAATCAGGCCGACGCCAGCCAGAAGATAGAGGCTGCTGTAGATGCGTTTGAGCGCGCCGGCATTATCCCAAAATCGCATGGCTCAATACTTCAACGCATAAGTCGGCAAAATTCAAGCCGGTTTGCGATGCAGCTTTCGGCACTAAGCTGTGGCTAGTCATGCCCGGCACTGTATTGATTTCCAACAAATAAAGCTTTCCGCTTCGGCTGCGCAGGAAATCCACCCTACCCCAGCCGCGCCCACCGATGGCTTCAAAGCCCGCTTTGGCCAAGCGGCGGATTTCCTCCTCACCAGCTTCGTCCAGATCGCTGGGACATTGGTACACCGTGTCGTCGCGGAAATACTTGGCATCGTAATCGTAAAACTCAGTGGCCGGGATGATGCGGATGCTGGGTAGCGCCTGTTGGCCGAGCACGGCACAGGTGTATTCGCCGCCGTCGATAAAGCGTTCGGCGATGATTTCGCCGTGCAGGCGGCGTTCGTGCAGCTCACTGTATGCTTTAGGTAACTCACCAGGCTGTTTCACTTTCACCACACCCACGCTGCTGCCCTCAGCGGCGGGCTTCACAAACATCGGCAGGCCGAGTTCGGCTTCCACGGCGGCAAAATCGGTATCATCGTGCAACACGGCGAAATCGGGTACAGGCAGGCCGAGCGCCTGCCAAATCAGTTTGCAGCGGTATTTGTCCATGCCCAGTGCGGAGGCAGCCATGCCGCAGCCGGTGTAGGGGATGCCGATGGAATCGAGTAGCGCCTGCACGGTGCCGTCTTCGCCATAAGTGCCGTGCAGCACATTGAAGGCTACCTGAAAACCCTGCGCTTTCAGTTGCAGGATATCTTGCTCTTTCGGGTCGAACCGGTGGGCATCGATGCCCCGGCTCTGCAAGGCGGCCAATACGGCCGCGCCGCTATCGAGCGACACTTCGCGCTCGCTGGAGAATCCGCCGTTCAATACGGCCACCTTGCCAAACTGCTTGTTCATTTGCTTTGCTTCTTTCTTGCTTCTACTTTCAGGTAGCCTCATCAAACGCCCGTCTGAAAGGCTACCTGAAAACTTAAAACCGGTAATGCCGCCAGCTCGGGTCGTATTCGCACGCAGCCTGCGGCTTGAGCTCGGCAAACTGCTCGCACAGTGCCTGCGCTTTTTCCATGAGGCGCTCCGGCTCGCCGGTAGCGGCAAATATGGTGCGCTCACCCCGCGTGAGGTTGGTTACGGCAATCGTACCGATGCCTTGCTGCTGGTGGCAGGCTTCGGCGTCGAATTCGTCTTGCAGCCGGTAGGCTGCCATCAACGCGTCTTCGCCGTTGATTTCGCAGCGCACGGAAACGCACCAGCCCATATCCGCCCGGCCCAGCAGGCCATTGGCCGATTCATTACGCAGCAGCACCAGGGCATCTTGTTCATGTTCTTCGTCTTCATCGCGCTGATAGGCAGTATACTGCCATTCCGGCTCGGGATAGAGCGCATCACGCCCCAAGGCTTTCCATACTTCGTCTAATTTTTCAGGTAGCCTGTGCAGCGGCACGGCTTCCGGCAGCGCGGTATCCACAAAATCCAGTGCGCCCACTTTCACCACCGCATCCCACTCGCCCAATACATGGTCGAGCATAATCAGCGCCAGACGCTGCGCGACTTCCAAATCTTCTGCCTTGGGCGGCTTGGCAAAAGCCACGTCCAGCGCGGGCAGGCCGCGCCATTCTTCGCAGCGTACCAAAATATCCGCCGCCTGCATTTCCACGCCGCCCATGCGGATGGCGAACTGCTCCGACGAGCCCAGCCGCTGGCGGAAACACAGTACCGAACGCTCGGTGGATTCCGCTGCCGTGGCAATCAGCGTCAGCACTTGCGGAAAGTGTTCCAAATCGCCGTTGGCGCTGAACACCAGCGCGCCGTCGGCCGGCTGTCCTTCCAACTCCACCACCACTCCGGGGCAGTATTCGTGCAGCAGGCTGTTGGCCTCGGTAACGAAAGCTACCGGGGCTTCCAACGCTGCAAGCCGCGCCTCTTCGCACCGCCACACCGTCCAGAAACAATGGGCATTATCTTGCCATTCGCTCAGGCTGCGCTGGCCTGCGGCTTCGTTGGTATCTGATTTTGTCATCTTTTATCCTTGCAGGCGGTAATGCCGCCATGACGGGTCAAACACACAGTTGGCCCGTGCGTCCAGCCGCTCATAACGTGCGGTGATTTCCCGCACCTTTTCCCACAATCCTTCCGGCTCGGTCACCATGGCAAAGGCGATGTATTCGCCTTTTTCCGCATCAGCCAGCATGGCGGTGAGGATACCCTGCTCGTGCTGCCCGACGCAGCCGGAAAACTCGTGTGCCAATTCCTGCGCCAGAGCCTGGCTCATGTCGTCGTACACTTCACAGCGCACGCTCAAACACCAGGCCAAATCGGCACGCCCCAACAGCGAAGCAGCCGATTCGTTGCGCACCAAAATCTTGGCCGGCTCGCCATCATCGTTTTCCGCGCCATACACGCGGAACTCAGCCTCGCCGCTCGGATACACGCCGTTGTGCCCCAGCTGGGCACGCCACAACTTATCAAAAGCAGCGGGCAGCCTGGCCAGCGGCAGCGCACCCCGAGGCGGTTGCTCCACCAGCTCCACATAGCCGGTTTTCACGTTTAAATCCCACTGCCCCAAGGCCTGCGCCAAAAGCAGCCACACCGCCAGCCGGCGGTCGTCGGCATCCGTGCCAACAGGATTATCGTTCACAAAAACCTGCAAATGCACCAGGCCATCGCTGCCTGGTGCGCAGGCTACCTGAAACTGGCTGCCGGAAAGCTGCGTTTTGCCGAAACCGGCCTTGCGCTGCGGCAGTTCGTCAGCCCGGCAGCGCCGCAGCAGCGCCTGCACGCCGAAAGGCAAACCCGGTGGCGCAGCCTCGGCCAGCAATACCGCGTCGGTCATCGGCTCCAACCGCCCGCCGCTGCTGAAGGCTACCTGAAACTTCGAACCAGCATCAACAGCATAATCCGAAACGGTCTGCAAAAATACGCCGGGGAAATAGTGGTGCAGCAGGTAGTTGCCGCTGTTCACCAACGCCACGCCACCGCCAGACTGCCAGAACTGTTCCCACTGCCAGCTCTGCCAAAAAGCAGCGGCACGCTGCCGCGCCTCTTGGCGGCGTTTCAGGAAATTATCCATACGCCGCCAAATCCTGCAAGGCCTGCGGTACTTTGTTGATGCTGCCTGCGCCCATATTCAGCAGCAGGTCGCCATCTTGCAGCATATTGAGCAGGGTGGCGGGCATATCAGCCACGTCGGCGCAGTAAATCGGCTCCAGTTTGCCAGCCACACGCAGGGCACGAGTGAGTGCACGGCTGTCGGCGGCCACGATCGGCTCTTCGCCGGCGGCGTATACATCGGTGAGCACCACTGCATCTGCGGTGTTCAGCACGCGTACGAAGTCTTCAAACAAATCGCGGGTGCGGGTATAGCGGTGCGGCTGGAATGCCAACACCAGGTGGCGTTCGGGATAAGCGCCGCGTGCGGCGGAGAGCGTGGCAGCCATTTCCACCGGATGGTGGCCGTAGTCGTCGACCACCAAGGCGCTGCCGCCTTGCGGCAGCTTGATTTCGCCGTAGCTCTGAAAGCGCCGTCCCACGCCGCCGAAACCGGCCAGGCCGCGCTGGATGGCTTCCACATCCGCACCACACTCCAGCGCCACACCGATAGCAGCCAGCGCATTGAGCACATTGTGCCGCCCCGGCGCATTCAGCCGCACTTCAAACGGCGCGATCAGGCGTTTGTTCAGGTGCACGGTAAAGCACATCTGCGCGCCTTCGCTGTGCACATTATCGGCGTAAATATCGGCGGTTTCGTCTAAACCATAGGTGGCAAACGGTTTCTGGATCTCCGGCAGGATGGCGCGCACATGCTCGCTGTCGATACATAAAAATGCCTTGCCGTAGAACGGCATACGGTGCACAAATTCCACAAAGGCCTGGTGCAGCTTGTCCACACTGTGGTCGTAGGTGTCCATGTGGTCGGTGTCGATATTGGTCACCACAGTAATCACAGGCGTGAGATACAGGAATGAGGCGTCTGATTCGTCGGCCTCGGCCACAATATACTGCCCGCCACCAAGCTTGGCGTTGGTGCCGGCAGCGGTAAGCTTACCGCCAATAACGAAGGTCGGATCGAGGCCGGCAGCAGTGAGGATGGAGGCAGTGAGACTGGTGGTGGTGGTCTTGCCGTGCGTGCCGGCAATGGCGATGCCCTGGCCGAAGCGCATAATCTCCGCCAGCATCATGGCGCGCGGAATTACCGGAATGCTTGCCTCGCGGGCAGCCAACACTTCCGGATTATCCGGCTTGATGGCGGTGGAGGTAACCACCACGTCCACGCCTTCGATATGCTCTGCCGCATGGCCGTGAAACACCTTGATGCCCATATCGGCCAGCTGGCGCGTTACCGCGCTTTGTGCCTGATCCGAGCCGGATACGTCGAATTCTTTATACAGCACCTCGGCCAGGCCGCACATGCCCGAGCCACCGATACCGACGAAATGAATGCGTTTTACTCGTTGCTTCATATTTATCACTTTTATCACTGCTTCCCGGGCAGCCATTGCAGACAAAATTGTTATTGTATAGCGGATAAACATTTTTTGATACAACACGAGCGGGAGAAAAGCCCATATTGCTGCTGAGGCTACCTGAAAATAGCCGCCCGGAGCACAAACCAAGCAAAGCCTTTAAGCCATCTACCATGCCAATCATCAAGCAGGCTTGCCAATAGCACATTCAATTGCCCGGTTTGGCAGCGGCTTTTGCTTTTCAAGCAATCGAACATTGGGTTCCATTTGTTATTTGAGGCTACCTGAATCTTCAAAACCGCTTTTCAGGTAGCCTCAACCAATCATCCGCCCACCGCCGCCAGTGCCGCTTCCGCCACCTTGGCCGCACTGTCCGGTTTGGCCACCTGGCGGGCGTTTTGCGCCCATTGGCGGCAAATGTCGCGGTTTAGGCCCAAGAGTACGGAAGCCAGCTTCTCGGCAGTCAGCTCGCTCTGTGGCAAGAGCAGCCCGGCCTCGCTGGCAGCCACGAAGCAGGCATTAGCGGTTTGATGGTCGTCCACCGCATAGGGATAGGGTACAAGCAGCGCACCCACGCCGGCAGCAGCCAGCTCGGCAATGGTAAGCGCACCGGAGCGGCACACCACCAAATCCGCCGCGCCGTAGGCCGCGGCCATGTCATCGATAAACTCGCTACATTCAGCCTGTACGCCGGCTTCGGCATAACGCTGGCGCAAACCTTCCAGCTTACCGCGCCCGCTTTGGTGGCACACTTCCGGACGTTGCTCGGCAGGCAGCAAAGCCAGCGCTTCGGGCAGCAGGCGGTTGAGAATATCCGCACCCAAACTACCGCCAGTAACCAGCAGCTTCAGGCTACCTGAACGCTCGGCAAACCGCTCTTGCGGCGCAGGCAGTGCGACAATATCAGTGCGCACAGGGTTGCCCACCAACCCGTTTTCATCACTAAATACCTTGGGAAAGGCATACAGCACGCGGCTGGCCAGCTTGGCTAAAATCCGGTTGGAAAGCCCGGCCACGGCATTTTGCTCATGAATCACCAACGGCACGCCGCACAGCTTGGCCGCCATGCCGCCGGGCACGGTAACGAAGCCGCCGAAGCCGATGGCGCCGTCCACCTGATGCTTGCAGATGATGCGCCGCGCCGCACGGATGGTGTGCCACAGCGTGAACGGCAGCATCAGCTTGCGCTTGAGGCCGTTGCCGCGCACGCCTTTGATGGCCAGGGTTTCAATTTCGATGCCATGCTGCGGCACAATGCACATTTCCATCGCGCCCTCGCTGCCCAGCCACACCACCTTGTGCCCGCGTTCGCGCAGTGCGGCGGCCACCGCCAGCGCGGGGAAAATATGCCCGCCGGTACCGCCGGCCATCAGCAAAAAGGTTTTCACGCCCATATTCGGCTCCTCACACTTCAAAACCGCGCATTTTGCGCCGGTTTTCATAATCCACCCGCAGCAGCAGCGCCACAGCTATTAGCATGGCCACCAGCGCCGAGCCGCCGAAGGAAATCAACGGCAGGGTCAGCCCTTTGGTGGGCAAGAGGCCGATGTTCACACCGATATTGAAAAAACTCTGAATGCCCAGCCAGATGCCCACGCCGCTGGCCACAAACGCACCGAAAAACTGCTCCAAGTCGCGCGCCATCTTGCTAATAGAAAACGCGCGCCACACCAGCCACAGATAGCAGGCAGTGAGCAGCATCATGCCGAGAAAGCCGAATTCCTCGCCGATAACGGCGGTGATGAAATCCGTATGCGCCTCGGGCAGGTAGAAGCGTTTTTCCAGCCCCGCGCCCAAACCCACGCCCGTCCAACTGCCACGCCCGATGGCCATCAGCGCATGGGTGAGCTGGTAGCCGCTGCCCAGCGGGTCGGCCCACGGATCGAGGAAGGCGGTCACACGCGCCATGCGGTAGGGCGAAATCAACACCAATGTTACCATGCCGCTCAAGCCGGCCAGCACCACCACGATAAACCAGCGAAACGGCAGCCCCACCAAAAATAACAATCCCACGCTGATCACCGACACCACCACAAACGAGCCGAAATCTGGCTGCAGCATAATCAGCCCCAGCCCGCAACCCACCGGCAGCGCCACCCAGCACACTTTCTTCAAATGCTGCAACACTTCGGCACGGCGCATAAAAAAGCCGGAAAGATAAAGAATCACCGCCAGCTTGAAAAATTCGCTCGGCTGCAAATTGGCTACACCCAAAGGAATCCAACGCCGTGCGCCGTTCACATCGCGCCCCACCAGCAGCACCGCAATCAGCATCAGCAGGCTGATTACCAGCAACACCATCGAATACTTCTGCCAAGTACGCATCGGCACCCGAAACGCCGCCCAGGCTGCCCCGCCGCCCACGCTGATATAAGCTGCCTGGCGGATGAGAAACGCCCACTTATGGCCGCCGCCCAGCCCGGCAAAGGCCACCGAGGCGGAATACACCATCACCAGGCTGAAGCCTAGCATCAGCACCACCAGCCACAGCAGCGATTGATCGATGGTGTGGCCGTGGCGCAGGATTTTGCGGTCGAGGAGTTTGGATTCGGTAATCATCGGGTACTTCAAGTTGCTTCAAAAAATCAATAAAACAGGGTTTCAGGTAGCCCTTTGGCCTTAGCAAAGGCTACCTGAAAACATCACAAAGCCTCAAACGCCTCAATAAACACCTGCGAGCGGTGTGCATAGCCTTTAAACATATCGAAGCTGGCGCAGGCGGGGCTAAGCAGCACGATGTCGCCGGGTTCGGCCAGGCGGTAGGCGGTTTGCACGGCCTCCTGCAGGGTGGCGCAATCCATCATCTCCACGCCGCAGCCGGCCAGGTCGTGGCGGATTTGCGGCGCGTCTTCGCCGATGAGCAGTACGGCACGGGATTTGCCGGGCAGCACGTTTTTCAGCGGGGTGAAATCCTGCCCTTTGCCCTGCCCGCCGGCAATCAGAAACAGCGGGCTTTGCAGGCCGGCGATGGCGGCTTCAGTGGCGCCCACATTGGTACCTTTGCTGTCGTCGATAAACACCACGCCGTTTTTCTCGCCGATTTTTTCCACGCGGTGCGGCAGACCTTTGAAGGTGCGCACATGGCGCAGCAGCTGCTCGCGCGGCAGGCCGATTGCTTCGCACAAAGCCAGCGCGGCCAGCACGTTGGCGGCGTTGTGCAGGCCTTGCAGCGGAATATCGGCGGCGGCAATCAGCATTTCCGTGCCGTGTTTCAGGTAGCCCGATGCGGCGTCAAACCAATAATCGGTTTCCTGCTGCAGCGAAAAGCGGCGCACTTCGCAGCCGCTGCGTTTCATGGCGCGGCACAGCGCATCGTCGGCATTGATTACCTGCACGCCGCTGCCACGGAAGATTTTGTCTTTGGCGTGGGCGTAGTCGAGCAGGTCGTCGTAGCGGTTGAGGTGGTCTTCGGAAATATTGAGCACGGCGGCGGCGGCGGCGTTCAAATGGTCGGTGTTTTCCAGCTGGAAGCTGGAAAGTTCGAGCACCCACATATCGGCACTCTGCTCCTGCCGGTCTTCATAGGCTTCGAGCACGGGCGTGCCGATGTTGCCGGCCACCACGGTATCCAGCCCGCATTCGCGGCACAAATGGCCGACTAGGCTGGTTACGGTGGTTTTGCCGTTGCTGCCGGTGATGGCGATGATTTTGTCGCGCTTGCCGGAAAGCTCGTGCGCCAAGATCTCCACATCACCCAGCACACGGCCGCCGGCCTGTTTGAAGGCTTCGATTTCAGGCGTGCGCTCGCTGATGCCGGGGCTGAGTGCAAGAATGTCGAAGCCTTCGGCCAATGCGGTTTTCAGGTAGCCTGTGTGGCAGGCCAGGCCGGGGAAACGCTGTTGCAATTCGGCCCGTTTGGCGGCGGGGAAGTCGGCATCATAAGCAGCTACCGCCGCGCCTTTGCGGCGCAGGAAATCCAACATGGAAATGCCGCTGCCGCCCATCCCGGCCACGAGGATTTTTTGGTTTTGCCATTCGCTTTTCATTCTATTCTCCATGCCACCCGGTTTACCTGCGGGCGGCTGCTTTCTCAGCTTTAGCTTCGCTTATTTTCACTTCGTTGAGGCTTGCGCTTTCAGGTAGCCTTTACTGCACGGCTGTATTAGCCAGCAACTTCAGCAACAGCAGCCACGGCAGCATAATCCCGCCGATGCACACCATCAGCCACAAAATCAAACTGTCTGCCATCTGCCGCAGCAGGGCGAAATAGCCCCATGAATACAAGCCCCAAATCACGGCGGAAATAACTGCCGCAATCAGGGGCCGCCAAACAGGCCGAATAAAAAAGTTACAACGGCAAAAGCCAGCGCCCATTGCCAAGCACAGGAATCCTCAGCGAAATCCTGCATTTTGGCAAAGGCCAGCAAAATTAGCATATGTAGCAGCATAACCTGGGTTCTTTAAATTGGGTTGCAACGGGTTTTGGCTTCACAGCAGCTTACCGTATCTGCTTTCAGGTAGCCTCTCTTTAACCCGATAAGGCTACCTGAAAACCGTTTAACGAATTTTCAATGTGCTCAAGCCCACCAGCACCAGCACGATGGTGATGATCCAAAAGCGCACCACCACCTGCGTTTCCTTCCAGCCCTTCTGCTCGAAATGGTGGTGGATCGGCGCCATCAGGAAGATGCGTTTTTTGGTTCTCTTATACCAACCCACCTGCAGCATCACCGACAAAGCCTCCACCACAAACAGCCCGCCCATAATCACCAGCACAAATTCCTGCCGCACAATCACCGCCACTGTGCCCAGCGCCGCGCCCAGCGCCAACGCGCCCACATCGCCCATAAACACCTGCGCCGGCGCCGCGTTGAACCACAAAAAGCCCAAACACGCGCCGCACATGGCCGCGCAGAACACCATCACCTCGTTCGCCCCCGGCACAAAAGGCAGCTGCAGATAGCGTGCAAACTGCCAGTGCCCGGTGGCATAGGCAAACACCGCCATCCCGCCGGCCACCAACACCACCGGGAAAGCCGCCAGGCCGTCCAGGCCGTCGGTCAGGTTTACCGCGTTGGACGTGCCTACAATGGTGAAATACGACAACACCACAAAGCCCACCACGCCCAAAGGCAGCGCCACCTGCTTAAAAAACGGCACGATTAAAATATTGTTTGCCGAATTGCTCGCCACATAAAACAGCAGCACCCCTGCCGCCAGCGCCACGCTGCTCTGCCACACCATCTTAAATTTGGCCGACACGCCGTGCGGATCTTTATACACCACCTTGCGCCAATCGTCGTAGAACCCCAGCGCGCCCGTGCCCAGCAACACGCCGAGCAAAATCCAGATATACGGGTGCGACACATTGCCCCACAACAGCGTGGACACCGTAATCGACACCAAAATCAGCACCCCGCCCATAGTGGGCGTGCCCGCCTTGGCCAAATGGGTTTTCGGCCCGTCGCTGCGGATGGCCTGACCGGCTTTAAGCTCGGTGAGCTTGCGGATGGTCCACGGCCCCAGCATCAGGCTGAACGCCAAAGCCGTGAGCGCCGCCATCACCGCGCGGAAAGTGGTGTATTGGAAAATGTTCAGCGCCGAAATCCAGTTGCTGAGCTTGGCCAACCATAAAAGCATAAAACTTCCTTAAATCATTTTATTAACTCAAGTTGCCCAGGGCGGGAAAGGCTACCTGAAAATCACAATTGCCCGTATTGCATCCACTGTGAAACAAGAAAATATGGCATTATAAACCAAGCCGCTACCCAAGAGAGGCTACCTGAAAACCGAAATTCCCACTGCCATGCGAGGTACAAACTATGCAAACCATGCACTCCCACAGCGCACGCTGCCGCATCCGATTTATGGATCTACCAGCCCATGCAGGCAGAAACAGTATCCCTTGCCTATTTATCCACGGCCTAGGCTGCGCTGCCAGCTACGAGTACCCCCGCATCGCTGCCAGCCCGGCCTTGGCAGGCCGCCGCACTATCCTGCTTGACTTGGCAGGTCACGGCTACAGTGAACGCCCACAGGATTTTTCCTATTCCACCAGTGCGCAAGCCGCAATCGTATCCGAACTGGCCAACCATCTTAACTTGCCGCACTTCTATCTCTATGGGCACAGCATGGGTGGCAGCATCGCTATTGAAGCCGCCGAACAGCTCGGCAGCCGTGTGCGCGGACTCATGGTAAGCGAATGCAACCTGATTGCTGGCGGCGGCATATTCAGCCGCAACATTACCGCACAGAATGAAGCGTATTTCATCCACAATGGCTATGCCGAACTGCTAAATAACGAACCCTCGCCGTGGGCGGGCAGCCTACAAAGTGCTGCCCCGTGGGCATTGTGGCGTAGTGCATATCATTTAGTGAACGGTATATCGCCCGATTGGCTGCACCGCCTCTCCTCCCTGCCCCAACGCAAAATTTATTTAGTTGGCGATCGTTCCCTGCCCAACACAGACTACGACCTTATCCTTCAATACGGTATTCCCTGCGCCGTGATTGCCGATGCCGGGCACTCGATGTCTTGGGAAAATCCGGAAGGCTTGGCTACCGCTTTGGCGGAATTTATGTGCGCTTGAGCTTGGGTTACCAACATGGCTGTTTTTGTTTCAGCCCACTTTGAACCAGTAAGGCTACCTGAAAGCAAACGAAGCCGAATTTGTCCGAACCGCTCACACCTCTTCCCACCACAATTCAGTTTCCATATCCGCATCAAACACCTGCCCGATTAGCGGCGTGAGCACCGGCAGGCCGCGCTCGATGGCCAGCGGGATGCTGCGGCGCACGGGTTCGTTCCAATCGTGCATGGCCAGGCTGAAGGCGCCCCAGTGAATCGGCATCATGCGGCGCGCGCCCACGTCGATGGAGGCCTGCACGGTTTGCCCGGGGAACATGTGGTTGTCCGGCCAGCGGCGGTCATATTGGCCGTTTTCCATAAAGGCCAAGTCGAAGCCGCCAAAATGCCGGCCGATGTCGGCGAAGTGGCTGCCGTAGGACGAATCACCGCTGAAATAAAGCCGCTGCCCGCCGCCTTCGATAGCCCAGCCCGCCCACAGCATACGGTTGTGGTCGGCCAGGTTGCGCGAGCTGTCGTGGCGGGCGGGAGTGGCGGTGAATGTTACGCCGCCGACGGTATGGCTCTGATACCAATCCGCCGCCGAAATGTTTTCCGCCTTCACGCCCCAGCGGCGCAGCAGCACTTCCATGCCCAGTGGCACCAGGAAATGCACCCCGCTGTCTGTCACGCTGCGCACAAAGGATTCCTCCAAATGGTCGTAGTGGTTGTGGCTGTAGAGGATGATATCGAGTGGCGGCAGTTCGTGCGGTGCGGCGGGCGGCGGCTGGAAGCGGCGGAACATTTTGTTGTTCGGTGCGGCGCTCATACCGAACACGGGGTCAGTGATGATGTTCAACCCGGCCACGCGCATCAGCAGGGTGGAATGGCCGAACCAAACAAACCGTGCCTTTTGTTCGTTTTTGCTGCGCAGAAACTCGCTCTGCTCGTTTTGGCGAAACTCGCTCCGCTCGTTTTGGCGAAACTCGCTCCGCTCGTTTTCAGGTAGCCTTTCCTGCCGCACGAAGGCGGCAAAATCAGGCTTGGCAAACGGCAGCGGCTGCGCGGGAAAGCGGCCTTGGCGGCTGAGCATTTTGAACGCCCCGCCGAAATCCAGCGGCTGCAGCCGGCGTTTGGGCTCGGGGTTGAAAAACCGGCGGCGGATCGGGTCGTAGTGGTTGCTGGCCGGATATAGCGGATAACCGCCGTGCGGCCTACGCTTCATGGCCCTGCAAGGCGGCCACCACCTCTTCCATCTGCATAAAACGCGAACCTTTCACCAACACCGAAGCCTGCTCCGGCAATTCGTGCACCAGCACCTGCTGCAACGGGTCTTTGGCGGCAAACCACAGCCCGGCCGCGCCGAAAGCCTCGGCAGCCTCCACGCTGAAATCGCCCACAAAATAAGCGGCTTCGATGCCCTTATCCCGCGCATAGCGGCCGATTTCGGCATGCAGGGCGGGGGCTTCGCCGTCGCCCAATTCGCCCATATCGCCCATCACGAAAATGCGCGGCGCAGGCAGCCCGGCCAACACATCCAGCGCGGCCTTCATGCTGTCGGGGTTGGCGTTGTAGGTGTCGTCGATAATCGTGCTGCCGCGCAGGCCGGCCTTGCGTTGCAAACGGCCTTTGATATTGGCAAACCCGGCCAGCGCGGCGGCGCTTTCAGGTAGCCCCACGCCCGCCTGCAAAGCCAGCGCGGCCGCAGCCACGGCATTGGCCACGTTGTGTTTACCCGGCACCGGCAGTTCTACCGCCGCACGTTGGTTTTGCCACACCAAATCGAAGCGGCAGCCCAAGGGCAGCAGCCGGACGTTTTCGGCATGCACTTCGCCCTTGTCCACGCCGAATTCGATTTGGCGCAAATTCAGGGCGCGGCAGGCGGCGCGGAACACTTCGGCATATTCGTCTTCCGCCGGAATCAGCGCCGTGCCGCTTTCAGGTAGCCCGCGGTAGATTTCGCTTTTGGCGCGGGCAATATCGCCCACGCCGTCGAAACCGCAGCCGATATGCGCGCGCAGGGCGTTATTGACCAGCGCGGCATCGGGGCGGGCGATTCGGGTGAGCGCATCAAGCTCGCCGAAATGGTTCATGCCCATTTCGATAACGGCATAACGCTGCTGCGGCCGCAGGGCAAGCAGGGTGAGCGGCAGGCCGATGTGGTTGTTGAAATTGCCGGCGGTAGCCAACACGGCCGCTTCGCCGAACTGGCGGCGCAGAATGGCGGCCAGCATTTCCTTCACCGTGGTTTTGCCGGAAGAACCGGTGATGCCGAGCACCAGCGGGTTCACCGCTTCGCGCCAAGCGGCAGCCAGGGTTTGCAGTGCCACCAACGTATCGGCCACCGGCAGGCTACCTGAAAGCGCGGCGCAGTCTTGGCGCGATACCAGTGCCAAAGCGCCCTGCGCCAACACGGCAGGCACAAAATCGTGGGCATCGTGTTTATCGCCCACCAAGGCAACAAACAAATCAGTGCCGCGCTCGTCGGCAGCAGCGGCTTGGCGGCTGTCGGTGATAACGCGGCGGATGGGGCGGTTGTGCTGCGGCGCGGGCAGGTTCAGGGCGCGGCAAACAAAGGCTAAATCAAGTGTGGGCATGGGAATTCCATTGAAAATATTACGGGGCGGCAGGCTACCTGAAAAGGTATTAATACTTTCAGGTAGCCTGTGGCAAGCTCAAAAGGCTACCTGAAAATCCGATACGCCTGTTTTCAGGTAACCTCATCCAGCGCGGCTTCGGCGATTTCAAAATCGGAGAAATGGTGCTTCTCGCCCTGTACGTCTTGATAGGTTTCGTGGCCTTTGCCGGCAATCAGCACGATATCCTGCGGCATGGCGCGGCGGATGGCGGTTTGGATGGCGACGCGGCGGTCGGCCTCCACCAGTGCGGGCTGCGGCACGGCAGGCAGGATGTCGGCGATGATGTCTTGCGGCTCTTCCATGCGCGGGTTGTCGCTGGTGATCACCACTTTATCCGCGCCCTGTGCGGCGGCGCTGCCCATCAGCGGGCGTTTGCCGCGGTCGCGGTTGCCGCCGCAGCCGAACACGCACCACAGGTTCGCGCCCTGCGGTTTGATTTCGCGCAGGGTAGCCAGCGCTTTTTCCAGCGCGTCGGGCGTGTGGGCATAGTCCACCACCACCAGCGGGCGGCCTGCACGGCTGATGCAGTCCATACGGCCGGTGGCGGGACGGATTTGTGCGAGCACGTGCAATACGTCGGGCAGCGCATAGCCTTCGGCGCACAAAAGGCCGACGCAGGCGGCAAGGTTTTGCGCATTGAACCGCCCTAAGAGCCGGCTGTGGATTTCGCCGCTGCCCCAAGGCGTATCGGAGGCGACCTGCATGCCTTGGGCGGAAGCGGCAAAGCGGGTGATGCGGATATCGGCTTGTTCATTGAAGCCGTAGCCGTACACGTTCAGGCTTGGGCGGTCGGCACGCAGCCCGGCAGCCAGTTCGCGGCCGAATTCGTCGTCCGTATTGATGATGGCGTGCCGAAGGCTCTGCCAATAGAACAGCTTGGCCTTGCTGGCACCATAGGCGGCCATGCTGCCGTGGTAATCGAGATGGTCGCGGGTGAGGTTGGTGAAGATGGCGGAGGAGAAGGGCGTGCCGACCACGCGGTTTTGGTCGAGGCCGTGGCTGGACACTTCCATCGCCACGGCTTTTGCACCCTGCTGTTTGAATTGGTGCAGCAGGGTTTGCACGCGCACGGGGTTGGGCGTGGTGTGGGTGGTTTCTTCGAGCCGCCCCCAGAAACCGTTGCCCACCGTGCCGATGATGGCGCAGGGCGTGCCGAGCAAATCGGCGGCTTGGGCAAGCCATTGCGAAATCGAGGTTTTGCCGTTGGTGCCGGTTACCCCCCAGCAAGAAAGGCTACCTGAAAAATTGCCGTAGAGCTTGGCTGCCAGCAGGCCGGCGTTTTGCTTCAGGTGCGGCACGCCGAGATTGGCGATTTGCCACTCCGGCCGCCAGGCGAAACCGTCGCCGCTGTCCCAAAACACCATTGCTGCGCCATTGGCAATCGCGGCGGGAATATAGTTTCGGCCGTCGGCATATTCGCCCTGGCAGGCCACGAATACGTCGCCCGGCTGCACCAGGCGGCTGTCCATACGCAAAATGCACCCCGCCGCCACATTGGGCGGCAGGGTGCAGTTGTCGGGCAAGTCAAACTGTTTGTCCTTCAAGCAATACATGGTCGGCTCCAAGCACCGATTTATTTGGCAGCGACTTGCTGCACAGGTTTGGTGGGCGTTACGCCCAGAATATTCAGCGAACCAGCCATGATGTCTTTAAACACCGGCCCGGCCACCAGGCCGCCGTAATAGCCGTTTTGGGTAGGCTCGTCGATGTTCACCGCCACAATCACGCGCGGATGCTCGGCAGGGGCGAAACCGATGAAGGTGGCCATGTGTTTGTTGTCGGCATAGCGGCCGCCCACCAGTTTGCGTGCAGTACCGGTTTTCGCGCCCACGTTGAAACCGGGCACAGCACCCTGCGTACCGGTACCGCCGGGCTCGGTAACGGATACCATCATGCGGCGGATGGCACGTGCGGTTTCAGGCTTAATCACCTGTTCGCCCTGCGGCGCGGTACTCTGGCGCAGGAAGCTCACCGGCAAAAGTTTGCCGTCGCTGGTGAAGATGGTGTAGCTGTGTGCCAGCTGCAGCAGGCTCATCTGCAAGCCGTAGCCGAACGACATGGTAGCCTGCTCGATGGGCCGCCAGTTGCGCCAGTCGCGAACCAAGCCAGGCGATTCGCCGGGGAAACCGGAGTGCATGCGGCGGCCGAAACCGACTGATTTATAAAAATCGTGCATCTCTTCTGGCTTAAACATGGCCGAAAGCTTGCTCACGCCCACGTTAGAAGATTTCTGCATGATGCCGCGCAGGGTGAGCGAAGGGTAGTTGTGCGTATCGCGCACGGTAGCCGGGCCGATATTATAAGTATTGGTGTTGAACACCATATTCTCGTTCACTTTGCCCGAATCCAAGGCTTTGGCAATCGGGAAAGGTTTCATGGCCGAGCCAGGCTCGATCATATCGGTTACCGCGCGGTTGCGGCGCAGGGCGATTTCAGCACCGCCGGGCTGGTTTGGATCAAAATCCGGCAGGTTTACCAGAGCAAGGATTTCGCCGGTTTGCGCATCCAACACCACAGCGGTGCCGGCTTTGGCCTGATGATAGGCAACAGCCTGCGCCAATTTATCGTGCGCCAGCGATTGAATGCGCTGATCCAGCGAGAGCACCATATTGCGCCCGTCTACCGCATCGCGGTTGCGCGGCGAATCCAATTGATCGACATAATTGCCTTTATTGTCACGCAGCACCACGCGCGCGCCGTCTTGGCCGCGCAGGTCGTCTTCGCGCGAGAGCTCCAAACCTTCTTGACCCTTGCCGTCGATATTGGTGAAGCCGATAACGTGGGAGAACAAATTGCCCATCGGATATTGCCGCTTAGGCTCGGTTTGGAAGGCCAAGCCCTCAATTTTCAAAGCACGTACTTTGGCAGCGGTTTCCGCGCTCATTTGTCGTTTCAAAAATACGAAGTCGCTATTGGTGCGCGCCAGGCGGTCGGCAATGGTTTCCACCGGCACTTCAATGATTTCGGAAAGCTGCTCCAGCTGCTCCTGGCTGGGCATTTTTTCCATGGCAGAAGGGATGGCATACAGCGAATCGGTGGGCGCGCTTAAGGCCAGCACTGCGCCGTTGCGGTCGGTAATCGTGCCGCGATTGGCCTGTTGCACCAAAGTGCGCACAAAACGCTTATTGCCTTCGGTTTGCAGGCGGTCTTGCTCCACCGTATGCAAATGTACGCTCCAGCCTGCCGCTGAGACGAAAGCCAAAGCAAAAACCAGCAAAACAAAGGCAATCCGGCCATTGGTGCTCACCGGCTTCTTCTGCTTAACTGGCTTCTGCCGCATCTGCGGCTTGTAATCGCTTTTAATCAGCATGGTATTTACTCTCTACGCTGCCGCCCACACGGCAGCAAAACTGCTTTTTAATATTATTCAACTACTTTATTAGCTTCATTCGCCTTTTAATATTGCAGACGCACGATTTTGGTGTTCTGCATGGTGGGCGGCTGCAACTGTTGCTGCTGAGCCGCCTCTTTGATGAAACTATGGTTAGCCAACTTGGCCTGCTGCCATTGCAGGCGGCGGTATTCCTCTTCCAAATCTGCCTGCCGCTGGTGCTCTTTTTCCAGCACAATAAACGATTCGCGCGAGCTGTCCTGCACCGACACCACGCCCAACGCGGAGAGCACCACCAACACAAACAGCATGATATTCAGCTTATTCATCTACAAACTCTCCCGCCGTCCGCTCGGCCACGCGCAACACGGCGGAGCGTGCACGTGGATTGGCTGCGGTTTCTGCTGCCGAAGCCCGCTGCGCTTTGCCGATTTCCCGCAAGGGCGGCTCGGGGCGTTCGCTTTCGCGCACCATCACCCACTTGGGCAGCGGCGCCGGACGGCTGTGGCGGCGGATAAACTGTTTCACTATCCGATCTTCCAACGAATGGAAGGCAATCACTGCCAAACGCCCGCCGGTTTTCAGGTAGCCTGCGGCCTGCGGCAACACCGCGCTTATTTCTTCAAGCTCACGGTTGATGAAAATCCGAATGGCTTGAAACGTCCGCGTCGCTGGGTCTTGGCCGCGTTCGCGAGTACGGACGGCTTGTGCCGCCAACTGCGCCAGCTGGCCGGTTGTAAGGATGGGGCGCTCTTGCCGCTGCTGCACAATGGCGCGCGCAATCTGGCTGTTAAACCGCTCTTCACCATAATCTCTGATTACCTCGCGAATCTCTTCTTCGCCGGCCTCGGCCAGCCATTGCGCGGCGGTTTGGCCGCGTGTGGTATCCATCCGCATATCCAGCGGCGCATCGTAGCGGAAGCTGAAGCCGCGTTCGGCATCGTCGATCTGCGGCAAAGACACACCCAAATCAAACAGCGCACCGTCCACCGCTTCAATGCCCAATTCTTTTAAGGCTACCTGAAAGCCGGAAAACCCGCCGTGCACCACTTGTACGCGTTTGTCGGCTTCCGCCAGCTGCCGTGCCACGGCAATGGCCTGCGGGTCTTTATCAAACACCACCAGCCGGCCGTTTGCGCCCAGCTTCGATAGAATCAGGCGGGAGTGCCCGCCGCGGCCGAAAGTGCCGTCCACATACACACCGTCCGGCTTCACTGCCAAAGCGTCCACCGCCTCGTGCAAAAGCACGGTAACGTGTGCCAATTCCTGTGCGCTCATAGGCGGAACCCGGCTTTGTCGAGCTGTTCGGCCAATTCGTCCGGATCCATATCCAGCACTGCATTCATATTGGCTTCCCAACGTTCGCGGTTCCACAGCTCCAGCCGGTCGGCACGGCCCACCAGCGTTACTTCTTTATCGAACTGCACGCGGCGGCGCAGGCTCGGCGGCAGCAAAATTCTGCCCGAAGCATCCAAATCCAGCGTTTCGGCGTGGTTTAGCATCAAATCGCGGAACATCCTGGCGGCCGGATTGCCCGACACATTCATCGCCTGCAAATTTTCCGCCGTTTTCTGCCATTCCGCTTCCGGATACATCACCAGATGCGTACGCGCTTCCACGGTAACCACCAAAGACGGCGTGTAGTGGCGCGCAAGCAAGTCGCGGAACTTGGCCGGAATCGCCAAGCGCCCCTTGCTGTCGATGCTCAATTCATGTACGCCGCCAAACACTTTTTCCCACCTTCGGTTGATTTTTGGAACTGAAAAGGCACTTTGCCCCACAATTCCCCACGAAGCGACACTATACGGCAAAGCAGCGGCATCGGTCAATTACAAACACCGTAAAAATCCACGATTAACAAACTGTTTTTACATAAGATAGTTAGTCTCAATCATCATGCCTGTCGTTTTCCACGCAACCCAAATTTTGCCTCCCAGCAGCAAGCCTTTATAATTGCGCACGTTTTCCAGATTATTCGCATAATTGCTCTATGAACAGCTCTATATGTCTGCCCCGGCCCCAAAGCCCTCGGCGCCTCACAAACACTGTGTGGCCTGATACAACATCAGCACCAAATCACATGGCTCACCGAACTGCCCGTAGAATTCGACAGCCTCGTCATCGGCAACGAAGTGCTCGATACTATGCCCTGGACATCGTGCGTTATCAAAGCGGCCAATGGCAACTGATGGGCGTGGGGCTGGATGCAAACCAACAATTCCAATGGCAAAGCGCCCCTACCCGAAAAACTCCTACTCTCCGCCTAAGAGCTGCTGCCCGCCATTGACGGCCACACCAGCGAACTGCACCTGCGCTAGAAAGCCTTTATCCGCACCCTCGCCCAACGCCTCACGCGCGGCGCCCTGCTCTTTATCGACCACGGCTTCGACGCCGCCCAGTATTACCATCCCCCCAGCGCAGCGGCGGCACCCTCATAGGCCACTACCGCCACCACGCCGTGCACAACCCCTTCGAACACATCGGCCTCACCGACCTCACCTGCCACATCAACTTCACCGCTATCGCCGAAGCTGCCTGCCAAGCCGGGCTCGACCTCATCGGCTACACCACCCAGGCCGCCTTCCTGCTCAACCTCGGCCTTACCGACCTGCTTGCCGCCCAAGGCGAACCCGAAAGCGAAGCCTACATCCGCACCGCCGCCTGCCAAACCCTCCTTGCCCCGCAGGAAATGGGCGAGCTCTTCAAAGCCATCGCCTTCAGCCGAAATATCGACCCAGATTGGCAGGGCTTCGCCATCGGCGATTTGTGCCACAAGCTGTAGCTGTCGGTTTGGCGCCGGCACTTTCAGGTAGCCCCTAGCCCGCGCCCTCCAACAACAAAACGCTTGCGGAGCATGATTCCGCAAGCGTTTTGTTTGTCTTGATGGTGTTACCGGAAGCCCGGAGGCTACCTGAAAGCCGCAAGTACTCGGTTTTTCAGGTAGCCTTTGGGTGGAGTGTCGGATTCAAGAATCTGACCTACGGTTGTTGCCGCTGTTCGAGCCGGTGGAGTTTTTGGGCGGTGAGGGCGTGGCGGTGCTTTGAAAACGGGCGGGAGCATTTTTCAAGCAGCCCGAAAATTTCCGGACGTGCCGAAAAAACCGCCCTGCACATTCAAACCGGATTATCGGGCGTATAATGGTTTTCGGAAAAACCGAAATTACCAACCTCGTTAAAGAAGGAGCGTTTTCATGAAAAACGAATCAGCGGAAGTATTTAAAACTTATACGGAAGCCTTGGCAAAAGGCGATTTCGATGCCGTATTCGGAACCTTGGCCGACAATATCGTGTGGCATATGGGCGGCGAAAGCCCGCTTTCGGGCGATGTTGCGGGAAAACAGGCATTGGGCAGACGCTTGGCCGAATTTTCGGAAAGAAGCAACGGAACATTCCGCGTGGTGACGAACTGGTTTGCAGGCAACGGCTGCTTTGTCGCCGCAAGCGTTGTCTCCCTAGCCGAAAAAGGAGCCGAAAAGCTAAACAATCCAGGTATCGATTTATTCAGAATAGAAAACGGGAAAATACAGGAAGTGTGGACTTTCTCCGAACGTCAGGCGGAAGAGGACAAATTCTGGAGTAAACCGTAAACCGCAAAAAGAAAAGAATGTATAAGGCAGCCTGATAAAGCACATAACGGCTTTTCAGGCTGCCTTTATTTGTTCAAACCGCCAAACTCAAAACATCGGCTTATACGTAGCCAGTCAATAAATGGTGCAGAGGCAGCCGGTGGAGAGGGCGTAGCCGATCCACCATTTGGTGGATCGCGGCGGGCTTTTCAGGCAGAACATGCCCACCAGCACATACAGCACCACCAAAATTCAGCTTCACGCCCAGCCAGTTTGCGTTACCGAAAGGCACGTAGCGGGTAATGGTCATCAGTATCATGCCGGTGAAGAGCAGTAAGGTGTCGTCGTTGGCCTGTTGGATGTAGGGAAACAGGGCAGGCGGTAAGGCGGAAATACTCGGTTTGCGCTTTTTAGCCATCGGTTTCAGGTAGCCTTTGGGTTGGTAGATGTGTTGTGCTTTTCAATCGCTAGCAAATAAGGCGGGCGGTTGCGGCGGTTGATGAAGCCGTAGTGCAGCACGGCAAACTGCTGCTGCGGTAGGGCCGCCGCCCATTCGGATACGGCCTGGGCTTCGAGCTCGCCCGCTGCATGGCCGGGATAAAGCACCACAGCCAACAGCCCTCCGGGGCGCAAAATGTGCACGGCTTGTGCCAGAGCGGAAAGGGTGCTGCCGGTTTCGGTGGTGAGCGCTTTATTGCCGCCGGGCAGGTAGCCGCAGTTGAACACGATGCTGTGCACAGGTTCGTTTACATATTGCGCCAAATCGGCGTGGCTCTCGGCAATCAGGCGCACCTGCCGCGCAGCGCCGTCTTCCTGCAGGCGTGTTTGCGTGGCGGCCAAGGCCTGCGTCTGGATATCGAAGGCATACACGCGGCCGCCACTGCCCACGCATTGTGCTAAAAACAGTGTGTCGTGGCCGTTGCCGGCGGTGGCGTCCACGGCAATGCCGCCTTCGGGCGTGGCTTGGGCGAGCAGGCGGTGGGCGAAAGGGAGGATGTTGTCGAGCATAGATTATAGAATGGAGTAAGATAGCCTGATGGTATGTTGGGAAATTCACTGTGGCAGCACGGGCTTGGAGTATAATACCTGCCACCTGCACACGCCGTTTGAAAGGAGATCAGCATGGGTATTCCGGTTATTTCCCCGCAATACGCGCAATATTTGCTGGATTTTGAAACACTCATCCTGCAAAAGCAAGCCGAAATCGAAGCCTGGTTCCGCAGCCAGTGGAAACAGCACAAGCCGCCGTTTTACGGCTCTGTCGACATCCGCAACAGCGGCTACAAAATGGCCAGCATCGACATGAACCTCTTTCCTGGCGGCTTCAACAACCTGAATCCCCAATTCAGCCCGCTGGCCGCCGCCGCCGCCACCGACGCGGTGGAACGCTATTGCGAAGCGGCCAAATCCGTGCTGATCGTGCCGGAAAACCACACGCGCAATACGTTTTACTTGGAAAACGTGTATGCCCTGAGCAATATCCTGCAACAGGCCGGCTTTGCCGTGCGCCTGGGCAGCCTGAATCCCGAAATCACCGAGCCGTCCGAATTCAAAACCGCGCTGGGGCACACCATTTTGCTCGAGCCCCTGCTGCGCACCCGCGAGCGCGTACACCTGGCCGACGGCTTCTCGCCCTGCCTCGTGTTGTTGAACAACGACCTCTCCGGCGGCGTGCCCGAAATCCTGCAAGGCATCCGCCACACCGTGCTGCCGCCCCTGCACGGCGGCTGGACCACGCGCCGCAAAACCGCCCACTTCGCCGCCTACAACCAAGTGGCCGCCGAATTTGCCGAGCTCATCGGCATCGACCAATGGCAGATTAACCCCTATTTCGAAAAAGTATCCGGCCTCAACTTCCACGAACGCGAAGGCGAAGACGCCCTGGCCGCCGCCGTGGAACGCGTGCTGGCCAAAATCCAGGCCAAGTACGACGAAAAAGGCATCACCGACAAACCCTTCGTCATCGTCAAAGCCGACGCCGGCACCTACGGCATGGGCGTGATGAGCGTGAAATCCGCCGACGAAGTGCGCGCGCTCAACCGCAAAAACCGCAACAAAATGGCCACCGTGAAAGAAGGCCTGGCCGTAACCGAAGTGATTGTGCAGGAAGGCATCTACACCTACGAAACCCTCAACGGCGCCGTGGCCGAGCCGGTGGTGTATATGATCGACCGCTTCGTGGTGGGCGGCTTCTTCCGCGTGCACGAAGGGCGCGGTGCCGACGAAAACCTCAACGCCAGCGGCATGCACTTCGTGCCACTGAGCTGCAACGTACCGCAAACCGACAGCAGCGGCGACGACCCGGAATTCCTCGCCGGCAGCAAGCGCGTGTTTGAACAATGGCAAACCCTCGGCCTGCCCGACCGCAGCCAAACCTGCGACTGCGCCAGCAACCGCCTGTATGTGTACGGCGTGATGGCCCGCCTCTCGCTCCTGGCAGCTTCGATTGAGTTGGATAACTGATATCGCCAGCAAAGGCTACCTGAAACTTTCGCTATGCAGCGTTTTAACTGCGTTGAAGCCCACGCTTTCAGGTAGCCTTTTTTGCAGACATCTAAATGGTACAACTTATTGCCCACACAGAATTTCCACCTTTCAGGTAGCCCTTATCCACACATAAAGAGGCTACCTGAATTTTTCCCGCCTCCCCGCCCTTGCACTATAATCTGCCATTTTTCAGGCAGCCCCTGCGCCGCCTCCCTATTTCCGCCAAACAACAGAAAGCCATCCATGAAAAAACGAGTCCTCACCGGCGTAACCACCACCGGCATCCCGCATTTAGGCAACTACGTCGGCGCCATCCGCCCCGCCATTGCCGCCGCCGCCGACCCCTCCGCCGAATCCTTCCTCTTTTTGGCCGACTACCACGGCATCATCAAATGCCACGACCCCGAAGTCATCCACGCCTCCACCCAGGCCGTGGCCGCCACCTGGCTCGCCTGCGGCCTTGACCCCGAGCGCACCACGTTTTACCGCCAAAGCGACATTCCCGAAGTGCCCGAGCTCAACTGGATACTCACCTGCATCACCGCCAAAGGCCTGATGAACCGTGCCCATGCCTACAAAGCCGCCATACAGGCCAACCTCGATGCCGGCCAAACCGACCAAGACCACGGCGTGGAAATGGGCCTCTACAGCTACCCCATCCTCATGAGCGCCGACATCCTCATGTTCAACGCCCACGAAGTGCCGGTAGGCCGCGACCAAATCCAGCACGTGGAAATGACCCGCGACATCGCCCAGCGTTTCAACCACCGCTTCAAAGAGCTGTTTGTGCTGCCCGAAGCCAAAGTGGACGACAACGTAGAACTCCTCGTCGGTCTCGACGGGCGCAAAATGAGCAAGAGCTACGGCAACACTATCCCGCTGTTTGAAAGCGAGAAAAAGCTGCAAAAAGCCGTGAACAAAATCATCACCAACCTCAAAGAGCCCGGCGAGCCGAAAACCCCCGACGAGAGCCCGCTGTTTGACATCTACAAAGCCTTCGCCACCCCCGCCGAAACCGCCGAATTCACCCAAATGCTCGCCGACGGCCTGGCCTGGGGCGAAGCCAAAAAACTGCTCGGCGCCAAACTGAACGAAGAGCTCGCCCCCAAACGCGAACGCTTCCACGAGCTCACCGCCCAACCAGCGCAAATCGAAGACATCCTGCAGGCCGGCGCTGCCAAAGCCCGCAAACAAGCCCGCGAACTGCTCGACCAAGTGCGCGACGCCGTAGGCATCCGCCCCTTACGTTAAGCGGTATCGTCGGCTGAAAAGCATAAATTAAGGCTACCTGAAAGTTTTAGCTGCGCAGAAGAAACTCTGCGTCGCTATGCTTTCAGGTAGCCTTTGTATTGCAGCGGGCATGGGTAAGCTGCTCCTATAAGCTTCAGGTAGCCTACCCTTTGCAGGGCGTATCGGGTGCGTGCGAAATGCACGCACGCAGTTTGGAATAATGAGCGCAACAACGTGCATGCCCTGGCACACACCCTACTCATGCTGAAAAGGCTACCTGAAACAGGATTCAGGTAGCCTTTGGCATTATGACGAGCAAGCATCAAACCCTGTATTTCGTTCCGCCTCACGGCAGCAGCAGTTGGCTCATTTCCGTCCAGGCTTGGCGGACTTCGGGCAGGTGCAGTGGCAGGTCGCGGCTGAAGAAGTAGTTCATGCTGCCGAGAATGAGGGTGGCAAGCATGTCGGCTTGGTAGTCCCAATCTTTGCCGGGGGAAGCGTTGGGCAGGGTATGGGCGAAGTGGAGGAATTGCTGCTTAATCAGCTTGTGCATATCGCGGTAGAGATGGTGGCGGCGGGTGTCCACTTTCCACAGGGCGAGGATGAGGCGGCGGCGGCTGTGTATCCAGTCGGAGGCTTCAGGCATCATGTTGAGGAACACATCAAAACTGCCTGCTTGGAAACGGGTGAGGATGTATCGGCTGTATTCGGCTTTGAAGTCGGCAATCATCTTGCCGGCCAGGTCGCTTTTGCCGGAGTAGTATTTGTAGAAAGTAGAGCGGTTTACCGGAGCGCGTTCAAGAATATCTTGCACCGCAATTTGGGCGAAGGGTTTTTCGTGCAGCAAATCCACAAAGGCTTCGCGGATGGCACGGTGGGTTTTGATGATGCGGGGGTCGGTATAGCTTTCGTTTTCGCTCATATCTGCTCTTTCGCTTCAGGTGGCATCTGGGGTATTTTGCGTTTTCTTGTGTGCTTAAGCAACTTTTTTGCCAATTTTGTGTGCTTAATAGTACGCGGAATTGTTTTTTAATGGTATGCAGCCCTGTGCCGTAGACTTACACTTAAATCATTCTTATTTGTGAGGTATTCATGATGAAACGCCTGCCCAAATCCCTGCTTTTCCTGCTGCCGCTTGCTGCATTTATCGGCATCGGCTTTTTTGCGTTCCGCCAATATGCCGCGCCCGATCCTCTGGCGGGCATCGCGCATGCCAACGGGCGGCTGGAATTTGCCCGCATGGATGTGGCCAGCCTGTATGCCGGGCGGGTAGAGGAAATAACGGTGAGCGAAGGACAGTTTGTGGAAGCTGGCACGGTGCTGGCGCGGATTTCTTCGCAAACCGCCGAGGCGCAGCTTTCGGAAGCGCAGGCGGGAAAGGCACAGCTGGAGCAGACAGTACGCCGCGCGCAGGCGCAAATCGAGGCGCAACGCCAGCAACTGCGAACCGCGCAGATGGAGGCAGACAACGCCCGCCAGCTGTTCCGCGACAATTTAATCTCGCAGGCCGAACTCAACACCCGCTTGGCGCAGCGCGATGCGGCGCGGGCGGCGGTGCAAGCGGCAGAAGCGGCGCGCAACGAGGCGCAGGCCGGCGTGGGACAGGCACGGGCGAAAATGGCGCAGGTGTCTTCCGTTATCGGCGATTTATCGGTGCGCGCGCCGCAGGCCGGGCGGGTGGAATACCGGCTGGCCGAGCCGGGCAACGTGCTGCCAGCCAGCGGCAAAGTGGTGAGCCTGTTGAACCTGAACGACGCAAGCATCAGCCTGTTCCTGCCCGCACCCACGGTAAACCAAATCCCGCTGGGCAGCGAGGCACGGATTAAGATGGACGGGCTGGATGCGGTGTTCCCCGCCAAAGTTACCTATATTGCCTCAGAGGCGCAGTTCACGCCCAAATTTGTGGAAACAGCCGAAGAGCGCACCAAGCTGATGTTTCGGGTAAAATTGCAGATTCCGGCCGACGTAGCGGCCAAATACCAGGGCTACCTGAAAGGCGGCATGACGGCCACCGGCTTTGTGCGCACCGACTCCAAGCTCGCTTGGCCGGCCGATTTGCAAACCCGCCTGCCGCAATAGAGTAAAGCCATGCCGAAAGAGTAAAGCCATGCCGAACGCCATCGAAATCAGCCGACTCTCGCACGCCTACGGCAAAGTGCAGGCCTTGCGCGGCGTGTCGCTTGCCATCGGGCGCGGCGCCACCGTCGGCTTGATCGGCCCCGACGGCGTGGGCAAATCCACCCTGCTCTCGCTGATTGCCGGCGTGCGCACGCTCCAGAGCGGCGAAGTGCGCGTGCTCGGGCACAATGTGGCACACAAGGCCGAACGCCAAGCGCTGCTGCCGCGCATTGCCTTTATGCCGCAGGGCTTGGGCAAAAACCTCTACCCCACGCTTTCGGTGTATGAAAACATAGATTTCCACGCCCGCCTGTTCGGCCTGAACAAACACCAGCGCAAGCAGCATATCGAGCGCCTGATGCTCTCCACCGGCCTGGCACCCTTTGCCGGCCGTGCCGCCGGCAAGCTCTCCGGCGGCATGAAGCAGAAACTCAGCCTGTGCTGCGCCCTGGTGCACAACCCCGACCTGCTGATTCTGGACGAACCCACCACCGGCGTCGACCCGCTTTCCCGCCGCCAATTCTGGACATTGGTGCGCGAGCTGCGCGCCGAAAATCCCGGCATGACCGTGCTGGTGGCCACCGCCTACATCGACGAAGCCGAACAGTTCGAGCAGCTGCTGGCCATGGACGACGGCCGAATCCTCGCCCACGGCCGCACGCAGGAAATCCTCGCGCAAAGCGGCTGTGCCACGCTGGAGCAGGCCTATATCCGGATGCTACCTGAAAGCAAGCAAACTCATTGGGACGACTCCCAACTGCCGCCCTTTATCCCCGACGATTCCCTGCCGCCCGCGATGGAGGCGCACAACCTGAGCAAACGCTTCGGCGATTTCACGGCGGTAAACAAAGTCAGCTTCCGCATCCGCCAAGGCGAAATTTTCGGCTTCCTCGGCTCCAACGGCTGCGGCAAAAGCACCACCATGAAAATGCTCACCGGCCTCTTGGACGCCAGCGAAGGCGAGGCCACGCTCTTGGGCGAACCAATCGACGCAGGCAGTACCGCCGTGCGCCAGCGTGTGGGCTATATGTCGCAGGCGTTTTCGCTGTATGAAGAGTTGAGCGTGCGGCAAAACCTGGTGCTACACGCCCAGCTCTACCAGCTCGGCGAAAACAGCCACGCCGCCATCGAGGCCGTGTTGCAGCAATTCGAGCTGGCCGATTTGGCCGACGCCACCCCCGCCGCCCTGCCCTTGGGCGTGCGCCAGCGCCTGCAGCTGGCCGCCGCCTGCCTGCACCGCCCGCAGGTGCTGATTTTGGACGAGCCCACCTCCGGCGTCGACCCCGCCGCGCGCGATATGTTCTGGCAATACCTGTTCCGCATGGCGCGGGAAGAGCGTGTAACCATTTTCGTGTCCACCCACTTCATGAACGAAGCCGCCCGCTGCGACCGCATCTCGCTGATGCACCGCGGCCGCGTGCTGGCCGTGGGCGAACCGGAAGAACTGCGCCGCCGCCAACACGCCGATACGCTGGAAGAAGCGTTTATCCGCTATTTGGAGCAAGACGAAGCCGCCGAAGCGGCGGAAAGGCTACCTGAAAACCAAGGGCTACCTGAAAACCATGCCGCTCCATCCGGCCTGCTCTATTGGCTTTCCGCCGTATTCACCTTCGCCCGCCGCGAAGGCAAAGAGCTCCTGCGCGACCGCATCCGCCTGATGTTTGCCCTGCTGGGCCCCTTGGTGTATCTGATTTCAGGTAGCCTCGGCGTATCGTTCGACGTAAACGAAATGGATTTCGCCGTGCTCGACCAAGACCAAAGCCACTACAGCCGCGAGCTAACGCAGGAATTCGACGGCTCGTCCTACTTCCGCCAACGGGCCAGCCTCGCCACCCGTAACGACATCAACGCCGTGCTCACCGACGGCAGCGCGCGTATGGTGATTGAAATCCCGCCCGGCTTCAGCAAAGACCTCACCCTCGGCCGCCGCCCGCAGCTGGCTTTCTATTTCGACGGCTCGTGGCCGTTTGTGGGCGAAAACCTCCATGGCTATGCCCAAGGCATCCTCAACCGCTATATGACCGAGCTCTACCGCGAACGCGGCATCCGCATCAACACCGACGGCGGCCTGCAAACCCGATTCATCTACAACCCCACCTTCAAAAGCATCAACGCGCTCACGCCGGGCTTTTTAATGCTTTCGCTGATGATGATTCCTGCCATGCTCACCGCCCTATCCGTGGTGCGCGAAAAAGAAATCGGCTCCATCATGAACCTTTACAGTTCGCCCGCCTCCTCCTTCCAATATCTTTTCGGCAAGCAACTGCCCTATGTGCTGCTCTCGTTCTTAAGTTATCTGGTGTTGCTCGGCGTGGTGGTGTTCGGGCTGGGCGTGCCGCTGAAAGGCTCGTTTATCGCGCTCACGGTAGGCGTGCTATGTTTCGTGTTCGCCTCCACCGGCTTCGGGCTGTTGGTGTCCACCTTCGTGCGCACGCAGGTGGCGGCGATTTTCGCAGCAGCGATTCTATCCATGATTCCGGCGCTGGATTTCTCCGGCATGATTTATCCGGCATCCACCTTGAGCGGCGCCGGCAAATGGATCGGCATCTTCAGCCCCACCAGCTGGTTTCAAACCATCAGCCTGGGCGTTATCACCAAAGGCCTGGGCTGGCGCGATGTGAATACGCTGTGCGGCACGTTGTTGCTGTTTTTCGCTGCCTATTGGCTCGCTGCCGGGCTGCTTTTGAAAAAGCAGGAGAAATGATATGCGCCAATGGATAAGCAACGTTTGGTATCTGGGCGGT
Organism: Eikenella sp. NML99-0057; assembly: GCF_001648535.1. Taxonomy (NCBI): domain Bacteria; kingdom Pseudomonadati; phylum Pseudomonadota; class Betaproteobacteria; order Neisseriales; family Neisseriaceae; genus Eikenella; species Eikenella sp. NML99-0057. Next base: position 132,059 of record NZ_LXST01000002.1, on the reverse strand, counting down.
AAGGAAATCCGCAGCTTCTTCACCGATTACGCGCTGTTTGCGCTGTTGGTGTTCATGTTCACCTTTTCCGTGTATTCCGTGTCGCAAAACGTAACCACCGAAGTGAAAAACGCCGCGCTGGCCGTCTATGACCAAGACCGCAGCGCGCTCACCTACCGCATCCGCGACGCCATGATCGCCCCGCAGTTCAAGCAGGTGGACGACATCGACGGCAGCCGCATCGACCGCGCCATGGATTTGGGCGAATACAGCTTCGTGCTGGTTATCCCGCCCAACTACACCGCCGAGCTCCTGGCCGGCAAACGCCCCGAGCTGCAATTATTGGTGGACGCCACCGCCATGTCGCAGGCCGGCGTGGGCTCGGTGTATATCGGCCAAATCGTGAACCGCGAAACGGCGGCCTATCTGGGGCGGCACGGCAACGCCGCGCCCTTCGAGCCGGTGGTGAACGTGCTGTTCAACGAAAACCTGCGCAGCGAATGGTTTATGCCGCTCAACCAACTGGTGGGCAACGCCACCCTGCTCACCATCCTGCTGGTGGGCGCGGCCGTAATCCGCGAGCGCGAACACGGCACGATTGAGCATTTGTTGGTGATGCCGGTGGACACAAACGAAATCGTGATGGCCAAAATCCTGGCCAACGGCCTGATTATCCTGGTTTCCTCTCTGCTCTCGCTGCTCTTGGTGGTGCACCGCGCCGTAGGCGTGCCGATTAACGGCTCGTTGGCGCTGTTCGTGTTCTGCGAAGCCGTGTATCTGTTTGCCATGGCCGGGCTCGGCGTACTGCTCGCCACCCAGGCGCCCACCATGCCGCAGTTCAGCCTGCTGTGCATCATCGTGTATATCGCCGTATTCCTGCTCTCCGGCAGCACTTCGCCCATCGAAAACCTGCCGCCCTGGCTGCGCAGCCTTTCCGAGCTCTCGCCCATGACCCAATTCACCGCCCTCTCCAAAGACATCGTCTTCCGAGGAGCAGGCTGGAGCGTAATCCGCCACCGCGTGGCCATCACCGCCGTGTCCGGCATCCTCTTCACCGCCCTCGCCGTGATCCGCTTCCGCCGGATGCTGGCGCAGCAGAATTAAAAAAGGCTACCTGAAAAAAGAAGACGGGTTTTCAGGTAGCCCAAACAGCAGCCTGCCCAAGAATCATGCCCGCCACCTAGCCGAAAGGCTACCTGAAAAACCACCCGTACATTTTCAGGTAGCCCCACACCAAGGAAACCGCCATGCCCAAACTCCTCCCCATCGCCCTCACCCTCCTCTTCACCGCCTGCACCGCCACCCAAATCGACCGCCAATCCAACATCACGCTACCTGAAAACTTCCAACACACCGGCCAGGCCGATTCCGCCCGCAATCTAGCCCGCTGGTGGCAGCAATGGCCCGACCCCCAGCTTGGCCGCCTCATCGAACAAGGCCTGCAACACAACCACAGCATCGCCATTGCCCGCAGCCGGCTTGAAGAAGCCCGCGCCACCTCCCGCCTGGCCGAAGCCGACCTCCTCCCCAGCGCCGGCCTCGCCGCCGATGCCAAAGGCTACCGCAACCACCGCCGCGACCCCTATCTCGGCAACGGCGGCAACCTCACCTCCGCCAGCTTCCGCGCCGCCTGGGAGCCCGACATCTTCGGCCAAAAACGCAGCGATGCCGATGCCGCCCGCGCCGCCGCCCTCGGCAGCCAAGAGCAGCTCCACGGCAGCCGCCTGCTCGTCTCCGCCCAAATCGCCGAGCACTACCTGCGCGCCGCCCATATCCAGCAGCAGCAAGCCCTCGTTTCCCAACAGCTCGCCACCCTGCACGAACTGGCACGCTACGCCGCCGGCCGCTTCAACGCCGGCCACGCCACCGCCCACGACACCACCGCCATTACCGCCCAAATCCAAGCCCTGCAAGCCCGCCAAAGCACCCTCCAAGCCCAATTCGACGCCCAGCAGCGCAGCATCGCCGTGCTCATCGGCCAAACCCCGCAAACCTTCCGCTTCGACAGCGGCGCCATGCGCCAAGCCGCCCTGCTGCAACACCTTCCCAGCCCGCCGCAAGGCATCCGGCCCGGCAGCCTCCTCAACCAACGCCCCGACCTGCGCGCCTGCGCCGCCGAAATCCAAGCCCGCAGCGCCCAGCTCGCCAGCGCCAAAGCCGACCTCCTCCCCCGCTTCGACATCCAATTCCTCTGGCAAACCGGCCGCATCGAGCTCAACAGCGACCTCGCCCCCTTCAACCGCGCCCGTAGCGGCAACGGCGGCCTCTTCAGCATCGGCGTACAGCTCCCCCTCTTCACCGCCGGCCGCATCCGCGCCAACATCCAAGCCGCCGACGCCCGCCTACAAACCGACCTGCTGCAATACGACCAAACCCTGCTGCAAGCCCTCGCCGACGTAGACAACGCCTACCAGGCCCAACACGCCCTCAGCGCCCAGCAGCAAGACTTGCAGCAGGCCGAACGCACTGCAAAGCAGCAAGTGCGCAACGACCGCCAGCTCTTCCGCTACGGCCGCAAAACCCTCGACACCGCCCTGCAATCCCAGCTCACCGCCCACAGCTTCAGCCAAAACCTGCTCGACAACCAGCTCGCCTCCGGCCTCAACCTGCTCAACCTCTACAAAGCCATCGGTAGCGGCTGGCAGGAAGAAGGCAAAGTACCCACCGAAGAAAAATAGGGCTACCTGAAAGCTAATTTGAGTTAAATGCGGCAAGCTATGGTTTAGTATGGTATGCTTACATTTACTTTTTTTGACACTTGCAGAGGTTTTTATGAACGCAGCATTTCGTGAAAGATTACTTGCCCATACTGAGCACGTGAAAAAAGTTGGGCACATGTGTGCAACGGAAGAAACTACCAAACAAGCACTCATCCTACCTTTGTTGGATATTTTAGGTTTTTCTGCATTTGACCCAAGTAAAGTTCGAGCTGAGTACCAGGCTGACTTTGCAGGTATAAAATCAGGAGAAAGAGTTGATTATGCACTTTTTTGCCAAAACACTCCTGTCATGTTTATAGAAGCCAAATCCTTTAATGAAGATTTAGACAATCATTGCCCTCAACTTTCCAGATATTTCAATGCCACTCCAGACGTAGCAATCTGTGCTATTACAAACGGAAGAGAATGGCGTTTTTTTACTGATTTAGCTAATAAAAATATTATGGATGAGGAACCTTTTCTCACTATCAACATAACCGATATACGAGAAAATGATATGGTACAGCTATATCAATTCAGACATGATCAATTCCAGCCAGAAGCACTACGCACCTTAGCAGAAGAAAGCATTTATCTAATGGCGTTTACCGATGTCATCACTGAAAGTTTAAAAGAAGTAGATTTAGATTTCGTCCGTTATGTAGCTGGGCGGGCAGATATCCAGCGCCAATTTACTCAACGCTTCCTTGAAAGTATTCAACATATCGTTAAGCAGGCAGTTCAAAATACAGTTAGCTCAATGGTTGTATCTGGTTTATCCTCACTCAAACTACCTCCCGAATCCGCCCCAGAAAAACCAGAGAAAACCGACCCATACGCCCCTATAATTGATCCTGATAACAATAAAATTGTTACCACCTATGCGGAACGACAGCTTTTTGACTTTGTGCAGGCAATTCTTCCGGAAGAGGAAAATATTGAGGCAAAGGATACACAAAGTTACTTCAGCATATTGTTTGAAGGGAAAAACAATCGATGGCTTCTCCGTTATTTCGACAGTAGGCAGCATCCATCTGTTGTCTTCCCTATCGAACTTACTAAAGAGGATGCCTTAATCATAGAACGTAGTGGCTTGGAGCTATCTGGCAATCAAATTATTATTGAGACTCCTGCAAATATTCTACGTTTAGCATGGTTGGTTAAAGAATCTCTTGAATTCTGTAAGAATGACGAGAATTTTAGAATCAAAAAACAGTCCAACTAAACTGCTATATTCAACAACAAAACAGGCTACCTGAAACTTTTCAGGTAGCCTGTTTCTATTCCACCAACGCCGCCTAGCGCTCCTCCAGCCCGGCCAAAATCGCACAATCCGGGCAATCGTCTCCCGCGCAGGCGTCGTGCCAGCGTTGCAGTTCGGCCACCATGCCCTGCAGGTGTTTGATTTTGGCTTCCAGCTCGGCAATGTGCCGCGCGGTAAGCGTTTTCACTTCGCGGCTGGTGCGCCGCGGGTTGTGTTGCAGGCTCAAAAGCTGCCCGATCTGCAGCAGCGAAAAGCCCACTTCCCGCGCATGACGGATAAAGCGCAGCCGGGCAAGGTCGGCTTGGCCGTAGCGGCGGTAGCCCGCTTCGCTGCGCGCAGCCGGGGCAAACAGGCCTGCTTTTTCGTAGTCGCGGATTTGCTTGGCAGAAAGGCCGCTCTCGGCAGCGGCTTGGCTGATGTTCATCATGATGTTTGACTTTAACTCTGCGTTAAGGTTTATAGTGGCGGCACTCGGTGCGAAAGCAAGAGCACACTCATTATTTAATGGCCACCTGAAAACTTTAGCTTCAACGAAGTCAAAACCTTAGCCTCACTCCAACAGGAAGGAAACCCTATGCAAACCATCACACTAAACATCGAAGGCATGACCTGCGGCGGCTGCGCGAAAAGCGTTACCCGCATTCTCGAAGGCGTAAACGGCGTGGCCAAGGCCGCAGTGAGCCTAGAATATAAAAACGCCGTCGTGGAATTCGACCCTGCCCAAACCAACCCCACCGCGCTGATAGAAGCGGTGGAAGACGGCGGGTTTGATGCGGCTTTGTAAGCCTAGCCGGTGCAACCATCATGCTGTTTTTTCGCAAGCACTATTTAAACCGAGACTTCCCGCTAAACCGTTTTCAAGCGGCTGATTGGCCGGCATGGCTGGCCTCTGCCCGCTGGCAGCCGATTGATGATATCGGCCATCGCGGCATGAGCATAACCATCCCGCAGGATAACGGCGAATTTGCGTTTGATATGCCTGCCGCCTGGGTGAAAAACAACACGCTGCCGCCGCTGTTGTTGGATATCCTCACGCAGCTAAACGATATCGACAACATCATGCAGCAATCCTGCCGCCGCTTCGCCGAGCGGCATAAACGGCACAGCCGGGAATACGAGCTCTATCTTTTCGACCCGCCGGATGCGCTGTACGTTACCCAAGGCGGTGTGCCGTATTTGGATTACACCGCCACACGGGTAAACAAAAGTTTCCGCGCATATCTGAAGCCGAGCGGCGGCAAGTGGCTGCCGTATGACGACGAGGCCTGTACCAAACCGTTAGCGGCCGACTAAGCTACCTGAAAGCTTTGACTTCATTGAAGCTAAAGTTTTCAGGTGGCCTCACACCAGCCAAGGGAAAAACATGCAACAAAAAGTCCGTTTCCAAATCGAAGGCATGACCTGTCAGGCCTGCGCTTCGCGCATTGAGAAAGTGTTGAACAAAAAAGACTTTGTCGCCGAAGCGGGGGTGAACTTCGCCAATGAAGAAGCGCAGGTGGTGTTTGATGCCGACAAGGTATCGGCGCAGGACATCGCCGCCATCATCGAAAAAACCGGTTTTTCGGCGAAAGAGAAAACCGACGAGCTGCCGCCGCCTGAAGAAACCGCGCATGTAAGCTGGCGGCTGTGGCTTTTGCTTGCGATCAATATTCCGTTCCTTATTGGCATGGCGGGGATGATGGTTGGACAGCACGATTGGATGCTGCCGCCGGTATGGCAGTTCGCGCTGGCGAGCGTGGTGCAGCTTTGGCTGGCGGTGCCGTTTTACAAAAGCGCGTGGGCGAGTATTAAAGGCGGGCTGGCGAATATGGACGTGCTCGTTACCATTGGCACGGTGTCGATTTATCTGTATTCCGTTTATATGCTGTTTTTCAGTCCGCACGCGGCACACGGCATGGCGCATGTGTATTTTGAAGCGGGCGTGATGGTGATCGGTTTTGTGTCGCTGGGCAAATTTTTGGAACACCGCACCAAAAAATCCAGCCTGAACAGCTTGGGCTTGCTGCTGAAACTTACGCCGACCCAAGTCAATGTGCAACGCGATGGCAAATGGAAACAACTGCCCATCGACCAAGTGCAAATCGGCGACCTTATCCGCGCCAACCACGGCGAACGCATTGCCGCCGACGGCATTATCGAAAGCGGCAGCGGCTGGGCGGACGAGAGCCATCTCACCGGCGAATCCAATCCCGAAGAGAAAAAGGCGGGCGGCAAAGTGTTAGCGGGCGCGCTGATGACCGAAGGCAGCGTGGTGTATCGCGCCACGCAGCTCGGCAGCCAAACCCTGCTCGGCGACATGATGAACGCGCTGTCCGAAGCGCAAGGCAGCAAAGCGCCGATTGCGCGCGTGGCGGACAAGGCGGCGGCGGTGTTCGTGCCTGCCGTCGTGGGCATCGCGCTTTTGACCTTTATCGCCACTTGGCTGGTTAAAGGCGATTGGACGATTGCGCTGATGCACGCCGTTGCTGTTTTGGTGATTGCCTGCCCGTGCGCACTCGGTCTGGCGACGCCCGCCGGGATTATGGTCGGCATGGGCAAGGCGGTGAAACACGGTATTTGGTTTAAAGACGCGGCGGCGATGGAAGAAGCCGCCCACGTCGATGCCGTCGTGTTGGACAAAACCGGCACGCTGACCGAAGGCAGGCCGCAGGTTGCCGCCGTTTATTGCGTTCCCGACAGCGGCTTTGACGAAGACGCTTTGTACCGCATCGCTGCCGCCGTCGAACAAAACGCCGCCCACCCGCTCGCCCGCTCCATCGTCTCCGCCGCCCAAGCGCGCGGTTTGGACATCCCCGACGCACAAAACGCGCAAACCGTCGTCGGCGCAGGCATTACTGCCGAAGTCGAAGGCGTGGGCTTGGTGAAAGCGGGCAAACTTGATTTTGCCGAATTAAGGCTACCTGAAAACCTTTCAGACGACGTCTGGCACATCGCAAGCATCGTCGCCGTTTCTGCCAACGGCAAACCTATCGGCGCATTCGCACTCGCCGACGCATTGAAAACCGATACCGCCGAAGCCATAGGCCGTCTGAAAAAACACGGCATCGACGTTTACATCATGAGCGGCGACAACCAAGGCACGGTCGAATACGTCGCCAAACAACTGGGCATCACACACGCCTTCGGCAACATGAGTCCGCGCGACAAAGCCGCCGAAGTGCAGAAACTCAAAGCTGCCGGCAAAACCGTGGCAATGGTTGGCGACGGCATCAACGACGCGCCTGCGCTCGCCGCCGCCAACGTCAGCTTTGCCATGAAAGGCGGCGCGGACGTTGCCGAACACACTGCGTTCGTCACGCTGATGCAGCATTCGGTCAACCAGCTCGCCGATGCCTTGCTGGTGTCGCAGGCTACTTTGAAAAACATCAAGCAAAACCTGTTTTTCGCTTTCTTCTACAACACCTTGGGCATCCCGCTCGCCGCACTTGGCTTCTTAAACCCCGTCATCGCAGGCGCGGCGATGGCGGCAAGCTCGGTTTCGGTGCTGGGCAATGCCTTGCGCTTGAAACGGGTGAAGGTGGAGTGAAACGTAGAAAAAGCTACCTGCAACGCCAACGCCATACGCCCAGTTTCATTTTTCAGGTAGCCTTTGAGGCTACCTGAAAAATGCCGAATCCTGGGCCTGCCGTTTCAGCCAAACCCGCGCCACCGGCCTGATTATCCACAGCAGCGCCGACGGCCGCGTGCGCAGCTTCACTCCGCCGCACAGCCCCACCAGCCTGCTCCAAGCCCGCAGCCCCGGCGGCCACACCAGCGTGCAAACCCTCCCCGGCCAAATCGAACGCCTGCACACCCTCCGCCTCAGCGGCTACGGCCACGCCTACCTCCTGTTCACCGAACACACCGATGGCGACCACACCGAAAAATCCCTCGTCCTCCTCCACTTCGCCACAGAGCAGCTCCAACCCCTACCCATCATCCAAACCGCCCCCACCGCCGAGCCTACCCACCGCCTCAACATCGCCTACAGCGGCCAACACGCCAACAACTACTTCTTCTATGAACCCGGCAGCCACACCATCAGCCAGCCACAAATCAGCAGCCATACCCACACCCCCACCAACCGCCGCCTCAAATACCGCTTCAACGGCCAACTGTTCGTGCCGCACAGTTAAACCAACAATGAGGCTACCTGAAAACCAAGCAACAGTTTTCAGGTAGCCTTTTTATACAATTAAGACAATACCACCTTATTGCAGCTGCTGCCCGGTCATGGCTTCGATTTCCATACCGAACAGGGCTTGCACGTCGGTGTCGTCGAACACATATTTTTCGCCACAGAAATCGCAGTCGATGGCGATACTGCCTTGTTCGGCCACGATGTTGCCCACTTCCTGCCCGCCCACAAGCAGCAGCATATCGCTCACTTTGCCACGCGAGCAGGTGCAGGCGAATTCGATTTGTTCAGGCTCGAATACGCGCGGCGGGGTTTCGTGGAACAGGCGGTAGAGCAGGTGTTGGGCGTCGAGCTCGATCAATTCCTGCGGGGTAACGGTGTCGGCCAGGGTGGTGTAGTACGTCCAGGCGTCGGCGTCGATTTGCTGTTCGGGCAGCCTTTGCAGCAGCAGGCCGGCGGCGGCGTGTTCGGAGGCGGCAAGGCTGATGTGGGTGTCGAGCTGTTCGGAGCGGCGCATGTAGGCGCTGAGCATTTCGGCAATGCTGCTGCCTTCGAGGGGCACAATGCCTTGCCAGGGTTCGCCTTCGTTGGGCTGGAGGGTGATGCCGAATACGGCGTTTTCGCTGAGCAGCTCAATCAGGCTGCGGCCGTCGTCTAAATTGGCTTGTTCGTTCCAGCGGGCGGTGGCGCGGCAGCTGTGGTTGGAATCGGTTTCGGCCACAAGCATTTTGAGGTCGCCCTGCCCTTGGATTTGCAATATGAGCTTGCCGGGCAGTTTGAGGTTACTGGAAAGCAGGGCGCCGGCGGACAGTAGTTCGCCCAGTGCGCTGCGGATGGCGGCGGGATAGGGTTTGCGCTGTACGATGTGCTGCCACACGCTTTGCAGCTGAACATGCAGGCCGCGCACGGGTTGGTTGTCGAAAATAAAGCGGGTGCGTAGGTTGGCGGGCTGGGTGGTCATGATGCTTTCCTTATTGTTATCTTGATCAGGCTGCTATATGGTTTCCAAGGGCGGATATTCAAGTTTCAGGTAGCCCGAAATCGGTTAAAATATATGCCAACCCTTTATCAGGAGACCCCCATGACCATCATCGTTACCGGCGCTGCCGGCTTTATCGGCAGTAACATCGTGCACGCGCTCAACCGGCGCGGCATCACCGACATCATCGCGGTGGACAACCTCAGCCGCGCCGACAAATTCCGCAATCTGGTGCAGGCCGATATTGCGCACTATCTGGATAAACACGAATTCATCCGCCAAGTGCGCGCCCACCAAATCAACGGCGGCAACATCGAAGCTATCTTCCACCAAGGCGCCTGCTCCGACACCATGAACCACGACGGCGTGTACATGATGGATAACAACTACCAATACACGCTCGACCTGCTCGACTGGTGCCAAGACGACCGCATCCGCCTGATCCACGCCTCCTCCGCCGCCGTATACGGCAAAGGCCAAACCTTCCGCGAACAGCGCGAATTGGAAGCCCCGCTCAATGTGTATGGCTATTCCAAATTCCTGTTCGACCAAGTATTGCGCCGCCGTATGGCGCAAGGGCTGCACAATCAAGTGGTTGCCCTGCGCTATTTCAACGTATACGGCCGCCGCGAGCAGCACAAAGGCCGCATGGCCTCCGTGGCCTACCACCACTTCCACGAATACCGCGAGCACGGCCGCGTCACCCTGTTCGGCAGCTACGACGGCTACCCCGACGGTGCGCAAAGCCGCGACTTTATCTGCGTGGAAGACGTAGTAAAAGTAAACCTATTTTTCTACGACCATCCCGAAGTATCCGGCATTTTCAACTGCGGTACCGGCCGCAGCCAGCCCTTCAACGACCTGGCCGCTGCCACCGTAAACGCCTGCCGCGCCCGCGAAGGCAAGCCCGAGCTGCTGCTGGAAGAGCTGGTACAACAAGGCTTGATTGTGTATAGCAAATTCCCCGACGCACTCAAAGGCAAATACCAAAGCTTCACCCAGGCCGACATCAGCGCCCTGTGCGCCGCCGGCTATGCCGAAGAATTCGACGACGTAGCCACTGGCGTACGCCGCTATGTGGATTGGCTGGCCGGACAGGATTAGCCGCCACAACGCTATTTGATGTTCGCCTCGTTGCAGCTTATGTCTTCAGATAGCCTTTCTAACCGTGCTGGAGTTTTCGCTTTCAGCCAGCCTCAACGCAGCCACTGCCAGGTGCTGCCCGGCGGCACGTGTGCCTGATGCAGCATGGTTTTGAAGTCCAGCCCGTATCGTTCGCTCAGTTTGGCGGCTTTTTTCTGCAGGGCCGCCAGCGGCTGGGGCGCTTGGTTTTGGAAGGCGAGCACGGCCACGTTGCCGTGGGTTTCGGCAGGCACGCACAACACGCGCTGATCAAACACCTGCGCGAGCCGTTGCAGGAAAAGCGGGTAGCGTTTGTCGCCACTCCACCAGTTGGTGACGAAAATGCCATTTTCGCTCAGGGCTGTGCGGCAGTCGGCAAAGAAGGGCTCGGCCACCAGGGCATCGATAATCTGCACGCCGTCGAAGCCGTCCACCAGCAAAATATCCGTGCCGCCGCGCAGGGTTTTGATGTATTCCGCGCCGTCGGCCTCGATGATTTCAAACTTTTCACCCTCAAACGGCAGCTCAAACAGGCTGCGCGCCACGCTGATCACCTGTGGGTTGATCTCCACCGCCGTTTGCGCCACATCGGGCAGGTAGGCATCTATCCAGCGCACAAACGAGCCGCCACCCAACCCGATTTGCGTGATGTGGCGCACGTTTTCGGCAAACAGGAGCCAGGCCATCATGGCACGGCTGTAGGAGAGCACCAGCTCGGCGGGGTAATCCACATTCATCGAGCTTTGCACCGTTTCGCTGCCCAAATGCAGCGAGCGGATGTTACCGTGTTCGGAAATGCCAACTTCGGGCAGGGCGAAACGTGCCGAACGCAGGCGGCGGTAGGGATGACGTGCCATATCAACAAGCCTTTGGCCAAAATGCGAAAGGCGGGCATTCTAGCACGGTTTTCAGGTAGCCTTATACCGCCGCCCGCCTCTATTGGGCAGAATACGGCGCTCTGCCCGAGGCTACCTGAAAATATATTGGATTAGAAATAAGAATGGGACAAGGTGGCAAACCGCAGACAGTACAGGCAGTACGGCAAGGCAAACCAACGCGATAGCGAAAGTTAAGTTGGCTTGCTATAGCCTTGCTGCCATTTTAAAGCTGCCGGCAAGCTGCCGGTGTTATACTATGGTTTTTAGCCAAAGCCGTTATTTCTTCCTGCAAGGCGAGCCAATGCCATAGGAGAAGTAAGTGCTCCGGCTCTATCCAGTAATCCAGCTCAACGGAGGCAATCATGAGCATTTTGGTAACCGGCGCATCGGCCGGTTTCGGGCGGGCCATCTGCCGCACGCTTGCAGCAGCGGGCTACCACGTGATCGGCGCGGCGCGGCGTACCGACAAACTGGACGAACTATGCGTGGAATTGGGTGCCAACTTCCTGCCGCTGCAAATGGACGTGGGCGATACCGCCTCGGTGGACGCCGCACTCAAAGGGCTACCTGAAAACTTTGCCCGGATCGACTGCCTGGTGAACAACGCCGGCCTGGCATTGGGTTTAGACCCAGCTCATCAAGCCGATTTTGCCGACTGGCAAACCATGATTCAAACCAACATCATCGGCCTCACCTACCTCACCCGCCAAGTGCTGCCCGGCATGGTGGCGCGCGGCAGCGGCTATGTGATCAACCTCGGCTCAGTGGCTGGCACCTACCCCTACCCCGGCGGCAATGTGTATGGCGCCACCAAAGCCTATGTGCGCCAATTCAGCCTGAATCTGCGCGCCGATTTGGCCGGCACGGGCGTGCGCGTGAGCAATATCGAGCCCGGCTTGTGCGGCGACACCGAGTTTTCCAACGTGCGCTTCAAAGGCGACGACCAACGCGCCGCCGATTTATATAAAAACGTGGACTACATCCGCCCCGAAGACATCGCCGATACCGTGCTGTGGCTCTACCAGCGCCCCGCGCACATGAACGTGAACAGCATCGAAATCATGCCGGTGGCGCAGAGCTTCAACCCGCTCGCCGTTGTACGCCATCCCAGCCAATAATAATAGGAGGCAGCCATGACCAAGCACTCCGCACCCGACTACAAAACCACCATCATTGCCCGCGCTCGCGAACAAGGCCTGCAGATTACCGCCCTGCGCGAGCAGGTACTGGATATCGTTTTGCGGCAGGAAGGCGTGATTAAAGCCTACACCGTGCTGGCGCAAATGCAGCAGCAGAGCAACGGCGTGGTGGCGCCGCCTACCGCCTACCGCGCGCTCGATTTCTGGGCCGAACACGGCGTGCTGCACAAAGTGGCCGCGGTGAACGGCTACATTTTATGCAGCCACGCCCGCCACCATTGCGATGCCCACTGCCACAGTAGCGACGAACAGCAACGCCACCACAGCGCCTTCATTTTGGTGTGCACCGAATGCGGCAACACCGATGAGCAAACCCTCTCCCGCGAATGGCAGGCACTTTGTGCCGGCGTAGCCGCAGGTGGGTTTAGATTAAAAGAAGAACATGTTGTTTTAACAGGAATATGCAAACAATGTCAGAAATAAAGAAAGCAAAAGTACATCTGTTTTCCGGCTTTTTGGGAACAGGTAAAACCACCGCCCTGCGCCACCTGATGGAGCAAAAAAAACCCGATGAAAAATGGGTGATCGTGGTAAACGAATTCGGTGAGATTGGCATCGACGGCGCCGTGTTGAGCGACAACGGCATCCCCGTGGCCGAAATCGCCGGCGGCTGCCTGTGCTGCGTGGCCGGTGCGCAAATGGGCACCACCATCAACCGCATGGTGAGCGGCAACAAGCCAGACCGCATCATCATCGAAGCCAGCGGCCTAGCACACGCCGCCAGCGTGATCGACGAGCTGCGCGCCAAGCCCTTCGACCAAATGCTGGATATCGGCGCCGTGTTTACTCTGGTCGATCCGCGCCAATTCACCAACCCCGACTACGCCAACCAGCCGCTCTACCGCGACCAAGTGAGCGTGGCCGACGTGCTGATTGCCAACAAAACCGACATGTGCAGCCCCGAAGAAATGGCCGCCTTCCGCAGCAAAGCCGCCCAGCTCTTCCCGCCCAAAGCCGCCGTGCTGGAAACCACCGACGCCTATTTAGACATCGCCCTGCTGGAAACCCCGGTGGTGGGAAAAAGCCGCTACCGCATCAAAGAGCTGCCCGACAACAGCATGGGCCTGCAATCGCAAGGCTACACCTTCCCTACCGGCAGCAGCTTCGACGGCGAAAAGCTCACCAAATTCTTCAACGACCTGCCCAAACTGTGCGAAGGCCTTGTGCGCGCCAAAGGCGTGTTCCAAGTTCTCGGCAGCTGGGTGTGGCTCAACTGGAGCGAAGACCAATGGGGTGCCAACCAAGTGGCCTGGCGGCGCGACAGCCGCTTTGAAGTGATCGCCAAATCCTTCGACAGCGACACGCTGGAACAAAGATTGCAAGCCACGCTGGAGAAATAAAACGGAAAGGCTACCTGAAAAAGGTTTCAGGTAGCCTTTTATCGTATGCCTAATAAAACACGGATGCCCCGTTCCCATTTCCCGTTCAAAAACCGATTTCAGGCAGCCCCAACATTCATTGAGGCTACCTGAAACCCCATTTTTCAGGTAGCCTTTCCACTTTTCTTGCCAGCCGCCAATCCATCATGCTCACCCCGCAAAGCTGCGACCTGTTCCAACGCCCGTTTTTCCAGTTCGCCCAAATCCGCCAATACCAGCCCGAAACCGAGGCGCAAACCAAGGCCGACTACAAAGCCGCGTGGCAAGTGTGGCGCACGCTGGCTTTTCAGGTAGCCTCAGAATTGGGCGCAGGCTTTGCCCCGCCGCATATCGAACGCTGGTGCAACGGCTGGCAGGTGCGCGCCCACTTTTTCGCCTATTTCAAATATCAAACCCATGCCGATACGGCGGTCATCCTCTCGCTACTGCTCAACCGCCGCAGGCTCACCGCCAGCCTCGAATGGCACGAATACCGCGCCGCCCGCTCCACCCTGCCGCTGGCCTGCTACCAACAGGCTTTGGCCGATTTCCCGCACGCCGAGTTTGCCGACTTCCAAATCTGGCACGGCAGCGACAGCGAATACGCCGACTACCCCGCCATCGCCACCGCCCCGCCAGAAGCCACCGCCCCGCCAGAAGCCACCGCCCCGCCAGAAGCCACCGCCCCGCCAGAAGCCTTCGCCCCGCCAGAAGCCTTCGCCCTGCGCAGCCCGCAAGACTTCCTCTGCCTCGGCCGCCACTTGGAGCGCGACCAACTGGAACAGGCCGACAGCGCGGCCTGGCTAGTCGAAACCCTGCGCCGCCTGCTGCCGGTGTACGAAGCCTGCCACAACGTGCGGCTGTGAGCGGAAGCAAGGGCTCCTAATCACTACTGTCAAAGGCTATATTACATAAGCGAAGAGAGTGCAAATCTATTCATACAACGTTTCAGGTAGCCTCCACCTGCCTAAACCTAGCACGCCAAAATAGAATAATCACAATCTAATTGGCGGGCTGGCTTCCCGTCTGCTGGCGCAGCCGAACGGAGCGCGGCTTTTCGGGAAACAAGGGCTTGCATGTTCGAAGCGGCGCAGCCGCAAGTTGCGAGCCCGCCCGAAAAACCGAGTGAAGTGAGGGAAGTTTGGCGAAGCCAAACCTGTGCCCGCAGTCGCCTTTCTTTGCTTCCTTTCTTTGGCGAAGTAAAGAAAACGAGGTCTCCGAAGGGGGGCGAGTTTCTGTGAAGCAAAAACGAAGCCTTCGTTAGAAGGATTCGTTTTAACGAAGTTAAAACAAGGCCTCTGCAAGAGGGTTTGTTTTTGCGAAGCTAAATTGAGTGCCCGCGCGGGCATGAAGCGCAAGGATAAATAGAGCGCAAATATAAAGGCTACCTGAAAATGCTTATTTCGAAAATTCAAACCAAACGGCGGCGTGGCAATGCCGCCCTACCCCATTATCAACGGAGAAACCCATGGAGCTTTCCTTTATCCTGCTGCTCATCACAGGCTTTTTGGCCGGGCTGATGGATGCGGCCGTTGGCGGCGGCGGGCTGTTGCAGCTGCCCGCGCTGTTCGGCGTGCTGCCTCCCGCCACGCCCGTGCCCACCGTGCTGGGCACCAACAAGGCGGCTTCGTTCGCCGGCACCTTCACCGCCGCCGGCCAATTTGCCCGCCGCCTGAAGCTGCCGTGGAAAATGCTGCTGCCCGCCGGCGCGCTGGCTTTTACCGCCTCGTTCGCCGGCGCGAAGCTAGTGGCCTATGTGCCGGTGCAATATATGAAACCGGCCATGCTGGTGATTATGGTGGCGATGTTTGTGTACACCTTCTTCCGCAAAGATTTGGGGCAAACCGAGCGCACCCACGCGCTCACGCGGGGCGAAATGCTGCTGGGCACGGCGTTTGGCGCAGCTATCGGCTTTTATGACGGCCTGTTCGGCCCGGGCACGGGCAGCCTGCTGGCCTTCGTGTTCGTGCGCTTTTTTGCCTACGATTTCCTCACTGCCACCGCCTGCGCCAAGGTAATCAACCTGATGACCAATCTGGCCGCGCTGAGCTTTTTCATCCCCAGCCAACATGTGCTATGGCACTGGGCGCTGCCGCTGGCGGCAGCCAACCTAAGCGGCGGCTTCTGCGGCGCACGGCTAGCAGTGCTCGGCGGCAGCCGCTGGCTGCGTTATGGCTTTATGGCTTTGCTGTGCCTATTGATTGGCAATTTTGCCCGCCAGCTGTGGTCAGCCTAAGAGATAGCTGAAGCAATTATTTTTTCCTACAAGGCAGCAAGTCGCAGACAGTACGGAAGTACGGCAAGACGAACCAATGCAGTAGCGAAAGTGAAGTTAATCCGCTATGCCTGAAACCCAACAAGGAAACCCCATGCCAATCAAACTCATCGTCGGCCTCGGCAACCCCGGCACCGAATACGAAGACACCCGCCACAACGCCGGCTTCTGGCTGCTGGACGAACTCGCCCGCAAATGGCAGGCCAGCTGGCAGGACGATAAAAAATTCTTCGGCAGCCACGCCCGAAGCACACAGCCCGAAGGCGAAATCCGCCTACTCAAACCGCAAACCTATATGAACCTCTCCGGCCAATCCGTGCAGGCACTCGCCGCCTTTTATAAAATCAAACCCCAAGAAATCCTCGTGATCCACGACGAACTCGACCTCGAGCCCGGCCGCATCAAATTCAAGCTCGGCGGCGGTAACGGCGGCCACAATGGCCTCAAAGACATCCAAGCTCGCCTCGGCACACCCGACTTCTACCGCCTGCGCCTAGGCATCGGCCACCCCGGTGATCGCAACGAAGTAGTGAATTATGTGCTGAAAAAACCCCGCTCCGAAGACCGAGACCTCATCAACCAAGCCATCATCAAATCCATCCACGCCCTGCCCGACATCCTCATCGGTAAAATCGAAGCCGTCCAACGAATGCTGCATAGCAAATAGCGGCGCAGTATACCTGAACGAATAAAGGCTACCTGAAAAATTAGCGCAGTACGCAAACCAATCCACCCGACCAAACCAATCTTTTCAGGTAGCCTTAACCTTTGCACCCCCATCCCTCATCTCGGCCATCCCCCCCTAAGGAGATTACAATGTTGCGTCATTCACTATGGTTGCTACTGTTGCTCGGCAGTAAGCTGGCCGCTGCGCCTATTCAAGGTTTCTACACCACGCAGGGCGATTGGGAGCTGGCCTGCGACAACACTGGCACGTGCCGTGCCGCAGGCTATGCCAACGAAGAAGACTCTCACGGGCTGCCGGTTTCCCTGCTGCTGCAACGCGCCGCCGGCGAGCGGGCTGTCGTGTCTAGCCATCTGCAAATTAGTTATCAAGATAATTTGGCTCGGCAGCAAACCGTAACTGAGTTACGTATCGACAACCACACAGTTGGCCGAGTTGTATTCACTGATCAGGGTGAAGGTGTAACCAAATTACCTGCCTCGCAAACGCAAGCTCTGTTGGCAGCCTTAAAACGCCGAACTGCCATCAGTCTACACACAACAAACGGCACGGTATGGCGGCTGTCGGCCAATGGTGCCACTGCCATTTTGCGCCGCATGGATGCGTTCCAACGCCGCAACGGCACTCCCTCTGCTCTCATCAACCCCGGCCACAGCCGCCGCCCCGTGTTGCAGCCGCAACCCTTACCGATAATCCATGCGGCAGCTGTACCGGAAATGCCACGCATTCAGCCAAATAGTGCGCTGGCAAACAGTAATAGCCCGTCTATGCCGATGGTGCGCGTATTAAAACGCCATACCCCGCGATACCGTGCATTGGTGCAAAAACTGCGTCGTTTGCCGCAGGCAAAATTCTGCGAGTTTGTTGATTCAACAGAGGAGACCCCAAAAATCGAAGCCTACCGCTTGAGTGGCGGCCATATACTGATACGAGCCGACTGTATGCATACGGCTTCGAACGGTGTAACCCAATTTGTTACAGTAACCAACAGGGATTTTTCACGAATCGAATCAATACTTGGCAATAAAATTAACGAAAGTTATAGATATGACGGCATCATATCCAACAACTGGAAAGAACGCGGTTTCGGCGATTGTTGGGGGCATGAAAACTGGATTTGGAACGGCAGAAAATTTAGCCTGACTTATTCCGCCACCGATCAAATGTGCCGTGGATTTGCCGGCGGTGCGTGGACAATGCCCACCTTCATCTCCCTGCCCACCGGCACGCCTGCAGCCGAAAAAAGAGCGGAGTGGATTAGGGAGTGGCTGAAAGAATATGCCGACTGAACTCTTCTCAATCATCCCAAAGCTATATATCATTTTCAGGTAGCCTTTAAATGAAATAACCTACGCGACTTTATCTTCATGCTTGAGCAGTAGAGCAAACTCAAGCATTTCGCCCATCCCGTTTCCCTGCATTTGGAAATGGCTGAAATCGCCGACCGCATGCTGCGCGCCGAAAGGTTGGTGTTGCTGTTTGAAAACTCGATTAAGCCCGACGCACGCCCGAACACGTGGCGACGGGCATGGGTACGGACAGCGTGTCCAAGTTGCGCGAAATCGGGAAGATACTGGCGTATCTAAAAGAACCCGAGCCGCCCAAGGGCATCAAAGACGCGTTTTCCAAACTGCCACTGTTGAAAGACATTTAGAGCATGGCATCGAATGTGGTGAAAATGCCCCATCGACTATCTCGACTTTGCCAGACCCGTCAGCGGACTTGGCAGCAAAATGGGTTTGGACGCGACCAACAAATGGCCGGGAGAAACCGACCGCGAATGGGGACGGGTGATTAAAAAAGACCCTACGGTTACGGCTAAAATTGATGAGATTTGGGGGGAATTGGGGTTGTAAACCAAAGTGCAGGCTGCTTTTTGCATCTTCCAAACACAGGAAAGCAGCCTGCACTTTGCAGAGGCCGTCTGAAAGCAGCGTTTTAACAAAATTTCCAAACAATATAAACAATATTAGGTATTTTTGAGCATGGAAACACGAAAAACAGCAGTCGTAAATCAGATTCTCGAATCCGATATGTTCGGCATAACGGTTTGTCGGATATAAGTATCCGACCTACGGCTGCTGTTTTAAATAAATTATGAATAATACTTTATATACGTTCGATATCGTTCAGTTTTTATTTTAAAGGATAGTCGATGGATTCTTTTCATTTTTTTGCTCAAGGCAACTTTAAAAAAATTGCAACCGAACAAGGTTTAGACCGTAAATATTTTATATTCCAATTTATCGTATGTAATTTATCTGCCGCTTCCACTTTTTGTTTAATGAAGATTATTCATACCTATACTATTCTCTATATATTAATAACGGCAACTGGTGTTATTAATGGTTTTCTCTTGAGAAGTAGGGTTCTATCTATAGTAAAAAATAAACAAAAGTTTTTATCTGACATGTTTCCCTTGGATATACCTTTCTTTTTTATAGAATATAAAATACCTATCTTGGCCAGATTTTGGAATAGGGGAATGAAATGGCTTTACCCCCTAAGTTTTTTCTGTTTATTTAGTATTTGTTTTTCGATATATATTCTTAATAAAGAAGGGGGATGGATGCCTTATTTCACCTGCTATTTGTTTGGATTCGTTTATCCATTATGCACTTATATCGTTTTTTTATCCCGAGATTATAAACGTATCCAACCATAGCAGCACCCAAACCCCGATTTGAAAGGAACGCCGTGAAGCGATTGCTGTCTGGCTGTTATTTGTGATGATATCGGCAGCGGGGCTGGCATTTGTTTGGATAATTATTGCTGGGCAGGTGTGATAGGCTTTCAGGTAGCCTTTATCAATGATGAACAAGGTGGTTCTGAAAATAAAATGAGCAATAACGAATTGATTGAACAAATCAAAAATCCGCAAACCCCGCTGCGGGACAAAATCCCACTGATTTTAGACCTTGCCGAACAACGTAATCGGGAAATCTACCCGTTGATTTTGGCCGCACTAGACAGCGCGGAATACACCAAAGTTCGCGGTACGCTGATTTATGCCTTGGCAAACTATCCGGCAGAGCCTTTGTTTGAGAAAGCCATTGGCTGGCTGATTGACGGCAATTTCGAAATGGCGCATGAAGCAACGGGCATTCTCGACAAAATTGAAAAAATAGAAGGCGTACGTGCAGACAAAGCATATGCCGCCCTCTCTACCGCGTTGGACAATCCTGCCAACGAAACATGGCGCGTTGAACTGTTGGAAGAGGTGCTGGGGATGTTTGAATAGCAAAGAGAAACGCGTAGATAAAGCCTATATCGCCTAATAAAGGCTACCTGAAAACCTAAAAAGCAGCCTGCACTTCGAATTCGCAAAGTGCAGGCTGCTTTTCCCACCTCCGCCTTCACACCGCCATTCCTTGTCACATGCTAAAAACCCCTATACCATTCAATCCACTAATCACCAACACGGCCAAACCCCATGCCCTCATCCCTTCCCTTCTCCCCTGCCGAACTCTGGCAAATGCTGCTCACACATTTATGGCTTTCCGGACTGGCTTTGTTCGCGGCAGTGGCAATTGCGGTGCCTGCCGCCGTGTTGTTTGCGCGCAGACAGCGGGCAGCGGAAGCGGTATTGCAGTTCACCAATATATTGCAAACCATCCCGTCTTTGGCACTGCTGGGTTTGCTGATCCCGTTTGTCGGCATTGGATCACCGCCCGTCTTGATTGCGCTCACGCTATACGCGCTGTTGCCGATTTTTCAAAATACCTATTTGGGGCTGACCCAAATCGACCAATCGATTCAAGATGCGTACACGGCATTCGGGCTATCACGTTGGCAGTCGCTATGGCGGATTGAGCTACCGATGGCGTTGCCTGCCATGATTTCGGGCATCCGCACAGCGGCAGTGCTGATTGTTGGCACGGCAACACTGGCGGCGTTAATTGGCGCAGGCGGCTTGGGTAACCTGATTCTGCTCGGTATCGACCGCAACAACATGACGATGACGTTTACCGGTGCATTGCTCTCCGCGTTACTGGCTGTCAGCGTAAGCGGCATTATCGGGCTGTTGCAGAAATCGCGACGCAAGTTGCCGATTATTTTGGCATTGGCGGTGGGCCTCGGCGCACTCGGTCTGTCGCAGATTTCATTTACGCCTACCACAAAAAATGTGGTGATTGCCGGTAAAATGGGTAGCGAACCGGATATTCTGATTAACATGTATAAATTATTGATTGAACGTGAAAATCCGAATGTGAAAGTCATAGTCAAACCTAATTTCGGCAAAACCACCTTCCTGTTTAACGCACTGAAAAGCGGTAAAATTGACATTTATCCCGAATTCACCGGCACAGTGTTGGAAGCCTTAGTACAAGTACCACCTGAACAGAAAAACCGCCATCTGTCGCCCGATGAAACCTATCGACTGGGCAAACAATTATTGGCGGAACAATATCAGTTAGAGTTTCTGCCGCCTATGTCTTATCAGAACACTTATGCGTTGGCAGTTAAAGAAAGCTACGGCGCGGTGCACCAACTGAATGCCATCAGCGACTTAAAGCAGGTTGCGCCCGATATTCGGGCAGGTTTCTCACTGGAATTTACCGACCGAGCAGACGGCTACAAAGGCATGCAGGCTGCCGGTATCACGCTAAAACATATTGTTAGCCTAGAACCTGCCCTGCGCTATACGGCGCTGCTGAACGACAAAATCGACCTGGTGGAAGCCTTTTCCACCGATGCCGAATTGAAGCAATACCAGCTGCGCCTGCTGAAAGATGATATTTCCCTATTCCCCGCCTATCAGGGCGCGCCACTGATGAAAGCAGAATTTGCCGAAAAAAATCCTCAAATTGTGACCGCACTTAACCGACTGGCGGGAAAAATCAGCGAAGAGGAAATGAGCGAGATGAACTACCGCGTAAAAGTGCAAGGCGAAAGCGCGGAAAACGTGGCGCGGGATTATTTGGAGAAAAATGGGTTGTTAGGAAAGTGAAATTGGTAGCAGGCTACCTGAAAGCATCAGATTCTTAGGGAGGTATTATGAAAGCCGTAAAAATCTACCAAGCCGGCGGTCCAGAACAACTGATTTATCAAGACGTGCCAACACCTGATATCAAAGAGGGTTGGTCACTGGTAAAAATTAAAGGCTTCGGCATCAACCATTCCGAGATTTTCACACGCGAAGGCAAATCGCCATCCGTCCAATTTCCGCGCATCTTGGGCATTGAATGTGTGGGCGAAGTGGCGCAAAGTTCCACGCCCGCGCTGGCGGTCGGACAAAAGGTCGTCTCTATTATGGGCGAAATGGGGCGCGCCTTTGACGGTAGCTACGCCGAATATGTGTTGCTACCCAACGAGCAAATTTACCCCGTTCATACCGACTTGGATTGGACAACCCTTGCCGCAATTCCCGAAACCTACTACACCGCATTCGGCTCATTGCAGCAGCTTCGTATCGCGCCGCAAGATCGTGTGCTGGTACGTGGTGCAGGCAGCGGCGTGGGCGTAGCCTTTGCACAGCTGCTTAAAGCGCAGTTTCCGCATGTCGTACTGCATGGTTCAACGCGTAATCCTGTCAAAGCTACCCGTTTGCAAGCGGTCGGATTTGACGAAGTGATTACTGAAGCCGATGGCAAACTGCAAACTGACCAAAGCTACGACAAAATTCTGGAATTGGTCGGGCCGGCAACTTTGCGTGATTCCTTCTCCCACATCAACGAACACGGCATCGTTTGCAATACGGGGCAGCTTGGTAACATATGGTACGTGAACGATTTTGAGCCGATTATCGAACTCAAAAACAACAGCTATCTCACCGCCTTTTATTCGGGCAATGTGTCGCAAGCCAAGCTGGATGCGATGTTTGACTATATCCGGCAGTTTAATGTGAAAATCTTAATTGAACGCGTGTTTGCATTGGAACAAGTTCCCGAAGCCCACCGTTTTTTACAAAGCACGGACGGATTTGGGAAAGTGGTGGTGGTGAACGAATAAGGCTACCTGAAACCCAAAAAGCAGCCTGCACATGGTTTGACAGAAACCCTGCAAACGGCAAAGCCATCACTTTTGAAAACGCATAAGGAAAACACCATGAATCTAGCCATCACAGGCGCCAGCGGCAACATCGGCGGCATGGTCGCCCGTCATCTAAACACACGCGGCCTGCCGCTTATCCTGCCGCTGCGCAACCCCGCCAAAGCGCCCGACCTGCCGAACTGCGAAGCGCGACGGTTTGCCTATGGCGATTTGGAGCTTGCCAAGCAGGCGTTAAACGGGGTGGACGTGCTGTTTATGGTGTCTGCCGCCGAAAGCCCAACACGCGAGCAGGAGCATTTGACTTTGGTGCAGGCTGCTTCGGAAGCGGGCGTGAAGCACATTGTCTATCTCTCTTTTGCACAAGCGGCGTTGGACAGCACCTTCACGCTAGCGCGTACCCATGCGGTTACCGAAAATTCAATCCGGCAAACAAATATGCGCTACACCTTTCTGCGCGACAATTTTTACAGCGAGATGATGGCAACGATTACCAACACAGACGGCATCATCGCAGGCCCTGCCGACGATGGGCGCGTTGCCTGCGTTTCGCAGCGCGATGTCGCCCAAGCGGCGGCAAACGTCATCGCCGACATCGCATGCGGCAACCACCGCCACGACAATCAGACCTACACGCTAACCGGTTCTCAATCATTAAGTTTTGCTGAAATAGCCGCCGTCTTAACCGAAATCACCGGCAAACCGCACCGCTACTACAACGAAACCCTAGAAGAAGCCTTCGCCAGCCGCAAAGCCGCGTACCCTGACACGCCCGATTGGCAGATTGAAGCGTGGGTTTCCACTTACACCGCCATTGCAAAAGGCGAACTTGCCGCCGTTTCAGACGACCTGCCGAAATTGTTGGAACGTGCACCGCTTAATTTTGAAGATGTAGTAAAGGCGCAATATGCAAAATAATCTTGTCCCGTTTATCGAATTTCGCGGCGCAGGCAAGCACTATGACGGCAAATATGCCGTGCGCGATTTGGATTTGACCATTTATCAGGGCGAATTTTTCGTGTTGGTGGGCGGTTCGGGCAGCGGCAAATCCACCACTTTGCGCATGATTAACGCGCTGATTGAACCGACCGACGGCAACGTTTATCTGCACGGCAAACGAATTAAAGACTACAACATCCGCCAGCTGCGCCACCAAATCGGCTATGTATTGCAGCAAATCGCGCTTTTTCCCACTATGACTGTGGCGGAAAACATCGAACTCATGCCAGACGTACTGGGGTGGCCGAAAGCAGAACGCAAAACGCGTGTGAATGAGTTATTGGAACTGGTGGAACTCGACCCCGCGCACTACCGCGACCGCTACCCGCACGAACTTTCCGGCGGTGAACAGCAGCGCATCGGCATTTTGCGAGCCATTGCCGCCAAACCCCAGGTGCTGCTGATGGACGAACCGTTTTCCGCGCTCGACCCGCTGGTGCGCACCGTGCTGCAAGACCAAATCGCCATGATTCACCAGAAATTCGGCACCACCATCGTGTTCGTAACCCACGATATGCAGGAAGCCCTGAAACTCGCCTGCCGCATCGGCGTGATGCACAACGGCCAACTGGTACAAATCGGCACGCCCGAAGCCATCAAAAAGCAGCCTGCAAACGATTACGTGCAATCGCTGTTTTCTACCGCCGACGCACCCGATGCCGAACGCATCATCCACCAATTCCTGCGGCTGGACCCACAAGGACAGGAGGCGGTGAGAAGGGCATTGCTTTGATGCGCGTTTGAGGCTACCTGAAAATATGGAAAAGCAGCCTGCACCTTGAATTTCTCAAGTGCAGGCTGCTTTTGCTATTTTTCAAACAGCCCTCAGCTTCTAAAGGCCGCCTGAAACGCTCAAATATCCACAATCTGATGTTCCATCCCTTTCACCGGCGGCAACCACGGCGAGTTGGTCAGGCAACGTTGCCACAACAGATCGGGCAGGCGGTGGTGGTCGGCACGGTCGGGATCGAGTGCGGTTTGGATGTCGGTATCGCGGTTTTCGCGCACTAAGTCGGCCAAATCGGGGTTAATCATCACGGTTTTGCCCAGCGCGATAAACTCCGCCCAGCCGGTATTAAACGCCTTGGCGATGTCGCTGCCGGTGTAAAGGTTGCCCACGCCGATTAAGGGCAGGCGGCCGGCGATGCGTTCGTGCAGCAGTTCCATACGGGCGCGATGGGGGTCTGCGCCGCGTCGGGCTTTTTTGTAGAAATCGTGCAGGGAAACATGCAGATATTGCAGCGGTTTTTGCACCAACGCGTCCACAAGGGCGAAGGTTTCCGCCATGGTGATGCCCTGCTCGCCCGGCTCTTCGGGCGAGAATCGGTAGCCCAAGATGAAGTCGGGTTTGGCGTGCGCTTTGACGGCGGCGGCCACGGCATCGACCACGGCCAGCGGGAAGCGCAGGCGGTTGTGCAGACTGCCGCCCCATTCGTCGGTGCGGCGGTTAGTTTGGGCGGACACGAATTGTTGCAGCAGGTAAGCGTTTGCGCCGTGGATTTCCACGCCGTCAAATCCGGCCTGCACCGCGAGGGTGGCGGCATTGGCATAGGCGGCAATGAGCTGTTCGATTTCGGCGGTGGTCAGTTCGCGCGCGCCCGTGGTCTCATCGACGGACGGAGCGACGATGTCGCCGCAAAGTTCTTTGGGGGCGAGTTTGCCGCCGTGGTGGATTTGCAAGATGGCTTTTGCGCCTTGCGCTTTGGCGATTTGAGCTACTTCGCGCAGGCTGGGCAGGTCGTCCTCGTTGATGGCATACGGCTGGCCGTGGAAGGTTTTGCCGTCGGCCTGCACCAGCGTGGCGGCGGCGATAAACAGGCCGAAGCCTTTGAAGCGATTTCGCAAAAACGTGCGCTCTTGGTCGGTAATGTGGCCATTTTCATCGGAGGCGAAATGCGTCATGGGGGCGACGGCGAGGCGGTTGGGAACGGTGGCGCCATTGTTGAAGGTGTAGGGCTGGAAGACGGGGTTCATGGGGATTCCTTTGCGGGATGAGGTTTTCAGGTAGCCTGAAGCGGCAGGCGCATTCGGTATACACGCAATTACCGCATCAGCAGCACTTTGCTAGTTGGGCGGTTTGGCTTGGTTTTCAAGCAGACAGGCTACCTGAAAATACCACGAAGCAGCCGGCGTTTCCCCCTGATATAGCTGCTTTAACTATCCGGGTGAGCCACTTTAGAGCTTTCAGGTAGCCTTTCACATCATCTCAAGCTGCTTATTCAGGTGTATAATCACTTTTGTAAGATTCTCATTTCTATTTAGCCCAACAGGCTACCTGAAAGCAGAGCTGCAACCCAGTTTCTGTACAGCTCAAATCTCCGTTTAAGGAAACGCCTGCAGGCAGCCCGGTTCAGGAGAGATACTATGCTGAAAATCCAAGACGCCGTCAGCGAAACCCTGCTGATTCCGCTCTACATGAAATACCTCGACGCACAGCAAAGCCGGCCGATACTGAACGACCCCGCCGCCCTGCGCCTTGTGCCGCAAATCGACTACGACTTCGCCCTGTTCCGCGCGGCCCGCAACAGCCGTGTGGGCACAGCCCTGCGCGCCCGCTATTTCGATCAAGTGGCCGCCGATTTCATCCGCCACCACCCCGAAGGCATCGTTACCATTCTCGGCTGCGGGCTCGACGGCCGCCGCGAGCGACTCGGCAGCGCCGCCGACCAAACCCCCTTCTACCAGCTCGACCTGCCCGACGTCATCGCCCTGCGCGAAGCACTACTGCCACCGCAAGCCAACGAAACCCTCGTCCCCGCTTCCGCATTCGACACCGGCTGGATGGAACGGCTGCGCCAAAGCCATCCCGCCGCCCCCGTGCTCTTTATCCTCGAAGGCGTGCTGATGTATTTTGCCGAAGCCCAAGTGCGCGAACTGTTCCAACAGCTTGCCCAACGCTTCCGCGGCGAAATCGCCTTCGACGTGGCCGGCACGTTCATGGTGAAACATTCCGACCAACACGACGCCCTCAAACACGCCCGCGCCCGCTTCGATTTCGCCTGCGACGACGACCGCCAAATGGAAAGCTGGGCCGCCAACCTCCATCTTGTGTCCGCCAAACACATGACCGATTTCCCCGAAGCCAAAGACATCGGCCTCAACTACTGGCTCATGCGCCTATTTCCCAAAATCCGCCATGCCTACCGATTGCTGCACTACCGGATTGATTAGGGCAAACAGAGCAAAGGCTACCTGAAATTTCAGGTAGCCTTTTCAGCCCAACAGGCCATGCCACAAATTCAGGCAACCAGGCATTGGCGTTTGAAAATTAACAGCCCAAACCTAGATGTCCGATAAAACCTTATAATCGAGCTACCAACTTTTCAGCCTGCCTCATCCCAACACACCACAGAAAGCCAGCCATGCTCATCCTGCTCGACCAAGACAACGTGCTCGCCGACTTTGAAAGCGGATTCCGCCGCCATTGGCGCAGCCGCTTCGGCGAAGACGCCCCAATAGAAGGCAAAGAACACCTTTTCTACATCCGCGATCGCCTGCCCGAGCACCTGCGCCCGCACGCGGCCGAGCTCTACGGCGCAGTCGGGTTTTTCGAAAGCCTGCCGCCCATGCCCGGCGCAGTGGAAGCCGCCCATGCCCTCTTGACCGCCGGACACGACGTGCGTATCTGCACCGCACCGGTAAACCAATACCGCTACTGCGCCGGCGAGAAAATCGCCTGGGTGGAACAACACTTGGGCGCGGAATGGACACGGCGCGTGATTATCGCCAAAGACAAAACCTGGGTGCGCGGCGACATCCTCATCGACGACAAACCGACTATCGAAGGCAGCCTGCCGCCCCTGTGGCAACACCGCCTCTACGATGCGCCACACAACCGCCACCTGAAAGTACCGCGCATTGTGTGGACACAGCCGGAAACCTGGGCTGATTTGCTGGATAATTGATACCGCCAGCTTGAAGGCTACCTGAAAAATGAGTGCAACTGTTTTTCAGGTAGCCTTTCTTATTTAAATAGCACGCCACTCTGCTCCCCGGCTGATAATTATCTTTTCCGCTCATCCGCACCTAAACTCTGCTTATGCAGAAACTACTTTCCTGCTTTTCAGGTAGCCTTCACTATTCTGCTAAATCGGCGGGGAAATTTATTCACAGCCAATCAATCTGCCTGTTGCCTGCCGCTTTTTCCGTTGTTATACTCATTTCCCGATTAATGAAATAAATCTGCGGCCAACGTCCATCCGGCCACAAAGCTAAAGCGCTTATTTCTCCACATCGGGCAATAAACGGAGAAATTGGGCTTTGGCTTTTGCTTTTGGCGGATGTGGATTAGGCGCAGGAAAGGAGAAAGCAAAATGAATGCCGTAGTGTTGGCTGTGCTGGTGATGCTGATTTTGTCGGCGGCACGGGTACACGTTGTGTTGAGCCTGGTTATTGGCGCATTTGTGGGCGGCCTGGCCGCTGGGTTGCCGCTGGCGGATATTACCGACCCGGCCACCCATGAAGTCATCACCAAAGGCGTGATTACCCATCTTCAAAGCGGCTTGGCCGGCGGTGCGAAGATTGCTCTCTCCTATGCCATGCTCGGCGCATTTGCCATGGCGATTGCCCACTCCGGCCTGCCCTATCAGCTGGCTGGCATGGTGGTGCGCAAAATGGGCGGCAATGCCAGCCGCGACCAAATCCCTTCCGGCGTAAACGGCCTGAAATGGGGGCTGATTGGTGCGCTCTTACTGATGAGCGTTATGAGCCAAAACATCATCCCGATCCACATCGCCTTCATCCCGATGGTGGTGCCGCCGCTTTTGCTCGTATTCAACCGCATGCAAATCGACCGCCGACTGCTGGCCTGCGTGATCACCTTTGGTTTGGTGACCACCTATATGTTCCTGCCCTATGGCTTTGGCGCGATTTTCTTAAACCAAATCTTGTTGGCCAACATCCAAAAAGCCGGCATGAACGTGCAGGGCATCAACGTGATGGAAGCCATGGCGATTCCCGCCGCCGGTATGTTCACCGGCCTGCTACTCGCCTTCATCCACTACCGCAAACCGCGCCACTACACCAATAATCAGGTGGATTTGAGCTCCGAGCAGGCCGCTGCCAATGCGCCGAAAATTTCCACCTACCGCAGCGTGGTGGCCGTGGTGGCGATTGTGGCTTCCTTTGTGGTGCAGCTGGTGTATAGCGATGCGCTGCTCTTAGGCGCAATGGTCGGCTTCGGCGTATTCATGGCCACCGGCGTGGTGCGCCGCCGCGAAGTAGATGTCGTATTCGACAGTGGTCTGCGCATGATGGCGATGATCGGCTTCATCATGATTGCCGCCCAGGGCTTTGCCGAAGTGATGCAGGCCACCGGCCAGATCGAACCCTTGGTCGACACCAGCGCCAACCTGTTTGCCGGCAACAAAAGCATGGCTGCCCTGGTTATGCTTGCCGTTGGCTTGTTGGTAACTATGGGCATTGGCAGCTCCTTCTCCACCCTGCCTATCATTGCCTCCATCTACGTTCCCCTGTGCGCCAGCATGGGCTTCTCACCGATGGCCACCGTAGCCATCATCGGCACTGCCGGCGCACTGGGCGACGCCGGATCGCCTGCTTCCGATTCCACCCTCGGCCCCACTTCCGGCCTAAACGTAGACGGCCAGCACGACCACATCTACGATTCGGTTATCCCCACCTTCATCCACTACAATCTGCCGCTGATGGCCGCAGGCTGGGTGGCCGCCATGGTGCTGTGATGACGCATAACGACACCGAAGCGCGGCTGGCCGAGCTGGAAATTCAGGTCGCCCTACAAAACGACCTGCTCGACAGCCTGAACGACACTGTCGCCCGCTTGCAGCAAGCCTTAGACTTGCAACAAGCCCAGCTGCGCCTGCTCTACGGTCGCTTGCAAGAGAAAGACGGTAGCGGCACCAA
The DNA here is from genome assembly GCF_001648535.1 of Eikenella sp. NML99-0057. Classification (NCBI taxonomy): domain Bacteria; kingdom Pseudomonadati; phylum Pseudomonadota; class Betaproteobacteria; order Neisseriales; family Neisseriaceae; genus Eikenella; species Eikenella sp. NML99-0057. The sequence goes on along the minus strand of NZ_LXST01000002.1, from coordinate 102,634 downwards.
CCAAACCTTTAATCCCGCTGCCGAAATCCCACCGCATTATTAAAGGCCAAGCGTGTATCAACCAAGAGGCTACCTGAAAAACATAAAACGTTTTCAGGTAGCCTCTTGCCAACTTGCCCATTCCTTTTTTTATCATTCCGCCTTTCATTTCCACCATGAAGAAAGCACATTATACCCACCCGAATCTCTATCGGCCGCACCACCCTCCTGGCCGGCCTCGTTTGCCTCACTGCCGGCTGTGCCAGCCTAGACACACGTATGAAACGCTTTGTTGGCAAACCCATCGATGCCGTTATCAAATCCTATGGCGTCGAACCAACAGGAGGTAGGGTCAAATCCGGAAACAATCGCTATGCCTACCTCTGGCGCTATACTTACTACTCCTACGGCGGCCGTGAATACGAAGGCAGCAGTCAAAACGGCCCCATCATTACCAACTACTATAGCGACGTCTGCTACGGCCAAAACCAAGACCGCATCTTCTACACTGATAACCAAGGCATCATCGTGGATTATTATTGGCAAAACAGCAACAAATGGCGCGTGAATTGCCGTACTCACCAAATTGGCCGGTATTTCCGAAGATCTCTGTAGTCAACCACATCCTTTAAACTGCATTGATGAGTTTGCCATAACGGAAACGGGTCAGCCACAGCAAAACCTTATCAAATAGTGGAAAAATAAGAGTGGAATAAAGTGGCAAGCCGCAGACAATACAACCTAGTGAGCTTGCACAATAGCATTCTTATTTTAACCCACTACAAATCAAGGCTACCTGAAACTTTCAGGTAGCCTTTCTACACTGCCAACACACTTCAAGCACACAAAAAATAGCAGCCCGAAGGCTGCCCAAACAAGTTTTACAAAAAGAAATCTGGTGGAGGCGGGGGGAATCGAACCCCCGTCCGAAAGTCCTCTACAAAGCGTTCTACATACTTAGTCTTGCCAACTTAAAATCTCACCCCCATTCCGCCGACAGACAGGCTGTTTGGGAGCCAGTTACCTTAAATCTCATTTCCCGCCAAGTAACCCGACGGGAAACCAGTCAATGTAGAATGACGTTGCGGTAGCTTACGCTACACAGCCCATTGACCAACTGCTGCAACGGCAGGCCTTAGGCGGCCAATGCGAAAGTTTCGTCGTTTGCGACTATTTAAATTCAGTGTTTTACGGGAAATCTGAGACCCCGGTATGCCCGCATCTGCTTCGCAACCCCCGTCGAAACCAAGGTCGCCCCCAGATAAAGGAAAATGGATTATACGCTGCCGGCCAGCTCTGGACAATTTGTTTTGCCGGCCGCCCCCCCTAAAGGCTACCTGAAAGCGCAACTTCAACGAGATGAACCGACGTCTTGGCGCAACCAAAGCCTGGTTGCTGCGAAGCTAAAGCGTTGGCTTCGGCTAAGCGGATCGATGGTTTGGCGTGGCCAAGGTTGAGTTACTGCCCAACCTTCTTCTCGCATTTAATTTCCGCACAATAAAAATCGGCCGGAAAACTCCGACCGATTTTCTAATCAGGCATTAGGCCAAAGCGGCTTTGGCTTTTTCAACCAGCTGCGCGAAAGCAGCTTTGTCGAATACGGCCAAGTCGGCCAATACTTTGCGGTCCAGCTCGATAGCGGCGCGTTTCAGGCCGTTCATGAACTTGCTGTAAGACAGGCCGTGCTGGCGGGCACCAGCGTTGATACGGGCAATCCACAGTTGACGGAACTGGCGTTTGCGCTGACGGCGGTCGCGGTAGGCATATTGGCCTGCCTTCATCACCGCCTGTTTGGCAACGCGATAGACGTTTTTACGACGGCCGCGATAGCCTTTGGCCAGAACTAATACTTTTTTATGACGGGCACGTGCGGTTACACCGCGTTTTACGCGTGGCATATTTCAGACTCCTTTAAGCGTAGGGCAACATTTTGTGAACAGAAGCCACGTCGCGCTCGTTCACCATAGCGGTACCGCGCAGCTGGCGTTTGTTCTTAGTGGTTTTTTTGGTGAGAATGTGGCGTTTGAACGCGTGGGCGCGTTTGATGCCACCGTTGCCCAGCACTTTGAAGCGTTTCTTCGCACTGGATTTGGTTTTCATTTTAGGCATGGGAAAACTCCATTGGTTTATCGGATTAGGCATCGGGAGGCTGCCTGCAACAGGCCGCGCTTAATACCCGAAACCACGGTTTTATGCCGCACACACAACATTGAAGCCGTTTCCCGCGGGCGGCGGAGCGGAAAACGGTGAATTATACGGTTACTTCTTCTTGGGTGCAACCATCATCACCATCTGGCGGCCTTCCATTTTTGGAAACTGCTCCACAGCGGCCACCTCGGCCAAATCGGCCTTCACACGCTCCAGAAGCTGCGCGCCCAAGTGCTGGTGCGCCATTTCGCGGCCGCGGAAACGCAGGGTGATTTTTACTTTGTCGCCATCGGCCAAGAAGCGGGTAACGTTGCGCATTTTGATTTGATAATCGCCTTCGTCGGTGCCGGGGCGGAATTTGATTTCCTTAATCTGCACCTGCTTCTGCTTTTTCTTGGCTTCGTCGCGTTTTTTCGACTGCTCGTATTTATATTTGCCGTAGTCCATCAGCTTGCAGACAGGCGGTTTGGCAGTGGGGGAAATCTCCACCAAATCCACATCTTGTTCTTCGGCCATGGCCAGGGCTTCTTTCACGGTTACGATGCCGAGCTGCTCGCCCGTGCCGCTGATTAAACGCACTTCTTTGGCGTGGATTTCGCCGTTAATCCGTGCTTCGCGTTCTTGTGCGATGATGAATCTCCTATTAAGGTTAGTCTTCTGGTGGTGCGCTTTGGCGCACCTGTTGTTCAGATAGCCTTAGGTGATAACGCTGTTCAACCCGGCTACCAAAACACTGTATTTTATCAAAAACCGCTGCGCTTGGCGCAATGCGCCCGCGATTATAGCAAGTTTCGCCATAAATACACCAAAAACCTGCATTTAGCCACCAAAAACGATACTTCCCGCCAACAATCCAAGCAATCCGTGTTGGCGATACACCCGATTTTGCCTGCTTACTGCCAAACATGCGCTGCGTATCCGCCCGAATTTTTCAGGTAGCCTCCAGTAATCGCCGGTACAGTGCTGCATCTTGCTGCGAAAAACAACAAAACACCACGCGCTCTATCTGCGGGCATTGCGGCAGCGTTTCGCGCACCGTCCGCACCGCAATTTTCGCTGCTTCGCGCACTGGGTAGCCATACACGCCGGTGCTAATACAGGGGAAAACAATGCTTTGCGCACCCTGTTCCGCAGCGAGGCATAGAGAATTGGTATAGGCTGCGGCCAGTAGTTTCGCTTCGTCATGCTGCCCGCCGCGCCACACCGGGCCGACGGTATGCACCACCCAGCGTGCCGGCAGCCGATAGCCTTGTGTGATTTTAGCCTCACCGGTGCGGCAGCCGCCCAGCTGGCGGCACTCGGCCAATAGCTCCGGCCCGGCAGCGCGATGTATCGCACCGTCCACCCCGCCGCCGCCCAACAGCGAGGAATTGGCAGCATTAACTATCGCGTCCACCGCCAGCGTGGTGATGTCGGCTTGGCATACTTCCAAAGTGGCATTCATATTGTTCCCCTTAAGTTTTAAATGAGGCCACCTGAAACTGGCTTCGGCCTTGCCGCAGGCTATTTTCACTATGTTGCAGCAACAGTTTTCAGGTAGCCTGATTTTACGTTGGCACGATACGCCCAGTTTACCGCCCGCCCTGATTTAGAGGCTACCTGAAATCTGTGCTGCCGTTTTAACTGCAGCAAGGCCAAAGCCTTAGCTACGCCAAAACCTTGGTTCACCTCGTTGAAGCCACGCTTCAGGTAGCCTTTGCCATTTCAGGTACAATAGCCGCCATCTCCGTACTCACACACAACCACCGTGCCCTACTGCCAAGTTGCCCTCAATGTTCCGCTCGACACGCTGCTTACCTACCGTGCCGACCACATTCCCGCGCCCGGAGTGCGAGTGGCCGTGCCGTTTCGCGGCAAAACCGTGGCCGGCATCGTGTGGGGTGCGTGCGAAGAGCCGGAAATCAGCCCGGACAAAATCCGCCCGCTCGCGCAAGTGTTTGAACACGAGCCGCCGCTGCCCGCCGCCTGGCGCAAACTGATTGAATTTACTGCCCGTTATTATCACCATCCCATCGGCCAAACCGCCTTCACCGCCCTGCCCGCCGGCCTGCGCGAAGCCAAGCCCTGCCCGCTGCCGCAGCCGGAAACCTATTTTTCTCTCACCGATTTGGGGCGGCAGCAGCCCGCACCGCCGCCGCACCACCGCCGCAAAGCCGCGCTGTGGCAGGCGCTGCTGGAGGGCTCGGTGAGCCAAAGCGCCGCCCGCACCATCGCGCCGCAGGCCGCCGCTCAGCTGGCAAGCTGGCAGGCGCAAGGCTGGCTGGCAGCCGAAACCGGCGCTTTGCCCGCCCGCCTGCCTATTCCGCCCTCGCCCGTGCCGCTCAACCCCGAGCAGCAGGCCGCTGCCGATGCGGTGGCGCAGGCACAGGGTTTTGCCCCCTTCCTGCTGCACGGCATCACCGGCAGCGGCAAAACCGAAACCTATTTCGAAGCCATGGCCGCCGCGCTCTCGGCGGGCAAACAGGTGTTGTTCCTACTGCCTGAAATCAGCCTAACACCGCAGCTCATCGCCCGCTTACAGCAGCGCTTTGCCGACGTGCCAACTGCCGTGCTGCACAGCCAAACCGCCGCCGGCGAGCGCACCCAAGGCTACCTGAAAGCCATGTGCGGCCAGGTGCGGCTGGTAGTGGGCACACGGCTGGCGGTGTTCACGCCGCTGCCGGATTTGGGGCTGATTGTGGTGGACGAAGAACACGATTCCTCGTTCAAACAAGACAGCGAGCTGCGCTACCACGCCCGCGATTTGGCCGTGTGGCGCGCACAGCAGGCCGGTTGCCCGATTGTGCTCGGCAGCGCCACGCCCTCGCTGGAAAGCTGGCACAAGGCGCAAAGCGGCGGCTACCGCCTGCTCAGCCTACCACAACGCGCTCGTGCGGCTGCCAGCTTGCCCGAAATCCGCCTGATCGACATCCGCCGCGAGCTATTGGACCAAGGCTTCAGCCCGGCCGCTTTCAAGCTGTTGCAACAAAATCATGCTGCCGGCGGCATGAGCATGGTATACCTCAACCGGCGCGGCTTCGCCCCCGCCCTCTTCTGCGGCGACTGCGGCCACACCTTCGGCTGCCCGCACTGCTCTGCCAAACTGGTGCTGCACCAGCGCGCACGCCAGCTGCGCTGCCACCATTGCGGCCTGGCGGTGCCGATTCCGAAAAAATGCCCCGACTGCGGCAACCAAGACCTCACCGCAGTGGGCATCGGCACGCAGCGGGTGGAAGAAGCTCTGCGTGCACAACTTCCCGAGGCCAAAATCGAGCGCGTGGACCGCGACAGCGTCGCCCGCAAGGGCGACTGGCAACGGCTCTACCAACGCATCGCCGAAAACGGCGTGGATATTTTGGTGGGCACGCAGATGCTGGCCAAAGGCCACGATTTTGCCCGCCTGAATTTGGTGTTGGTACTCAACGCCGACGGCAGCCTCTACAGCGCTGATTTCCGCGCCCCCGAGCGGCTGTTTGCTGAACTGATGCAGGTGGCCGGCCGTGCCGGCCGTGCCGAGCTGCCCGGCCGCGTGTTCATCCAAACCCGCCTGCCGGAGCATCGCGTGTATCAAACGCTGCTGCGGCAAAACTATGCCGACTTCGCCGCTGGCGAGTTGGCCGAGCGCGAAAGCTTCGATATGCCGCCCTTCGCCCACACCGCCGCCGTCCGCGCCGATGCCGCCAATATGGCCGATGCGTTGGAGTTATTGCGCCTGGCCGCCGAATGGGTGGCGCAACAAAGGCTACCTGAAAGCGTGGAAACCGAAGCCGCGGAAGTGCTCTGCCTCGGCCCCGTGCCCATGCTGCTGGCCAAACTCGCCGGCCGCGAACGCACCCAAGTGTTTCTGGAAAGCCCCTGCCGCAAAACGTTGCACCGGCAAGTTTCCCTCTGGCAGCAAGCCCTCGCCGTGCTGGCACGGCAATTTGCCGCGGCCAGATGGTCAGTGGATATCGATCCCTTGGAGACGTAAAGTTTCAGGTAGCCTCTACGCCTCCACCATCTTCCCGATATCGCCAAAAGCTACCTGAAAACCTAAGCTGCTATTTCTCTTTCTCTGCAAAACTGCATAATGCCCGCTTTTCACTTCACAATACAAAAAGGAAAACCGATAAAAACCCTAATTACCGCCACCCAAGCCTGTGCCCGCCAAGCAGGCTGCCAATCATCGGGCATAAAACAAGGCTACCTGAAACAGATTTGCTGTTGTTCATCTTTATCTAGCGAGGGGCAGATGAAAGTGAATTGCTCGTAAACCGTGCCGTAATCGTGTTCCACCACAATCATAGCCGGCACACTGGCATGGTTTCACCCAGAATCGGCTCGCACTCGCCAAGTTTCCAGTCTTTCGGCTCAAAGGGCCGGCCGAGCTCCTGCAAGCTGTCGTACATCAGCGGGGAGGGGAGTTACGATGTCTTTGTGTATGCCGAGGTAGTCTTTGGCCGGCTCGCTGAGTTTTTTGGCCAAGTCTTTGTGGATTTTTCAGTCAGGCCTGCTCTGCCACAGAGACTGCACCGCTTCGGTAAGCTGGCAGATGTGGAGGTGCATGTCAGACCTGTTCAAATCGTCTTTTTCATACCAGGTGGCGATGAGGAAATCACGTCAGCATACGTAAAGCGGTGGCATTCATGCGGAAATCGAGCAGGGCAAACAAATCCAGCTTGTCTCCTACGCCGTCACGCTGTTTCTCTTCGGTGGGTTTCAAGCAATCTTCTTCGACGCTCATCAGGCCGTTTTGCGTATCGGGCAGGTATTTCAGGAAATAATCGTACCCTTTACCGGAAGAAACCAAAATGTTGGAGTGCAAAATAAACATATTGTACGGCCAGTTTTTCGGATTTTCCGGATCGTTGCAAGACATTTCCAGCGTGCCCTCCTTCAACCCTTTCGCCACATAATCCACCGGTGCCATGCCGGCTTTTTCGGCCGCATCGGCTACATCCAGCGGATTGATTTCCAACTGCGGCGCGTTCGAAACCCAACCCATGCAAGCAACTTTGGCACAGTAATCAATTATGGTCAGGCGGCGCATTTCGTCGCCGACATCGGCAGTGGGCAGCTCCCCGGCAGACACGGCTTCGTGGCAGTATTGGCCGGTGTAACCGTAGCAGAATGCTGTACCATCACTCCCCGACCCCGCCCAATAACGCCTACTTAGGCTGGCCTGATCAGCAACTCCCGCCCTGTATGTCTCCTAAACTGAAAGGGCAGTTTACGGGTAACGGCAAAGCGAGCCGACTCAGTAGGAGGTGAAGTGCTTTAGCTGTATATCACTTCGCTGAAACCCCACTTTCAGGTAGCCTTTTGCCGTTCAAACGCCCTTTATGAGGCGCTTCGGCTATAGACAATTCCGCCGCCAAACGGCACAATATGGTTTCGTTCCCAATTCATCGTGTTAGAAAGGAAAGCCTAATGAAAAAATACCTATTTGCCACCGCCGTATTAGCCGCTGTTGCTGCTCCTGCCGCCCAAGCCAAAACCCTGCAGCAAATGCGCAATGAATTCGTGAGCGCTTGCACCCAATCTGCCACCTCTCAGGGCAGCACCCTGAACCAACAAATGGCTCGCACCCTTTGCTCCTGCACCTTCGACGAAACCGGCAAACAATATGGCACTCGCTGGAAAGCCGCGCTGGATGCCTACGACCGCACCGGCAACGACCCCCAGTTTGAAAGCCGCATGAAACGCAACACCCAGGCCTGCGTAGACCGCCACCTCAGACGCCGCTAAACGGTGCACAGGCAGCCCGCCATTTCGCAGGCTGCCTGATTTTTATCTTTAATTCATTCACATCAAAACATTATGTTCAGAAAACTCATCCCCGCCCTATTCCTGCTCGCCCTCATCCCCGGCGCCGCCGCCTATAACCCCTCATCCAGCATGCGTGATTTGTTTATCAGCCGCTGCACCGGCGAAATCGCAGCCGCCGGCATTTCCCACCAATCAGCCGCCGATATCTGCGCCTGCACTTTCAATCAAATCAGCAGCCGCTACGGCAGCAACTGGCCGCAAACCCTCACCAGCCAAGACATCAGCAACAAGTCCGAACTCACCAGATTCATCGACACCGCCACCCGGCAATGCGTCTCCCGCCATGCACCCCGCTAAATGCGGCATGATTCAAACCCACTTTTCAGGTAGCCTTTCCGTCATCATAAAGGCTACCTGAAAACACAAAATCCACTGCTTAAGGAAACTCATCATGCTGATTCGCCGCCTGTTCCCCGCAGCCATTGTCCTCACTGCCCTCGCCGCCTGCCATACCACCGGCAGCAACACCACCAACCAAACGCCCACCACCCCGCGCAGCAGCTTCGTCAACGCCTGCGCCGACAACGCCGCCGAATGGCGGATGACCCCCAACCAAGCCGCCGGCGTTTGCGCCTGCGCCTACGACAAAGTCAGCAGCCGCTACGGCCACAACTGGATTCGCCAGCCCGCCAACCCCAACACCCCGCTGGGCCGCTATTTCATCAGCAGCGTGCGCCAATGTGCCGCCCGCCCCAACGCCAATGCCAACCCCAACCGCCGCAGCATTGCCAGCCACCGCAGCGCCTTCCTCGATCTCTGCACTTCCAGAAACATCGGCACCCCCGCCCAAACCCGCCGCATCTGCGCCTGCACCTACGACACCCTGCGCAGCCGCTACAGCGCCCGCGAATGGCAACGCGTTACCAGCGCCTACGACCGAGGCCAAAGTAATCCCGTCCTCGAACGTCAGATGAGCGCTGCCGCAAACAGCTGCGTCCGCCGTTATCCCGTGCGCTGAATTTATAGTGAATTAAATTTAAATCAGGACAAGGCGACGAGCCGCAGACAGTACAAATAGTACGGCAAGGCGAGGCAACGCTGTACTGGTTTAAATTTAACTCACTATACAGCCAACTCCCTTCACCACACTTCTTTCAGGTAGCCCCATGCCCCAGCCCCGCACCCTGCCCGCCGACTTTGCCGCAGCCTACCGCGAGCGCATGGCCGAACTCGGCTTCAGCGAAAAACCCGCCGCCGAATGGGACGACAAAGCCCCGAGCTTCAGCGCCAAAGTCCTCCAGCCCAGCCCCTACGCCGATGCCTTTATCGCCCAAATGCACCTCCGCCCCGGCGACACCCTGCTCGATGTCGGCTGCGGCCCCGGCACCCTCGCCCTGCGCCTCGCCCCCAAAGTACAGCGCCTCTACGGCCTCGACTACAGCAGCGGCATGCTCCAATGCCTGGAAGCCAACGCCCGAGCCGCCGGCCTTACCAACATCACCCCCATCCACCTGAGCAAAGAAGACAGCTGGCACAACGTGCCCGTGTGCGACCTCGTCGTTTCCTCCCGCAGCGGGCTCGACCGCGACCTCGCCGCCCTCTTTGCCAAACTCAGCGCCCACGCCCGCCACAGCGTGTATTTCACCATCCTCGCCGACGGCCATTTCAACCCGCCCCAAATCAGCCGCCTGCTCGGCCAGGAGCGCGGCCCCTACCCCGGCTACATCTACGCCCTCAACATCCTCTACCAAATGGGCTACGACCCCACCCTCAGCTACATCACCACCCCCGGCCGCCTCGCCGACTGCACCCAACTGCCCGACTTCCTGCAGCGCATGGCCGCCGCCTACGGCACGCTCACCCCCGAACACACCCGACTCCTCACCCAATTCTTCCACCGCCACCACAGCCAATTCGCCGAAGCACCCTTCGCCATGAAATGGGCACTCCTGAGCTGGGATACCGAAGCCGCCGCATAACAAGCGGAAACAGAAAGGCTACCTGAAAACCTTTGCTGCAACGCCATGCAAATCAACACACGGCGTCCCGCCAGGCCGAAAGTTTCAGGTAGCCTCATCTCCCCTCATACCGCACCGGGTGCTTTAATCCGCCCTTCCCGCTACAATAGCCCCTTTTTCCCACCCCGCCCGCCATGAACATCCGCTTCGGCAACACCGTATTCCGCCCGCACCCGCACGGCAGCGCCGTTACCATCGGCAATTTCGACGGCGTCCACCTCGGCCACCGCCACATCCTCGAACGCCTGCGCCGCGAAGCCGACGTGCGCGGCCTCGCCGCCGTGGCCATCGTATTCGAGCCCCAGCCGCAAGAATTTTTCAGCCGGCAGCGCGGTGCGGAAAAACCCTTCCGCCTCAGCCCCCTGCGCGAAAAACTGCGCCTGCTGCGCGACACCGGCTGCCTCGATGCCGTCTGGGTGCTGCGTTTCAACGCCCGCCTCGCCGCCGTATCCGCCGCCGACTTCATCCAACACCTGCTCATCGAACAGCTGCACACCCGCCACCTGCTCATCGGCGACGACTTCCGCTTCGGCGCCGGCCGCCAAGGCGACTTCAGCCTCCTCAGCCGCCGCCCAGAATTCACCACCGAGCGCACCCCCTCCGTGATGGTGCAAGACGTGCGCGCCAGCAGCACCCTCGTGCGCCAAGCCCTCAGCGAAGGCCGCCTCGGCTACGCCGAAAGCCTGCTCGGCCACCCCTATTCCCTCAGCGGCCGCGTGAAACACGGCGCCAAGCTCGGCCGCACCATCGGCTGCCCCACCGCCAACCTCCACCTCCCCCCGTACCGCTACCCGCTCTGCGGCGTATTCGTCATCGCCGCCCACGGCGCATTCGGCACGCGCTACGGCGTGGCCAGCTTCGGCCGGAACCCCACCGTATCCAGCCTGCCCACGCAAAAACTGGAAGCCCACCTGTTCGACTTTGCCGGCCAGCTCTACGGCCAACGCCTGCGCATCGACTTCCTGCACAAACTGCGCGACGAAGCCAAATTCCCCGGCCTGCCCGAGCTGCAAGCACAAATCGCCGCCGATATCGCCCACGCCCGCGACTGGCTGGCGCAACACCAGCGATAGGCACATCATCAGCCGTACTGCCGAATCCGACTAGCACACAAAAGGCTACCTGAAAGCGCAGCTTCAACGAAGTGAAAAACCGCGTGCGTGCGTTCCGCAGCACCCCCACCCATACATGCTGCGCTGGCTTTGGCAGGTGGTTTCGGAAGGCGGGCATTGTGCAGCATTGGCGGAGCAGCAAGATGAAAAGGCTACCTGAAACTTTCAGGTAGCCTTTTGGTTTGAATAGCTTCTACAGCTTCTAACGTTGGTTGTAGTTGCTGTAGTCGTAGCCGGTACAGAAGGCGGTGCCGTTTTTGGTTCTGCTGGCTGAATACAGGCAGTTACCTTTACCGTGGCGGGCTTCGCAGGCACGAATGGATTTTTCTGCCGCCCTGTTGTGGTCTCGGTCATAACCGAAGAAGAAATCGCTCACAGAGTGGAGTTCGCGACCAGCGGGGAAAGTTAAAACCGCACAGGAGTTGCTGAAAGTAGTCAGTACTTGGCAGTTGCCGCTGCGGCAAAATTTCATGGCATCTTCAATGGCGCGTTGCTCGGTTCTAAACCCGCCTGCATAGGCTATTCTATCTGTGCCGAAATCATTGATGATGGCCATATAAAACGGCGTGCGGCGCAGTTCCGCGATTTCGGCTTGCACCTTTGCCTCGCGCTGCTGCCAGGCGCGTATTTCGGCGGCGGTGGGGCCGCGGTTGATCGGCTGTTGCCGTGTGGCATTGCGCTCGCGTTGTATCCGATCTGCTTCTGACTGCATGATGCCATTAAAGTTGTGCCATTGCTGCGAGCCAACCGGATAGGGGTTGGCATATGCCAAGCCCGCGCCGCCCAATAGCACTGCCGCCAACGCGCCCGCTGCCGTGTTCATCATGGTTTGCTTCATCTTGCCGCTCCTGTTTGGAAAGGGGAATAAGGGTATTGCCGATGATCGGATTGTAACAAAAAACAAGATATTGTAAACATCTATCCCGCTGCTTGAAGGCTACCTGAAAACCATAGGTCGGATTCACGAATCCGACACCCTGCCCAAAGCTACCTGAAAAAAGGCTACCTGAAATTTCAGGTAGCCTTTGTTTGCTTACAGCCAACTCCAACCCGTCAGCCGCGTGTCCAGCTGGTGCCGTCCGCGCCGTCGCGCAGGGTGATGCCTTGCTCGGCGAGCAGGTCGCGGATGCGGTCGGATTCGGCCCAGTTTTTGTCGGCGCGGGCTTGTTTACGCTGGGCGATGAGGGCTTCGATTTCTTCGTTGCTCAAACCGTTTGCGGTCGCGCCGCCTTGCAGGAATTCGGTCGGGTTGCGTTGCAGCAGCCCGATGGTGCCGGCAAGGGCTTTGAGGCAGCCGGAAAGCTCGGCAGACCGGGTTTTGTTGGCTTCGCCGGCCAGCTCGAACAATACGGCCACGGCCTGCACGGTGTCGAAATCGTCGTTCATGGCGGCGAAGAAGCGGCGGGTGTAGTCGTTGGCTTCGGAGGCTACCTGAAGATGGTTTTCACGAGTTTCGGCAGAGCCAAACTCGGCTGCGGGCGGCACGTTGGCCAGGGTGTTGTAGAGGCGGGTGAGGGCGTTTTTGGCGTCGTCTAAATGCGCATCCGAATAATTCAGCGGGCTGCGGTAGTGGGCGCGCAGGATGAAGAAGCGCACGACTTCGGGATCGTATTGCTTCAGCACGTCGCGGATGGTGAAGAAATTGCCCAGAGATTTGGACATTTTTTCTCCGTCTACGCGGATAAAGCCGTTGTGCAGCCAGTATTTAACGTGGCTGGCGATGCTTTGGCCGTGGTGGGTGTGCGCGTGTTCGTGTCCGCAAACATGGCCGCTGGCGCCAACGCTTTGGGCGATTTCGTTTTCATGGTGCGGGAACTGCAAATCCGCGCCGCCGCCGTGGATGTCGAAGGTATCGCCGAACAGCTTGTCGCTCATGGCGGAGCATTCGATGTGCCAGCCCGGGCGGCCGTTGCCCCACGGGCTTTCCCATGCCGGTTCGCCTGCTTTGGCGGCTTTCCACAACACGAAATCGAGCGGGTCGCGTTTGAAACCGTCCACTTCCACGCGCTCGCCGGCGCGCAGGTCGTCCAGCGATTTGCCGGATAATTGGCCGTAAGCAGCAAACTCACGCACGGCATAATAAACGTCGCCGTTGGCGGCGGGGTAGGCCTTGCCGTTGCGAATCAGGGTTTCAATCATGGCAATCATCTGCGGAATATTTTCCGTGGCCTTCGGCTCAACGTCGGGGCGCAGCACGCCCAAGGCGTCGGCATCTTCGCGCATGGCTTGGATAAAGCGGGCGGTGAGCTCGCCGATGGTTTCGCCGTTTTCGGCCGCTCGGGCGATGATTTTGTCGTCGATGTCCGTAATATTGCGCACATAAGTGAGCGGATAGCCGCACTCGCGCAGCCAGCGGGCAATCATGTCGAATACCACCATCACGCGGGCGTGGCCGAGGTGGCAGTAGTCGTACACGGTCATGCCGCAAACGTACATGCGCACGTTTTTCGGGTCGATGGGGGCGAAGGGCTCTTTTTGGCGGGTGAGGGTGTTGTAGATGCTTAGCATAATGGCAATGGATGTGGTTAGTTAAAGATTTAGAGGCTACCTGAAAATAAAACCACAGCGAAGTTTCTGTGCAGCCGAAATTTATTTGCTATCGGCTTCGGCGGGACAACTTGGGCCTTGGAAGGTGTAGCGCTGGTTAACTTGGGTGTTGTGGACGGAATTGCGTTCGGTGTCGGTGGAGTTGATTGAGAAGGCAACGGCAGGGCGGCCTTGCGGGTCTTCTTTCAGCACCATGCTCACGGTATAAGCATCCAAACCTGGCTTGGCTTGGGCGGGGTTGAGCAGGGTGTAAACCCAGCTGTGGCCGGTTTGGCGTTCTTCAAACCGGCCTTGGGGATAGAGGCCGGTGGTGAGCCGACTTATTTGCTCTTGCAGCCAGGCTTGGCTGTCGGCAGGGATACAAACTTTCCGCTCGGCATGGAAGGAGGGTGAACGCGGGAACGGAATAGCATCGGGCTCGTCGGCGGGGCGGTAGTTGCCGCCATCGTTGCCCTGGTATAAATAGAGGCCTGCGGGGAGCTCGGCGTGGGAAAAAGCAGCGGCAACCACGGCGAGCGCGGACAGGAGGAAGCGGGAGAGGCGCGGCATGTTTTCAGGTATCCTATCAGGTTGTTGGGAAGGGCATTGTAGCCGAAAGCCTTGTTTGCAGCCACCTGACGGGCAAATGTAAACAAACATTTGGAAAGTTTTGAAAACGGTAAATGTTGCAGCGGCGGCTTTTGTTTGCGCGGCGGCTCGCCTATAGTAACTGCTGCAAGCAGCATGCTCTATATTAACTTTTTGTTTTCAATGAAATCTACAAAACAAGGGAATCGATTATGATGAAACGTCTAACCGTTTTAACCCTGGCCGCCACCTTTGCCCTGAACGGCTGCGTTACCGACCCGGTTACCGGCCAGCAGACTATTTCCAAAACCGCTCTATTCGGCCTCGGCGGCGCGGCGGCCTGCGGCGCCATCGGGGCACTGACTCACGGTGGCAAAGGCGCGCGCAATGCGGCACTGGGCTGCGGCGTGGTAGGTGCGGGTGTTGGTGCCTATATGGACGTGCAAGAGCGCCGTTTGCGCCAAGAACTAGCTAATACGCCGGTGGAAGTGCAGCGCCAAGGCGACCAAATCAAACTGACTATGCCCAGCGGCGTAACCTTCGCCACCAACAGCGCCAGCCTGAGCCCCGATGCGGTAAATTCGCTCAACACCGTGGCCAATGTGTTGACGCAGTATCCGGAAACCACCATCACTGTGGCCGGCCACACCGACAACACCGGCAACGACCGCATCAACAACCCCTTGTCTGAAAACCGCGCCCGCTCCGTGGCCGGCTACCTCACCGGCCGCGGCGTGGCTGCCAGCCGCATCAGTACCGTGGGCTACGGCTCACGCTCGCCGGTGGCGGACAACTCCACCGAGAGCGGCCGCGCGCAAAACCGCCGCGTGGAAATCTTAATCAACCCAACCACGCAGGCAGGCCAATAGTAAGCGTAATAGCTGAAACAAAGGCACGACGGAAGCAGCTCCAGCGTGCCTTTAGTTTTTTTTGGGGGGGGGACAGCCGCCTTCATCAGGATCAAAGGCAATGCTGCTTTATTCAAATCTTCATCTCTATCTCTGCCGCGACAAAGGCTACCTGAAAACGAAGAATGATGCGCGACACAGTCAAAACCAAAATGTGCCGTTCCACTGGCGTTCTCAGGTGGCTTTTGCACCAGAACCCAGCTGTTTTCATGTTTTTCCGGTTTTGTCTACTCTAAAAACAGCATCCGGGCAGATTTTCCCAAGTAAAATCCGCAACACAGCAGGGAAAAATATTTTCTTCGACAAATCAAGCATACTATTGCAGAATATATTCATAAAACCAGAGCAGAAAGTGTTGCATTGCTACAACTTATGTTGCATTTCTGCTAAAATTACATCTATGTTCCACTCTCGTTTTGATTATGCTGCTCGACCTAAACCGTTATTCCACCGCCGTTTTCCGCAAAGAGTCCTCCAAATTGGGTGCTTTGGCGGTGCCCATGCTGCTGGCGCAGATTGCGCAAGTGGGGCTGGGGTTGGTCGATACCGTGATGGCCGGCGGTGCGGGCAAAACCGATTTGGCCGCCGTGGCACTGGGTAGCAGCGCATTCGTTACTGTTTACATAACCTTCCTCGGCATCATGACCGCGCTCAATCCGATGATTTCCCAAGAACACGGCGCGGGCGAAATCGAGAAAGTGGGTGAGCTGGGCCGGCAGGGCATATTATATGGCCTGATACTGGGCATTGTGGGCATGATTCTGCTGTGGCTGATGATTCAGCCCATCAATGGCTTTTTAGACTTGGATGCCGAAGTGAAACGGCAATTTGCCGTGTATGTGGGCCTTATTGCCCTTTCCATGCCGGCAGCCATGATTCACCGTGCACTGCACGCTTTTGCCTCCAGCTTGGGTAAACCCAAACCAATTATGTGGATGAGCTGGATTAGCCTGTTTTTAAACATCCCGCTCAACCATATCTTCGTTTACGGCGATTTAGGCATGCCTGCCTTGGGCGGCGCGGGCTGCGGCCTGGCCAGTACTTTGGTGTTCTGGTTTAACGCCGCCGCGCTGTGGGCTTATATTGCCAAACAGAAATATTTCCAACGCTTCGGCCTGTTCGCGCGTTTCACCAAGCCCAGCGCCAAGATTTTCCGTCAAATTACCAAGCTGGGTGTGCCGATCGGCTTGTCTTTCTTCCTCGAAGTGAGCCTGTTTACTGTGATGATGCTGCTGATCGCCCAACTGCCGGGCAATGCCGAAGACCACGTGGCCGCACAGCAAGTGGTAAACAGCATCACCAGCCTGATTTATGTGATTCCGCAAGGCATCGGCGCGGCAGTAACCGTGCGCGTGGGCTATGCCATCGGTGCCGACCGCTATTTCCAGGCGCGTTATGCCTCCGGCGTGGCCTTGGCCTGCGGCTCGGCTCTGGCCATTGTCACCGCGGTACTCACTCTACTGTTCCGCTATCCGATTATGCGCGTTTACACGGATGACCAGGCCGTGATCGGGCTCGGCGCCACTATCCTGCTGTTCGCCGCTGCCTTCCAATTAGCCGACGCCATCCAATGTATTGCCTCCTACGCCTTGCGCGGTTATAAGGTAACCAAACTGCCGATGGTGATTCACGGCATCGCCTTCTGGGTGGTCGGCCTCGGGCTGGGCTGCCTGTTGGCCTTCGGTACGCGTATGGGGATTTACGGCTTCTGGGCGGCGCTGGTGCTGTCACTAGGCTGTGCCGCTGCCGCCCTCTTATGGTGTTTGGCGGTAGTAAGCCAAGAAATGCTGGAACATGAAGACGATGAATAGGCTGCAATACGATGCCGATTTAACCGCACTGAACACCTTCGGCCTGCCCGCCCGCGCCGCCGCACTCTACACGCTGGACGCCGCCGAAAGGCTACCTGAGATTTTCCAACTGCCCGAATACCGCCGCGAGCACACCCTGTGGCTGGGCGGCGGCAGCAATATCCTGCTGATGAAAAACTATGGCGGGCTGGTGGTACGCATGGCCAATAAAGGCATTTCCGCGCCAGAGCCGGTCGGCATCGGCAAAATGCGTATTACCGCGCAGGCCGGCGAAAACTGGCACGATTTCGTGCAGCACACCATCACACTAGGCTTGAGCGGGCTGGAAAACCTCAGCCTGATTCCCGGCACAGTGGGCGCCGCGCCGGTGCAGAATATCGGCGCCTACGGCGTGGAAGCCGAAAGCTGTATCGAAACCGTACACGCCTGGGATTTAGACAGCGGCAAACCGGTATCGTTCGGCCATGCCGACTGCCGTTTTGCCTATCGCAACAGCGTGTTCAAACAATCCGGCGGCCGCTTCGTGATTACCGCAGTAACGTTCGTGCTGGATAGCGAATTCAAACCCAAGCTGCACTACGGCGACGTGCAAGCCGAAGCCGAAACCCTGGCTCAAGGCGCGCCGCTCACCGCTGCCATCGTGGCCGAGGCCGTGTGTCGCATCCGCCGCCGCAAGCTGCCCGACCCCGCCGAAACCGGCAGCTGCGGCAGCTTCTATAAAAACCCCATCGTTCCCGCCGAACAAGCCGCCGCGCTGAAGAAGCAGCACCCCGCCCTGCCGGTATACCCCCAGCCTGGCGGTCAGGCCAAACTCGCCGCCGGCTGGCTTATCGACCAATGCGGGCTCAAAGGCCACCGCGAAGGCCATGCCGCCGTACACCAAAAACAAGCCCTGGTGCTGATTAACCTCGGCGGCGCCAGTGCCGAAGACGTACGCCGTTTGTCCGAACACGTGCAAAACAGCGTTTACCAACGCTTCGGCGTGCGGCTGGAGCCCGAGCCGGTGTGGCTGGAATAAGGAAGCTGAAGCATATTTTTCCTACCAAGCGGCGAAGCACAGCCGTATGAAAAATAAGTGCTTTATCTATAAGGCAATACAATCGATAATGTATTAAAATCCCGCTATATCATTTTCAGGTAGCCTCTTGCACAGGCATAATTCACATTGCAGCCAAGGAGATAACCCATGCCCAGGAAGCCCGGCAAACCCAACACCTACAACCGGATCATCGACATCAGCCTCCAGCTGTTCAACGAGGAGGGTGAGCGCAACATCAGCACCAACCACATCTCCCAACGCCTCGGCATCAGCCCCGGCAACCTGTACTATCATTTTCGCAATAAAGACGAAATCATTGTTCAGCTGTTCCAGCGCTACAGCAACAAACTGCTCGACTACATCCGCCAAACCGAGCTGCCCGACAGCATGGCCAAAATGGGGGGATACCTACAGGGTGTGTACGACATCCTGTGGGAATACCGCTTTTTATTCAGCGATGTAAACACCCTGCTCTCCCGCAGCAAGCAGCTTTTGGGCGAACACAACGAATTCACCCATGTGAAAATCTCCCCGCTTTTGGTGAAAATCTTCATCGAACTACGCGACAAAGGCATCATCGAAGCTGACGACGAAGCCCTGCGCGAGCTCGGCCTAAACGTGTGGCTGCTCACCAAATACTGGTTCGACTTCGACAACTCCCAGCACATCGGCTGTTGGGACGAAAACGCCAAGCGGCGCGGCATCTACCAAACCATGAGCCTGATACGCGGCTTTGTGAGCAAAGAGCACTACCCAAACTACTGCGAACTGATGGCGCAATATCGCTCCTAAAGCAGCAAACCAAACGGCAGCCGGAAATCGCCCTTCCGCTGCCGTTGAATATTGCAGACTGGCTTAGCGGCATTTCCCTGCAGCTATCATGTCCAGCAAGCTGAAGCCTTTGCAAAACCCAGCTTGTTTCGCCCAACATTTTCAGGTAGCCTGCCACCCGCATTGAGGCTACCTGAAAAATAAATCTACCTCCTATTCCCTTCTATATACCGTCGATTAAGTTTAAGCAGAATCAGGCAACAAGCCAACGCCATGCTGGTTTAAAATGAATCACTATAAGCAAAAAAAGCTACCTGAAACACACTAACCATGATCCAATCCCTCACCATCCTCGGCAGCACCGGCAGCATCGGCAGCAGCACGCTCGATGTGGTTGCCCGCCACCCCGAACGCTTCCGCATCTTCGCCCTCAGCGGCCACAGCCAAACCGCCAAGCTGGCCGAACAATGCATTGCCTTCCGTCCGCAATACGCCGTAACCGCCAACGAAGCGCAAGCCGCCGAACTGCGCGCGCATCTGTCTGCTGCCGGCTGCCACACCGAAGTGCTGCATGGCGAGCAGGCCTTGTGCGACATTGCCGCCGCGCCGGAAACCGACGGCGTGATGGCCGCTATCGTCGGCGCCGCCGGCCTGCCGCCCACATTGGCCGCCGCCCGCGCCAGCAAAACCATCTACTTGGCCAACAAAGAAACGCTGGTGGTTTCAGGTAGCCTCTTCATGCAAACCGCCGCCCAATCCGGCGCCCGTATCCTGCCGGTGGACAGCGAACACAACGCCATCTACCAAGTGTTGCCACAAGAAAAAGGCTACCTGAAACATAACGGCGTGCAATCCATCATCCTCACCGCTTCTGGCGGCCCCTTCCTGCACACCGATTTAGCCGCCTTCCTTGCCATCACCCCCGAGCAGGCGGTCAAACACCCCAACTGGCAGATGGGGCGCAAAATTTCGGTGGACAGTGCCACCATGATGAACAAAGGCCTGGAGCTGATTGAAGCGCACTGGCTATTCAATTGCCCGCCGGACAAACTGGAAACCGTTATCCATCCGCAAAGCGTGGTACACAGTATGGTGCGCTATGCCGACGGCTCGGTGCTGGCGCAAATGGGCACGCCCGATATGCGCACGCCCATCGCCTACTGCCTCGGCCTGCCCGAACGCATCGCCTCCGGCGTGCCGCCGCTGGATTTCGCCGCCCTCTCCGCGCTCACCTTTGAAATGCCCGACTACCGCCGTTTCCCTTGCCTGGAACTGGCCTATCAGGCCATGCAGGCCGGCGGCGGCGTGCCCTGCGTACTCAATGCCGCCAACGAAATCGCCGTGGCCGCCTTTCTGGCCGGCCGCATCCGCTTCACCGACATCGCACACACGGTGCGGCATTGCTTGGAACAGGATTTTTCAGGTAGCCACCACAGCCTGGAAGGCCTGCTGGATTTAGATGCCGCTGCCCGACGCACTGCAGAAGCGTTTGTGCAGCAAGTGGCACATCGCTGAACATCTTTTTCATGCCAGGCAGTAAGCCGCATGAGTAATGCGGCAAGTCAAGCCAATATGACAGGCCTTAGTTATGGGCGCAGGCTTTGTCGGGAACCTCTGTTTCCATTACAATTACGTTTTTCTTCCTGCAGCCGATTGGCGGCTGAGGCTACCTAAAAATACGGCTTTCTCTCTTTCAGGTAGCCTGCATCCGATTCGCCTGCTTCAAGGAGCTTCTTGTTTGTTTCTTTTGCACACACTCGGCGCGTTTATCGTTGCCATCCTGATTTTGGTCAGCCTGCACGAGCTGGGGCATTTACTGGTGGCGCGCTGGTGCAGCATCAAAGTGCTGCGCTTCTCGGTGGGCTTCGGCAAGCCGTTTTTCAACAAACGCTGGCGCAATATCGAATGGTGCCTGGCGCCGATTCCGCTGGGCGGCTATGTGAAAATGGTCGATACCCGCGAAGGCAACGTGACCGAGGCCGACCTGCCCTACGCCTTCGATAAGCAACACCCGTTCAAACGCATGCTGGTGGTAGCCGCCGGCCCGCTTACCAACCTGGCGCTGGCCGTGCTGCTCTACACCTTCTCCTTCGGCTATTTCGGCGTGCAGGAAGTGCGCCCGATGGTGGGCATGGTGATGCCCGACACACTGGCCGCAAAAGTAGGCTTTCAGCCGGGCGACACCATCACCGCCGTAAACGGCAAGCAGGTGCTCACTTGGGGCGACGCACAATCGGAAATCATCCTGAATTTGGAAGCCAGTAAGGTTCAGGTAGCCGTGCGCGAGGCCAATGGCAGCCAAACCACACGCACCATCGATGCCGCCGGCACGCCGGAAGCGGAAGCCGTGGCCAAACGCGGCGGCTGGTTCGGCATCACCGCCCTACGACTGAACACTACGCTTGCCTCTATCCAGCCCGGCTCCCCCGCCGAACACGCCGGCTTGCGCAAAGGCGACCGCGTGGTGGCCGTGGACGGGCAGATCGTGCATACTTGGCCGGATTTAACCACCACCATCCGCCAACACCCGCAAGACAAACTTGCTATCGATATTTTGCGCGGCAAAAAACCGCTTCAGGTAGCCTTGCGCCCCGACAGCCGTGAAGACCGCAATGGCGAGCGCTACGGCTATGCCGGTTTTGAAGCCGAAGTCGACCAACAATGGATGGTTCGCGCCACCTACCGCTATCAGCCCACCTGGCTGGGCGCAGCCGAAATGGGTATGCAGCGCGTGTCTTCCTACACCGCGCTCACCGGCCGCCTGTTTGCCTGCCTGCTCACCGGCCAGGCTTCCGTAAGCCACATTTCCGGCCCAATTACCATCGCCAGCTATGCCGGCAAAACCGCCTCCGCCGGCATTCAGGATTATTTGGAATTCCTCGCCGTGGTGAGCATCAGCCTGGGGATTTTGAATTTGCTGCCGATTCCTGTTTTAGATGGCGGCCATTTAATGTATTATGCCGCCGAATGGATTCGCGGCAAGCCCGTTAGCACCAATGTACAAATGTGGGGGTTGCGCCTCGGCCTCTCCCTGATGCTGATGCTGATGCTGCTGGCTTTTTTCAACGATATCACCCGCTTATTGGGATAAGGCATGAAACTGAACAAACTTACTTTCTCTTTATTCGCAGCCGGATTGTCTTCTTGGGCGCTGGCCGCCGCACCGTTTACCGTCCAAGATATCCGCATTGAGGGCTTGCAGCGTACCGCCCCCTCCACTGTATTGGGCCACCTGCCGGTTAAAGTGGGCAGCACCTTCACTGATGGCGAAGGCGAACAAATCATCAAAAACCTCTATGCCACCGGCCTGTTCGACGACGTACGCGTGGAAACCATGGGCAACCAAGTATTGCTAACCGTAGTAGAGCGTCCCATCATCAACACGCTCACCGTTACCGGCGGCAAAACCCTGCCCAGCGACGCGATCAAGAAAAATCTCGACAGCTTCGGCCTGGGTCAATCGCAGCCCTTTAACCAAGCAATCCTGAACCAAGCCGTGACCGGCCTGCAGCAGGAATATGCCAACCAAGGCAAACTCTCTGCCACCATCACCCCCGAGATTTCCCGCCTCTCGCGTAACCGTGTGGACATCACGCTGAAAATCGACGAAGGCCCTACCACCCACATCAAAGAAATCGACTTTGAAGGCAACCAGCACTTCTCCAACCGTACTCTGCGCCGTCAAATGCAGATGGATCGCCACGGTATGTTGAGCTGGCTCTCCAAAGACGACCGTTTCTCCGACGAAAAATTCCGTCAAGACCTGCAATCCATCACCGATTTCTATCAAGACGAAGGCTTCTTTGAAGGCCGAGTGCAGGATGCCGATGTGCGCTACAACGCCGACCGTACCGAGCAGACGCTGTGGATTAAAGTACACGAAGGCGAACGTTACCGTTGGGGCAAAGTGCGCATCGAAGGCGACACCCGCGAAGTGCCGCGCGAAGAGTTGGAAGCCCTGCTGAAAATGCGCGAAGGCCGCCGCTACAACCGTTCACAGATGGTAGAAAGCCTGCAAGCTATCCAAGACCGTATGGGTCAGGCTGGTTACGCCCTGGCCCAAGTGGGCGTGCAGCCGCAGCCCGACCAGGCCAACCACACTGTGGATTTCGTTCTAACGGTAAATCCCGGTCGTAAATACTATGTGAATCAAATCCACATTTCCGGCAATAACAAAACCCGTGATGCCGTTATCCGCCGCGAAATGCGCCAAACCGAAGCAGCACCCTACGATTCGGCCAAACTCAACCGCTCCAAAGACCGTATCCAGCTCTTGGGCTATTTCGACGATGTGAAAGTGGAAACCCGCCCGCTGCCCGATACGCCTGACCAAGTGGATGTGGATGTATCCGTGAAAGAACGCTCTACTGGTTCGGTGGAAGTAGCTGCCGGTTGGGTGCAAGACACCGGCTTGGTACTTTCTGCCGGCGTGGCACAAGATAACCTGTTCGGCACGGGCAAATCTGCCAACTTCCGCATTGCACGCGGCAAAACCCAAAATACCGCGTCCCTGTCGTTTACCGATCCCTACTTCACTCCCGACGGTGTGAGCTTGGGCTACGACATCTACTATCGCGGCTACATGCCCTATAAATCCAGCTCCAGCTCCAGCTCCAACAACTACGAAACTACCCGTATCGGCTTAGGTGCGCGTATGGGTGTGCCAGTTACCGAGTATGACCGCGTAAACTTCGGCCTCGCAGTGGAGCACCTGAACGTGAAACTACATGGCGACGTAAATTATCAACCCTACCGCTACCGCCAGTTCCTCCAAGAACATGGTGAGAAAAACTGGATTCTCAAAGGCAATATCGGTTGGGGACGCAACAAAACCGACGATGCCCTGTGGCCAACCCGCGGCTACACCACCAGCGTAAACGCCGATCTCGGCCTGCCTGGCGGTGATTTAAAATACTACATCCTTACCCACGACCAACGCTGGTTCTTCCCCTTAAGTAAGAGTTTCACCCTGATGCTGGGTGGCGAAGTGGGCTATGCCGGCTCCTACGGCGGCACCTCCACTGTACCCTTCTTCAATAACTTCTACGGCGGCGGCCTGGGCTCCGTGCGCGGCTACGAAAGCGGTTCTCTGGGTCCGAAGGTGTACGAAATTTACGGCAACTCTCGCAACATCGTCAATTACGGCGGCACCTATAAAGCCTATGCCTCCGCTGAGCTGCTCTTCCCCTTCCCCGGCGTGAAAGACCAGCGCTCCGTGCGCCTGAGTGTATTTGCCGATGCCGGCAGCGTGTGGGATGGCAAAAACTACAACACCGGTGCCTACAGCTCTACTAACCCCTACGGCACCAACGGCTACTACAGCCAAGACCATCGCTCCACCTTCAGCAACGAATTGCGCTATTCTGTGGGCGCAGCGCTAACTTGGCTTTCGCCACTAGGCCCGATGAAATTCAGTTTCGCCCACCCGATGCGCCGGCGGGATAACGACCAGATCCAACGTTTCCAATTTCAATTAGGCACGACTTTCTAAGGAAAGCAGATGATGAAGATTAATCTCCCCCGTATAGCAGCGGCAGCTGCTGCGATGCTGCTCGCATTGCACGCCGCGGCCGACAGCATACAGAAGCTGGGGTTTATCGATACTGAGCGTGTGTATCAGCAGTCCACCCAAGCGCAGCGTATCCAAACCATCCTGCAAAACGAATTCAGTGCCCGACAGCAGGCACTGCAACGGCTGCGTAATCAAGGTATTGCCCTGAAAACCAGGCTCGACCAGGGGCGCCTGAGCACCACCGAACGCCGCCGCACAGAGCAGCAGCTGATTGCCCTGGATAGGGATTTGCGCCGCCAGGCCGCGCAGCTCACTGAAGAATACAACCTGCGCCGCAACGAAGAGTTCGCTGCCCTGCAGCAAAATGCCAACCGCGTGATTACCGAGCTGGCACAGCGCGATGGCTATGACTTGATTATCCAAGACGTTATCTACGTAAACAGCAAATTCGACATCACTGACCAAGTTATTCGCGCTCTCAACAACCAATAAAGGCCACCTGAAAATTCCGGCCTCCCTGCCGCAAAACAGGCTACCTGAAAGCGAAACTTCACCGAAGTTAAAATGCAGAAACAGCTTTCCCACATTATCGCCGCCTTAGGCGGCACGCTTACCGGACAAGACATCGCCATCAGCCGTATTGCCCCGCTGCATACCGCACAAAAAGACGACATCAGTTTTGTTTCCCACCCCAAACACCTGCCCGAAGCCCTGGCCAGCCAAGCCGGCGCGCTGATTGTGCACCACAAATTGGCCGACAAACTGCCCGGCCGCAATCTGATTGCGTGCGACAACCCGCAACTCTATTTCGCCCAAACCGCCCGCCTGTTCCACCCCGCTCCCGCCGCCAACCCCGGCATTCACCCCAGCGCCGTGGTGGAAGCAAGTGCCATCGTGCCCGATAGCTGCGAAATCGGTGCCAACGTTTACATCGGCGACTGCGTTGTGCTGGGCGAAGGCTGCCGCATCCTGGCCAACTGCGTGGTGGAAGCCAACTGTGTGCTTGGCGAGCATACCGTGCTGCACTCTAACGTAACCGTTTATGCCGGCTGCCGCCTCGGCGAACGTGTGGAAATCCACTCTGGCACCGTGATCGGTGCCGACGGCTTCGGCAATGCCTGGGCGCAAGACCATTGGTACAAAATCCCGCAAGTGGGCGGCGTGGAAATCGGTAACGACGTGGAAATCGGCGCCAATACCACCATCGACCGCGGTGCAATCGAAGATACCGTGATTGCCGAGGGCGCTAAAATCGACAACCTCGTGCAAATTGCCCACAACGTACATATCGGCGCCCACACCGCCATCGCCGCCTGCGTAGGCATTGCCGGCAGCACCCATATCGGCGCCTACTGCCAAATCGGCGGTGCTGCCATGTTTGTCGGCCACATCCACGTTGCCGACCGCACCTTCATTGGCGGCGGCACCCTCGTGGCCGCCTCCATCAACCAGCCCGACTACTACGCCAGCTCCTATCCGCTGCAAACCCACCGCGACTGGGTGAAAAATGCCGTGCACCTGCGTCGGCTCAACGAACTGCACCGCCGCGTAAAAACGCTGGAAAACACAATCAACTATCCCGAAAACAAGGAATAACCCATGCAAATCGAAAATATCGAACTCCCGCTGGACGTGCGCACCCTGCAACGCCTGCTGCCGCACCGCTATCCCTTCCTACTGCTGGATCGCGTGATCGGTTTTGAAAAAGAAAAAAGCCTCACTGCCATTAAAAACGTTTCTGTAAACGAACCGTTTTTCCAAGGCCACTTCCCCGAGTTCCCTGTGATGCCCGGCGTGTTGATTATCGAAGCCATGGCACAGGCTGCCGGCGTGCTCGCCATCCTCAGCCGGGGCGAGCGCAAAGAAAACGAAATCTACTTTTTCGTTGGCATCGATGAAGCCCGCTTCAAACGCCAAGTCGTGCCCGGCGACCAAGTGCAGATTCATCTGGACGTAATCACCCACAAACGCGACATCGGCAAATTCAAAGCCACCGCCACCGTAGACGGCCAAATCGCCGCTGAAGCCGTCATCATGTGTGCCAAACGCGCGGTAGATAAATAAGCCAGCAAGATAGGTAATGCCCTTTTCAGGTAGCCTCTGCCAAACTATCCGCCGCATTTAGTGCCGAACCATTTTCAGGTAGCCTCCCCCGGCAAAGCCCGCTGCCACAAGGAAACCCCATGT
The DNA here is from genome assembly GCF_001648535.1 of Eikenella sp. NML99-0057. Taxonomy (NCBI): domain Bacteria; kingdom Pseudomonadati; phylum Pseudomonadota; class Betaproteobacteria; order Neisseriales; family Neisseriaceae; genus Eikenella; species Eikenella sp. NML99-0057. The sequence goes on along the minus strand of NZ_LXST01000002.1, from coordinate 76,308 downwards.
CCCTAATCCACCCCACCGCGATTATCGACCCCAAAGCCGAGCTCGACAGCAGCGTTAAAGTCGGCGCCTACACCATCATCGGCCCGAACGTGCAAATCGGCGCCGGCAGCGAAATCGGCCCGCACGCCGTTATCGAAGGGCACACCACCATCGGCGAAAACAACCGCATTTTCCAATTCGCCAGCCTGGGCGCCATACCACAAGATAAAAAATACCGCGGCGAACCCACCCGCCTGATTATCGGCAACGGCAATACCATCCGCGAATTCACCACCTTCAACCTCGGCACCGTAACTGGCATCGGCGAAACCCGCATCGGCGACGACAACTGGATTATGGCCTACTGCCACCTCGCCCACGACTGCGTGATCGGCAGCCACACCATCTTCGCCAACAACGCCTCCCTCGCCGGCCACGTTACCATCGGCGACTACGTCATCCTCGGCGGCTACACCCTCGTGTTCCAATTCTGCCAAATCGGCAACTACGCCATGACCGCCTTCGCCGCCGGCGTACACAAAGACGTCCCCCCCTACTTCATGGCCGCCGGCTACCGCGCCGAGCCCGCCGGCATCAACAGCGAAGGCATGCGCCGCAACGGCTTCACGCCCGAACAGATCACCAATGTGAAAAACGCTTACAAGATCCTCTACCGCCAAGGCCTGGCCTACGAAGAAGCCTGCAGCCAGATTGCCAAAACCGCTCAAATTTTCCCCGAGCTGGCCGTGTTGCGCGATTTCCTTGCCGACTCACAACGCAGCATCATACGCTGACCCCCAAGACCATCTGAAGCAACCAAACCGTTTTCAGGTAGCCTGCCGTTTTCCCCTTCAGCAAGCCCCCACCGCCATGCCCACACGCTGCCTTATCTTCGCTTCTGTCCATTCTGCTGTTGTCTGTCGCAGGCGCAGCGCATGAACCGCGAAATCGTGCGCAAAGAAGACCGACGCGCCCGGCTGCACAAACATTTCCGTGGCAGCCTGTCCCAAGGCAAATCCAAACCCCAGCAAATCAACCTGCGTGCCGGCAAACACTACCCCTTCTTCGCCGATTGCAGCCGCCAATGCAACAACATTAACCTCACCCTGCTGCGCGACGGCCGCACCCTTATCGCCGACACCGATCCCCACGCCTCCCCCATGTTTGGCTGGTATGCCCGCCAAAGCGGCCAATACACCCTCACCCTCACCATGCCCAACTGTATCGACCGCGTGTGCGACTACAGCATCCAAGTATTCGAAGGCAGCCAAAAAATCCTCTAACCGCCAAATCGGGGCGCACACAACTCGTCCAGACTTTGCCGAAGCCCGACAAACGGTAATGGCATGGAATACCTTCACCACAAATTTTTCAGGTAGCCTCTATCTCAAAGGCTACCTGAAAACTTAAAATACCCCTATGAACCTAATTTTAGCCCCCATGCAGGGTCTGCTCGACCCCGTCATGCGCCGCCTGCTCACCGACATCGGCGGCTACAGCGAATGCGTTACCGAATTCGTCCGCATCACCCACACCCTGCACTCCCGCGCCACCTGGCGGCGGCATATGCCCGAAATCGATCACGGCTGCCGCACTCACGCCGGAACCCACTGCACCCTCCAGCTGCTCGGCAGCGTCCCCGACAACATGGCCACCAACGCCCAAGCCGCCGTGGCCGCAGGCGCGCAAAAAATCGACCTCAACTTCGGCTGCCCCGCCCCCACCGTCAACAAACACCAAGGCGGCGCCATCCTCCTACGCGAGCCAGAACGCATCCGCCAAATCGTCTCCACCGTGCGCCAAAGGCTACCTGAAAATATCCCCCTCACCGCCAAAATGCGCCTCGGCTACGAAGACAGCTCCCTCGCCATCGAGTGCGCCCAAGCCATCGCCCAAGGCGGCGCCTCCGCGCTGGCCGTGCACGCCCGCACCAAAATCGAAGGCTACCGCCCGCCCGCCCATTGGGAGCAAATCGCCCCCATCCGCCAAGCCCTCAGCATCCCCGTCATCGCCAACGGCGACGTATTCAGCCTGGCCGACTACCTCGCCATCCGCCGCACCAGCGGCTGCCAAGATGTGATGCTCGGGCGCGGCGCCGTCATCACCCCCGATCTCGCCCGCCAAATCCAGCGCCACAACCAAGGCCTCCTGCCCCAGCCCGCCGGTTTCGCCGACTATCTCGTGTGGATACGCCGGTTCTTCCAACTCTGCTGCGAACACGCCGGCAACACGCCCTACCCCGCCGCCCGCCTCAAACAATGGCTCGGCATGATGAAAACCAGCCACCCCCAAGCTGCACACCTCTTCACCCAACTGCGCCCCCTCACCTCCCTCCAACAAATCGAACAGCTGCTGGATAACTACCAGCCCCAGCCCGAATAAGCAAAGGCTACCTGAAAGCCAAGCCCCGCGAAGCCCAAACTTTCAGGTAGCCTCAAACCGCACACCATGCCCAAACTTTCCCGCCTCATCCGCCGCAGCCTCCTCAGCCTGGCCGCCCTCCTCCTACTCTACGGCGCCGCCGTTTGGCTGCTGCCCCGCATCAAAAGCCCCGGCCGGCCCGAAGGCGAACCCGAAATCACCGTATGGCTGCTCTCCAACGGCGTGCACACCGACATCGTCGTCCCCACCTTCAGCAGCGAAGCCGACTGGCGAGCCGTCTTCCCCGCCGAACACACCCGCAGCCAAGAATACGCCCCCTGGCTCGCCATCGGACTGGGCGACAAAAACTTCTACCTCACCACCCCCACCTGGGCCGACCTCAAATTCAGCACCGCCATCAAAGCCGCCACCGGCCTATCCAGCAACGCCGTCCACGCCACCTACTACCACAGCCTCGAAGGCTGCACCCGCTGCGCCCCCATCCTCATCAGCCGCGCCCAATACCGCCGCCTCGTTTCCTACATCCGCCAAAGCCTGCAATGGCAAAACGGCCGCACCCTCCCCATCCCCACCGATATGGCCTACGGCGAAAACGATGCCTTCTACGAAGCCGTCGGCAGCTACAACCTTTTCTACACCTGCAACACCTGGACCAACAACGCCCTCAAAACCATGCACACCGACGCCGCCCTCTGGACCATTACCGAACAAGGCCTCTTCCACCACCACCTGCCCCAACCTCCCGCCAGCGGAAATGAAGGACTGCCTGAAACAACATCGCAACCCGGCAATTGAGGCTACCTGAAAATTCGAAAGAACAGGCAAAACTAAACGGCGGAGCCACTTGCCGCCCTGCCCCGCCACATAAGCTATCGCCCACAGCTAAACAAAAAGGCTACCTGAAAACTCAGCTTCGCAGAAACTCGCAAAGATAACGCTTTCAGGTAGCCTTTTTCTAACTTGCCAGTCGCATCAGCCCCGCAACCACGGCGGATTAGCGGCAGCAGCGCGCTCGGCGGCTGGGCAGTCTTCACTGTGCGCGCCTTTCAGGTAGCCTGTGCTCACCAAAAATTCGCGTACGATTTTGGGGCCGGTGAATTTGAAAGTACGGCGAAACAGCTTCACCCAATCGGCCAACGGCTGCGGATGGTGGCCATCGAGCCAGTTTTTGAACGAACCGAATGCCTGTTGCAGCTGCAAGATTTGCTGCGCATTGTGGATGGCGGCATTGATTTTCAGGCGGTTGCGGATCACTTTCGCGTCGGCCAGCAGGCGTTGGCGGTCGGCTTCACCGAAGACGGCCACTGCGGCGATGTCGAAACCGGCGTAGGCGGCTCGCAGGCCGGCGGCGCGTTGCAAAATCAGCGTCCAGCTCAAGCCGGCCTGATTGATTTCGAGCAGCAGGCGGCCGAAGAGTTCGTTGTCGTCTTCGATGGGGAAGCCGTAGAGATAGTCGTGATAATGCTTGTTGGGGTCGGGGCTGTCGGCGGGCAGGCTGTTGGCAAGGGCGCAGTAGCTGTTCATGCGGCTAGTTTTTCAAGAAGGCAAACGCGGGCGAGCCGATAAAGTACACCAGCAAAACATAAGTGCCCACGGCATTCAGCGCCACACTAAACCAAAAAGCGCGCACAAAGCGGATATTGGCGGTGTGCTGCTGATAACGCATCTGCGCCAACAGGCCGCCGGGCCAGCCGCCGAGCATGGCCAACAGGTGCAGCACGCCATCGGGCACGCGGGTGCGGCCGCTTTGGGCGCTGCGCTTGTCCGTACGGTAGAGAATAAGCAGCAGGCAGCTGGCCAGCAAATAGGCCGCAGCCAGCGGCAGGGAAATAAAGGACACGGCGGCAAGGAACAGCAGGATAAACGTGCCGCCGAGCAGGCTTTCGCTGAAACCGCCGCCCAAAATCGTGCCGGAAGAAGGGCTTTCGCGGTCGGCCCAGCCCAGTTCGTAGCCTTGCGGAATCACACGGGTGGCCACCCATTCGCCACGCCGCCGCCCCAGCACAAAGCTCACCTGCTGGTGATTGGCCGGACTTTTATCGCGGAACACAAAGGCCGATTGCGGGAAAAACACCCGCGCTTTGATGGATTTAACCTTGATATAGCCCGATTTTTCCTCTTCGTTCCAGCGCACCACCTTGCCCACATAGGTTTCGCCGTTCACCAATTTATCTTGCCGCTTGGCCTGCTTGCGCTCTTTATGCAGCGCCTCTTCTTCTTCCGGGCTGCGCCGCTGTAGGCTGGACGTGGCGGCATTTTCTGCGCTGTCGAGCAGCCAATAGCCGCTAACGGGGTGGCTCTGCAACACGCCGCGCAACACATCGCCCGGCTCGGGGGCAAGGTCGGTGGCGGCAAACAGGTCGCCCACCAAAAACACGCTCAACGGCGGCTCGTCGCCATTGTTCACCACATCGGCCACGCCGGTGCGCTCTGCAGCATCCCACACACGCACGGCAGCATCCACAATCCGCCCCTCGCGCCACTTGCGCCCCGGCTCGGCAACCTCTTCACCGCCATCAGCCACTAGCTGCGCAGGAATTTCCGCCAACACGGCAGCCTGCGACTCAGCCACCACTGCGGCAAGCGTTTCAATCGCAGCAGACTCAATCTCAACCGCCCCATCGGGCAAAGCTTGCGACGCAATTTCGGGCAATTCGTTTTCGGTGTTCATGGCGGGCGGAAAATAGGATTTGGAAAAAGAGAAAGGCTACCTGAAAAGCGCCCGCCTGCCAAGCAGCAAGCGGGTGTTGGGGGAATTTGCAGGCAATCTGTTGCAGGTATTGGCAAGGGAGCGAAGATGCCTCATCAAAAAGGCTACCTGAAACGGAGATTTGCGGTTTCAGGTAGCCTTTTTAGACGGTCTTGAAGACGATTATGCTGGCCACGTTTACCACCTATTCTATGGTTTAAATACCTTGTTTCGATGCCATTCAAAATATTTTTCGCTGTCAGGGTGGATTTCTAATACCGCATCAAGAGAGATACCAAGTCGGAACAAGTTTTTTTCAGAAAGCCTTTTACTAATACGAATTTTGCCATCAGATTCAAACATAATCAGCCCACTATCAAACAAGGCATCAATATTCGGGGCAAGCATCAAGCCGTTGTGCTGGTCAAGCCGTTCGTTATCATCTTTGCAGTCACACCAAGGTTTGATATGGCTGGCAATCAATAATTCGGGCATATCTACGCCGCTAATGGGACACTGCGGATATAGTTTCAATACACTGTTTCTAAATGTTCCTTGACCTTTTCTGGCGTTAATCAAACGTTGGATTTGGGTTTCTTCGGTTGTGCCTTTTTCTAGGCGTTGGTTAAGTTCATCTAAATCATTTTCTAAAGATTGCTGAGAGGCTACCTGAAAAGTGGATATTCCAATGTATTCGTTGGGGATGTAGTCCCCCATACATTTTTTACATGGAGTCAAGGCTTTGTGATGTTCCTGCCAAGAATAGGCTTCCAGTTCAGTAATAGAACTGGAGCATACTTTGTAGTAGTCGTTTGTTGTGTACGCACTCGTTCCATCTTTCTTTTTTGTACTCATACATCCTGTTCCATTTTCTTTTACTCTATGTATCATGGGGTAATCAGAAAAGTAGGTTTTTCTTATATTCAACACATAGCCTCCAGAGTTACTTCTCCTCCACGCAAAATATTCGGTATCATCAGGTTCGTCTTTAAAAATTTTGAGTTCAGACATAATATTTCCTTTGCAAATAAACTACGCTGGATTATTGGAAATTTCACAGCCCTGTAAAAAATGAATGCTGGAACTTGCTCCAAACTACATCAGAAGCATCCATACAAGGATATTTTGTTTGTTTCCTGCTTTGCCAATCGGCATCATAAATCTTTCGCCTACTACATGAAAAGTTTTTCCAAACAGGTGTAGGTCGGATTCTCGAATCCGACAGCTTCATGTAGGAGGTTTTGTCGGATACAAGTATCTGACCTACAAATTTTGGATAAGAAAAGGTCGTCTGAAAAATTTTCAGACGACCTTTTCTTTCATTACTCTTTATTCCTTCATCACTCTTTCTTTCAAAGTCTTCAACACGTTCTTCACGGTGTTGATCCTGACTTCGATGTTTTCCATTTCCTCCGTAAACTTCAACTTATCCGCCCCAGCCAGCCGATAGTTTCTATCGGTCTGAATCAGCAGAATAATTTCCACTGGATCGATTTGGTGATTTTTGCCGAAGGTAACGGTTACAGCTTCGCTGGTCGCATCAATGGCATCGATACCCAATTCTTTTGCTGCAAGCCGTAAGTGGTGGCTTTCGATGAGGGTTTTGACGGGTTGTTCAGGCAGTCCGAAGCGGTCAACCAGCTCTTCGTGTATTGCATTGATTTGCTGCACAGTTTCGCAGACGGCGAAGCGTTTGTAGAGGACGAGCCGTTCGTGGATGTCGGGGCAGTAGCTTTCAGGCAGCAGGGCGGGGCTGTGCAGTTTGATTTCGGTGGTGATGCCCAGCGGTGCGTCGAGGTCGGGCTGGCGGCCTTTTTTGAGGTCACGCACGGCTTGTTTGAGCATTTCGGTGTAGAGCGTGAAGCCGACCTGTATCATTTCGCCGGACTGCCCTTCGCCGAGGATTTCGCCTGCGCCGCGGATTTCCAAATCCTGCATGGCGAGGGTGAAACCTGCGCCGAGTTCGTCTGCCGCCGCGATGGCGTCGAGGCGTTTTTCTGCGTCTTTGGTGATGTATTCGGACATGAGCAGGTAGGCGTAAGCTTGGTGATGGCTTCGGCCGACGCGCCCGCGAAGCTGGTGCAGTTGCGCCAGCCCGAATTTGTCGGCGCGGTTGATGATGATGGTGTTGGCATTGGGGATGTCGATGCCGGTTTCGATAATGGTGGAACAGAGCAACACGTTGAATCTTTGCTGCAAAAAGTCGCGCATGACTTGCTCCAGTTCGCGCTCGCGCAGTTGTCCGTGCGCCACGCCGATGCGGGCTTCGGGCAACAAGGCTTCCAGCCGCTCGCGCATATTTTCGATGGTATCCACTTCATTATGCAGGAAAAACACCTGTCCGCCGCGTTTGAGTTCGCGCAACACGGCTTCGCGCACGCTGCCTTCGCTGAACGGTTTGACAAAGGTTTTCACGGCGAGGCGGCGGCTGGGCGCGGTGGTAATCAGCGAGAAGTCGCGCAAGCCTTCGAGCGCCATGCTGAGGGTGCGCGGAATCGGTGTGGCGGTCATGGTGAGGATGTCGACATTAGAGCGCAGGCGTTTGAGCTGCTCTTTTTGGCGCACGCCGAAGCGGTGTTCTTCATCGATAATCACTAAACCTAAGTTTTTGAATTTGATGTCGTCCTGCACCAATTTGTGCGTACCGATAACGATATCGACCGTGCCGTCCGCCATGCCTTCCAGTGCGGCTTTGGTGGCTTTGCTGTTGTTGAAACGCGAAAGGCTGGCGACTTTCACGGGGAAATCGGCGAAGCGGTCGGCGAAATTTTGCGCGTGCTGCTCGACCAGAAGCGTGGTCGGGGCGAGTACAGCGACCTGTTTGCCGCCCATCACCGCCACAAACGCGGCGCGCAGGGCGACTTCGGTTTTGCCGAAACCGACATCGCCGCACACGAGGCGGTCCATCGGCTTCGCCTGCGTCAAATCTTTAATCACGGCGGCGATGGCGGCGGCTTGGTCTTCGGTTTCTTCGTAGCCGAAGCCGTCGGCAAACGCCTGATAGTCCAACTCGTTGATTTCAAACTTGTGTCCCGATTGGGCGGCGCGCTGGGCGTAGAGATTGAGCAACTCGGCGGCGGTGTCGCGCGCCTTTTCGGCGGCTTTGCGTTTCGCCTTGTTCCACGCGCCACTGCCGAGCTTGTGCAGGGCGACGTTTTCATGCGCCTGACCGGAGTAGCGGCTGATTAAATGCAGTTGCGAAACAGGGATATAGAGCTGTGTTTCGTTGGCATATTCCAGTTGCAGCATTTCGTCTTCGCCCATCAGCACCAACCCGCGATACCGCCCGATGCCGTGTTCTTCGTGCACCACGGGGTCGCCGATGCTGATTTCCGCCAAATCGCGCAGGCTGCCGTCCGACACGGCGGCGTGCTTCTTGCGGCGGCTGGGGACGCGCGAACGGGCAACGTATTGATACAGCTCGGATTCGGTGATGACGGCGAGGTGCAGGCTACCTGAAAGGGCATTCTGGCTGTTTTCAGGTAGCCCGCCCAATTGGAAGCCTTCTGCCAACGGCGTAACCGTGATGCACAGCGGCGCGTTGTCATCTAAAAATGCCTGCCAGCCGGCCACGGGTTTGGGCTTCAGGCCATGCTGGGCAAAGAAACCGAGCATGGTTTCGCGCCGGCCGGCGCTTTCGGCACACAGCAGAATGCGGCCGCCAAAGGCTGTCTGAAAATCTTGCAACGCAGCCAGCGGTTGTTCGGATTGGCGGTTTACCGCCACATCGGGCAGGGTATGGGGCGAGGTGGCGGAAAGATCGGGCCAGATTTGCGGGTAGGCTTTCAGGCTACCTGAAAAGCGGTCGGCAGTAAGATACAAATGCTGCGGGTGCAACGGCGGATAACTTGGGTCGCCCTGCGCCAGCGCGTGGCGCGATTTGATTTCGCCTTCGAAGCGCACGGCTTCGGCGTGCACATCGCCCACGCATACGGCCAGGGCGTTTTCGGCGATGTAGTCGAACAGGCTGGCGCAGCCGTCTTCAAAAAACAGCGGCAGGTAGTATTCCACGCCCGCGCCGAATTGGCCGTTGCTCACGGCTTGATACACGGCGGCCTCGTTCGGGTTGCTTTGGATTTCCTCGCGGAAGCGGGTGCGGAAGATTTTTTGCGCATCGGCATCGGTGGGGAATTCGTGCGCGGGCAGCAGGCGGATTTCAGACACGGGGGCAAGGGTGCGCTGGGTGTCGGGATCGAAAGTTTTGATGCTGTCGATTTCGTCGTCGAATAAATCGATGCGATAGGGCGTGCTGCTGCCGATGGGGAACAAATCCACAATCCCGCCGCGCACGGCAAATTCGCCGCCGGCCACCACGTTGGACACGGCAGAATAGCCGGCTTCCACCAGATTTTCGCGCAGTTTATCCAAATCCAGAGTCTGCCCCGTTTTCAGCCAAAACGTGCGCCCCAGCAGGAAGGGCGGCGGCGCGAGCTGTTGCATGGCGGTGGCAACGGGCACAAACAGCACGTCCGCCGCGCCATTTTTAAGCTGCCACAAAACGGATAACCGCTCAGACACCAAATCCTGGTGCGGCGAAAAACGCTCGTAAGGCAGGGTTTCCCAATCTGGCAGGAACAGCGTGTTGTCTTGCGGGCGGAAGAATTGCCACGCGGTTTGCAAGCGCAGCGCAGTTTCGGCATCGGGCGTGAGCACGAGCTTGAGCGGTTTTTCCGGCAGGGCGGAGGCAAGAAAATAAGGCAGGCTGCCAGCGGAAAGCTGCGGCCAGCAGGACTTTTGCGCGGGTTTGGGCAGAGGGAGATTCATAGTGTACCGACAAAGGTGTGCGGCAGCCTGAAGCAAGTTCGGGCTGCCGAGTGTTTATGGTTATCCAAATAGAAACAATACGGCGTTGGCTCACTGCACGATCTGGTTTCTATTTTGAGCAACTGTGGTTTGGATTGATGAAAAACGGATTTTAGCAGATTAAGGCTACCTGAAACTTTAGCTTTGCAGCAATTCACACCACTTATTTTCACTGCGTTGCAGCTTGCGCTTTCAGGTAGCCTTTTATACCGCGCTCCAAGCGGCTAATCCACCGCCACTTCCACCGGCTGCGCGTTCAGGGCGGCGAGCGCGGGGGCGGGGGCAACGGTTACAAATAGGCCGCGGCCGCCGCCGTTGATGTACATCAGCGGCAAATCCCAGATGCTGCGTTCGGCATACACCGGCAGCGCGGTGCGGCAGCCGAAGGGGCTGGTGCCGCCCACAAAATAGCCCGTCCATTTATGCGCTTGGTCGTGCGCGGCCAGCTCCACGTGTTTCATGCCGAGCTGGCGGGCAAGGTTGCGGGTGGAGATTTGGCGGTCGCCGTGCATCAACACAATCAGGCCTTTTTTGTGTTCGTTAATCAGCACGATGGTTTTCACGATTTGGTGTTCGTCGATACCGAGGCACTCGGCGGAATGCGCCGTGCCGCCGTGCTCTTCGTAGGGATACTGCATGGCGGTGTGCTCGATTTTGTGTGCACGCAGAAAACGGATGGCTGGGGTAACAGGGTGGTGGGGTTTGCTCATAATAAAGGTTTCATCGATGGATACAGCAATCAAAAAACACAGGCCAGGCAAAACTGCCGGCCTGTGCTTTCAATATGTCTCAGACAGTTTTTCAAACTATAACTGAACTGAGACTACCCCCGCAATTAACAGCGGCCTGCTGCATGCGATACTTCGTTACATAGCCCTTGCTCGCCACGGGCGGGAGCTGCCCGACTACTGGAGCACCCACCTGAGCAAACAGTATCAGAAGTGGTTGAGGGTATAGCTTTCAGTAATCATCACATACAACTGCCGAAATCCGGCAAAGCAGATACAAAACACGCCGGCGAGCAGGAAAATCAGGCCGAGCTCTTGGCGGCTCATGGTGTGGTTTTTTGAAAAATTTGCTCAGGCAGCATTAATAAGATTACCTGAAAACGTAGTGAAGCGGAGTTTCTACGAGGTCAAATTAGACAATATGCCTAAAAAACATTACATTTTACCTTTCCTCGAGCCTATTTTGAAAACTTGTCTAAAAACGCTGTCGACTTGTCAAAATTCGGGTAGCATGCATCATCTAAATACATGCGACGGTGCCTTTACCTGCCACCGCTATGTCCACCTGCCAGCCCGCCGCACTGCATAACGGCCGCGCCGGCTACCCTGTTTAACCGAATCCAAAAAAGGAATCCACATGCAAGTTTACTTCGATAAAGATGCCGACCTCTCCCTCATCAAAGGCAAAACCGTGGCCATCATCGGCTACGGCTCGCAAGGCCACGCCCACGCGGCCAACCTGAAAGATTCAGGTGTAAACGTGATTGTCGGCCTGCGCAAAGGCGGCTCCTGGAACAAAGCCGAAGCTGCCGGTTTCGACGTGCGCACCGTGGCTGAGGCCACCAAAGCCGCCGATTTAGTGATGATTTTGCTGCCGGATGAATCCCAGCCCGCCATATACCGCGCCGAAATCGAGCCCAACCTGAAACAGGGCGCCGTATTGGCCTTTGCTCACGGCTTCAACGTGCACTACAACCAAATCGTGCCGCGTGCCGATTTAGACGTAGTAATGATTGCCCCCAAAGGCCCAGGCCACGCCGTGCGCAGCGAGTTCCTCAAAGGCGGCGGCGTGCCCTCACTGATTGCCGTGTATCAAGACAAAAGCGGGAAAGCCCGCGACATCGCCCTCTCCTACGCCGCAGCCAACGGCAACACCAAGGGCGGCGTGATTGAAACCAACTTCCGCGAAGAAACCGAAACCGACCTGTTCGGCGAACAAGCCGTATTATGCGGCGGCGCGGTCGAACTGGTGAAATGTGGCTTTGAAACCCTGGTGGAAGCCGGCTACGCGCCCGAAATGGCCTACTTCGAATGCCTGCACGAGCTGAAACTGATTGTGGACTTGATGTACGAAGGCGGCATTGCCAACATGAACTACTCCATTTCCAACAACGCGGAATACGGCGAATACGTTACCGGCCCAGAAGTCATCACATCTGCCACCAAAGAAGCGATGAAAAAAGCCCTGTACCGCATTCAAAGCGGCGAATATGCCAAAATGTTCATTCAAGAAGGCGCCACCAACTACGCCAGCATGACTGCCCGCCGCCGTCTAAACGCCGCCCACCAGATTGAAAAGGTGGGCGCACAGTTGCGCAGCATGATGCCTTGGGTTACCAAAAACAAACTGGTGGATCAGAGCAAGAACTAATCATCGGCAAGCGATTGCCTAAAAACAGGCTACCTGAAAACACAGCTTCAACGCCTCTCAAACGCCGCACAGCGGGGTTTCGGCGAAGCTAAATTTTCAGGTAGCCTTCTTATCTGCTTCCATGCTGCTCAACTCAACACCATATTTATGCCGTGAACCATTTTGGCGACATCGGCAGAAGGATGGCTAGCCAATCCATCGCTAGTGGATTGTTCCATATAACTTAAATGCAATATATGCTACCTGAAATGCTGCCCTGTTTTAGATAATTGGTTTCAGCTAGCCTCCACCTCAACATGAATCCTATTCATCTACTAGCGCTAATTTTTCAGCGCTACGCCCTTGCCTAACCCCCCGTTGCCCGCTACCGTATCGCCTTTCTTTCGCATTTAGTTTCCACCATCATGCAACACAATACTCTCGGCTTCGAATTTTCCCCACCCGCACGCCTGAAGGCCGCAAAAACAGAAAATCACCCGCAACCAATCTAATAGTGGCTGCCTACTCCGAATACCACCTGCAATCGTTCAACACCGAAGACAACATCCAAAGCTTCGTGCACAAAGTGTAAAGCCGGCGCCGATTCCGCCATCATTCAGTTTTTCTTCAATGCCGATGCCCACTTCTCCAAACTCACCTGCTTCGCCGATATGTTCGGCACCGAAATCTCACGCCGGCGGCGGCTGAAGCTGCAATCCTATGCCGACGACACCGCCTCCATCAAAGCCTTGGGGCTGGACGTGGTAACCGAAATGCGGCCGCCTCCTGCGCCACGGTGCCCCCGGCCTGTATTTCTACACCCTCAACCAGGCCGGATTGTCTTCCACCATCTGCCAGCGTTTGGGCTACTAATCCGCCCTTTTCCAAATAGAGATGAAGGCTACCTGAAAAGGTTTCAGGTAGCCTTCATCTCTTCCGAGCGCCCATCCGGTGCTATAATTCGCCCTTTCCAACATTGCTCTTAGGCCAGTAACCATGTTACGCGCACTCATTATCGTTTTCGCCTGCCTAGCCGCAGGCGAAGTGCTTTTACACCTCACCCACCTCAAGCTGCCTGCCAGCATTGTGGGCCTGCTGATTTTGTTCGGCCTGCTCCAAGCCGGCTGGGTGAAGGAAGCCTGGTTCAAACCGATGACCGAATTCCTCATGCAGCACATGATGCTGCTGATGATTCCCGCCTGCGTGGCATTGATGGATTATTTCTCCATCGTGGCGCACGATTTCTGGTCGATTACCATCGCCACCGTGGCCAGCAGCGTGCTGGTGCTGCTCTCCAGCGCGAAAACGCATGAAATACTGAGGAAACACAAATGAGGGAAATCGCCACCAACCCCATTGTGCTGGTTTTGATGATGCTCGGCCTCTACCGCCTCAGCCTGTTTTTGCGCCTGCGCAGCGGCAGCCCGCTGGCCAACCCGCTGATGGTGAGCACGCTTTTGGTAATAGGCTACCTGAAACTCTTCGGCATCCGCTACGACGATTTCATGCAAACCGGCCGCATGGTCGGCTTTTGGCTGCAGCCGGCCATCGTGTGCCTGGCTATCCCCATGTATCAGCAATGGCCGCGCATCCGCAGCCAATGGCTGCCGATTGCCGCCTCGCAGCTGGTGGGCAGCGTGGTGGGAATTGTGAGCGGCGTGCTGTTTGCCCACTGGTTGGGCGCCAGCCACGATGTGAGCCAGTCGCTCGCCGCCAAATCGGTTACCATGCCGATTGCGCTGGAAATTACCCACGTGCTAGATGGCATCCCCGCCGTTTCCGTGGCCGCCGTGCTGCTGGCCGGCCTCACCGGCCAGTTTATCGGCTTCTGGATTCTGCGCCACAGCCACATCCGCAACCCCATCTCGCACTCCATCGCACAGGGCACGGCCTCGCACGCCATCGGCATTGCCGCCAGCCTGGAAATCAGCGGCCATTTCGCCGCCTACGCCACCCTCGGCCTGATCTTCAACGGCATCCTCACCTCCTTCCTCGCCCCGATTATCGTGCCGCTGCTCGGCGTTTGAGCTGGCCGCGCAAACCAAAGGCTACCTGAGAATATCGCAAAGAGCACGCACAAAACGCCGGCAAGACCGCCATTTTTCAGGTAGCCTCCATCCATTAGGCTACCTGAAAAACAGCCCGCCTCCCCCTCCTCACGCATTCACCCGCCATGCTCCTCTTCCCGCCCGCCCTCGCCAGCTTTATCGCCACCATCCAAGCCAAGCCCGACAACAACGGCTATTTTCCCCTGCATTTCCCTAAAAACGCCGATTTAGCCGCCTTCCAAGATCCCTACTACAAAGAAAACACCCCTCTCTCCGCCAGCCAATACGTCTTCGCCCTCAACGCCATGGACGATCCTTTCATCATCGACTTAAACCAAGCCGCAAAAGGCTTTCCCGTTTACTTCGCCTGGCACGACCAAATGCAACCCGAAGCCATCGCCGGCAGCCTGGCCGAGCTGGCGCAACATATCCAACACATCCGGCAACACGCCGCCCGCAGCCCCGAAGCCACCGCCCAATACATCGCCGATTATTGCAACACCGCCGCCTCCTTCTGGCGCGAAGTGCAACAATCCTTTGCCGAACAGCACCTTGCCGCCGAAATCGCCCGCTGCACCACCCCGCCCAACGATCCAGACTACGTTTTCGGCGACATCATCGTTTCCCATCCCGGCCGACAAAGCACCCGCCTCGCCGCCGGCCTGAAAAAACACCGCGGCCTCAACACCGCCCAAGCGCTCGCGCTCAGCAAATCCCCGCCCTTCGTGTACTGCAGCGGCATCTGGAAACACATGAAAAACCACCTCGCCGAACTGCAGGCAATCGGCGTACAGGCAAAATTTGTGCCCAAGCCCTAAGCAAAGGCTACCTGAAACAGTTTTCCTGTTTTCAGGTAGCCTTGTCAGCCTCAAACGGCAGGTTTTAGCGCTGATTGTAAAGACTGTGGTCGTAGCCCACGCAGAAAATGCCTTCCCCATGCGGCGTTCGCAGCAGGGAGGAGAAGCATCTGTCTTCCCGCTTGCCATGCACCGCCTCGCAGGCCTGAATGGCTTTTTGTTCTGCCCGATTACCGTCACGATCGTAGGCCACAAAGAAATCCCGTACCGAGCGCGGTCTTGGCACTGAACTGACGAAATGCGCGCAGGTATTGTTGAAGGTGGCAATAATGTGGCAATTGGGAGAGGCACATATTTCTTTTGCGCGTTCAATAGCCCTTTGCTCTGAACTAAATCCTCCAGGCCATGCTATGGTATTTTTATCAGGATTCCAAGCCAAAGCCATCCAATACGGTGTGCGGCGCAGTTCCGCGATTTCGGCTTGCACCTTTGCCTCGCGCTGCTGCCAGGCGCGTATTTCGGCGGCGGTGGGGCCGCGGTTGATCGGCTGTTGCCGTGTGGCATTGCGCTCGCGTTGTATCCGATCTGCTTCTGACTGCATGATGCCATTAAAGTTGTGCCATTGCTGCGAGCCAACCGGATAGGGGTTGGCATATGCCAAGCCCGCGCCGCCCAATAGCACTGCCGCCAACGCGCCCGCTGCCGTGTTCATCATGGTTTGCTTCATCTTGCCGCTCCTGTTTGGAAAGGGGAAAAAGGGTATTGCCGATAATTGGATTGTAACAAAAAACAAGATATTGTAAACATCTATCCCGCTGCTTGAAGGCTACCTGAAAACGCACGCTTCAACGGAGTTCAAACGCTGCAAACCTGCGGCTTTCCGCCTCTCCCACAGCGAGAAGAAACAGGTTTTCAGGTAGCCTCCAACTCCAACCAGCCTTTTGCCGCCCATCAGCCCCGCCGCACAAAACCCGCGCCCGCCATACCCAAGCCCGCGCAGATTTGCTATGCTAGCCCGTATCTTTTCCCTACTACAAAGGAGCCTTCCATGTCCTACCGCGCCCCCGTAAACGAACTCTTATTCGCCCTGCAAACCCACGGCAACCTGGCCGAAATCGCCCAATGGTATGCCGAAAGCGGCCTGGACGAAGACACCGCCGCCGCCATCATCGAAGAAGCCGCCAAGTTCAGCGAAGAAGTATTCCTGCCCACCGGCCGCACCGGCGATTTGCACGGCGCACGCCTGGAAAACGGCAAAGTCGTTACCCATCCCGACCTTGCCGCCGCCTACCAAGCCTTCTGCGAAGCCGGCTGGCCCGGTCTGCGCGCCCCGGCCGAATACGGCGGCCAAGGCCTGCCCGCCGTGATCTCCGCCGCGTGCGAAGAAATGTATTACTGCGGCAACCTCGCCCTCTCGCTGCTGCCCATGCTCACCGTGGGCGCCATCGAAGCCATCATGCGCCACGGCTCCGAAGAGCAGAAGCAAACCTTTCTGCCCAAAATGAGCCAAGGCCTCTGGAGCGGCACCATGAACCTCACCGAGCCGCAGGCCGGCACCGACCTCTCCCAAGTAGCCACCAAAGCCGTGCCGCAGGAAGACGGCAGCTACCGCATCAGCGGCCAGAAAACCTTCATCACCTGGGGCGAACACGAACTGACCGAAAACATCATCCACCTCGTACTCGCCCGCCTGCCCGGCACCACCTCCGGCATCAAAAGCCTTTCGCTGTTTATCGTGCCCAAATACAAAATCAAGCCCGACAGCAGCATCGGCGAGAGAAACGGCGTATCCGCCACCGCCATCGAACACAAAATGGGCATCCACGCCAGCCCCACCTGCGTGATGCAGTTCGACGAAGCCGAAGGCTACCTCATCGGCAAAGCCGGGCGCGGCCTGCTTTATATGTTCACCATGATGAGCCACGCCCGCCTGGGCGTGGGCATCGAAGGGCACGCCGTGGCCGAAGCCGCCTACCAGCTCGCGCTGGCCTATGCCAACGAACGCATCCAAGGCAGCGCGCCCGACGGCACCCCGCTCACCATCATCCACCACCCCGACGTCGCCCGCATGCTGCTGGTGCAAAAAGCCACCATCGCCGCCCAGCGCGCCCTGTATCTCCAAGCCGCCGCCGCGCTCGACGCTTCGCACCAACACCCCGACCCTGCCGCCAGAAAAGCCGCCAAAGGCCGGCTCGACTACCTCATCCCCATCGTTAAAGCCTGGTGCAGCGACAACGGCACCGTGCTCGCCAACCTCGCCATGCAGGTGTTCGGCGGCGCAGGCTATATAGAAGAAACCGGCATCGCCCAGCTCGTGCGCGACGTGCGCATCACCGCCATCTACGAAGGCACCAACGGCGTGCAGGCCGCCGACCTCGCCCGCAAAACCGTGTCCGACAAAGGCAGCCTCGTACGCACCCTGCTCGCCGAAGCCCAGCAGACTGCCAACGAGCTCGCCGCCATTGAGCCCGCCACCGCCGAGCCGCTCCAGCGCGCCCTCGAATTAGCCGAACGCAGCACCGCCCTCCTCGTGCAGCAGCACGAAACCAACCCCGCTGCCACCGCCCTAAACGCCACCGCCTATCTGGAGCAAATCTCCCTCACCCTCGGCGCTGCCGCCCTGGCACAAAACTTCCTAGCCGCGCGCAACGCAGAAGCACGCTTCGGCAGCGCATTCTGCCAAGCCCAGCAGCACACCGCCCGCGCCTACCTCGCCTACGTTCTGCCCCAAGCCCACGCCTGCGCCGAACGCATCCGCCAAGGCGCCGAGCCCATGCTCGCCGTGCCGTTTGAAGCCTTCGCCTCATCTTAAAGCGCGGCATGACAAAGGCTACCTGAAAATGCAGAACCGCTTTTCAGGTGGCCTCTCAATATCTCCTCTCGCCACAAGGACAGTCAATGGAACAACATATCAACTACATTACGCTCGGCGTGGCCAACCTCGCCGAATCGCGCCGTTTTTATCGGGATGTATTCGGCTGGCAGGAAATGGCAGACAGCAACGAAAATATTGCCTTTTTCCAAGCCGGAAACACGCTGCTGCTCGCCCTGTTCGGCAAAGCTGCCCTGGCGCACGATGCACAAATACCGGAGCAAAGCAGCGGATTCCCACGCTTTACCTTGGCGCACAACGTGGGCAGCGAAGCCGAAGTGGACGCACTGTTTGCCGGGTTTGCCGCGAAAAACATCACCATCATCAAAGCCCCGCAGAAAGTGTTCTGGGGCGGCTACAGCGGCTACCTCGCCGATCCAGACGGCTTTTTGTGGGAAATCGCATTTAATCCGTTTTTGCAGAAATTGCGCTGAAACCGCGCTTTCAGGTAGCCTGTGGGCATCAATTAAGAATCAAACAAATATAAACGAAATTCCAACAGAGAACCCCATGTCCGAACCCTTAACATACAGCTACACCGTGCCGACCACGCCCGAGGAATACCTGAAAGGCGCTTATGCCCAGATGAGGTATTACAACAAAGCCGCGCCGCGCAAATATTCGCCGCTGCTGTGCTTTTATCTGCCGCTCCTCATTATTGTGTTGGCGATGTCTTTTCTGCTGTTCCACAACCAAACCCAACTGTCTGCCCTGCTGGAAGAATGCTATTTAGACGAAGATACGCTCGGCTCCATCATACATGCCAACACAACAGCGGCGAATATCGTCGCAGTCGGCTTTCTCCTGATCTACGTCATCAGCAGCATATTCAACCGCCGAATCCTGAAATATATCTACCGCTACAGCTACCTGCTGCACGAAAGCCGCTTCACCGCCGACAGCGCAGGCTGCCGCCAAATTTATCCGCAGCAGCACGAATCATGGTTCGGCTGGGCAACTTTAGACAGCGTGCAAACCGTAAAGGGCGATATCCTCCTGATTTTCGGCAGCGCGTTCATCGTTCTGCCGCACAGCATTTTTGCTGATGAAGCCGAAAAACAAGGTTTTATCGAGCAAGTAACTGCATGGCAGCAGGCCGCCCAAAAGCAGCCTGCACCCTGAGAACCCCATTCCGGCCATACAAGGCATTGGTAGGTGTTTTCTGCCGTATATCCCTTTCAGGCTACCTGAAAACTGTAAAATGGCTTTCCGCCTCGCCAAAACCAACATTTTCAGGTAGCCTTAACTATCTCATCCAAGCGAAGCACCGCCATGAAATCACTCCTCCCCTTCCTCGCCGTCCTTCTGCTCGCCCCCGCCCTGCACGCCGCACCCAACCTTATCCTGGCCAAAGAATACAGCGGCCAAAACATTGCCGGCTGGGCGATAAGCGAAAAGCTCGACGGCGTGCGCGCCTATTGGGACGGGCGCAGACTCATCAGCCGCCAAGGCCACCCCTTCTCCCCACCCGCCGGTTTCACCCGCGATTTCCCGCCCTACCCGCTCGACGGCGAGCTCTACAGCCGGCGCGGCGCATTTGAGCAGATTTCCGCCGCCGTCCGCAGCGCCAACGGCGATTGGAGCGGCATCAGGCTGCACGTTTTCGATGCGCCGCAAGCCCCGGGCAACCTGTATCAGCGCCTCGCCCTCGTGCAGCGCCACCTCGCCGCCCATCCGCAGGCCAAAATCGCCGTCATCCCGCAAACCCCCGTGCGCGATGCCGCCCATGCCCAACAATTCCTGCGCCAAATCGAAGCCCAAGGCGGCGAAGGAGTGATGCTGCGCAACCCCAATATCCCCTACCAGGGCGGCCGCAGCGACAACCTGCTCAAGCTCAAAAGCGCGCACGACGCGGAATGTATCGTTACCGCCCACCACGAAGGCAAAGGCCGCAACGCCGGCCTGCTCGGCGCCGTGTCCTGCCGCAACGAAACCGGCGAATTCCGCATCGGCTCCGGTTTCAAAGACACCGACCGCCGCAACCCGCCGCCAATCGGCAGCCGCATCACCTACAAATACCGCGGCTTCACCGCCAAAGGCACCCCCCGCTTCGCCACCTACCTGCGCCGCGCCAACTGAACCCGGCAGGCTACCTGAAAGCTGATAAACGCAGCCAAACGGCGGCACAGCACCACCCTGCCCTGTCATATGCTCACTTCGTGGCCGCTTCGTTTTCAGGTAGCCTCCTGCCTATCCACCCCCGCCCCGCACTTTGCTATACAATAGCGCCCAATTTGAATTTCTCGCCAAACATCCCATGCTAACCTACGTTCCGCCCGAGCAACGCCCCGCCCCGCCCACCTACGAGCGGCCCTGGCTCTTGCTGCTGCTGGCTTTTGTCTGGCTGTGGCCGGGCGTGTTCGCGCACGATTTGTGGCAAGACGAAACCTTGGTGTATGCGGTCATCCGGCAGGCGGCGGAGGGCGGGCAGTGGTGGCTGCCGCAGGATGGCGGGGCGCTGTTTTGGGATGTGCCGCCGCTGTATATGTGGCTTTCCCTGCTGTTTTTGAAACTGTTCGGCCATCTGCCGCCGTATGAGGCGGTGCGCATGGTGAACGCCTTGCTCGCGGCGGTGTCGCTCGCGGCCATGGGCGGCGCGGGACGGATGCTTTTGGGGCGGCGCAACGGGCGTACGGCGGTGCTGGTGCTGATCGGCTGCCCCGGTCTGCTGATGATGAGCCACTTCATCGGCGGGCAAATCGTTACCCTGTGCGGCTTAAGCCTGAGTTTCTACGCGCTGGCAATGGCGCGGCAGAAAACGGTGAAGGCGATTGTGCTCACGCTCTTGGGTTGGACGGTATTGTCGCTTTCAGGTAGCCTGTTGCCGCTGTTGGGCGTGATGCTCACCACGGCGCTGTTGCTGCTGGATTCGCATTGGCACAACAAACGCTTCTGGCTCACGCTTTTGGCGGCGGCAGGGCTGACGCTGCCTCTGCTGTTTGTATGGCCGCTGGTGCTCAATGGTTTGTCGCACGAGGCCTTCCTGCAGTGGTGGCGGTATCACGCGCTCGCGCCGTTCGGCGGCTTCGCCCGCTTGGATTTCGGTTTTTCCGCCGCTTATTATCTGAAAAACCTGCTGTGGTTTGCCTTCCCGGCCTGGCCGCTGGCCTTGTGGACGCTCTACCGCCAGCGCCGCCTGCCGTGCCACGGCTGGAACAGCCTGTGCCTGATTTGGCTGGCTGTGTTCGGCCTCGTGCTGGCCGCCTCGCCGCAGCACATGGAAGACCATTTAATGTTGCTGTTGCCGCCTTTGGTGTTGGCGGCAGCGGCGCAGGCCGACCAGCTTCGGCGCGGCGCAGCGGCGTTTTTCAACTGGTTCGGCATCATGACGTTCGGCTCGCTGGCGCTGTTTGTGTGGCTCGGCTTTTTCGCCATGAACTTCGGCTGGCCGGCCAAGCTGGCCGAGCGCGCGGCTTATTTCAGCCCGTATTATCAGCGGGATATCGATTACTTCCCGGTTATCGTGGCCGTATTGTTCACGCCGGTGTGGCTCTTGGCGATTACGCGCAAATATGTGCGCGGCCGGCAGGCGGTAACCAACTGGGCGGCCGGGCTCACGCTGTGCTGGTCGCTCATCCTCACTCTGTTCCTGCCCTGGCTGGATGCAGCCAAAAGCTACCGCCCCGTGGTGCAGCAGCTGGAAGCCGAACTGCCGGCCGATGCCTGCGTTTCCGCGCAGCATGCCGTGGTGCGCCACGCCTGGCAGGAATACAGCCGTTACCCTCTAGGCGAAAACTGCCGCTTCGTCACCACCCTGCGCCACGAATCCGTGCCCGATGCCACCGAACTCGCCAGCGCCAACCGCCCGCGCGAAAAACACGAGGCGTTTGTGTTGTGGCAGCGACAAGAATAGCTTCAAGGCTACCTGAAAATACAATAGGCACAGTCATGAAAGCTATCGCCTTTTCACCTGCCTTACGCCATGATTCCGCCATACGCACAACATCCCGCCCGAACGCCGACAGCCGCCCGGGCAGGCTCTCCCACCGCTGTCATAACGAGAGAAAAAACCATGAAACTTAAAACATTGCTTGCCGTATCCGCTCTACTTCTGCCCGCACTCGCCCTGGCCGCACCAAACGGCAGGGCAAACCGCCGCCCCCGTCAGTCGCAAAAAGCCTTGTGCCTAGAGATTGCCGTCGCACGGGCACACATGGTCACCTACAACGTAACATGCAGAAGCTACAGCAAGGAAGAGGCCGTGCGAACCCTTCAAGTTGAGAACGCCGGCGCCGTTTATCGCAACCAAGGCTGCCAAAATATATTGAGCGAAGCCGATGTCCGCAACGCCACAATGGCCGAAATCAACCTCCTTGGCGGCAGAAAGCTCAACAATGAGCAATACTGCTCCGCCATCAAACCCGCTGTCGATAAAGCGGAAGAATGGTTCGACAATGCAGACGTCGACGGCGTCCACTAAGCCTTCTTTAGCACCGCAATATAAGGCTACCTGAAATCCATCAAACCCATTTCCCACAACGCCATAAAGCAAACTCCATGAAACTCAAAACCCTCGCCACCCTTGCCGCCGTCCTTCCCGCACTCGCCATCGCGGCCCCCGCCAAACCCTCATCCGGCCGTGCATCCCAATCCAAACCCGCGCAGAGCAGGCCTCAAGAGCGCGCCTCCTCCGGCAGAAACTCATCTTCCAAACCGCAAGACAACAAACCCCAGCGAGGCCGCAACAGTCAAAACAGAACCCAAGACAGCAACAAACCAGCCAACGGCCGCGCCAACTCACGCCAGCAGCAAGAAGCCAAACCCGCCCGTGGTCGCAACAGCCAAAGCAGGGAGCACGACAACAACAAGCCTGCCACCGGTCGGGCACACTCGCGCCAACAACAGGAAACCAAACCTGCCAACACCCGCACAAACACCCGCCAGCAGCGCAATACCGGACACAACACCACCCAATCCCCAATCCGGCACAGCCGGCCAACCCGCCAGCAAGGTAACGAACAACCCGCCCACACCCAAGAGCGCCCGCAGCCTAACCCCGAGCCACAAGACAACAGCCCGCAAGACAGCACCCAAGCTGCCGAACACGCTGCCGCAAAAGCCCAATGCCTGCGCTACGTTGTCGATGGCAACAACCTCTCCGCCTTCACCCAAGCCTGCCGTCCCGATGCCGCCACCGAGGAGCGCTACCAAACCGCCTTCAAAAACACCCAGACCCAATTTGAGCACGACAGCTGCCTAGACATCGTCAACGAAGACGAAGCCCAAGCCGCCATCAATCTTGAACTCCAGCGGCTAGGTCAGACCAGCCGCCTGTTCTGCCCAGCCGTCAAAGATGAACTGCCAGGCATTGCCCACCGCTACCGCAACGTCAAATAACCCACAGGCTACCTGAAAAACTGAAAAGCAATTTTCAGGTAGCCTCTTCTTCCCAGCCACATACAAGGAACTCCTCCAATGAAACTCCGTACCCTAGCCCTCCTTACTGCCGCTCTCCTCCCCGCCCTTGCCCAAGCCGAGCCCGTCCAAGCCAGCAAACAGCAATGCCTGGGCTACCTGAAAGATGGTTTCCAAATCACCATCCACACCTTTGCCTGCGACAGCACCGCCGCCCAAGACGAACGCTATAAAAACGCTTTCTTCGCCGCTATGAAACAGTTTGAGCAAGGCAGCTGCGAAAGTCTGGTGAGCAAAGCCGAAGCCCGCGCCTTCCTCAACAGCCAAACTGCAGGCAAAGACCACGAACAATACTGCGCTTCCATCAAAACCCCCGTACAGCGCAGCCTGCAACGCTACAACAGCAGCAACCGATAAAGCGTCTTGCCGCCGCATTTTTCAGGTAGCCTCCACGCTTGAATGAGGTTACCTGAAACCCCCTTTGGGAGAAAAAATGAACCCTGGTGCCCCAAATGTCGATGCCGCCCGATTGGCACAGTTTGAACTCGGCACTATCTGGCAATCAAGAATCAAGGCTGCCTAAAACCGGTAAGAATAGTTTCAGGCAACCTGTTCACCGCCTCTCTACCCCGCCCTTTCTGACAAACAACGGCAGGCAATCTTTGCAAGATCTGCCATACGCCGTTTGCTAACAGCAAATTGGGCAACCCCACAGGTCAGAGTGACTCAATAAACAACCACAACACTCAGGCTCTCCGGCAATGGACAAAAAATCCTGACGCCCAAGAAAGGCAAAAACAGCAGATAACCAGAAAAGTTACCTATTAACCAAACTATTGCAACAACAACCCCGCCAAGCCTCAGCCGGTGGGTGAAGCGGGTTCGTAAACTTCCCAAGTCATCAGGCAATCTCCCAATCCTCCTGATTTTCTATACCTTACAAGTTTCCTAATTTAAGCCAACTTGCCAAAAAGACCAAGAACGCTTTATCATACTACTTATGTACCAGTTATTTTTAAAAATTTGTTAATCCTTCTATCTGCAAGCAGCATGGTATCGAAATTGCTTGCCATACAAGGTAGAGCATTCCGTTCTCGGTATGGCAGTTATTGGCTAAATTTAACAAAAATTCAATCAATCAAAATATAACGTGTTTACAGGACGCGCCGAATTCGCCCAGTAAGACTAGGGCTTACACGGTGTCTATATATATCCGCGGGAGTTTTAAAAATGAAAACCACAACGAGAAAACAGCAAGCCAACGTCGGAAAAAGAATCACCCCGACTTATCAGGCATTGGTAGCCGCCCTGATGGCGGTTTATATACCACAAGTGCATGGTGATACCCCTTTTAACGGCGTAATTGAAGAAAACTTTTCCGGCGGAACAACTACTAATAAATGGTTGATGCCGCTGCCGGGCGATGGCTTTAAAAATCCTTGGGATCCGTCCTCTCCCTCACCCACAGTAATTAATAGCGCTTGTCTGACTGCGGGAACTCAATCATCCAAACCTACAGCTACAGTTGCTGGCTCTCCTCCTAGATGTACCGGGGTTCAGGATAATCTGGGCAAAGGGGTCTTGCGCCTAACTCCTGCGCAAAACCAAGTAGTTGGCGGCATTGTTTCAGATTTCACTTTTGGCACCCAAGAAGGTGTGGAAATTACTTTTATTACCTACACATGGGGTGGTAGTGGTGCCGACGGCATGACCTTCTTCTTGGCCGATGGTAGTAAACCGGCTACGTTAGGGGCATCAGGGGGTTCAATTGGTTATTCATGTACCAATGAAAACCCGATTTTTAGTGGTGTTTATGGCGGATACATGGGTATCGGTATTGATGAGTGGGGTAACTTTGTTTACAAGCATGATAATACTACTACTGGTGCGCCAGGCTTGAGCCAACGGTTGCCAAATACGATTGGTATTCGCGGTGCGGGCTCCATTAATCATACCTATATCAGTAAACATTTGTTGCAGGAGATTTATACTAAGTTTGGGTGGGGTACTGTACCTGCATCCGTACAAAACAACTGGACTAACTTATGGACTTCTAAAGCTGGATTCGGGCAGTGGGCTATTAATGCTCCGTCTTATCGTAGATTTGTCAATGTATGCAAAACCGGTCAATTAACCATTGATTCCGCATACCTGCCTTCAGGCCAAGGGGCTCTTGTATTAAGTGATAAAGCAACAGATCCAAGATTAAAATTATATAATTATCAGTATTTTGCCCATAAACAACTACCTCGGCGATTTGCCACAGAATCTGCCCATTCGCGTGACCAAGCAGTTCCAATGTTATATAAAATCCGTATCACGCCGAACGGCAAAGCTAGTGTATGGATTAGCTATAACGGTGGTGACTTCCAACCGGTAATGACAGATTTTGATATTGTGGCCGCAAATGGTCCATTGCCAAAAAGTTTCCGCTTTGGATTTATGGGGGCAACAGGTGGCGCTCATAACAACCACGAAGTCTTGTGCTTCAAAGCCACCCCAGCCACTCAATCTGAAGGTTCTGCAGACGTAAATCTGCCTGATGCAAAATTAGCATCTGATTCACAGGTTTATCTATCTTTCTTCAACAAAGTGCACTGGTATGGCAACTTAACGGCACAAAACATTCTCCGTAAACCCAATGGAACTTATGCGGTGCAGCCTGGTGCCAACTGGGATGCTGCGTGCGTTCTAACCGGCGGCCCATGCGAGAGAAAAGGTAACCAAATTGTTAATAAACAGCCCGTGCGTAAATTCTTTACTTGGACTGGTACAGCGGGTGCCGCATTGGAGTGGTCAAACATCAGTCCTTCGCAACAGGCTGCCTTGTCATCCCCTGGCGAGCCTGCCGGCATGGGCGAAGCCAGATTAGCCTATCTGAAGGGCGATACAAGCCGGGAAGTCGGTCAGCCCAACGGCGTCTTCCGTCCCCGCAAAAAACTATTAGGCGATATCATCAACTCCAGCCCGGTATGGTTAGGGTATCCGAATAACAAGAATTATCTATCTGCTCCCCGTTGGCGCGATTCGCGTTATCTAGGTGCAGCCATGCAGGAAAACAATGGTCAACCTTACACCACCTTTGCCAATTCGAACCGCACACGCACCAATATTGTGTATGCGGGTTCGAATGACGGTTTCCTGCATGCCTTCCGCAGCGGTAGCTATAACGCAGCCGGGCAATTCCAGACCGCAAACAATGACGGTCAAGAAATGTTTGCCTACATCCCCGGTGCTGTACTATCACGGATTCACAATAAAACCAATGCAGGCTTGGATCTCTTCAGCCCACAGTATGCCCACAACTACTATAACGATGCCCCTGTAGGTACTGGAGACGTGTTCTACGGAGGTTCATGGCACACTTGGGTTATGGGTGGCTTGGGAGCCGGTGGCGATACTATCTATGCTTTGGATGTTACCAACCCCGATTCCTTCAATGCATCTAATGTAATAGGCGAATGGTCTCGCTCTTCCGGAGGAGAATGGAGCAATTTGGGTAACACCTACGGCACACCCGTCTTCGGCCGTTTCCATGATGGCAACTGGGGTGCTGTGTTCGGTAATGGCTGGTGTTCTACCACTGATGCTGCTAACGGTAACTGTACCGCCTCCAACGGTCCGGCTGGTATTTATGTAATGTCCATCAACCAAAGTACTGGTAAGCCTTCTTTCAAATTCATCAGTACGGGAGAAGCAGGCACACCTGATGCTCCCAACGGTATTGCTTATGTTACCCCTGTGGATTTGGATGGGGACAACATTTACGATTATGCTTATGCAGGTGACATAAAAGGCAATGTGTGGCGCTTTAACCTTCTATCCCAAAATAGTAATGATTGGACTGTGCAACCGCAGAAGCTCTTTACTGCCCCCGCTGTTCAACCAATTTCCACCAAAATTATTGTAACTCGCATGGGACGAAATGGTGCTTCTGGCGACGTTATTCTGAACTTTGGTACAGGCATGCGCAAAGAGGGTTACTTGGGTACAAAAACCACTTACGCCACCGGCCAACAAAGTATCTATGGTATCCGCGACAAAACGGCTTTGGCTTTTAATCCTGCTGCTGGAACCACTGCAGCTCAGGTAAATCGTAGCCAAATGCAAGCACAAGTAATACATGAAGGTGGTAAAAAAGATCAGTTGAGTAATATGAACGTTGATTGGAATACCAAATCAGGTTGGTATTTAGACTTAACTCGAGTAACTATCAATGGCAAAGTTGAATATGAGCAAGTAATTTACAACCCCTACCTGGAGAGAGGTAAATATTTGATTGTAAATACTTTCATTGATGGCAGTAACCCGGCTTTATCTTGTAACGTAATTCAATCTTCTGGTTATACTTATCCGCTGAATGCGGTAACTGGCTCCGGCTTGAGAGGCTTCTTCGATGGCAACTTTAACGGCTCCTCATACCGCAAACAGCTGAATGCAGTGGGTTCTCCTCTCTTGTTGAAAACAACCGACGGTAAATTGCTGCTCTTAACAAAAGATAGCCAGGGTAATGTGAACTTACACGAAGTTTACTTGCCAGAAACCCCCTCAATCCGCCGTATCTCTTGGCGTGAGATTTTCTAAGGCTGTAGTAGTAGCAAAGCCGTCTGAACTATTCAGACGGCTTTTTTATATGGGAGGATACTTAAAATTACTGGGAGCATTAGCTAGCCTTGCCTGATTCTGCACTACTGCGGCTTGCCGTATTGTATGAAAAATTAGTTCAATGGACAAAAGGATGGGTTTTCCATCTCTTTTGTCCTTTCTCTAGCCATAAGATAAAATTATTATAAATAGTCTTTTAGTACATAATTTCATCCCAGCCTGATAGTGATTTTAGCCTTTATTTTCACTAAATTTGCTCTCCAATATATTGATAACGTTAGGCATCATCAGTTCCTTACTCTTTGCAAAATCACCCAGATACGGCGGGTTGCGTTTCAGACTGCCATAAGCACCTCCCTCAGATTTTTGTAGGTGTAGCACCACTCTTCTTCCCCCGTTTTCACTTTGGTTTTTCTTCTCTTGCCGGTCTTAGTAATCATCGTTTCAAATAGCTTTCTAAGCCTGCTTGGCAGTATAATGCCGCGTTTTGAAACAAACTGAAACAGCAAGCAAAATGTGGTTTAAACAAGTCAGCTTTTATCCCCTAAACAAAGACAAACTGCCGGATTTGGAAACCTTGTCCTCCAAGCTGCAAGAGGCCGAATTTGCCCCGCCGCAGGGTTTGGACTGGTTTGGCGAAGGCTTTGCCCCACCGGAAGGGTTTTCGCCGGAATTGGTGTTTCCCGCCGATTTCACTTGGAGCGTGGCGCTGAAGAAATCCGAAAAAGTGCTGCCTGCCGGCGTGATCCGAGAGATTTTGGACGACAAAATCACCGAAATCCAAGAAGCCGAAGCGCGCACCGTGGGGCGCAAAGAAAAGCAGGAGCTCAAAGAGCAGATTACGGACGACCTGCTGCCCCGCGCCTTCACCCGCAGCAGCAAAACGCAGGCCGTGTGCGACACGCGCAGCGGCTTCCTGCTGGTAAACCAAGCCTCGGCCACCCGTGCGGAAAACCTGCTGGCCAAGCTGCGTGAAGCCTTGGGCGGGCTCGAAGCCAAACTGCCGAACACCAAACAATCGCCTTCCTCCCTGATGACCGAATGGCTGCTCGCCGGCACGTGTGGCGGCGGCTTCGAGCTGGATGATATGTGCGAACTCAAAGGCACGGGCGATGCCGCGCCTACCGTGCGCGTGTCGAAACAGGATTTGACCGCCGACGAAGTGGTGCAGCACGTGAAAACCGGCAAAACCGTTACCCAGCTCGGCCTCGTGTGGCGTGATCAGATTGCCTTCGTGCTCACCCAGGATTTCACGCTCAAACGCATCCAATATCTTGACGTTTTGCAGGAAGAGGCCGAAAGCCACGGCGACGATGCCGCCAGCCTGGCCTTTGCCTCACAAATCCTGATGGCTGAAGCGCTCTCCACCCTGCTGCAGGAGTTGGTATCGCTTCTAGGCGGCTGGCAGGATTAAATACCCATTTTTCAGGTAGCCTCCCCCCAAACCAACCCCAACCCAGGACAAACACCATGAGCATCAAATCCGACCGCTGGATACGCCGCATGGCCGAAGAGCATGGCATGATCGAGCCGTTCGAGCCCAAACAAGTTAAAGAGCAAGACGGCCGGCGCATTATTTCCTACGGCACCTCCAGCTACGGCTACGATATCCGCTGCGCCAACGAATTCAAAATCTTCACCAACATCAACAGCACCATCGTCGATCCGAAAAACTTCGATCCAAAAAACTTCGTGACCGTGGAAGACGACTGCTGCATCATCCCGCCCAATTCCTTTGCTCTGGCGCGCACGATGGAATACTTCCGCATCCCGCGCAACGTGCTCACCGTGTGCCTAGGCAAATCCACCTATGCCCGCTGCGGCATTATCGTGAACGTGACCCCGTTCGAGCCGGAATGGGAAGGCTACGTTACCCTCGAATTCTCTAACACCACCCCTCTACCCGCCAAAATCTACGCCGGCGAAGGCGTGGCGCAAGTCCTCTTCTTCGAGAGCGACGAAGTGTGCGAAACTTCCTATAAAGACCGCAAAGGCAAATACATGGGGCAAACCGGTGTTACCCTGCCCAAAGCGTGAGGCCGACGGCTTGAATAAAGGCTACCTGAAATTTTCAGGCAGCCTTTTCCATTCCAATCAACCCTGCCGGGCTATCGCTCCAAATACTTTTTCATCAGTATCAGGGCAAAGCGCACGGCTTGGGTGCGGATGGCTTCGCGGTCTCCTTCAAAGTGCTGCTCTTTGGCCCAGATGCGCTGTTTGGTGGCCAGGCTGAACCAAACCGTGCCCACGGGTTTCTCTTCGCTGCCGCCGTCGGGGCCGGCGATGCCGGAGATGCTGAGCGCATAGTCGGCTTTGGTGGTGATGAGTGCACCCAGCGCCATTTCGCGCACGGTTTCTTCACTCACTGCGCCGTAGTGGCCGAGGGTGGCGGCGTTCACATTAAGGAGCTGCTGTTTGGCGTGGTTGCTGTAGGTAACGAAGCCTGTTTCAAACCAGGCGGAGCTGCCGGGCAGGTGGGTGAGTGCGGCGGCAAGCAGGCCGCCGGTGCAGGATTCGGCGCAGGTGATGGTTTCGCCGCGTTGGGCGAGTTGTTGGGTAACTTCTTGCAGCAGGGTATCCATAACAGGGCTCGTTTGGGGTGATGACTGCCATCATCTATCAAAGCGGTGGGGCAGTCAATTTTTCAGGTAGCCTGCCTTCGGTTTCGGCGGCCAGACGCAACAATGCTTCGCGGTTGGAAGGGGAAAAGGCGAGATGGGCGGCTTCGGCCAGCGGCAGCCAGCGGTGGGCGCGGTGTTCGCGCGCGGAAAGACACACAGGGCTGGCAGCGGGAATGCGGGCGGAGAAGACGTGTTCGGTGTTGCGGGTAACGCCGGGAGCGTAGCGGTGGCGCCAGTGTTCGTAGATTTCGTATTCGTTCTGTGTATGCCAGTCTTCAAGCTCTTCTGGCGCAAGCAGGATGCCGGTTTCTTCGGCCACTTCGCGCAAGGCAGTGGCAAACGGGCTTTCGCCTTTTTCCAGGCTGCCAGTTACGGATTGCCAAAAGCCGGGCGGAGACACGCGCTCAAGCATCAAGGCGCGGCCCTGCCCGTCGTGCAGCACCACCAGCACGGATTCCGGGCGCTTGTAGGCTGGGCGGCTCATGACCGGGCGTCCTCTTGGCTTTCCGATGACTCGGCCGGCTCGGGATTGGCGTTGGCAAATTCGTCGGAGGCGGTATCGCCCTGCGCCTGATAGCCGGCTTTGAGCAGAGCGGCAGCATCGGGGGAGAGGTCTTGATTCAGAATGCGTACTTCACGCTGCGGGAAGGGGAATTCGATGCCTTCTTCGTTAAACCGCCGCCACACGGTGAGCAAAATGGCTGAGCTAAGGCCGAGAAAGCCGTTTTCGGGGTCGCGCACCCAAAAGCCAAGCCGCAGATTGATGCCGTTATCCGCGAAATCAATCAGATAGGCCTTAGGTGGCGGATCAGCCTTCACGCGCTCCTGCGCGGCAGCAGCCTCCTGCAGAATCTCAATCGCTTGGGTTAAATCAGTATGGTAGGCTACCTGAACATCTAAACTCTGCCACAGGGATTTGCCGGTGTAGGATTCGTTGATCACGGTGGAGGTGATGAAGGTTTCGTTCGGAATCAGCGCCTCCTGCCCGTTGCCGCTGCGCAGCACCACAAAGCGGGAAGTGATTTGTGTTACATAGCCGGTAAAGCCGTTCACCGTGAGCCGGTCGCCCGGGCGCACCGAGCGGTCGCCCAAAATAATGAAGCCCGACACATAATTGCTGGCAATTTTCTGCAAACCAAAGCCCAAGCCCACACCCAACGCGCCGCCGAACACGGAAAGCACGGTTAAATCAATGCCCACCAGCGGCAGCGCAATCAACACCGACAACACCAAAAGCAACGAGCGCGCCAATTTGGAAAGCACGATTTGCAGGTTCGGATCTAGCCGCGTGCTGCCTTTGAGCCGCGCATCAATATAGCGCGACAGCCACATCGCGCCCACCAGCATCACGCCTACCCACAACAATCCGGTGAGCACGGTATAAAGAGAAAGCCGCGCCGAACCAACTGAAAACTGCAAGCCGCGCAACCAGGCCAGAATCAAATCGTCAATGCCCGAAGCCCACAACAGAAACGCGCCCCACAGCGCAGCGGCCAGTGAAGATTCCATCCGCTCGGAAAAACGGTTGGCCGGAATCGCCGAATGAAACACCGCCAGCACCACCCGAATCAAAATCATCCAACGCGCCGCCATCACCAGCAGGCGGAACCACACCGCCGTTGCCCCGAAAAAGGCAAACCAGCCGCCCAAAGCCAACGCCCCACCCAGCAGCATCAATAGCGGCCAAGCAATGCGGCGCCCGATATGGCGCAAAAAATGCGGCTTGCCGTCTTCCGTCGGCATCTTGCCCAGCAGCCGGCTGGAAAGGAAATACGCCCCCACCAGCAAAGCTAACGCCAACACCAAATCCACCCAACCAAGCGTTTTGGATAAGCTGCCGAGCAGCTGGTTCAGCCCGAATTCCTCACGCGAAAACAGGCTGAGCAAAAAGGTGTGCAGATTGGTACCGAGTTGGTCGAGCCAATCGGCATTGGTGGCGGCAGTGAGCAAAGGAGGCATAATGATTTTCCGTGCGGTGTGTGATGGCGGCGATTATATAGGCAAACGGTGGGGCTTCATATGGTGGCAGGATTAGCAGAGAAAGTAATGTTTAACTGAGGCATGAAATGGGAAGATGGGAGCAGGCTACCTGAAAAGTTTCAGGTAGCCATAACAATAATCGCTGCTAAGATGTAAAAACAGGAAACCTTTATCTTACCGCTTTTTCCCAATCAATACGGGGGCAGCATTACTCCTCTCCACAGCACTCCTGATGCCATCTACAGTACTCTGCCCTAATATTGTATTGGTCCATTGAGAACCTCTCTGTAGTCATTACCAGTTTCCAACATCCTAAAAATTAACCACTTTGCTTGACTGCGGAAATTGCCTTGTTTCAAACTTCCTTTATATAATACTGGGCAATGTGGATTATTTGCAGGTTTTGGTAAAGGATAGTGTTTATGACGCAGCAAAACGTCCAACGGGCAGACGCGCTGGTTGCAGGTAGCCAGCTTCACACTTACATCGTCCTCAAAGTGCTCGGCTCCGGCGCATTCGGCATCACCTATCTGGCCGAACATATCCATTTCGGCTCGCAACACGTTATCAAAGAATACCTGCCCGACAGCGGCGTTCGCGTTCAAGGGCTGACCATTCAAGCCAAAAGCAGCAGTGACCAGGAAATCTTCAACTGGGGCTTAAACGGCTTTTTCAACGAAGCCAAGCTGCTCTACGGCTTAAGCCACCCCAACGTAGTCAAGGTAACCGACCTGTTCGAGGCCAACGGCACCGCCTATTTTGTGATGCCCTATCTGCGCGGTATCACCCTGCACCAATGGATTAAAGAACACCCCAGACCGAGTGAAAATGAGCTGGCCAGTATTTTTATCCCCTTGCTTGAAGGCCTGAAATATATTCACGAGCGCCAGCTGCTGCACCGTGACATCAAACCAGAAAATATCTTCATCACCGAAAACCAAACCCCGGTATTAATTGATTTCGGAGCCGCCCGGCAGGCTGTCGGCCAAAAAAGCCGACCACTTACCCAAATCCTTACCCCTCCTTTCGCCCCTATCGAACAATACCACTCACGCGATGTTTTCATGCCTGCTCTGGATTTATACAGTATCGGCGCCTGCATTTACCAATCCATTACCCACCAGCTGATTGAAGAAGCCCCCGCCCGCATCGCCGGCGAAGATACCCAACCCAAGCTGGCCGGCAGTCGCTATGAAGGCCGCTACAGCCATCATTTCCTTGCCG
The DNA here is from genome assembly GCF_001648535.1 of Eikenella sp. NML99-0057. Lineage (NCBI taxonomy): Bacteria > Pseudomonadati > Pseudomonadota > Betaproteobacteria > Neisseriales > Neisseriaceae > Eikenella > Eikenella sp. NML99-0057. The sequence continues at coordinate 42,595 of NZ_LXST01000002.1, read as the reverse complement.
CCATCGACTACGCTCTCAACGTGCGTGCCGAAAACCGTTTCCAAAATGCTATGGATATGCAGCAGGCACTGCTTGGACTGGCAGAAATTCCATCTCAGGCTGCCTCCCTCCCCGAAGCCGGCAATACCACCCAAGCCTCTTACCCGACACAAACCGCCGTGCACGGGAAAGTGCTACCCAAACAGCGTAAAACTGCTCCAGCAGCGACCAGCAGCAAATCGAAATGGCTGTTGTGGGGTAGCATCGTTGCAGCAATGTTGGTAGTGCTGGTTATCGCCGCTTCCGTCCTGATGCGCGACAGTGATAAAAACGGCGAACCTGCCTCCCCACCCACTGCCTCAACTGCTGCTGATACACCGGTAGTACTGCCACCCGCCAGCCAAACCCAACCTGAGCAGCCCGCCGAAAACGATAGCGGCAAGAATGACGGCACCGGTATCTCGGCTGCTTATCTCAACGAAATTAACAAACAGCTGCCACAAATGATCAGCGACGGTGTGCGTTGGGACAAAACCGTCTATGTCGAGAGTAGCAACGAACTGATAATGCAGATTACCATGACCGACCTGCACCTCCGTGACCTCAACAACGACCAGCTCAACGAATTGCAGAGTGCTATCGGCCCAGCTATGGCCAAAACCTCCTGTACCGATCCCAATATCAGCCCGTGGCTGATCCAGCATAACGGTACCCTTATCATTGCCTTCTACGACAAAAACGGCAAACACCTTGTCGATGGCACAGTATCCGGCAGCGACTGTCCATAAACCAGCCCCTTCTGCCACATAGTTTTCAGGTAGCCTGCTGCCCAATTGCGGTATCAGATGGCCGCTGAAGGAGTACCTATGCAGATCAATTTCCATCAAGGCCAGTACATCGGCCAACGTGAAGAACAGCAAGACGCACTGGGCAACCTGGTGCTTTCTCCCCAGCACAAACTCTATGTGCTGGCCGACGGCATGGGCGGGCAGCGCGGCGGGCAAATTGCCGCCAAAACCGTAGTAGCTGCCTTTTTAGACTATTTTCAACAATATGGCCTACACGAAGCTGAGCAGGATTTGCGCCGAGCCCTGCACCAAGCCAACCAGACCCTGTCCGACACCCTGCGCCGACAGCCAGAACTCGAAGGTATGGGCACCACCGTTATTGCCGTGGTGGTAGACGAAACCGACAACCGCTACAGCTACATCAGCGTCGGCGACAGCCCTCTCTACACCTACGACCAAGGCAGCCTGCGCCGCATCAATGCCAACCATGCCTTTGCCGAAGATCTCAAACGCATGATCGCTGCGGGGGAAATCAGCAGCGAAGCCGCCGACCGCCACCCCGCCCGTCATGCCGTAACCAGCGCCGTAATGGGCAAAGACATCGCCCATATCGATTGTTCCTCCGGCACACTCTCTCCCGGCGAATTACTGCTCTTGGCCAGCGACGGTGTGCAAACCTTAAGCGATGAGGAAATCGAGCAAACCCTTATAGCTGCTTCAGGTAGCCTCGAAGACAAAGTAAACACCCTACTGGCCCTTGTGCAGGCCAAACGGCATCCGCATCAAGACAATACCTCGCTACTTTTGGTACAGGCAACTGCCAAACAAACCTCGCCCGCTACCCAAGTGCACGACCTGTCTACGCAAGCCCTCCCTACCACCGGCGAGTCCACGCTCTCTACCCGAATTTCAGGTAGCCCCCCGCCCGCACCATCCACCCCCAGCTTCCCAGCCAAAGGCCTTATCATTGGCTTTATTTTGGGTGCCCTCTTAGTTGGTACCTGGTGGTTCACATCCGACCGCCACACCCAGCACATGCCGCCAAACGAGGATGTTTCCTCCGCATCCGCAACCTCTGCACCGGCCACATCCGAACCTTATACACCGGCCTCTCCTACCCCTGCATCTGAGCCACCCTCTGTCGTATCCAACCCGAAAAATCCACCCGCTGCTTCCGTGCCGCTACCACTGACGCCGCCTGACTCCTCTGCGCCGCAAACCCGATAACACCATCTGCACAATCAATTAAGGAACCTCTATGAAACACTTTTGGCGAAAATTTCTGCTGCTATCCCTTTTGATGCTGCCCTGGCAGGCCAGCGCCAATCAGCCCGATGTTTTGAGCGCGGCCAAATCGGTATACCGCCTATGGATAGGCGTGCCGCTGCCGACGCAAATCGCCTCGCAGCTGGTCAGCCCGCAGATGCTCTCGGAAATCAACAGCAACGGCTATGTGCGCGTTGCCGCACAAAACGGGCAGAACCTTACCCTCTTCAAACAAAACGGCCAAATCTACCTCTTTGCCGGCCACGGTTCGGGCTATTTGGTGTCGACAGAAGGCCACCTCGTAACCAATGACCACGTTGCTAACGCAGATGTGGGTGAGATGGCACAGCTGGGCAAGCCGGAAGTGTTTGTGGTGCGCACCATTGCCCCCCACCTAGAGCTAATTTCCACCCAGCAGATTTTCAGCGACAGTGCCAAAGATCTTAGCCTACTGCAAGTGCACGGCCTCACTGGCAAACCGCTGCCGCTGGCTGCCGAAAAATTCCTCCAACCTACCCTACCGGTGTTTTCCATCGGTTTCCCCGGTGCTTCCGATGATATTACCTCCGGCTTCGGCTTCGGCGACCCCAATGCCTACATCCAGCCGGTAATTGCCGAAGGTACGCTCAAACGCGAATTCAAAAACTACGAAAACCGCAGCTACTGGGAACACCACGCCCCCATCAGCGGTGGCAACAGCGGCGGCCCGCTGGTAAACCGCTGCGGCCAGGTGGTCGGCACCAACGAAGGTGCGCACAAAGAACAGGTTAATACTGTTATTGCCGTTTCCAATTCCGAACTTGTACCGATTCTGCAAAGCCACAACGTCAAATTCACCCAAATCAAGAACGAATGCGTAGACAGCGCCACCGCCAGCACTAAGCGCCAGCTCACCCTGCTTTATAGCGGCATGGGTTTGCTGATATTGCTGGCCGGCGGCGGCGGCGTGTATCTGCTGCGCCTGAAAAAACAAGTGAAAGCCGGCTCCAATCCGCCGATCAACTCCCAGTTGATCCGCCGCATCGTCGGCGCGCAGCAGGTACAACAGGCGCAGCCAGCCCAAGCCGGCATTTCAGGTAGCGTTACACTCTCTGCACTCTGTGGCGGCAGCAATATCGTCTTGCCGGCCGGCAAACCCACGATTATCGGCCGCAGCGCACCCGCCTCCGTTATTATCAACCAAGCACAGGTATCCGCCCGCCACGTACAACTGCTGTTCGACGGCCGCCAAGTACAGGTGGAAGACTTGGGCAGCACCAACGGCACCTATGTAAACGGCAGCAAAATCACCCGTGCCGTTTTAAACGCCGGTGATGTATTGCAACTGACTGCCGACGAAAACATTGCCCGCTTCAGCATGGGCTCGCCACAAGCCGCCCAACCTCGTATTACCGCCACCCTACAACCGCTCAGCGCCGGTCTGCCCGCCATCGCACTCTACCTCGGTCAAACCGTCCGCATCGGCCGCAGTAGCGGCAACGACGTGGTGATCAACCGCCAGCAAATCTCCGGCAGCCACTGCCGTATCAGCGTAGATGCAGCCGGCAACGTTGTGTTGGAAGACCTGCAATCCACCAACGGCACCTTTGTAGACAGCCTGGAGCAGCGCATCAGCCGCACCACCTTGCGTCCCGGCCAAACCATCTATCTGGCCAACCGCGATATTGCCTACCAACTCACCCAATCATAAAAGGAACACAGCATGGCAATGACTCTCTGTGCTGCCGGCAAACACTACTACGACTCCGCAGTACAGGCCGACTGCCCCTATTGCGGAGATTCTGGCTTTTCCGGCAGCCCCTACAGTGTAGCCACCCCGGCTCTCGCCAACGAACGCACCCAAATGCTCACTGCCGATTCGCAGGGACTGGCTGCCCAAAGTGCCAAGACCCAAATTCTTGATAACTCCACCACTACGGCAAATGGCAACCCTGCCTTGAAAACCCACATCATCGGCATGAGCAACCGACCCGATGCCGAAGCCCGCGCCAAAGGCATGTGCGAATTCCCCGTGGTCGGCTGGCTGGTTATTACCGAAGGCCAAGGGTACGGCACCGATTTCCGCCTGATTCAAGGGGAAAACCGAATCGGGCGCAACGCCGACCTGGAAGTCTGCCTCGATTTCGGCGCGCAAAGCGACAACACCGTCAGCCACGAAGCCCATGCCGTCGTGGTATACGACCACCACGCCAACGAGTTCTTCATTGAGCGCGGCAGCAGCCGCAACCTTGCCATGCTTAACGGCAGCACTATCCGTGGCGAGCCCACCCTGCAACGCAACGACATCATCCAAGTCGGCGCCACCAAGCTGCTGTTCCTGCCCTTCTGCGATCACAGCTTTAAATGGCAGGCAGACTGATCGAGAAGACGTGAAAAGGCTACCTGAAAAGCAGCACAGCAAGTTTCTGCGAAGCTGAAATTTTCAGGTAGCTTTTATTTACATCCACTTTTCGACACAAGCAGTAGGCCGTCGCGAATACAAGAGTACGGCAAAGCGGGCTAATGCCGTACAGAAGGGAAATACTTTCGTTATATACCCGCCCCAACATTGTTTCAGGTAGCCTCAAATACCCGAGCCACTCAATCCTCGGGCTGGATAAAGCGCCACTGCCCCGGCAGCAAATCATCACACTCCCAATCGCCGAAGCGCAGGCGGTGCAGGGCTTCCACGCGGTTGCCGGCAGCGGCCACCATGCGTTTTACCTGGTGGTATTTGCCCTGGGTGATGGTGAGCAGCAGGCTGTGCGGGTTTTCCAATTCGGCCGCGGCAGCGGATACGGTTTCGTTGTCGTCGTGCAGCAGCACGCCTTGGCGCAGGGCGGCGCACAGCTCTTCGCCGGCAGGATGCTTGAGCGTGGCGCAGTAGAGCTTTCCCACATGGTGTTTGGGCGAGGTTTGGCGGTGGTTGAACGCGCCGTCGTTGGTGATGAGCAGCACGCCGGTGGTGTCGGCATCGAGCCGGCCGATGGCTTGCGGCTCGGTGGCGCGGATGTGGTCGGGTAGCAGGGAAAACACGCTGGGATAGTCGCGCGGTTTGTGCGAAGTTTCGTAGCCGGCGGGCTTGTGCAGCAGGATGTAGTAGTGCGGCAGGGGGATGACAGCGAGCTCTTCGCCGTCGATGGCGAGACGCTGCACTTGGTCGGGCTCGATTTCGGCAGCAGGCTGCTCGGCAGCTTCGTCGTTAATCGTAATGCGCCCTTGTTCGACCAGCTGGCGACATTGTTTGCGGCTGCCGATACCTTGGGCTTGCAGGTATTTGGTGAGTTGCATGGTTGGCGAATAGCGGATTGGATGCGGGGATTATAGCAAAGCAAGTTGGCGGCCTAGCTGTACTGCTAGAGGCTACCTGAAACCCAAAGGAACAGACGGAGCCCTATATCGGCATGGTAATGCCGACCTGCCATACAAAAGGCTACCTGAAAACGGTAAACCGTATTTTCAGGTAGCCTCTTCATATTGCAGCAGTGCAGTTTATGTGCGCCGTTGCAGTTTGCAGGCGAGCATAATGCTGGCGGCAAGCTCTTCCACGGATTTATGGGTGGTGCTGGTGTGGGGGATGCTGTGTTGACGGAACATGGATTCGGCTTCGCGCACTTCGCGCCGACAGTTTTCGGGGCTGGCATATTGGGAGTTGGGGCGGCGTTCGGTGCGGATATGGTGCAAACGGGCGGGATCGATGGTGAGGCCGAAGATTTTGGATTTGAAGGGCTTAACCATGCGCGGCAGGTCGGTGTTGTCCAAATCGTCGGGGGTAAGCGGGTAGTTGGCGGCACGGATGCCGTATTGCAGGGCGAGGTAGAGGCAGGTGGGGGTTTTACCGCTGCGGGATACGCCCATGAGGATTACGTCGGCGTCGGCAAGATCTTTGGCGGATACGCCGTCGTCGTGGTTGAGGGAGAAGTTTACGGCTTCCATGCGGGCATCGTAGCGCTCTGTGTTTTGGATGCTGTGGGTGCGTCCCACCTGCAATACGGCTTGGGTGCCGAGTTCTTCTTCAAGTTTATTGATAAAGGCATCGAAAAAGCTCAGGTGTAGGCCGTTGCAGTTGCGGATGATGTGGCGGATGTCTTCGCTGACGATACTGGTAAAGATAATGGGGCGCAGATTGCAGCCATCGGCAATTTTATTCACTTCGGCCACAATGCGTTCAGCTTTTTCGGGAGTATCAATGAAGGGGTAGGTGAAGCGTTTGAATTCGATGCTGTCGAACTGGTTGAGCAGGGCGTCGCCCATGCCTTCGGCGGTGAGGCCGGTGCGGTCGGAAATAAAGATGGCGTGGCGTGTGCAGGGTGGCATTGGTGTTCCTTTCAGCTAGCCTAGTGGGATTCCTAATAAATTATTGATGCGTAAATATGCTTAAAAACGACTTATTCTAGCAGCTTTTGCGGTCCAGGTTTGGGTGTAGTTTTCCTACAAGGCAACGAGCCAACAGTACAGGCAGTACAGCAAGACGAGCCAACGCAGCAGGAAAAAAGCATGTGCTTCAGCTATAGCCCATGACAGAAACCCAGCCAGCGGCTAAAATACTGCCGCTTTCCCTTAACTACCCACAGGACGGAATAGAATCATGTCTGGCAACAATGTAATCTGGTTTGAAAATCTGCGTATGACCAACGTGGAACAGGTGGGCGGCAAAAACGCTTCCCTGGGAGAAATGATCAGCCAGCTGGCTGAAAAAGGCGTGCGCGTGCCCGGTGGTTTTGCTACCACGGCCAAAGCATACCGTGCGTTTCTGTCGCACAACGACTTGGACAAGCGCATTTCCGTCGCGCTGGCTGCGCTGGATGTAGACAACGTGACCGAACTGGCACGAGTGGGCGCACAAATCCGCCAGTGGATTTTGGATACTCCGTTTCCGGCTGAACTAGAAGCCGACATCAAAGCCGCTTGGGATAAACTGGTGGCCGACGCGGGCACCGACCAAATCTCCGTGGCCGTACGCTCTTCTGCCACTGCTGAAGACTTGCCGGATGCATCTTTTGCCGGCCAGCAGGAAACTTTCCTCAATATCCAAGGGCTGGACAACATGAAGGAAGCGATGCACCATGTGTTTGCCTCGCTCTATAATGACCGTGCCATTTCCTACCGTGTGCACAAAGGCTTCGCACATGACATGGTGGCCTTGTCTGCTGGCGTACAGCGTATGGTGCGCTCCGACGCTGGCGCTTCTGGCGTAATGTTTACCATTGATACCGAATCCGGCTTCGACCAGGTAGTATTTGTTACCGCCTCCTACGGGTTGGGTGAAACTGTAGTGCAAGGTGCGGTAAACCCCGACGAATTCTATGTGCACAAGCCCACCCTGCGCGCCGGCCGCCCCGCCATCCTGCGCAAAACCATGGGTTCTAAACTGATTAAAATGGTGTTCACCGACACCGCCGAAACCGGCAAATCTGTGCAGGTGGTAGATGTGGACGAAGCCGAACGCAAACGCTTCTCCATCAGCAACGAAGAAATCACTGAATTGGCCAAATACGCGCTGATTATTGAAGAGCACTACGGCCGCCCGATGGACATCGAATGGGGCCGCGACGGCTTGGACGGCAAGCTCTACATTCTGCAGGCTCGCCCCGAAACCGTGAAATCGCAGGAAGAGCGCAACAGCACCCTGCGCCGCTACCGCATCGAAAACAAATCTGCCGTATTGTGCGAAGGCCGCGCCATCGGCCAAAAAGTCGGTCAAGGTACCGTGCGCCTGATTAAAAACGCCGCCGAGATGGACCAAGTGCAGCCCGGCGACGTATTGGTGACCGACATGACCGATCCGGATTGGGAACCAGTGATGAAGCGCGCCTCCGCCATCGTTACCAACCGCGGCGGCCGCACCTGCCACGCTGCCATTATCGCCCGAGAATTAGGCATCCCGGCAGTAGTGGGCTGTGGCAACGCCACCGATGTGCTCACTCACGGCCAAAGCGTAACCGTATCCTGCACCGAGGGTGACACCGGCCTGATTTATGACGGTCTGCTAAAAGTAGAGGTAATTGATTTGGCATTGGATAACATGCCTGCTTCGCCAGTGAAAATCATGATGAACGTGGGCAACCCTGAGCTCTCCTTCGGCTTTGCCAGCCTACCCAGCGAAGGCATCGGCCTGGCGCGTATGGAATTCATCATCAACCGCCAAATCGGTATCCACCCGCGCGCATTGCTCGAATTCGACCGCCAAGATGCCGAACTGCAGGTGCAGATTAACGAGCGCATCGCCGGCTACTCCTCACCGGTAGATTTCTACGTGGACAAACTGGCCGAAGGCATCGCCACCATCGCCGCCTCCGCCTATCCGAAAAAGGTTATCGTGCGGATGTCCGACTTCAAATCCAACGAATATGCCAACCTGCTCGGCGGCAATATCTACGAGCCGCACGAAGAAAATCCCATGCTCGGCTACCGCGGCGCCGCCCGCTACATTTCACCCGATTTCAAAGACTGCTTCGCGCTCGAATGCCGCGCCCTGAAATACGTGCGCGACGAAATGGGTCTCACCAACGTGGAAATTATGATTCCCTTCGTGCGCACCCTGCACGAAGCCGAAGCCGTGGTGAAAGCACTAAAAGAAAACGGCCTAGAACGCGGCAAAAACGGCCTGCGTCTGATTATGATGTGCGAGCTGCCTACCAACTCCATCCTTGCCGAACAGTATCTGAAATACTTCGACGGCTTCTCCATCGGCTCCAACGACATGACCCAGCTCACCATCGGCGTAGACCGCGACAGCGGCGGCCCGATTGCCGGTACCTTCGACGAGCGCGATCCGGCGGTGAAAGTGATGCTGCACCTAGCCATCAAAGCCTGCCGCAAGCTGAACAAATACATAGGCATCTGCGGCCAAGGCCCGTCCGACCACCCGGATTTCGCTAAATGGCTGGTTGAACAAGGCATCGAAACCATTTCGTTGAACCCGGATACCGTGATTGAAACCTGGCTCTATCTGGCTAAAGAGCTGCCGCCCAAGCAGTAAGCCCGGCTAGACAGCCATAGCAAAGGCTACCTGAAACGCCACGCCGCTATTTTTGCACGGCGGGGTTTTCAGGTAGCCTCAATTACGCTTTGCCCGCCCGTATAGAAGGCAAGCTGTGCTGCATTTTGCAGCAATATGCAAATTTTGCTGCCGCCGCAGGCAGCATGAATTACAATGCCGCATCGCAACAGGCTACCTGAAATTTCAGGTAGCCTCTGCATCACCCCACGCCTAATCAGAAGAACTTGCCTGATATGAACAATTTCATCATCACCCCCTTCGAATCGGTACGCACCAACTCGGAAATATTCCGTTTGGATAGCACGTTCGACAGCATCAACCAAGAATGGGGCGAGGCCTCGAAAATCCTAATCGACAACATCCTGCGCCAAACCACCGAATACCGCTCTGCCTGCGAGCTGGTGTATGAAAATCAGGGCAAGAAATTGAAATCCATCATCTGCAACAAGCACACCAACCCCACGCTAAACAGCCTGGCCGTGTTCTCTGCCGAGAGCATTGCCGCCTGGAACGAACAATACGATTATGTGGAAGACAACTACTACCTCACCATCCCCGGCCTGGGCGTGTGCATCGGCAGCATGGGCGGCAAAAAATCCCCAAAGCGAAGACCGGCTGGTGATTGCGTTTGCGTGCGGCGAAATTGAGTATTACAAAATGTTTGTTCAGGTATAGCCGGTTTTTCAGGTAGCCCATTACACACCACTACAAGGATTTCCCTTATGACTACCCATTTAGGTTTCCCGCTGGAAACCGTTGCCGTTTTCGTTGTCCTCTCCGTGGGCGCTATTGCCATTGACCTGTTTGCCCACCGCAGCGACAAGCCCATGTCGCTTAAAAGCGCCGCACTGTGGTCGGTGTTTTGGATTGCGGTGTCGCTGGCGTTCGGCGGCTATTTGTGGTTCCACCACGGCAGCGAGATGGCCAGCCTGTTTTTCACCGGTTATGCGCTGGAGAAAGTGCTGTCGGTGGACAACTTATTCGTGATTATGGCCGTGTTTTCCTGGTTTAAAATCCCAGAGGCCTACCGCCACCGTGTGCTGTATTGGGGCATCATCGGCGCGATTGTGTTCCGCATGGTGTTCGTGGCCATCGGCACCGGCCTGATGGCGCTGGGGCCGTATGTGGAGCTCGTGTTTGCCGTAGTGGTGGGCTGGACGGGCGTCATGATGCTGCGCCGCGATGAAGAGGAGGAAGCCAACAAAGACTACTCCGAACACCTGGCCTACCGCTGGGTGCACCGTTTCTTCCCGGTATGGCCGCACCTCTATGGGCACAATTTCTTCCTACACGGCCACGAGCTTACCGAAGCTTGCCGCCAAAACCCCGACGTGCGCCTCGAGCCGGCCGGCGAAGACCTGAAACACCCAGAGCAACACCACCCGCAGCCGGTGAAAAAAGGCGCACTAGTGGCCACGCCGCTGTTTTTGTGCTTGGCCATTATTGAGATTTCCGATGTGATGTTTGCCTTCGACAGCGTGCCGGCGGTGATTGCCGTATCCAAAGAGCCGCTGATTGTGTACAGCGCCATGATGTTCGCCATCCTCGGCCTGCGTACCATGTATTTCGTGCTCGAAGCCCTGCGCGGCTATTTGGTACACCTGGAAAAAGCCGTGGTGGCGCTGCTGTTTTTTATCGCGGTAAAACTGGCGCTTTCCGCCTCCGAGCACCTGTTCCAACACGGCTACGAAATTTCGCCCAACGCCTCGCTGGTGGTGGTGCTGGTGGTACTGGCCTTGGGCGTGGCCGTTTCTTTCGTGTTCCCGGAAAAAAGCAAAACAGAAGAGCAAAACAAACAGCCCTAAGCACACAGGCTACCTGAAAGCGCTGCTGCAATTCAGCACGGCAAAGCTCAATTTCAGGTAGCCTTTGCGTCTGCTAAGGGCAGGCCCTTTGTGGCATAATACCGCCCATTTCCATCTTTCCAACAACCGCTAATCATGACCAAATCACTGCAACGTAAAATCTTGGTTACCTCCGCCCTACCCTATGCCAACGGCAGCATCCACCTCGGCCACATGGTCGAACACATTCAAACCGACGTTTGGGTGCGCTTTCAAAAACTGCGCGGCCACGAGTGCCACTACTGCTGCGCCGACGACACCCACGGCACGCCCGTGATGCTGGCCGCGCAAAAACAAGGCATCGCGCCCGAAGACATGATTGCCAAAGTGCGCGAAGAGCACATCGCCGACTTCACCGGCTTCCACATCGGCTACAGCAATTATTACAGCACCCATTCACTTGAAAACAAACAGTTTTCCGAACAGATTTACCGCGCGCTGAAAGCCAACGGCAAAATCGAAAGCCGTGTCATCGAGCAGCTTTTCGACCCTGAAAAACAAATGTTCCTGCCCGACCGCTTCGTCAAAGGCGAATGCCCCAAATGCCACGCCCAAGACCAATACGGCGACAACTGCGAAGTCTGCGGCACGACCTATTCCCCGACCGAACTGATTAACCCGTATTCCGCCGTTTCCGGTGCCAAACCCGAATTGCGCGAATCCGAACACTTCTTCTTCAAACTGGGCAAATGCGCGGGCTACCTGAAAGAATGGACTTCCGGCAACAACCCGCACGACGGCAAGCCCCATCTGCAAGCCGAAGCCCTCAACAAAATGAAAGAATGGCTGGGCGAAGGCGAAGAAACCACCCTGTCCGACTGGGACATCTCTCGCGACGCGCCATATTTCGGTTTCGAAATCCCCGACGCGCCGGGCAAATACTTCTACGTTTGGCTGGACGCGCCTGTCGGCTACATGGCGTCGTTTAAAAACCTGTGCGACCGTATCGGCATCGATTTTGACGAATACTTCAAAGCCGACAGCCAAACCGAGATGTACCACTTCATCGGCAAAGACATCCTCTATTTCCACGCCCTGTTCTGGCCCGCCATGCTGCATTTCTCCGGCCACCGCGCCCCGACCGGCGTGTACGCACACGGTTTCCTGACCGTGGACGGACAAAAAATGTCCAAATCGCGCGGCACCTTCATTACCGCCAAATCCTATCTGGAACAAGGTCTGAACCCCGAGTGGATGCGCTACTACATCGCCGCCAAACTCAACAGCAAAATCGAAGATATCGATTTGAACCTGCAAGACTTTATTTCCCGCGTAAACAGCGACCTCGTCGGCAAATACGTCAATATCGCCGCCCGCGCGTCAGGCTTTCTGGCCAAACGCTTTGAAGGCCGTCTGAAAGACGTTTCAGGTAGCCTGTTATTGCAAAAACTCGCTGCCGAAAGCGACGGCATCGCCGAGCAATACGAAAACCGCGAATACGCCCGCGCCCTGCGCGACATCATGGCATTGGCAGACGCGGTGAACGAATACGTCGATGCCAACAAGCCGTGGGAGCTCGCCAAACAGGAAGGTCAGGACGAACGCCTGCATGAAGTATGCAGCGAACTCATCAACGCCTTCACCATGCTGACCGCCTACCTCGCCCCCGTGTTGCCGCAAACCGCCGCCAACGCCGCGCGTTTCCTCAATCTGGACGCGATTACCTGGGCGAACACGCGCGAAACCCTAGGCGAACACGCCATCAACAAATACGAACATTTAATGCAACGAGTGGAGCAAAAACAAGTGGACGATTTAATCGAAGCCAACAAACAAAGCATTGCCGCCGCAGCCGCGCCTGTTGAAGACAGCAAATACGAAAAAGTTGCCGAGCAGGCCAGCTTCGACGACTTCATGAAAATCGACATGCGCGTTGCCAAAGTATTGAACTGCGAAGCCGTCGAAGGCAGCACCAAACTCTTAAAATTCGACCTCGATTTCGGTTTTGAAAAACGCATCATTTTCTCCGGCATCGCCGCGTCTTATCCCAACCCTGCCGAATTGAACGGCCGCATGGTTATCGCCGTCGCCAACTTCGCCCCACGCAAAATGGCAAAATTCGGCATATCCGAAGGCATGATTCTCTCCGCCGAACTGCCAGACGGCTCCTCCCGTATCCTCAGCCCCGATACTGGTGCTCAGCCCGGGGATAAGGTTTGCTAAATGCGGAAAGGTTATCTGAAAATTGTTAGCTTCGCAGACACTACACTACTGTGCTGCATTGAAACCTTGCTTTCAGATAGCCTTTTCTGATACATTCTACTGCCGTTTCTTGCTGAAGCAACTCTGCTAGAGGAATCAATATTATGAAAAAATCCCTCGCCCTCCTGCTACTGGCCTCCTTCGCCGTGCCTGCCTTTGCTCAAACCCGGCCAGGCACCGACCATGCCTCACTGGCTGCCGAGTGCGAGCAGCTAATTAAAGATACCAACACCTTGGCCAACGGCACGCTCTGTTATCGGGAAAGCCCGGAAGCATCAAGCTATTTCAACGATTTATCCATGATACTGCTGTTTAACCACCCCAAAGTGGATCAATGCCGCCAGCAAGCTAGGCAATCTCCAAATCAAAGCCATACGGCCCGCCCCACCAACGCTGATTTGGGCAAACTGTGCGCCGAGAGCCGAGTCGAACGCGCCCGTCTGCGCCGTGAGATTGAAACCTATCTCGACAGCAAAATAGCCGAATACGCCTCTGCAGAAGCCCCCAAACGCGGCATCTCCGCTGCAGAACTGCTGCACCAAACCCGCGCCAAGGAAACCGAGCGCCGCGCCAAAGTGGATGCCGCCATACGCCGGATAGACGGCCGTTAAGCAGCATATACCTGCAAGCAAAGGGCTACCTGAAAATTTGTTTTCAGGTAGCCTTTCCATATGCTCAAGCAGCCGTTTATTTCTGTTGCTGTGGCGCGCTCATCTGCTCCTGCCAGCGCTGCATATTCTGCTCCAATTGCGTTTGGTTGATGATACCGGCCGAAGCAAACAATACCATAACGACCATGGCCGTTACCAATAAAGTACAGAAACCAGCAAAATAGCCCAGCAACACCTGCCACAGACGCACGCCGCAGAGGCGGGCATAGCCCATCACACCCACGGCAAACGCCCAAGCCATCCAAACTTGCAGCAACAGCGCCAAAGCAGGCACATACAGCACCAACAAGGCTGGCACGGTGAGCACATCGGTGAGCAGCGTGTAGCCCCACAAGGATTGCCGCCGGCCGCCGAGTGCGCCCATCAGCCGGGTCATCACGCCGGCAAACACCGGCCATTTCACCAAATTTAGGCAAAACACAAACACCATCATGTCGTATTGCCCGGTCAGCACGGGCGAAAGCATCGCTGTGTTCACGGCAGCCACCATTACCAGCGCGCCCAGGCAATCCGGCAGTGAGTAGGCGTATTCTTCGGCAGGGCGCAATCGCAGCCGCATCAGGTTAGCGGCATCGCTCATCAATCGGTACATGGCAAGCAGTCGTTGGTTGTGGAAAGGCGGAATTATAGCGCCAAAGCTAGAGGCTACCTGAAAGCGGCAACGAAGTTAACCGTTTTTCAGGTAGCCTCTTCATCGCCCTGCCCTAGCGCGCCCGATAATCTACTACCGGCGCTGGGTAGCCGTTGGTGTTCACTTCCGCTGTGGCCAGCCACGGGGCATGGATACGACGGCTATCGAGGTGCGCCAACTGCGGCAAATGGCGGCGAATGAATTGGCCGTCGGGATCGAGCTTTTGCGACCAAACCACGGGGTTGAAGGGCTGCCGCTCAACCCGCTTGCCGCCCAAACCGGCTGCCAGCTGCCAGTTGCCGCTATTGGCGGCGGGCTCGAAATCCAGCAGCTGGCAGGCAAACCAGTCGGCACCATCCTGCCAGCGGCCGCCCAGCACGCGGCAGAAAAAGGCGGCGCAGAAACGGCGCAGGCTGTGCGGCAGCCAGCCGGTATCGCGCAAGAGGCGCATGGCGGCATCGGCCAGCGGGTAGCCGGTTATGCCTTGCTGCCAAGCGGCCAGCAGTGCTTGATTGGTCTGCCCGGCGGCGCGGTGTTCGGGCAGGCCATGCTGCAACACATCGGGATATTGGCGGAAATAATGCTGCCAAAATTCGCGCCGTGCCAAAGCTTCGTGCCAAGCGGCGGCATCAGGCACGTTACCGGCTGATGCCCACACTCGGCGCACCGACAGCGTGCCGAGCACCAGATGCGGCGAGAGCTGCGAGCTGCCGTGTTGGGCGGGCAGGTCTCGTAGCACGGCGTAATACGGCAGGCGCGGCAAAAATTCGGCCAGCTGCTGCTGGGCGGCAGTTTCGCCACCGGGAATGGTGAGCACGGCTCGAGGGACAACAGGCAGCGCGGCGATTTTCAAATTTTCAGGTAGCCTTTGCTGCTGCGCAGCCAAATCCGGCGGAGGCCAGATCGGCGCTTGCCAAGAGGCATATTGTTCAACACACGCGGCCTGCCAGGCTACCTGAAACGCGGCAAAGGCCGGCTCATTGAAATACGGCTCACGGATAAATTGGAAGGGCGGCTGCAATAAGCCGTCGGCCACGCTGTACAAACGGCAGCCCTGCTTTTCCAGCGCGGCACGTAATGCGCCCTGCCCAGCCCCGTCGCTTGCACACACTATTTCCACCGCGCGGCAATGTGCCGCCGTTTCGGCCACCGCCTGCACGGGATTGCCTTCACGCACATACAGCGGAATACCGCACTCGGCCAGCCGCGCCTGCAAATCGCGCAGGCTCTGCCAAATAAAATAGCGCCGCCGCGCCGTAAGCGTGCTTTCGCTCGGCCAGACATACAGGCCGAGCAGCGGACGGCCGCTGCGGGCGGCTGCTTGCAGGGCGGGCTGATCGTCGGTACGCAGGTCGTGGCGGAACCAGACTAAGGTGGTGGGCACACTCATTTTGCGGGGGTTTCCGGCGTTTGTTCGGGGAAGCGAGAGCAGATGGCACGGCAGCCTGCTTGGTGCACCAATTCCGGTTCGAGCTTATTGAGGCAGTCGGTGTGGCCCAGCGGGCATTCGCGCTTGAAACAGGGGCTGCACTCGAGGTGCAGGCTCACCACCTGCGCGTGCGGACTCAGGGGTGGGGTGTGCTCGGGGCTGGACGAGCCATAGACGGCGGCCAACGGGCGGCTCAGCGCGGCAGCCAGATGCATCAGGCCGCTATCGTTGCACACCACGATTTGCGCCAAGGCGAGCAAATCGATGGCTTCGGAAAGGCTGGTGTGCCCGCACAAATTGGTGCAGAGGCTACCTGAAAGCCGCTGCACTTCTTCGGCGGTTTCATGGTCTTTGGCCGAGCCGAACAACCAAATCTGATAGCCTTCGGCGGCATAGCGTTTGGCCAGCGCGGCAAAATGGCGCGGCGGCCAGCGTTTGGCCGGGCCGTATTCCGCACCTGGGCAGAAGGCGGCGATTGGCCGGGCGTTGTCCAAACCATGTGTCTGCATGGCGGCTTCGCTGGCAGCAGCGGAAACGGCGAGGCGGGGGAAATCGCCGGGGCGCGGTTCGAACGGCACGCCTTTCGGGTAGGCCAAGGCGGTGTAACGATCAACCATCAGCGGCAACGCGGCCTTATCCAGCTTGCGGATGTCGTTGAGCAGCAGATAGCGGCTCTCGCCCACATAGCCGGTGCGCTGCGCGATACCACCGGCGCGGGCAATCAGCGCGGATTTAAATGAGCCGGGCAACACGATCACTTGGTCATAACCGCACCGCGCCAGTTCTTTGCCCAGCCGCCAACGCTCGCGCAGCCGCAATGCGCCGTGAGCGAAGGGGTTTTCCAAAATCCGGTTGATTTCGGGCATGCGTTCGAACACGGCCATCGACCACTTGGGCGCAAATATGTCAATCCGGCAGCCGGGATGCAATTCGCGCAGGTGGCGGTAAAGCGGCTGCGTCATCACGCAATCGCCAATCCAAGAAGGAGAGATGATGAGGATATTTTTGGGCATGGCAAGGAATCGGCGGGATATAGCGAATGAATTTAACGTTCGCTATAGAACAGCGGCGTAGACATTTTTCAGGCAGACTCTGGCGGCTTTGGTATGCCGTTATAGAGGGATTCCTGTAGTAATGCTAAGAGGGCCAAGGCGGTAACAGTTGCGAACTGCCCCACTATACTAAAACCAGAGCGTTAGTGATGCCCACCTACTTCGCCGTTGAGCTGATAGATGCTGCCACAATACGAGCATTCGATGCTGCCGTTGGAGGTAATCGGCAAAAATACACGCGGTTGGCCATCCCAGGCTTCGTGCGTGGGGCCGCTGCAATGTAGAGGCAGATCAGCAGGCGTGATAACGATGGGAAGCTGTACTTGGTAGGGCATGGTGGGTATCCTTATTAGATAATTGGTGTGTTGGTTGCAGGAAAGCATTTTGTACACAGGGTTGCTAGCAAATTAGCCTAGTCTTGGCTATGTATTAGCTTGCTATACTGCCTTATATTGGGAATGTATTTAGCCGGCCGATTGGTGGATCTGGCTAACCTTAAGGGATTATACCGATGCTTGGATAGGAGGTGTAGCAGATAGCTATTGCGGGGGTAGATTAGTATCCGCAGCTGGAATACGAACAAAGCTGCCTGAAAATAGTGTGCCAATCATAAGAATTGAGAGCACTGAATAAACGGGATTAGTGTCCTGTCCATCAAGATAGGATACTACACCGAAGTTCAGCAAAAGTAGCGGAGTTGTGCATGATTCCAAATATGGGACGATTAGATTCAACGCCTTTCAGAAGAGAGCTTTGAAGAAAGAAGGAGTTGGCCATTTAATTGTTGCATAAATAGAATATAAATTTAGTTTGCTTTGCCACACTCCTCTGTGCTGTCCGCAACTTACCACCTTGTCTCATCCCTATTTGGAACAAATATAAAGCTTAATTCAAAGCCCAACAAATAAAAAAAGCCGAATTCTATGTAATCCACAGAATTCAGCTTTCAGCAACAGCTCAATCAAACAGTTATGCAGCCTCAGTATTTGAGTCTTCAGCGGCCAAATCGGTCAATTGCACCAATGCTAACGGCGCATTGTCACCTTTACGGAAGCCATATTTCAAAATACGAACATAACCACCATTGCGGCTGGCAAAACGAGTACCCAACTCATCGAACAGTTTCACTACAACATCTCTGTCGCGAGTTCTGTTAAAGGCAGTACGACGATTAGCCAAAGAAGGCTTCTTACCCAAAGTAATCAAAGGCTCTACTACTCGTCTCAACTCTTTAGCCTTAGGCAGAGTAGTTACAATAGTTTCATGGGTTAAAAGCGAATTAGCCATATTACGCAACATCGCTGCACGATGGCTGCTTGTGCGGTTTAATTTGCGGTTGGCATTACCATGACGCATAATTTTATTATCCTTTTCAATTAAATATTAAGGCTTATCTAAACCAACAGGTGGCCACACATCCAATTTTGAGCCCAAGGTCAAGCCTTTTGAAGCCAATACTTCTTTAATCTCGTTTAAAGATTTTCTGCCAAGATTCGGGGTTTTCAGCAATTCGGTTTCGGTTCGCTGAATCAAATCACCAATATAGTAGATATCTTCAGCTTTCAAGCAATTCGCTGAACGAACAGTCAATTCCAAATCATCTACTGGGCGTAGCAGAATCGGGTCGATATGCGGAGCTTCTTCTTTAGACTCTTCAACCGGTGTCCCTTCCAAGTCAGCAAATACCGACATTTGATCAATCAGTATCCGAGCTGCTCGACGCACTGCCTCTTCCGGATCAATTGCACCATTGGTTTCAATATCTAAAACCAAACAATCCAAGTCCGTCCGCTGCTCCACACGAGCAGCCTGAACCTCAAAGCTAACACGATGAACAGGAGAAAAGTTGGCATCCAAATGAATAGCGCCAATTTGCTTGTGGTCATCATCCCTGCTACTAACAGTTTGATAGCCACGACCCTTTTCTACAGTAATTGTCAGTTCAATCTTGCCATTATCAGACAAGCGGCAAATAACATGTTCTGGATTAATTACTTCCACATCATGCGGCAATTCCAAATCAGCAGCAGTTACTACCCCACTACCTGATTTATTTAAGCTAACCTGGACCGAATCACGTCCCTGAAGCTTGAATACCACTCCTTTAATATTCAGCAATATGTCTACAACATCTTCCTGAACACCATCTAAAGTAGAATATTCATGCAGTGCACCGTCAATTACCACCTCTGTAGGTGCAAAACCATTCATTGATGATAGCAATATACGGCGCAACGCATTGCCTAATGTATAACCAAAACCCCGCTCAAATGGCTCCATAAAAACTTTTGCACGCGTTGCAGACAAAGCATCTACATCAATCTGTCGCGGCTTCAGAAATTCATAGGTGCTGTTTTGCATTTAACTGCCCCCTTTTTTGAGCCAATGAAATTATTTTGAGTAAAACTCAACCACTAACTGCTCGTTAATATCACTATACAAGTCAGCACGGTCAGGCATATTTCTAAATACGCCCTCTTGCTTATCGACATCTACAGAAACCCAGCTTGGCAAGCCAATTTGAGCAGCCAATTGCAATGATTCTTGGATACGAACCTGTTTTTTAGCTTTTTCCCGCACAGAGACAGTATCTCCCGCTTTTACCTGGAAAGACGGGATATTAACTACTTCGCCATTCACTAAAATTGCTTTATGGGATACCAACTGACGAGCTTCCGCACGAGTAGAACCAAAACCCATGCGATATACCACGTTATCCAAACGTGACTCAAGCAGCTGCAACAACAGCTCGCCAGTCGCACCCCTACGACGTGAGGATTCAGCAAAATAACGGCGGAACTGTCTCTCTAACACACCATATAATCTACGGATTTTTTGTTTCTCACGTAGCTGAATACCATAGTCAGACAAACGACCTCTTCTTGCACCATGCTGACCAGGAGCGTTTTCAAGTTTACATTTTGACTCAATAGGACGGCGCGCACTTTTCAAAAAAAGATCGCTACCTTCACGACGAGCTAATTTGCATTTAGGGCCAATATAACGTGCCATAAGTTAATTACTCCAGATTAAATACGACGTTTTTTAGGTGGACGACATCCATTATGAGGCAATGGAGTAACATCGGTAATACTTACAATCTTAAAACCGATAGCATTTAGAGAACGAACAGAAGACTCTCGACCAGGCCCAGGCCCTTTAATGCGAACTTCCAAATTTTTCACACCATATTCCTGCGCAGCCTTACCAGCTGCTTCAGCAGCTACCTGAGCGGCAAAAGGGGTGCTTTTACGAGATCCTTTAAACCCTGCACCACCAGATGTAGCCCAAGACAGAACATTACCCTGTCGATCAGTAATGGTAATTATAGTATTATTAAAAGAGGCATGAATATGGACAATACCATCATTCACTACTTTCCGTACTTTTTTACGCGCACGCGCAACTGTAGTTGCTTTAGCCATTTAACTTAATCTCCTAACCCTTTTTGCCTGCAATTGCCTTACGAGGACCTTTTCTAGTACGGGCATTAGTCCTAGTACGCTGCCCACGACATGGCAAACCACGACGGTGACGAAACCCACGATAACAACCCATATCAATCAGTCGTTTGATATTCATAGTAATTTCACGACGCAGATCACCTTCAATTTCATACTGCGCAACCTGCTCACGCAAAGCATCTAACTGCCCCTCTGTCAAATCCTTTACCTTAATATCAGGAGCAATAGCTGCATTATTACAAATCAATTTTGCGCGACTGGCGCCAATACCATAAATTACCTGCAAACCAATTACAACATGGGCATTATTAGGAATATTCACTCCTGCAACACGAGCCATTCTTCGTTTCCTTTTAAGACGAAAAGCTACACAAGCATAGCATATTTTATTTTAAACAATTAGCCTTGTCGCTGTTTATGACGTGGATCTGTGCAGATCACTCTCACAACGCGATTGCGACGAATAACCTTGCAATTGCGACAAATCTTCTTTACCGATGGTTGAACACGCATTTATTTTCCTTTTCATGATTTAACGAGCTCGAAAAACGATACGAGCACGGGATAAGTCATAAGGTGTCATTTCTACAGTAACCTTATCACCAGGTGAAATCCGGATATAGTGCATTCGCATCTTCCCAGAAATATGTCCTAATACTTCATGGCCATTTTCCAGTTTAATTTTAAAAGTCGCATTAGGCAAAGTCTCCAATACCTCGCCCTGCATTTGTATAGTATCTTCTTTAGCCATAATCTCTTTACTTACATAGTACAATTACTTCTTAGCTGAACCTTTCCTCATTAAATGCTCATACTGCTGATTCATACGATAGGAAGCAACCTGAGTACCAAAGTCCATAGTAACAACAACCAAAATAAGAAGAGACGTTCCACCCAAATGAAATGGAATGCCGAGCACTCCCGTAACAAACTCTGGAATCAAGCAAATAATAGTTATATACAACGCACCAAAGAAGGTAAGGCGCATAACCACTTTTTCCAAATAATTTGAGGTTTGTTCACCTGGCCGAATACCTGGGATGAAAGCCCCACTTTTCTTCAAATTCTCAGCCATTTCTCTTGGGCTAAATACTAACGCAGTATAAAAATAGCAGAAGAAAATTATGGCCGCTGCAAATACTACCAAATATAAAGATTTACCTGGGGAAAGATTAGCAGCGATAAAATCAACAAATACATTACCATCCACTCTTTTATCCAACCACCCAATAATTTGAGACGGGAATAAAATTACGCTAGATGCAAAAATTGGAGGAATCACGCCTGCCATATTTATTTTAAATGGCAAATGGGTTTTCTGTCCTTGTACAATTCGGTTCCCGATTTGTCGACGCGCATAATGAATAGGAATCTTACGCTGAGCACTCTCAATATAAACAACTATATAGATCAGGCACAACCCACCGAACAATACAAAAAGAATTGCCCCATAGCCACTAGCACCAGTAATTGCCAGATTCAACAAGTTACTAACCGCGCTAGGGAGAGCAGCCACAATTCCTGCTGTAATTAATAATGAAACACCATTACCAATACCACGCTCAGTCATCTGCTCTCCAAGCCACATCAAGAACATGGTTCCGGTTACCAGACACGTAATTGTAGAAATGTAGAACTCTGACCGTCCAATCACTACAAGATCTGGTTGCTGATAAACAAACGCTGCCGCTGTAAATGCTTGTACTATCGCAACAATCAGAGTTCCCCAACGAGTATATTTGGTCAAAGCTCGGCGTCCCGCTTCCCCTTCCTTTTTCAAGGCCTTTAACGATGGTAGTACCTCAGCAACCAATTGAATAATAATAGATGCTGAAATATATGGCATAATTCCTATGGCAAAAATACTAAACCTCTCTAAAGAACCACCAGAGAAGAGATTAAGCATCCCCAAGATACCGGCATTACCTTCCTTAAAACTATTAGCGAGTGCTGCAGCATTGACTCCAGGTACAGGAATATGAGCCCCTACCCTAAAGACGATAAGAGCCCCGAGCAAAAATAACAGGCGTCTTCTCAAATCATTCATTCTTGCTAAATTCCTAATTACAGCCACCTCTCGGTATTTTCAACAAATATCAAGACAACTCTACAACCCCACCAACAGCCTCAATAGCTGCCTGAGCACCTTTGGTAACCTTAACGTCGCCACGAACAGTAAGTACTTTAGCAATAGACCCAGTAGCAACCACTTTAACCGCGCTCACCTCAGAGTTTAATAAGCCGTTTTGTTTTAATGTTAGGATATCAACCTCTTTACCATTTACTTTATTCAAGTCAGACAAAGTAATAACTGCTGCTTTCAAAGAAGAGATTGGCTTAAAACCCCTCTTGGGAAGGCGGCGTTGAAGAGGCATCTGCCCGCCTTCAAAACCAACCTTATGAAATCCACCAGCACGGCTTTTTTGCCCTTTATGTCCACGACCACACGTTTTACCAAGACCACTACCAATACCACGTCCAACACGACGCTTAACATGGATAGAGCCTGCAGATGGTTGAATTGTATTCAAAAACATAAATAATTAGCCCCCAACCTTCAAGAGATAACTTACTTTATTAATCATTCCACGATTTTCAGGAGTATCTAACACTTCAACTGAATGATGCCGATGGCGCAAACCCAAGCCCTGGACACACTTCCGATGAGATTTAACCGTACCAATCAAACTCTTAGTAAGCGTTACAATAATTGTCTTTTGCGTACTCATCTTAAACCCCTAACTCTTCCACAGACATACCGCGTTTAGCTGCCACCTCACTCGGGGTATATAATTTTACCAAACCGTCTAAAGTGGCTCGAACGATATTATATGGATTAGTAGAACCATGTACTTTTGCAGAAATATTATGAACCCCCATTGCTTCAAAAATTAGTCGCATTGGGCCACCGGCTTTTACACCGCTACCTTCTTTTGCAGGCTGCATAAACACCTTTGTAGCACCATGTTTACCAACCACCTCGTGGTGAATAGTTCCATTATTCAATGATACCTTAATCATTGAACGTCTAGCCTGATCCATAGCTTTCTGAACCGCAGCAGGCACTTCTTTAGATTTACCCTTACCCATTCCGATACGGCCATCACCATCACCAACCACTGTCAGTGCTGAAAACGCCATGATTCGACCACCCTTAACCACCTTGGTGACACGATTAACGGCAACCATTTTTTCAATCAAGCCATCATTACGTTCTTCAATATCTTGCTTTGCCATTATCTGATCCTCAAATCTGTAACTATTATCCTAGAAATTCAGGCCATTTTCACGAGCGGCCTCTGCCAATGCTTTGACACGCCCATGATACTGAAAACCAGATCTATCAAAAGCAACTCTTTCAATACCTAATGCTTTAGCTTTTTCCGCAATTCTTTTACCCACTAAAGATGCAGCTTGAACATTACTGCATGAGTCTAAGCTTTTTCTTACCTCTGACTCTACTGTGGAAGCCTGAGACAAAACAATACCACCACTTGCATCAATTATTTGTGCGTAAATATGGTTATTACTTCGAAATACGCACAACCTAATCTCTCCAAGTTGCTTTATGCGCGCACGCGCTTTATGCGCGCGACGAGCTCTTCTAGTATACTTATCCATGAATGCAATTCCTTAGCTATTTTTTCTTTGCTTCTTTCAAAACTACCACTTCGTCCAAATAGCGTACACCCTTACCTTTATAAGGCTCAGGAGGTCGAAAACCACGAATTTCAGCTGCTACCTGCCCTACAATTTGCTTATTGGCGCCCTTCAGCGCTATCTCCGTGGGAGACGGTGTCTGAACAGACACACCTGCTGGCATATCATAAACAACAGGATGCGAGAATCCCAAAGAAAGATTTAAGGTAGAGCCCTGGGCCTGTGCACGATACCCCACACCAACCAACTGTAACCTTTTCTCAAATCCTTCAGCCAACCCTTTAACCATGTTAGCTGCAATCGCCCGAATAGTACCTGACATTGTATCTGCTTCTTTAGTATCAGTAACAGCAGAAAATACTAACTGCCCATCAGCAAACTGAACCAAGATACTACTAGGCACTGCAACACTTAACTTGTCACTCTTATTCTTTATTACCAACTTACCAGCCCCAAGCTCAACATCAAGACCAGCAGGGACATGCACTGGATTTTTTGCTATACGAGACATTTTAAATAAAGCTCCTTAATTGGCCACTTAAAGTTAAGCCACGATGCACAACAACTCACCACCCACACCTGAGGCAAGAGCCTTATGCCCAGTCATCACGCCCTTGGATGTACTAACGATAGCAATACCCAACCCATTCATAACTCGCGGAATTGAATCTGCACCCTTGTACACCCTTAAGCCGGGACGAGAAACTCGCCTAATCTGCTCAATTACCGGCTTTCCCAGGTAATACTTCAACTGAATTTCCAAAACGGGCTTCACACCAGAAGACACCGAAAAGCTATCAATATACCCTTCCTCTTGCAGAACTTTAGCAATTGCACATTTCACCTTAGAAGAAGGCATAGCAACGGAAGCTTTATTTGCACGCTGCGCATTACGAATGCGAGTCAGCATATCAGAAATAGGATCATGCATACTCATTACTATTTATCCTTAAATTTACCAGCTGGCCTTAATAACACCAGGAATCTCACCACGCATCGCAATCTCGCGAATCTTAGTACGCCCTAAGCCAAACTTACGGAAGGTGCCACGTGGTCGACCCGTTAAAGCACAGCGTCTTCTTTGACGAATAGGTGATGCATTTCGAGGAATAGCTTGAAGCTTTAAACGAGCCTCAAATCGCTCTTTATCACTTACCCCAGCATCATTAATTACTGCAAAAATTGCAGCCCTCTTTGCAGCATACTTTTTTGCAAGCGCAACGCGTTTAGCTTCTCGATTAATAAGAGCTTTTTTTGCCATGATTATCCCTTAAATGGAAATTTAAAAAGCGAAAGCAATGCTCTTGCCTCTTCATCCGTTTTCGCAGTAGTAGTAATCGTGATATTTAACCCACGAAGTGTATCAATCTTATCGTACTCAATCTCAGGGAAAATAATCTGCTCACGAACACCCATATTATAATTACCTTGACCATCAAAAGATTTACTATTCACCCCTCGAAAGTCTCTAACACGCGGCAAAGCTACAGAAATTAATCTATCCAAAAATTCAAACATCCTCTCCTTACGAAGAGTAACCTTGCAACCAACCGGATAGTCATCACGGATCTTAAACCCAGCAATTGATTTTCTAGCCAAAGTAACAACAGGCTTCTGCCCAGCAATTTTTTCCAAATCGCTAACAGCATGCTCCATCACTTTTTTATCAGCAACTGCCTCACCAACCCCCATATTTAATGTTATTTTTTCAATACGAGGAACCTCCATGATGGACTTATACCCAAACTGCGACATCAACGCAGGAACAACCGTCTCAATATAAAACTCTCTCAACCGTGCCATACCTAAATTTCCTTAGCTCAACTTAAGCCAACTCAGCACCATTAGACTTAAACACTCTCACACGTCTAACCTTGCCATTCTCATCAATCAACTTAATACCAACTCGATCCGCTTTCTGCGTCTCTTTGTTATAAATAGCGACGTTTGAAATGTGAATAGGCATATTTTTAACAACCACACCACCCTCAATATTACGCATAGGATTAGGCTTTTGGTGCCTCCTAACAAGATTCACTCCCTCAACAACTACCTTATCACCTAACAAACGGGTAACTTGCCCCTGCTTACCTTTATCTCTACCCGAGATAACAACAACATGATCGCCCTTAATAATTTTACTCATAATCTTATCTCTCAGATCACTTCAGGAGCCAACGAAACAATCTTCATAAACCGCTCAGTACGCAATTCACGCGTTACCGGCCCAAAAATGCGCGTACCCATAGGCTCAAGCTTAGTATTCAGCAGTACAGCAGCATTATTATCAAATTTAATTAACGCACCATCTGCACGACGAATGCCTTTAGCTGTACGAACAACAACAGCATTATATACATCACCTTTTTTCACTCGGCCACGTGGAGCCGCATCCTTAACCGATACCTTAATAACATCACCAACGCTTGCATAACGGCGCTTAGAACCACCAAGCACCTTAATGCACATAACGCGACGAGCACCAGAGTTATCAGCCACATCCAAAATAGTCTGCATCTGAATCATGTCATTACCTTTTTAAAACCAACTTAACCTATCATTAGTCTCAAATAGATGACCAGCATCTACCAAAATAGATCAGTTTTGGCCCCGACAGGGAGAAACTCCTAGGAAACTAGAAGCTAGAAAGGCGAGGAGTCTACAGCCTTTTCTTTCCTACTGCAAGACCTCGCCTACAAAAATACCAAAATTACAACTAAATTTCTTGAGACTTCTCAAGCAGGCTTTGGACAACCCATGACTTTGTCTTGGACAAAGGGCGACCCTCAGCAATTACCACCACATCACCCACTTTGCACTCATTTCGCTCATCGTGAGCGTAAATTTTAGTGGATCGCTGGATAATCTTACCATACAAGGGGTGTTTTACTCTGCGCTCAATCAAGACGGTTACTGTTTTATCCATCTTGTCGCTGATCACCCTACCTTGCAAAGTTCGAATAATTTTGGCATCACTCATTGCCAACCCCTTTCTCAGCTAACTTGGTTTTTACGCGAGCAATATCACGACGAACGCGCTTCAGCTCACTATTCTTGCTTAGCTGGCCAGTAGCATGTTGCATACGCAAACTAAATTGCGTCTTTAACAAACCAACCAGATCAGCCTCCAGCTGCTCCAATGATTTATCTTTTAAATCAATCATTTTCATCATTTACCTACCTGCCGGGACACAAATGTTGTACGTATAGGCAATTTTGCAGCCGCTAAAGCAAACGCCTCTCTAGCCAAGGATTCTGATACTCCATCCATTTCATAGAGCACTTTGCCAGGCTTGATTTCAGCGACATAATACTCTACAGAGCCTTTACCGCCACCCATACGTACTTGGATTGGTTTTTCAGTAATAGGTTTATCTGGAAACACACGAATCCAAATACGCCCACCACGCTTAATATGACGAGTCATAGCACGTCGAGCCGCTTCAATCTGTCGAGCCGTTAATCTGCCACGACCAATTGCCTTCAAACCAAAATTACCAAAGCTGACATCGTATCCATTAGTAGCGACACCTGTATTGCGACCTTTATGCTGCTTGCGATATTTCATTCTAACCGGCTGTAGCATGGCGGCCACCTCCTTTTCTACGCTTATTCTCAGTGTTGGTATTTTCCAACAACTGCCCAGTCTCGCCCTTATAAACCCATACTTTCAGGCCTATAACACCATAGGTGGTATGAGCCTCGCTAGTGGCATATTCAACAGCTGCTCGCAAAGTATGCAACGGCACACGACCCTCACGATACCACTCGCTACGAGCGATATCCGCGCCATTCAGACGCCCTGAAGTCATAATTTTGATACCTTTAGCTCCAGCACGCATAGCATTTTGCATAGCGCGCTTCATTGCGCGACGGAACTGTACACGTTTTTCCAACTGCTGAGCGATACCATCAGCAATAACTTGCGCATCCAATTCAGGTTTACGAATTTCTTCGATATTCACATGAACAGGAACACCAAGCAATTGGTGCAAATCTTGCTTCAATACCTCAATATCCTCGCCCTTTTTACCAATCACGACACCAGGGCGTGCAGTATGAATGGTGATGCGAGCAGATTTAGCCGGACGCTCAATCACTACGCGGCCTACTGAAGCATTGGCTAAGCGCTTATGCAAATAATCACGCACATCGATATCCTGCTTCAATACAGCAGCAAATTCTGTGCTCTTAGCAAACCACTTAGATGACCAGTCTTTATTTACAGCTAGGCGAAAGCCAGTTGGATGAATTTTTTGTCCCATAGCTTTTCCTTAGTTTCCTACTGTCACATTAATATGACACGTTTGTTTTTCAATACGGTTGCCACGACCTTTTGCCCGGGCACGGAATCGTTTTAAGCTCGGCCCCTTGTCCACAAAAATCGTTACAACTTTAAGCTCATCAATGTCAGCGCCTTCGTTATGCTCAGCATTAGCGATAGCAGACTCTAATACCTTTTTAATCAGCTCAGCACCTTTCTTTGTGCTAAATGCCAAAATATTAAGAGCTTGCTCTACCTCTTTGCCTCGAATTAAATCAGCAACTAACCGGGCTTTTTGAGCAGAAATACGGGCATTTTTATGTTGTGCAGATACTCTCATAATTCACCTTATTTCTGAGCCTTTTTATCAGCCAAGTGTCCTTTAAAAGTACGAGTAAGCGCAAACTCACCCAACTTATGGCCAACCATATTATCGCTAATAAACACAGGCACATGAGTGCGGCCATTATGTACCGCAATAGTCAACCCAATAAAATCGGGGAGAATTGTTGAGCGGCGAGACCATGTTTTAATAGGACGCTTATCATTACCGGCGCGAGCAGCATCAACCTTTTTCAGCAGGTGCAGATCGACATATGGACCTTTTTTCAATGAACGAGCCATATCAATTAACCTTTATTTGAATAGCGGCGACGAACAATCATATTGTCCGTACGCTTATTATTACGAGTTCGGTAACCCTTAGCCGGAGTACCCCATGGGCTGACAGGCTCACGAGCCTCACCGGTACGACCTTCACCACCACCATGTGGGTGATCCACAGGGTTCATTACCACACCGCGGACGGTCGGACGAATACCACGCCAGCGATTAGCACCAGCTTTACCAATTTTCTTCAGACTTTGCTCTTCATTACCAACTTCGCCAACAGTGGCACGGCAATCGATATGGATCTTACGCACCTCACCTGAACGCAGACGAACTTGAGCGTAAACACCTTCTTTAGCCAGCAAAACCGCGGAAGCACCAGCTGAACGAGCAATCTGAGCACCTTTGCCAGGTTTCATCTCGATACAGTGGATGGTGGTACCAACCGGAATATTACGAATCGGCAAAGCATTACCAACTTTGATTGCAGCTTCTGCGCCAGAAACCAACACGGCACCCGCTTGGATACCGCGAGGAGCAATAATATAACGGTGCTCACCATCAGCGTAGCAAAGCAGCGCAATGAAAGCAGTACGGTTCGGATCGTACTCAATACGCTCAACTTTCGCAGGAATATTATCCTTATCGCGTTTAAAATCTACTACGCGGTAGTGATGTTTATGCCCACCACCTTTATGACGAGTAGTGATATGACCGTTATGGTTGCGGCCAGCGATAGAGTTTTTCTTCTCCACCAGCGGCGCATAAGGAGCACCCTTATGCAGACCCTCTGCAACCACGCGAACCATGCCGCGGCGGCCTGCAGAAGTCGGCTTCATTTTTACAATAGCCATAATATTTATTCCTTATCTGCAGCTGCTGCAACAGATTCCAAATCCAGCTCCTGTCCAGCAGCCAAGCTGACATAAGCTTTCTTCACATTACTGCGGCGACCCAGAGTGCGACCAAAACGCTTTACTTTCCCTTTGATTGCAACTGTAGTCACAGAGGCTACCTGAACACCAAACAACAATTCAACAGCAGCTTTAACTTCTGCCTTGGTTGCATCAGGCAACACTTTAAAAGTCATCTGGTTGCGTTTCTCAGCCAACAAATTGCTCTTTTCAGAAACAACAGGAGCCAAAATTACTTTCATCAAACGTTGTTGATTCATACCCATTGCTCCTCAAGTTGTGCAACCGCTTCCTTAGTTACCACTACTTTTTTATAGCAAAGCAAGCTGTACGGATCAATCTGCTGAGCTTCCAGAACCAACACATTTGGCAGGTTACGTGAAGACAGATATACGTTTTCGTCCAGCTGATTGGTAACAAACAAAACCTGCTCCATACCCAAATTTTTCACTTGCTCAGCAAAAGCTTTGGTTTTAGGAGTAGCAACAGACAGCTCTTCAATCACAAACAAGCGCTCATCACGCACCAACTGGGACAAAATAGTCGCCATACCGGCACGGTACATCTTACGATTAACCTTCTGAGTAAAGTTTTCATCGGGTTTGTTTGGAAACGCACGACCACCCCCTCTCCACAACGGAGAGGAAGACATACCAGCACGAGCACGACCTGTGCCCTTCTGACGCCACGGCTTTTTGGTGGAGTGTTTTACTTCAGCACGAGTCAGCTGTGCACGGTTACCAGAACGGGCATTTGCCAAAAAAGCAGTAACCAGCTGGTGGACCAATGCCTCGTTATACTCACGGGCAAACAGCGCATCGGAAGCAGCAAGGCTACCTGAAACCTGGCCTTTAGCATCAATTACTTTTAATTCCATTACGCACCTACTTTCATGCTGGGGCGAACAACCACATCACCATTGGCGGCACCAGGAACCGCACCCTTAACCAACAGCAGATTGCGTTCCGCATCCACACGAACCACTTCCAAACGCTGCACGGTCGCAGTGGTATTACCATACTGACCAGCCATACGTTTACCCGGGAACACACGACCCGGATCTTGGTTCATACCGATAGAACCAGGAACACGGTGAGAACGGGAGTTACCGTGAGAAGCACGTTGCGCACCAAAGTTATGGCGCTTGATAGTACCGGCAAAGCCCTTTCCTTTAGAGGTGCCGGTTACATCCACAAACTGGCCAGCTTCAAAAATAGCAACAGTTACTTCGTCGCCCACTTTCAATTCAGCCAATTTTTCTTCAGTCAAAGCAAACTCATGCAAACCACGACCTGCCTCAACACCCGCTTTCGCAAAGTGGCCGGCTTCCGCCTTGTTTACACGATTGACTTTCTTCTGACCAAAGGTAACCTGAACAGCAAAATAGCCGTCGGTATCTTTGGATTTTACTTGAGTGACGCGATTAGGAGACATTTCCAACACGGTTACCGGCACGGAAACACCTTGCTCAGTAAACACGCGAGTCATGCCCACCTTTCGCCCAACCAGACCTAAAGTCATGATTCTTCCTTATATAACAACGGGTCAGCTACGATTGGCCGACCTTTTGAACAAAACAAAAACTTGGCCAAAAATGCCAAGATGCTAACTATACTATATTTTCACCAAAACTTTCAAGTAGAAACTTTGCCTTAATCCCACACAGTAAGGCTACCTGAAATTAATGCATGCCTTCCAAATGCAAGCATATAACCACGCGTTATATCGACATGGCAACAGAACAGGTTTCAGGTAGCCTCAAGGCCGTTGTTAAAATAACCATAGCGGCACAACGCCTGCCAGTTTCACCAACTAATCTCGAGGAACTCATCATGTACAGCTTGGGGGCATGAACTGCAACACCCCAACCGACATCATTTTCTCCTTTGAAGGATTCCGCTTGTGCGGCGGGCCTACCGACCGACACGCCGACGGCTTCGGCATCGGCTTCTTCGAAAACAAAGGCGTGCGCATATTCCATGACGACAAACCCTACGCCAACTCGCCGATGGCCGAGTTTGTGGTAAAAACCTACCAAATCAAATCCACCAACGTCATCGCCCACATCCGCAAGGCTACCCAAGGCAGCGTCGGCCTGGCCAACACCCACCCCTTCATCCGCGAAATATTGGGCAAATACTGGCTGTTTGCCCACAACGGCCACCTTGGTGGTTTCCAACCTAAAGAAGGCAAATACTACCGCCCCATCGGCAGCACTGACTCCGAACGTGTTTTCTGCTTTATATTAACTGGAGCAACTGCACAGCCGTTTTGAGCACAAACTGCCGATGGGCAGACTATTTACCGAAGTGGCCACATTCACCGCCCAAATCCGCCACCACGAATTATTCAATTTCATGCTGTCCAACAGAGAAATCCTGTTTGCCCACGCCAGCACTCTGCTGTATTACATCATCCGTATCATCCGCCCCCCTTCGGCGAAGCGCACCTTATCGACAACGACGTAACTGTAGATTTCGCCGCGGCGACTACGCCCACGACTGCGTGACCATTATTGTCACACAACCCCTGACCGCCAACGAACCCTGGACACGAATGCCCCGATAACCCGCGCTACCTCAGCCAACAAAAGGCTTGGCCATCGCCCGCGCTGCCGACATGGCCGCATAAATCCTTTCGCGCCGCAATAATCTAGTTGTTCTGCAGACAGATTGTTTTCATTATTGCCACACCTCAAGCATTAACACTTGAAAAAATTTTGATTTACCCGCTTGACATACACCTCGCCTTTCCTTTACTTTACAGCCATGCCTTTGCGTAAAGCTGCGAGGTTTGCCGCAAATGAATGTACAAACATTGATCCTCGTCAACCTCACGGTAAGGGCGATTGATGCAACGGCATCTTCAGAAATGAAGTTCTTCAACCACAGAGACAGGCCGTCTGCCCGAGACCACTGCTTCTCATTAATATATGGATGGATATCATGAATGAATCTCAACATACCGACACCCCCCAATTAGACGAAAGTCAGGTCATGGCAGTTCGTCGCGAGAAATTGGCAGAAATCCGCAAGCATGGCGTAGCATTCCCGAACGACTTCCGCCGCAATGCTTTTGCTGGTGACCTGCAGAGCCAATACGGCGAACTGTCTAAGGAAGAGTTGGAAGAAAAGAACGTAACCGTCAAGGTAGCCGGCCGCATGATGCTGCAACGCGATATGGGTAAGGCCAGTTTCGCCACCCTGCAAGACGTTTCCAGTCAAATCCAGCTCTACGTAAATGACCAAGGTGTTGGTGAGAAGATTCACGAAGAGTTCAAGCACTGGGACTTGGGCGACATCCTCGGCGCAGAAGGCGTGCTGTTTAAAACCAACCACGGCGAGCTGACCGTACGCGTAAGCCAAATCCGTCTGCTGGCCAAAGCACTGCGCCCCCTGCCCGACAAAGTGCACGGCCTGAAAGACCAGGAAACCCGCTACCGCCAGCGTTATGCTGATTTGATCGTGAATGCCGAATCACGCGAGATCTTCAGAAAACGTGCTCGCATTATCCAGACTATCCGCAACTTCATGATCGGTGAAAAATATCTGGAAGTGGAAACCCCGATGATGCACCCGATTGCCGGTGGCGCAGCGGCTCGTCCGTTTGTTACCCACCACAACGCGCTGGACATCCCGCTGTTTATGCGAATTGCTCCCGAGCTCTATCTGAAACGTTTGGTGGTAGGCGGTTTCGAGCGCGTGTTTGAAATCAACCGCAACTTCCGTAACGAAGGTGTGTCTGCCCGCCACAACCCCGAGTTCACCATGATGGAGTTCTACGAGGCATTCTCCGACTACCACCGCATGATGGACATGACCGAAGGCGTGATCCGCGCTTGCGCCAACGCCGTTTGCGGCAGCCTGCACGTTCCTTACAACGGTAAAGAAGTGGATCTGGAAAAACGCTTTGACCGCCTCACCATCGTGGACGCGATCAAAAAATACAATCCGCACTACACCGACGAGCAGCTGAACGATGAAGAATGGCTGAAAAAAGAAGTGGTGAAACACGGCGAAGACCTGCCTGCCGCCCCCGGCATCGGCAGCCTGCAGCTGGCCTTGTTTGAAGGCTGCGCCGAAGGCAAGCTGTGGAACCCCACCTTCATTATCGACTATCCGGTTGAAGTGTCTCCCCTGGCCCGCGCTTCCGATACCAATCCGAAGCTCACCGAACGTTTCGAACTGTTTGCAGTAGGCCGCGAGCTGGCCAACGGCTACTCAGAGTTGAACGACCCGGAAGACCAGGCTGATCGATTCAGATCACAAGTGGCTCAGAAAGAAGCCGGCGATGACGAAGCCATGAACTACGACGCCGACTACATCCGCGCCATGGAATACGGCCTGCCGCCCACCGGCGGTTGCGGTATCGGTATCGACCGCTTGGTAATGTTGCTGACCAACGCCCCGAGCATCCGCGACGTTATCCTGTTCCCGCATATGCGTCCGGAAGAAGGCCAGAACTAATCCTTCAGGCTTAATCAAAGGCTACCTGAAATTTCAGGTAGCCTTTATTTTTACCTAGTTTAAACAGAGTAGTTTAGTCCAATTTGCCGTGGCATTGTTTGTAGCGTAGACCGCTGCCGCAAGGGCAGGGGTCGTTGCGGTGTACCATTTGGCCGCGGGCAGTAAGGGCTTCGGGGCTGAAGTCGTCCTCGGCAAAATCAGCGGCTTCGGCAGTACTGCCATTAACAGCCAAGTAGCTGATATCCGGCGCTGGAGCATGGTTTTCTTGATAGGCCATTTGCACGGGAGCACTTTCCTTGGCCACCGGCTCATTCTGCTCGAAACGCACTTGCGACAGGAGCCTGGCGGTTTCGCCGCGAATGCTCTGCCACAGGTTTTGGAACATCTCGAAAGATTCCATTTTGTATTCCTGCTTCGGATTCTTCTGGGCATAGCCACGCAGGTGTATGCCTTGGCGCAGGTAGTCCATAGCGGAGAGGTGTTCACGCCATTGGCTATCCATCACTTGCAGGAAGATATTGCGTTCGAACTGATGCATCAACCCGGCGCCTACCATATCGGTTTTGGCGGCGTAGTCATCTTGTGCCAGTTTCCAAGCGCGCTCTTTCACATCTTGGTTGTCAAGAGTGGGGTCTTGCTTGAGCCACTCGGTAACCGGGGCGTGAATGTGGAAGTCGGCAAACAGCTGTTTCTCCAGCGCCACCAAATCCCACTGCTCTTCGATGCTGTCGGCGGGCATATACAAATCAACCAAGTTGTCGAGCGCTTCTTGGCGCATCTCGGTCATCATGGCGGAGTTGTCTTCGGTTTCCAGCACTTCGTTGCGGCGGCTGTAGATAACCTTGCGCTGGTCGTTAGCCACGTCGTCGTATTCCAGCACTTGTTTGCGCATATCGAAGTTGCGGCCTTCCACTTTGCGCTGGGCGCTTTCAATCTGGCGGGTGAGTAGGTTGGCTTCAATCGGCACACCGCGTTCCGGAGCAAGTTTCTCGAGCAAGGCAGCGTGGCGGTCGAGCGCGAAGAGGCGTAGCAGCGGGTCTTCAAACGAGAGGTAGAAGCGGCTGGAGCCGATGTCGCCCTGACGGCCGGAACGGCCGCGCAACTGGTTGTCAATGCGGCGACTTTCATGTCGCTCGGTGCCGACGATGTGCAGGCCACCGGCAGCGATCACACGATCGTGCTCTTCCTGCCAGCCGTCTTCCAGTTCTTTGATGCGGGCGGCTTTTTCTTCTTCGCTCAAATCGGGATTGTTGCGGATGATGTGGCTGAGATGTTTCACGTTGCCACCGAGTACGATGTCGGTGCCGCGGCCGGCCATATTGGTGGCCACAGTAATCATGCCGGTTTTACCGGCCTGTGCCACGATATCGGCTTCGCGGGCGTGCTCTTTGGCGTTCAAAACGTTGTGCGCCAAGCCGGCGCGGGAGAGCATATTAGACACCAGCTCGGAGTTTTCGATGCTGGTGGTGCCCACCAGGATGGGCTGGCCTTTGGCATGGCGCTCTTTAATGTCGGCCACCACGGCTTCGAATTTTTCTTCGGCGGTGCGGAATACTTGGTCGTTGAAGTCTTGGCGGATCATCGGCCGGTTGGTGGGGATGATCACGGTTTCCAAACCATAGATGCTTTGGAACTCATAGGCTTCGGTGTCGGCGGTGCCGGTCATACCGGAGAGTTTGCTATAGAGGCGGAAGTAGTTCTGGAAGGTAATGGAAGCCAGGGTTTGGTTTTCTTGGCGGATTTCCACGCCTTCTTTGGCTTCCACAGCCTGATGCAGGCCTTCTGACCAGCGGCGGCCGGTCATCAGGCGGCCGGTGAATTCGTCCACAATCACGATTTCGCCGTCTTGCACCACATAGTGCTCGTCCAAGTTAAACAGGCTGTGGGCGCGCAAAGCAGCCATCAAGTGGTGCATCAGGGCGATGTTGGCGGTGGAATAGAGCGAATCTCCTTCTTGCAGCAGGCCCATTCTGGTAAGGACTTGCTCGGCATGTTCGTGGCCGGCTTCGCTAAGCAATATGGTGCGGTTCTTCTCGTCCACCCAATAATCGCCCTCGCCCTCTTCTTCTTTTTGGCGTACCAGCTGGGCGGGCACTTTATTCATCACCAAATACAGATCAGTGTTGTCGTCGGCCTGACCGGAGATGATGAGCGGGGTACGGGCTTCGTCGATCAGAATGGAGTCCACTTCGTCCACCACAGCGAAGTTCAGCTCGCGCTGCACTTTGTCGCTCAGCTGGTGCACCATATTGTCGCGCAGGTAGTCGAAGCCGAATTCGTTGTTGGTGCCGTAGGTGATGTCGGCGTTGTAAGCTTCGTGTTTGGAGGCCTGATCCATATTGGCCACAATCACGCCCACTTTCATGCCGAGGAAGTTGTAGAGCGGACCCATGATATCGGCATCGCGGGAGGCAAGGTAGTCGTTTACCGTTACCACGTGCACGCCTTTGCCGGCGAGCGCGTTCAGATACACGGCCAGCGTGGCCACCAGGGTTTTGCCCTCGCCGGTGCGCATTTCGGCGATTTTGCCTTGGTGCAACACCATGCCGCCAATAAGCTGTACATCAAAATGGCGCATACCCAGCGTGCGGCGGGAGGCCTCGCGGCACACCGCAAAAGCTTCTTCCAAAATGTCGTCCAAGGTTTCGCCTTTGGCGAGCCGTTGTTTGAATTCTGCGGTTTTGGCTTGCAGCGCCGCATC
Source organism: Eikenella sp. NML99-0057 (assembly GCF_001648535.1). Taxonomy (NCBI): domain Bacteria; kingdom Pseudomonadati; phylum Pseudomonadota; class Betaproteobacteria; order Neisseriales; family Neisseriaceae; genus Eikenella; species Eikenella sp. NML99-0057. The sequence goes on along the minus strand of NZ_LXST01000002.1, from coordinate 5,673 downwards.
GTCGAGCTGCTGGATGTCTTTTTCCATGCCGTTGATGCGTACCACGGATTTGCGGTATTGTTTCAGAAGCCTGTCGTTGCGGCTGCCGAACACTTTCTTGGCCAGTGAAGTAATCATAAAATATTTAATCCCTTATGCGGTATTGCTGTTGCCCTGTGTGCTCGATTCAAACCGCGGCGGCATTCGCCTGCCGGCTTATTCCGGTTCAAATCTAATCCACTGCGATAGTAAAATAACGGGTAATTCTAGCATAATCAAACCTGTTCGCGCTTGGGAATATGGCTCGCCCTGGCAGGATTTCAAGCGCATCGGGCAAGCTTTTTTATCAGCAGCGGCAGTTTGTCTGTTTTCAGGTAGTCTCTTGATGAGGTTTTTAGGTGTATCCTGCCTGCTTTGCCGTTGCCCAACCCCTCTTTTCAGATAGCCTTATATGTCCGACCTCAACCGCCTCAACCCCAGCCGCCACAGCCTGCACAGCCGCGACAACCTCAGCCGTGGCGAATCGCTGCTACACGATTTAATCGTACAGGCCGAGAGCTGGCGGCATGCCGCCCAAGCACTGGAAGCACGGCTACCGGCCAAGCTGCAACAGCATTGCCGGGCGGTACGGGTGCGCAAAGGGGTTTTGGTTTGGTATGCAAGCAACAATATGGCAGCGGCACGGCTGCGGATGCTCGCGGCGGGGCTGCTGCCGGCTTGGCGAGCGGTGTGCCCGGAGGTGCGCGAAGTGCAGGTAAAAATCAGCCCGCCGGAGCAGGAGCGTCCAAAAGAAAAACAGGCCAAACTGAGCCGCACCGCTGCCGAACAATGCTTAGCGGCAGCGGATGATTTGGCGCACCACCCAGAGCTGGCGGCGGCGCTGCGGCACTTGGCAAGGCATGCAGAGGAAGACGAATAAGGCCGCTATCGGTTGGCAGCCAACGGCAGCAAATATTTTTTCAGGTAGCCTCTCCCCCACACATAAAAACAGCATGACATAAAATCATGCTGTTTTCTTGTTTCCCACTTCAGGCTACCTGAAAGCTTACACTCAATGCGCACAGCCGCAATGTCCGCCGCCGCAACCACCGGCTGCGTGGTGGTTTTCAGGTAGCCTTTCCACCGCCTCACCGGTTTCGGCATGGTATGACAGCGGCACCAAATCCAGCTTGGCCATCAGCAGGCGGTCGCCGTCTTCATCGGGGTTTTCCGTGGTTAAGAGCTTATCGCCGTAGAAAATCGAGTTCGCGCCCGCCATGAAACACATCGCCTGCATGGATTCGGGCATATTGCTGCGCCCGGCAGAAAGGCGCACGAAACTGTGCGGCATGGTAATCCGTGCCACGGCAATGGTGCGGACAAACTCCGTCCAATCCAAATCTTCGGCATCGGCCAGCGGCGTGCCTTCCACTTTCACCAGTTGGTTAATCGGCACGCTTTCCGGCTGCGGGTCGAGGTTGGCGAGGCTGGCAATCAGCCCGGCACGCTCGGCGCGGGTTTCGTTCATACCCACAATGCCGCCGCAGCAGATTTTCAGGCCGGCATTGCGCACTTTGCCCAAGGTGTCCATTCGGTCTTCGTGTTTGCGGGTGTGGATGATGTCGTTGTATCGCTCGGGGTCGGTGTCGAGGTTGTGGTTGTAGTAGTCCAGGCCGGCTTTTTTGAAGTCTTCCGCCATGCCGTCTTCCAGCATGCCGAACGTGCCGCAGGTTTCCATGCCCAACCCCTTCACGGCTTTGATGATTTCGGACACCACGGCCACATCTTTCGGCTTCGGCCCGCGCCATGCCGCACCCATGCAGAAACGGCTGGCACCGCGCGATTTGGCGATTTTGGCTTTTTCCACGATTTCGCCCACATCCATCATCTGCTCTTTGCCCAGATTGGTGTTGTGGTGCGCCGATTGCGGGCAGTAGGCGCAATCTTCCGGGCAGCCGCCGGTTTTGATGGAAAGCAGGGTGGAAAGCTGGATTTCGCGCGGGTTGAAATTCTGGCGGTGGATTTCGGCGGCATGGAATACGAGGTCGAGAAAGGGCAGCCCGAACAGGGCTTCGACATCGCATTTTTTCCAATACTGCGCAGTGGGATGCGGCTTTGGCTCGGTTTGACGGCGCAAAGCCACCGGGGAGAGGGTGGTCATAGGAGTGTTCCTTCAATAAGGGTTTGCGGCGGCGCAATGTCGCCGACGGGCAAAGCCGGGTCGCAATGTCCGCGGTCTGCCCTGACTGGTCGGAAGCTTTATTCCGAAGGCGGCAAGTGTAGCCAAAAACCAAACGGCAGGCTACTTGAAAGAGAAGTTTCAACGCAGTTAAAAACACAATACAGCAAAGTTTCTGCTCAACCAAAATCTTCAGGTAGCCTTTATAGCGCTCCACCCCATCAATCCGCGCTGATTTCCTCCAGCGTGCGCCCCTTCGTTTCCTCACCCAGCAGCACGATCACCATCACCACCGCCGCCAGCACCGCCGCAAACATCACGAAAATCCGCGCGAAACCGCCGCTGCCGCTCATACCGGCCACCACCATCGGCGCCACAATCCCGCCGATGCGCCCCACCGCGCCTGCCCAGCCAGAGCCAAACGCGCGGAAGCGCACCGGATACAGCTCCGGCGTGTAAGTGTAGAGCACTCCCCACGCGCCCAGATTGAAAAACGACATCAAACTGCCCCACAGCATGATTTCCAGCGTAGAGTCGCTTTGGCCGAAGCAATAGGCGCACACCGCACACGCGCCAAGAAAGCCTGCCAGTGTGGCCTTACGCCCGATTTTTTCCACCAGCACCGCCGCCGCAAAATAGCCCGGCAGCTGCGCCAGAATCATCACCAGCACATATTCAAACGTTTTCACCACCGAATAGCCCTGCCCCGCCAGCAGCTTGGGCAGCCAAGTGAAAATCCCGTAATAAGAAAACACGATGCCGAACCAAATCAGCCACAGCATCAGCGTGCGGCGGGCAAACGGCGGCCGCCACAGCTGCGCGAGGCGGATTTTCTCCTTCTTCTGCACAGTCGGCACAATCATTTCCGCCGCCTGCGCTACGCCCGATTCCGCCTCCAAACGGCACACCAATTCGTGCGCTTCCTCCGCCCTACCCGCCGCAATCAGATAAGGCACCGATTCCGGCAGCCGCTTCCACGCCGCAAACGCATACAAAAGCGGCACCGAGCCCGCCGCAAACGCGCTGTGCCAACCGAATTTCGGAATCAGGAAATACGAGGCCAGCGCCGCCGCCAGCCAGCCCAAGCCCCAAAAACTCTCCAGCAGCACGATAAACCGCCCGCGTACCTTCGGCGGCACATACTCGCTCACCAACGACACCGCCACCGGCAGCTGCCCGCCCAAGCCGAAGCCAACCCAGAATCGGAAAAACAGCAGCGCGGCCAAGTTCGGCGACAACGCGCACAAACCCGTGGCCGCGCCGTAGAGCACCATGGTGCTGGCAAACACATTGCGCCGCCCGAAACGGTCGGCCGCCCAGCCGCTCAACACCGCGCCCAGCGCCATGCCCACAAAGCCGATGCTCACCACCCAACCCGACTGCTGCGCACTCAGCCCCCACTCTTTGGCCAAAGTAACCAACACAAACGACACCATGCCCGTATCCATCGCGTCAAACAGCCAGCCCAGCCCGATTAAGGCCAGCAGGCGGTAGTGGAAACGACTTAAAGGCAGAGCATGAAGGCGCGACAAAATATCCATTGGGTTTCTCCTCGTGAAATGTGGAAAGGCTACCTGAAACACAGCGGCGCAGTTTGAAAACATCGAAACGATATAGCTAAATTTATTTCAATTTCCACCAAGTTGTATCGCTATATAGTTGGCTTAAAAACAGAATATGAATTGAGAAATTCAACTGCATAAAAATAATAATAGCTCGCATTATAGCGAACTGCATCGGGGCATGCCAGCCATGTGCCGGAAGCTTGTGGCAGCCAGCCCATTCCAATATCCCATCATCACCATAAAGAATAAATTTATATAATATCAATCATTTAATTAATAAAATATCCCTTCCAAAACAGTTATGCCTCGCAGAAAGGCTACCTGAAAATTCAGGTAGCCTTTTTCTTACTGCAAGCGGGAAACAAGTCCACAACGTGTGGTTTATTCGCCTTCCAACCGCTCTATTTGCCGATACAGAAGCGGCTGAAAATAACACCCAGAAGGTCGTCGGCGTTGAATTCGCCAGTGATGGTATTGCAGGCGTTTTGTGCCAGGCGCAGGTGTTCGGCGAAGAGTTCGAGCTGGTGGCGGCCGCACAGGGCGGCGAGTTCGAGCTCGGCTTGGGCGGCTTCCAGCGCGCGCAGGTGGCGGCTGCGGGCGAGAAACAGGCTTTCGCTTTCGCCCTGCCAGCCGATTTGCCGCAGCAGCGCCTGTTTGAGCAAATCGAGCCCGGCACCGTTTTTGGCGGAAAGTTTGATCAGGGTGTCGGCGCCGCTGGGCTGGCCGCTTTGCCTGCAGCTTTCCGCCGCTTCGCCGCTGAGGTCGATTTTATTGCGGATTTCAATGCGTTTGAGCCCGGGCGGCAGCTGGGCGAGGATTTTACAGGTAGCCTCGTTCAGCCCTTCGTTCGGATCGATGAGAATCAAGGCCACGTCTGCCTGCTGCACGGCTTGGCGGCTGCGCTCGATGCCGATTTGCTCCACCGGGTCGGTGGTATCGCGCAGGCCGGCGGTGTCGATGATGTGTATGGGAATGCCTTCAAGCGTAATCTGCTCGCGCACGGTGTCGCGGGTGGTGCCGGCAATGTCGGTAACGATGGCCACGTCCTCGCCAGCCAAAGCGTTGAGCAGGCTGGATTTGCCTACATTGGGCGCACCCACCAGCACCACGTTCATGCCTTCGCGCAAAATCGCGCCCTGCCCGGCTTGGGCAAGCACTCGGGCAAGACGCTCTTGCAACGCGGCGAGACGCTCATCCACCTTGGCTTCGGCCAGAAAATCGATGTCTTCTTCAGGGAAATCCAGGGCAGCTTCCACCAACATGCGCAAGGTGATGAGTTCGTCCACCAGCTCGTGAATCTGTTGGGAAAACGCGCCTTTAAGCGAGCGCACGGCCAGACGGGCGGCAGATTGGCTGGCGGCATCGATAAGGTCGGCCACGCTTTCGGCCTGCGCCAAATCGAGCTTGCCGTTTAAAAAGGCGCGTTTGGTAAACTCGCCCGGCTCGGCCGGTTGTGAGCCCAGCTCGAAACAGCGTTGCAGCAGCATCTGCAACACCACGCGCCCGCCGTGGCCGTGCAGTTCGATTACGTCTTCGCCGGTGAAGCTGGCGGGGGCGGGGAAATAGAGCAGAAGGCCGTTGTCGATGGCTTCGCCTGCGGCATCGACAAAATCGGTGTGGAGCGCGCGGCGCGGCTGCGGGGTTTTGCCGCCGCTGATTTGCTGCGCCAGCGGCAGCAGCTGCCTGCCGGAAAGCCGGATAACGCCCACCCCGCCCTGCCCGGCGGCAGTGGCAATGGCGGCGATGGTGGAAGTGGATGGCGATGACATAGGGCTACCTGAAACCGTAAAAATAAAAAGCAATATAACACAACCACAAAAGGCTACCTGAAAACTTGAAACACGGTTTTCAGGTAGCCTTTTATATGATGGGGTTATTCGTCTTCGTCCTCTTCCTCGTCGCCTAAATCCACTTCCTCAAGCGGGATCACCCGGGTGCGGTAGCGCAGTTTGTGGTAGAGATAGAAACCGA